>JBJDXJ010000063.1:0-80819 GCA_051866635.1 Clostridia bacterium | reverse complement strand
GTTCACTCTTAATAAGTTAAAAGAAATATGGATGTATATTATGTGGAATTTCCCCGAGGAAATTAAAATTTTAAAGGAAATAAAAAAATCCGCCACAACGGCAGATTTTAAAAATGCAATAAGAAAACTGAAATAATAATCAAAAACGCCCTCTGAAAGAGAGTTTTATCTTTTTCAGTGGGCGTTTAAAAACTTCTTATTTTAATTTTTCAAATACCTTAAGATAATAGGGAGCAAAAATAATAACAGCTGCCTGCATAAATATCTTTGAAAAACTTGCCCAGAAACGGATAGTAAGTGCAGCCTGATATGATGAAAAATAACCTACATAGTAAAGAATATAAGAATTTACAATAAAGCTTAAGACAAACTGTAACAGAACACAGATAACCGTTCTTACAACATATGATGCAGAAAATTCATGCTTTTTGTAAAAGAGCATACCATATATAAAGCCTGAAAGGAACTCAGTTACAAAAAGTGAAATGAGCGGTGCACCGCCACCTGTAAAGAGCATTACCGTAACAATATCACCTAAAAGTGAAGTGATACCTGAAAACAGCGGACCAAAAAGTGCACCCATAATAAATACGGGAATAAACTTAAAGGAGATTTCGATGTAGTTGCCAATGCGTATGTTTGAAACCATTGACAAAACTACCGTCAGTGCCACAAAGGCTGCAACTGTGCAAATTTCTTTTGTTGTGAATTTTTTCGACATTAAAAAACACCTCTTTCGTAGTATGATGCTACAAAAAAGATGCACATAATGATTTTTGTAGCAACGGAATGCGAAACCATAATCGCAAGCTTACGCTTTTCGTGGATAAGACAACTTCCCGTTCCTATCCCACTTAACGCTATGATTTCTACTTTGCCAAGAAAGATTGTACCACTGTCAGAAAAAAATGTCAATACTTTCTTGACTATACCTTTGTCTGATTATATAATTATCCTGGTTGTTATAATATTCTGAAAGGAAGAAGCCAATGAAAAAGCTATTACGGTATTTAAAAGATTATAAGAAGGAATGTGTGTTAGGTCCTTTGTTCAAAATGCTTGAAGCGATTTTTGAACTGTTTGTACCTCTTGTTATGGCATCTGTTATAGACAGGGGCGTAAACGGCCATGATTTGATGTGGATTGTCAAAATGATTGGTCTGATGATTGCTTTAGGTGTTATAGGTCTTGTATGCTCCATTACCGCACAGTATTTTTGTGCTGTGGCGGCAGTTGGCTTTTCGGGAAAATTAAGGAGCAATCTTTTTGCCCACATTCAGAAGCTTACATTTAAAGACAGTGACAATATAGGTGAAGCAACCTTAATAACAAGATTAACCTCTGACATTAACCAATTGCAAAACGGTGTAAACCTTGTTTTAAGATTGTTTTTGCGTTCTCCCTTTATTGTATTTGGTGCGGCTATAATGGCATTTTTTGTGGATGTAAAGTCCGCAATGATATTTTTGGTGACAATACCCCTCTTGGCGATAATTGTATTTGCAATTATTTTAGGCGGTGCACCCATATATAAAAAGGTTCAGAATAAACTCGATTCCGTTTTGTCAATTGCAAGGGAAAATATAACCGGTATAAGGGTTATACGTGCTTTTGTAAAGGAAAAAGAGGAAATAAAAAGGTTTAAGGATACAAACAGTAGCCTTATGCAAATTCAGCTTAAGGCAGGCAGAATATCTGCACTTATGAACCCCCTTACCTATATCGTGGTAAACTTATCAATTGTGTACATTTTGTACACAGGGGCAATTGAAGTAAACAGAGGTCATTTAACCCAGGGTGAAATTGTGGCACTGGTAAATTATATGTCACAGATACTTGTGGAGCTTGTTAAACTTGCAAACCTTATCATTACAATAACAAAGGCAATTGCCTGCGGAAACAGAATTTCGGATGTCCTTGACATAAATGTGGAAAGAGAGGGCACAGAGGAAGGAACAGGCAAAGGCATGGTTGAATTCAGAAACGTATGCCTTAAATATAATAGCGGCGGTGAAAATGCCCTTGACAATATAAACTTTGTAATTGAAAAAGGGCAAAGCGTTGGTATCATCGGTGTAACGGGAAGCGGAAAGAGCAGTCTTGTGAATATGATTCCAAGGTTTTACGATGCAACGGAAGGTGAAGTTTTTGTTGACGGCAAAAACGTAAAAAGCTACAGTAAAGATGAACTTACAAAAAAAGTTTCTGTAGTACCCCAGAGGGCACAGCTGTTTAAAGGTACAATCAGAAGCAATATAACCTTCGGCAAAAGCGATGCTACAGATGAAGAAATTATGAAGGCTGTTAAAATAGCCCAGTGCGAGGATGTTGTAAATAATAAGGGCGGACTTGATGCCTTTATTTCCAAAAACGGTGGCAACCTCTCAGGTGGACAAAAACAAAGACTTACAATTGCAAGAGCCTTGGTGAAAAATTCTGAAATACTTATCTTAGACGACAGTGCCTCGGCACTTGACTATAAGACTGACTTTAATTTAAGGCAGAGTATAGCACAAATTGAGAATATCACTGTGTTTATAGTTTCACAGCGTGCCTCCTCGGTTATGAATTGCGATGTGATAATCGTAATGGACGAAGGCCGAAGTGTTGCCATGGGTAACCACAAGGAGCTTTTAAGTAAGTCGGATGTTTACGAAGAGATTTACTATTCACAGTACGAAAGGGGTAATGATAATGAGTAACAAAAATGTTATCGGAAAACTCCTTAAATATCTTAAGGGAAGCAGGCGTTATATTGCTCTATCACTTATTTTTGCATTTGTAACCGTCGCACTTACCCTTCTTATACCAATCGCCATAGGTCAGGCAGTGGACAACATTGTGGGTAAAAACAATGTTTATATGGAAAATGTTATAAATATCATTCTTGTGATTGTAACTGCAACAATGGTTACCGCAATCGCACAGTGGATTATGAATGTTATAAATAACCGTGTTGCATACACAGTTGTAAGGCGTATGCGTGACGAAGCCTTTGAAAAAATACAGTCTATGCCCATTTCTTATGCGGACACAAGACAGACAGGCGATATTGTGAACCGTGTTATAAGTGACGTTGACCAGTTTTCGGAGGGCTTGCTTTTAGGACTTAGTCAGTCATTTTCATCTGTTATGACAATTTTAGGTACACTTTTGTTTATGCTTTATATAAACTGGAAGATAACATTGGTTGTAATACTTGTTACACCTCTTAGCTTTGTTGTGGCATTCTTTATCGCCAAAAAGACATATACAATGTTTAAAACAAGAAGCGAAACACAGGCAGAAACAACAAGCTATATTGATGAAATGATTGCAGGTAAAAGCATTGTTTCCGCATTCGGAAAGGAAGATGAAGTTACAAAAAAGTTTGACGAAATAAACGACAGGTTAAATAAAGCAACACTTAAGGCGGTATTTTACTCATCTATCACAAACCCGGCAACAAGGTTTGTAAACAGCTTAGTTTACACCTTGGTAGGTCTTACGGGTGCAATTTCTGCTATGTCGGGCGGTATTTCTGTTGGTGCTTTAAGCAGCTTTTTAAGCTATGCCAACCAATACACAAAACCCTTCAATGAAATTTCAGGCGTTGTAACGGAACTTCAGAACGCAATTGTATGTGCAGGGCGTGTTCTTGAAATAATTGAAGCCCCGAAAGAAGATGAAACAGGTACAAAAACACTTGATTTGACAAACCGTGGCAACGTGGAAATGAAAAATGTAAGTTTTTCATATGACAAGGAAAGAAAACTTATCGAAAACTTAAGCCTTAATGTTAAAAAAGGTCAAAGGGTTGCAATTGTAGGACCTACAGGTTCAGGTAAGACAACACTTATAAACCTTCTTATGCGTTTTTACGACATAGACAATGGTGAAATTAAGCTTGAGGGTATAAATATTAATGACATGCCAAGAAGCGTTTTAAGAGAAGGCTACGGTATGGTATTGCAGGAAAGCTGGATAAAAAACGGCACTGTGAAAGAAAATATTTCCTTTGTAAAACCTGACGCCACAGATGAAGAAATAGTGGAAGCGGCAAAAAAGGCACATGCCCACAGCTTTATCAAACGCCTTCCCAATGGATATGAAACAATAATAGGCGACAGCGGAGTTAGTCTTTCTCAAGGTCAGAAACAACTTTTGTGTATTGCACGTATTATGCTGGTGGATCCGCCTATGCTTATTCTGGACGAAGCCACAAGCAGTATTGATACACGAACTGAAATGCGTATACAAAAAGCCTTTCAGTCCCTTATGGAAGGACGTACAAGTTTTATTGTTGCACACCGCCTTTCCACTATCCGTGAAGCTGATGTAATACTTGTTATGCGTGACGGACAGATTGTGGAACAAGGAAGTCACAGTGAGCTTATGGCGAAAAACGGTTTTTATAAAGAACTTTATAATGCGGGAATGAATAAAGAATAATTAGAAAAAATAGAGGTTGTTTTGAAAGAACAGCCCCTATTTTTTTATTGCATAATAATGGGAGGAGTGATATAATAAAATTGTGGTTTTGTATGTATATTTTAAAAGAGTGAAGGTGCTGTTATGAGTCAGATATTACCGAAATTACTTACTTATCTTTTTGTTATTATAGTGTATCTGTTTATATACGCTATAATAAGAATGATATACCTTGACATCCGTACTATGGGTAAGAAGAAAAACATATTGCCCGATACAGGTTATCTTAAGCTGATGAATTTGAGAAAGAAGCTGAATTTTGCGGTGGAAGAAACTTATGAGCTTGAAAAGGACAATACTATAGGCAGAAGCAAAAGCTGTAATATTTGTATCGATGATACGGCACTGAGCAGTAAGCATTGCCGTATTTATCAGGCTGAAGGAACCTTCTTTATCGAAGATTTAGACAGTGCAAACGGTACACTGTTAAACGGTGAAGCTGTGAGCGATGAAGTGGTTGAACTTATTGACGGGGACAAGATATCCATTGGCTCGCTGATGTTTTTATATGTTAAACCCGAGAACTAAAACTTTAGGAAAGGTTCTGAAAATATGAGGAACAACACAATTACTGTAAGACCCTTGGTTTACATATTGCTTGTCACACTTTTAGGCGGTATACTTGTCACCATGAACAAAGGGTATTTAGAGCCTGAAACGCTTATACTTTTAGGCGGAATGTGCCTGACGATGGCGGTTGTATACGGACTTTTGGCAATTTTCCCCTTAGGTGACAACTACATTTTTATGATAACCTCAATGCTTGGGGTTATCGGTGTTATTATGCTTTTAAGATTGGGAACAGGTCACGGTAAAAAACAGGTTATATGGTTTTCCGTAGGTACTGCACTGTTTCTTATTGTGAGCGTCATATACAAAAAGGTAAAGCATTGGAATAAATTGAACAAGCTTTATGTTATTTCAGGTATAGGGCTATTCTGTATGACTGCACTTTTCGGTTATTCAAGCCACGGTGCAAAAAGCTGGATGAGATTGGGCGGACTTTCTTTCCAGCCAAGTGAACTGATAAAAATACTGTTCGTTCTTACTCTGGCAGGCGTCTACACAAACGAATATAAGGAACCAAAGGAAGGTCAGTGGGCGTTAAAAACCCTTTATAACACTAAGCGTGGCAGGAATTATGCGGCTACACTTGTTGCATATTTGTTCTTGTTTTTCCTTGTGCTTCAGCGTGACTGGGGTACAGCGGTGGTATTCTTCGCAATATATATGGCGTTTGTGGCAGTGTACGGCGGGGAAAAAAGAATTATTGCTTTAAACTTTGTGGTGGCACTTTTGATGTGTGTTATAGGTGTAACGTTTATGAGCCATATAAAGGTAAGAATTGAAACATGGCTCCATCCCTTCAGTGATGCATCAAATAAAGGCTACCAGATAACACAGTCACTTTTTGCAATAGGTGAAGGCGGTTTCTCAGGTCAGGGAATAGGTCTGGGAAGCCCATATTATATACCTGAAGTACACAGCGATTTTATATTTTCCGCAATTTGTGAAGAAATGGGCATTTTAGGCGGCATGGCAGTTATTATGCTCTATTTCGTTTTAGTGTACAGAGCTTTTAAAATATCCCTTTCAACAAGCAATGAATTTAATAAGGCTGTTGCCATGGGAATAGGAGTTATGCTTGGTGTACAGACCTTTGTTATTATAGGCGGTGTAATAAAGCTTATTCCTCTAACAGGTATTACACTTCCCTTCATAAGCTACGGAGGTTCATCCATGGTGGTAACCTTCCTGTCACTGGGAATTTTGCAGGGAATTTCCGCAAGAAGGAGGGAAATCGAAGATGAAATATAATAAAAAAATTATATGGCTTATGGTTTGTATGTGTGTTATGTTTCTTTCCTTGGCGGTGTATCTGACATATTTCACACTGTTTGAAGCGGAAAGCGTGATTGAAAGCGGATACAACAAGCGTATAAGGGCGAGAGAGGAAAGCGTCCTTCGTGGAAGCATATACGACAATAACGGTGTTATACTTGCTTACAGCAGGATAGACGAGAACGGGCAAAGTCGTGTTTATCCCTATGGTGAAAGGTATGCCCATATTATAGGCTATAATATGGTTCAGTACGGAAGAACAGGTTTGGAAAGCTCCTTCAACGAACAGATGGTAACGGCAAATGCCATTGACAGCTTTTCAAATATCTTGTCGGGTTCAACCCAAATGGAAAAGGGTGCTGATTTGTATCTTACATTGAATAATGACCTGACAGCCAAGGCTGAACAGCTTATGAAAAAACAAAACGGTGCTGTGGTTGCATTGAACCCCAAAACAGGTGCTGTGCTGTGTATGTATTCAAATCCGTCCTTTGATACAAACCCCGAAAGCTTAGAGGCAAACTTTGGTAAGCTTTCAACGGATGAGAATGCTCCCTTTTTGGGTCGTGCCGCACAAGGCTTGTATGCACCGGGTTCAACATTTAAGATAATTACTGCGGCGGCGGCACTGGAAAAAGGCTGTGCAGAAGATGTTGAGGACACAGGAAGCCTTGTTATAGACGGTTACGAATTTAAAAACTACGATTCTAACAAATACGGTCTTATTGACACAAAAACAGGCTTTGCAAAGTCAAGTAACGTAATGTTTGCAAAGTATGGTTTAATGGTTGGTGAGAATAATCTGAAAAAGATGGCATCAAGATTTGGCATAGGTGAAAAAATACCTTTTGACACTGCTACTTCCAAATCATTATTCAGCTATCCCGAAAAAATGAGTGACACGGACATTGCAGCCTGCGGTATAGGTCAGGGAAAACTTCTTGTAACGCCACTTAATATGGCTCTTGTTGCATCAGCTATTGCCAATGACGGTATTATAATGGAGCCTTATATTGTTGAAAAGGCGGCATATAACAGCGGAAACACTAAATCTTACGAGCATAAAAGTGCTGTGTGGAAAACAGCGGTGTCAAAACAGATTGCAGATGAAATTGAAAGTTATATGATTGAATGTGTAAATACAGGTACAGGCAAAAGCTGCAAGATAGACTCTGTAACCGTTGCAGGCAAGACAGGCACTGCGGAAAACGAAAAGGAAGGCAAGGAGCATGCGTGGTTTGTTTGCTATGCTCCTGTTGAGGACCCTTCTATTGCAATTTGTGTTATGCAGGAATACACAGGTAAAACAGGCAGTAGCTGTGCTCCTATTGCAAAAGAATTGATAAAGTATTATCTGAATAAATAATAAGCTTGAAAGGGAGAGACAAAATGAAAAAAGCTTTGAGTTTGGTTGTGGCATTGGTGATGATCCTTTGCGTTATGCCCATAGTGCATGCACAACAGCCTTATGACCTTGTGCTTGACGGGCAGTGGGACTTTAAGTACTACGCAGATGCTAATGACGTGCCTGAGGACGTAACAAAGATTGTTTTTGAGGATAAAATACAGGTGCCCGGTGCAATGGAACTTCAGGGCTACGGAACCCCGGGCTATTATTATGAAACTGCAGGCCAATGGGGTATGGCAGAGGACGACGGTGTCAGAAGTGCAGGGGTTTATAAGATAGAACTTCCGCACGTTGTGGGCGAAAGCTTTATGCTGAAATTTGAGAACGTAGCTGACGAATTGACAGTTTACGTTGACGGCAAAAAAGCCGGGGAGAGCAAGAACGGTGCCATGGGTGCGGTGCTATTCAGTATGCCGTCAAACTTTAAAAAAAACACAATTGTCTGTGTTGTTAAAAGGAATAAGAGTGGTATAAACAAGACAGACGATTTTGCTCTTTCAGGCATTATGGGCAGTGTTACCGTAACAAACTCAATTTCACAAAGAAGAGCAAATGTTGATGTTACGATAAAGGAAAACTGCCTTATTATTGACGGTAAAGAGGTTGTTTTAAAAGGTGTTAAGTACACGCCCACACATCCTATGACGGGTAATGTAATAACAAATGAACAGATAGATAAGGATTTACAGCTTATAATGGAATACGGTTTCAATGCCGTATGGACAAGCTGTGCACCCCTATACTTTTATCAAAAAGCAGAGAAATTAGGGCTTTATGTAATTGATGAGGCAAACGTAAATCTTTCCTATGCAGACCGTGATATGGAAACTGCAAAAAAGCGAATAAAACAAATGATTGAAAATCATTCTTATAAATCCGTTATTATGTGGTCAGTGGGAAGCGGCGACGGCAACAGTGAACAGCTTATTGAAGAAGTGAAATCCCTGGACAAACGCCCTGTGGCACAGGAAGTTAACTTTGCACCTGATTTTAAAGTGTTCGGAAACACAGGTGGTATGAAGGATTGGGTGAAAACATTAGGAGAGGGCAACGTAGGCGGTTTTGTTGACGAATTTGCCGATAAAGAGCTTTACTACACAAAAAACGCATATGTGTTCACAGTGAAAGATGATGTTACAGGTGAAAATGTGCAGATTGACGGAGAAATAACTAACTATAAAGGCGTTGATATGTTAGGCAAGGGTACATATAAAAGAGAAGTAAAGCCCATGGATGAATTCACTGTCCTTTCATATATTTCAAACGCAAACCGTGACAGAGTAATTTTTGAAACTGATGATAAGAGTATAAGGCTTGAAACAATAGACTACAGAATACGCCTTACGGCAGGCGGTAAAAGCATTGATGCAGACGGCGGCGAAGGCATGGTTGCGGCAGTGTACGCAGACGGTGAAATGCAGCTTTTTACCTCCAGAAGCTTTAAGGCAAACATGGAATGTAATGTTCAGTTAAAGGGCGGTTATACGGTAGGGGAAGGCAACGGTGCTGTTGCCATTGAATATGTGAAGATTTACGATAAAATCCTTACCATTGATGAATTTATTGAAAAGAGTGGGGAGGACAGCTGTATTTCTTCTGTTTCTTTTGATAATGTCACTGTTAATGAAGATAAGTCCTATGAGTTTTTGGCATACGGCGGTGACTTTGGCGATGAACCCAACAGCTACTACAAGTGCTTAACAGGATTATTTACGTCAACACGTGAACCGCACCCTGAAGCATATGAGATGAAATGCTGTCTGATGGGTGATGCCCTTCTTCCAAAGGCTGAACCTAAAAAGGTTACAGAGCAAAATAAAGTTACACCTGTAGTTGGTGAAAGCAGTGTTACATGGACTTCTAAAAATGTTAAGGCTGAAGTTGACTTTGAGGGGAAAATTTTAAGTATTTCCGATGAAAAAGGTGAAAGATTAGAGGAAGCCATGTATCCCACCGTTCTTCGTGAAGAAACTATTTCGGAAATGGAAAACGGACAGTACAGCATGGAGGACTGGATACATAAGAGCATGAAGGTTGAAAACGATGTGCTTTACATCGAACTTTCAAGCACCGTTACGGAAGGATGGCTTAATATAGCCTACTACATGACAGAAGGCGGCAACTTGTCAGTTTCAATGCAGTCTGTATTCAGCGACAATGCTGAAAAGCCCACATTTGTTGGTTTCCGTGGCGTAGGTGACTATGATAATGTAAAATGGCTGGGAAGTAAACACAGTGTTTACCCCGACAGAAGAAATGTGGCAGAATTAAATGTTTACCTAGCCTCGGTAGATGAATTAACAGATAATTATGCAATCCCTCAGGAAAACGGAAACCGTATTGCATATACCTTAGTTTTAACGAAGGGTGATAAAAACATTCTCTTTACATCTGCCTGTGACACACCATTGCAGGTGCAGGTACATAATTATTCCCCCTATGCCATATATGATGCCGACCATGATGAAGATATAAAGAAGGAAGATAAGGCATATTTCAGAATAGGTGGTTATATTGCAGGCGTTAGTGACAATTACGAATATAAGCTTACCGATAACGAATACGGCTATAGCTTTTATATTGCTACTAATGAAGATTATGATGTAGATTTTTCGGGTGTGCACACTGTTGATATTGATAACGAAAGGTATAAGGCATTTACTCCGGGATTTTACCGTTATGTTTACAGAACAAACACCTCGGTTAAAGTTACATCCGATACAGGCGTGGTCAATCAGGACGATAAAAAAGCCATTATAGGTGATTACAGGATTTACTTTGCACCTGACAATAAGTACCTTTCCGACATGGAGTGGAAAGATAAAACTGCCCAAATTGCAAAGGACAGCGATTTTAACGGTAATTTGATTAACATGCGTGGTAATGATTACTGGGCACCCGCTGTTAAATACGAAAAGGGCATAACGCTTAAAAACGGTAGTGTTACGTATGATGTGTCCGACATGACAAACCACGTTTTCAATGCAGTAATAGGAAAGAACGATTTTGACTTCAGAAGCATGGGCGGAAGATTTGACAGAAATATGTTCCAGGCGTCTTCTACTGTGACAATTTCTCTTGATGGCGAAGTTGTGTATAAAAAGGCTGATGTGAGCATGCGTAGCGGAAGTGAGAGCGTGGCAATTGATGTTTCCGATGCAAAGGAAATGACAATCACTGTAAATGCTAACGGACAAAGTAATGATTTTTGTGATGCAGTTCTGGCAGATGCGGTATTTATCCCCCAAGGTCCTATTGTAATTAACTTTGAAAAGAAGGATGGCAAGGCGGAAATAACTGTGCTTAACACAGATAAAGAATATGTGGACCTTGTTCTCATAATGGAAGAAGAAGGCACTGTTACAACAGAAGCCACACGCATTGCAAAGGGACTTTACAAAACAATAGTATTTGACAATGTGGGGGACAGTGCCAAGGTCAAGGCATTTGTTACAGGCTTGGGTGAAGTTACTTGTGAATAACCATTGATCAAAAAACTAAAGGTTGGGCGATGCCCAACCTTTAGTTTTTTAGATTACTTTATTGAATTTTTGTAGTGACGACCCCTTCCCACACGGTAAAGAATAATTAATATGTAGGTGGGGATGTTTGTGAAAATAAGTGTTGTAATAAATTTTGCAATTGAAAATGAATCTGCCCACATTATTCCCATGACAACTGTGAAAACAAATGTAAGAATGGGCAAAATCCAACCTAAGTATTTGTTGTCACGGTTTGAAAGAAGTGTTTCAAAGTAGCAAAGGGCTACTATAATAATGAAAAAAATTAAACTGCGTTCCATAACTTCTCCTTTAATATTCTGTTTTGGTTATTGTGTTTTTATAGGGGGACAGTGTATTTTTGTCCCAGACTAAAAGTTTGAATGAATTTAAATATTTTGTATCGCCCTTGATAAATACGCCTTCATCAACTGTAAATACACTTGACAACATTTTATCGTTATATGTTGTGAAATATCCTCTGTAGCCTTGTGGAGGGATATAAGAAAAATATACCGTACTTCCGTTTGATGAATAGATTAAATCCTCCGAGTCTGTGGCTTTCACATACGTTAAAAGTGCCTGTATATTAAGTGAACCGAAACCTGAATATCTGTCCTCCATTTCATCTGCAGTCTGATAAATCATACTTTGCAAATCTTTATTTGTCAAATTGGGGTTTAAACTTAACGCCAACGCCGCAGAAGCCGATACAATAGGTGTTGCAAAGCTTGTACCGTTCCCCGATTCATATCCGCCGATTGTTACGGAATAAATTTTTTCACCCGGGGCTAATACATTTACATAGTCATTACGCTGTGAATGGCTTGCCCTGTGACCGTCTTCACCTAAACTGCCCACAGAAATCACGTTGTCATATGATGCAGGGTAGTATACATTTGAACTAAGGTTCCCGTCATTTCCTGCGGCGGCTACAAGTAAAACGCCTTTACTTTCAGCATAGTCTATTGCTTCTTTAAAAACTGTGGAATTTGTTCCGCCAAAGCTCATATTTATTATATCAACATCATATTCGTCAACTGCCCTGTAAACAGCGTCAATAAGATAGCTGTTTTTTGTGCGTCTGTCTTTGTCAAAGCACTTGAAAATATAAAGTGAAGAATTTGGTGCAATCCCCGCAATGCCACGGGTGTTGTGTCCTGCGGCGATAATGCCTGCAACCATACTGCCGTGACCGTTTTCGTCCATACAGTAATAAACACCTGAGTTTTCAGAAGTAGATGTGTAGTCATATGCACGGATGATATTTTTTGTATTAAAGTCAGATGCTGCCTCATAAAGCCCCGAATCAATAATTGCAATTTTTACATCTTTTCCGAAAACATTTCTGTTCCATGCAAACTGGGTAAAAATCCGGGAAAGGTAAGCCTTCTGATTATCATAATAAGGGTCCGACAATTCATAGTCGAAAAGGGTACAGTAGCCTTCTTCTTCATATGTATCTATAATGCCGGCATTAATAAGATATTCAATTTCCTCCAAACTGTCTGCTGTATAAACACCGTGATCAGCATTTACAACTTTAATTGACGAGGAATAGGGTACATGGAAAATTTCCTTTGATGTGAAAATATAACCTTCTGCAGAAACCCACATTCCCAAAAAAAGTAAGGATATAAATACAGTCGAAAACAGTACAAAAAACTTTTTTTTCATAAAATCACCTGCATAAGAGAAAAGTCGGGATTTTATCCCGACTTTTTTAACCATTTGCCAATGCGTCACTAAGCCAGAATTCAGCAATGTCCAATGCTTCGAAAAGACCGCTTCTGACAGCTTTTTTATAAACCTTTTCCTTTTCCTTACCGGAATTTGTCATAAGTTCAATAGTTACCTTATCAGCAACAGACAAATCTTCCACTTGCTTTACAGACTCAATGGTGAACAAAATAATGTAGCGGTCCGATGGGTTGCCGTAATAAATTTTGTTCCCTGAGCGCATAAGAGGCTTATCCTTATATGTGAGGCAATCTTTTGCCTTTACCGTTTTTGCCATTATCATATCCTCCTTAACATTCGTGACCCTATTATAACATATTTAACAAAGATAGTAAAGAGTTTTTTGGTTTTTAAGTATAATTTACATAAAGTTTAAAAATCTGTTTTAAAAGTATTGACAAGTCTTATAAGAATTTATTATAATGCATAAGGTTGATTTTTACTTTGAAGGGAGTTGTAACTATGAAGATATTTTTAACACTTGGTGTAGCTATCATCCTTGCTGTAGCAGCACTCGTAGCTTGTAATTCAAATGAAGCAGTTGAAATTGAAGAAATTCCTACTGACGTTACAGAAGCAACAATCGCTGAATAAAATTGAAAACAGAAGCGTTCATGGCTTGTGCTGTGGACGCTTTTTTCGCTATATCGAAAAAAGCATATAAAGTGAAAAAATATTTTGCTTTATGTATATTTGTTGTTGACAAATCAATAAATATAGGTTAATATAGTAAAAACAAATGTGTTTGGGAGGTGGACAGTTTTGGACCAAGGAAGGGAATTTATTCTGGTAGATACCAAAGTTTTGCCCGAAGTATTTTTAAAGGTGTTGACTTCCAAAAGGCTTTTAGAGTCAGAGGAGGTTAAAACCGTTAACGAAGCGGTGGAAAAAACAGGCATCAGCAGAAGTGCATATTATAAGTATAAGGACCATGTATTTGACTTTAATCAGATGCAGGGTGTTCTTACAATAATGGCAGTTGTTGTTGATTTAAAGGGTATTTTATCGGAAATGCTGAAAGTCATATCCGCGGCAAACTGTTCTGTTCTTACAATTAATCAAAGTGTACCTACAGATGGTGTTGCAAATGTTCACTTTACCTTGAAAACCGATTTGATGAAAACAAGCGTTGACAGGCTTATAACCGAGATTAACAAAATTGCAGGCGTCAGAAGTGTGAAAATTCTGGCAAAACAGTAAAATGCATTTTATGGCATAAGCCTTGTTTGAGGAGGATAACCAATGACAAAAATGGCAATAATGGGCTACGGCGTTGTGGGTAGCGGTGTTTATGATATCGTTACTAAAAATGCCGAGACTATTACAAAAAAGATTGGTGAAAAGTTAGAAGTTGCCTACATTTTAGATATACGCGACTTTGACAATCACCCCCAAAAGCACCTTTTTGTAAAGGATGCTGACATTATTGCAAATGACCCCGAAGTAAAATTAGTTGCTGAAACTATGGGCGGTGCAACATTTGCGTATGAATTTACAAAGAAAATGCTTATGGCAGGTAAAAGCGTTGTAACAAGTAATAAAGAGCTTGTTTCAAAAAAGGGTACAGAGCTTTTCCGTCTTGCTAAAAAGCACAATGTTTCATATATGTTTGAAGCATCTGTGGGTGGCGGTATTCCAATTATACGACCCTTGGTAAATTGCCTTGGAGCAAATAATATAAAGAAGATATACGGTATTATAAACGGTACTACAAATTATATCTTAACAAAGATGTTTAGCGAAAATCAGTCCTTTGACAAGGCACTTGCCGATGCACAAAAGCTTGGCTATGCCGAAAAAGACCCCACGGCAGATGTTTGTGGCTTTGACACAATGCGTAAAATCTCAATTCTCACATCCCTTGTAACAGGCTGTGAAATTGATGATGAAAAAATTCCCTGTGAAGGTATTACAAATATAACCGAAGAAGATGTTAAATGTGCAGAGGCTTTAGACTCAGCCGTAAAGCTTATAGGTTACAGTAATATTGAAGATAAAAAGGTGAAAGTAAGGGTTTGTCCTATGGTTATTCCCAAAAGCTGTCCCTTATATTCTGCAGGAGATGTATTTAACGCAATCCTTGTTACGGGCGACATGGTCGATGACGTTATGATGTACGGCAGAGGTGCAGGTAAAGAAGCAACTGCAAGTGCGGTAGTAGGTGATTTGATGGATGTTGTCAGAAATAAATTCAGCTTTGACAAAAACTTCTCCTGGACAAATGAGGATAAGGATGCTTTCTTCGATATGATGCAGGAAGAAAATAAATTCCTTGTACGAACAACGTCAAGTGAGGATGATATAAAGGCTGTTTTCGGCGAAGTACAGTTTATTGAAGGCATTAAGGGTGCTTTTGTAACAGAAAACATTTCTGAGGCGGAATTTGATGCAAAGGCAGATAAAATAGGCAATGTATTATCAAAAATCAGAGTATATAAGTAAAGGAATGAGAAAATTATGAGTCTTATAGTTCAGAAGTTCGGCGGAACTTCCGTTGCAAACGCTGAGAGAATTTTCAATGTTGCTTCACGTGTAGTTGAGACTTATGACAACGGCAATGACGTTGTTGTTGTAGTAAGTGCTCAGGGTGATACAACAGATGATTTGATTGAAAAGGCTAAAGAAATTAATGATCGTGCATCAAAGAGAGAGATGGACTCCCTCCTTTCTGCCGGTGAACAGATTTCAATGAGCCTTCTTGCCATGGCAATACAGAAACTTGGCAGACCTGCTATTTCCCTTACAGGCTGGCAGGCAGGCATGATTACTGACAGCAGTTACTCAAAGGCAAGAGTAAGACGAGTTACAGGTGAAAGAATTCGCCGTGAACTTGACCAGAGAAATATTGTTATTGTGGCAGGTTTCCAGGGCATAAACAAATATGACGATATCACAACATTGGGCAGAGGCGGCTCTGACACAAGTGCTGTTGCAATTGCGGCGGCATTGGGTGCTGACCTTTGTCAGATTTATACCGATGTTACAGGCGTATTTACCTGTGACCCCAGAATCGTAAAGGATGCGAAAAAGCTTGATACAATAAGCTATGATGAAATGCTTGAGCTTGCTTCTTTGGGTGCAAATGTTCTGCATAACCGTTCAGTTGAGCTTGCTAAGAAGTTTAATGTAAATCTTGAAGTACTTTCGAGCCTTGTAAAAGAGCCCGGCACAATAGTTAAGGAGGAAACAAATATGGAAAAGATGTTGGTACGTGGTGTTGCACGTGATAATAATGTTGCTAGAATTTCACTTTGCGGATTGAAGGATACTCCCGGTAAGGCATTCCAGGTGTTCAGCCTTCTTGCAAAGAATAAGATAAGCGTTGATATTATTCTTCAGTCTATCGGCCGTGACGGAAGCAAGGATATCAGCTTTACCGTAGATGCAGATGCTCTTGACGGTGCATTGAAGGTATTGGAGGAAAATAACGGGATTATCGGTGCTGAAAGCATTGTTCACTATGACAATGTTTCCAAGGTATCTATTGTAGGTGCAGGTATGGTTTCTAACCCCGGTGTTGCCGCTACAATGTTTGAGGCACTTTACAATGCGGACATCAACATACAGATGATTTCTACAAGTGAAATCAAAATCAGTGTTCTTATTGAACAGGAATATGCAGAAAAGGCTGTAAGAGCTATTCACGAAAAGTTTCACCTTGGTGAATAATTTAAGTCGATAAGGAGGATAAGAAATGAATTACTCCGTTATGACTGAACGTGAAATTGAAATTGAACTTGCTACAAGTGTCAGTGAAGGATTAACCTCCTTCACTGCACATGACAGGTTGTTGGATTTAGGCAGAAACAATCCTGAGAAAACCTATAGCAAGAGAGCATTAACAGTCGTTTTGATGCAATTTAAAAATTTATATACGTTAGCATTTATTGCTATGGGAATTATCACTTTACTGTGCGACTTTAAAAGTGGCATGGGTGCGTGGATTCTGTTTTTTGCCGTTGCCCTATCTAATATGGTAAGCGGCTTTTTGCGTGATAATAGGGAAAGAAAAATTGCAGAGGTTTTTGACAGAAAAAGGCGTGAAAATGTAAAGATTATCCGTGACGGAAATCTTATGGAAAGTGACCCCACTCTTTTGGTCCGTGGCGATGTGGTTGTACTTGAAGAAGGGGACTTTGTGCCCTGTGACCTTCGTGTTCTTTGGTGCGAAAACTTAAAGGCTGACGAATCTTTTCTTCGGAACAGAAGTGTGCCTGTAGAAAAGAAAAGCGAAAAAATGGATTACGAAGCCGAAGGCTTTGAATGTGATAACATACTTTATTGCGGCACAAGCATTGCACGAGGCAGTGCCAGAGCAACAGTAATTGCAACAGGAAAGGACACTTTGCTTGCAAAAACTGCATCAAAGGAAGCACATAAGCTTGATATGCATAACAAGTTTGCAAAAAATGACTACAGTGAAAAGCTTCTTTTGTTGGTATCTATGCTTTGTGCCATAGCAGTTATAATTTTTGTATCTTTGAAAACTAAAGACGTTAAACGGGCTATGATAACTGCTTGTACAATATCCTTGTGTCTAATCCCTGCGGCAGTTTCTTTTGTAAGGCATCTTGCAATGAAGTATGCCTCAAATAAGCTACGCAAAGAAAATGTAAAAGTTACCGATGAAAATATCCTTTCCTCCTTGGGCGAAGTTGAGTATTTCCTTTTTGACAAGGGCGGTATGCTCACAGACGAAAAGATGGACCTTGAGGAAACCCTTATACCAAATATTGAAGCATTGGATATGGCTGTTATATGCAGTGACTGTGAATTTTCATCAGGCGTTGTAAAAGGCAACAGTATAGATACGGCAACTGCCGATTATCTTATAAATAAAGGTCGCGATGTTAAAAAGCTTATTGAGGACAATCCTAAAATCCATTATGTGCCCTTTGACGAGGCAAGAAAACTTATGGCTGTTATTGTCAAGTGGGACGATGGCTACAGACTTATTGTAAAAGGGTCTATTGAGGTAGTTCCCACCCTTTGCACTAAATTGACAGACGGTGAAAATACAATGGATATGAACGGTGAAGTATTGCACCGTATTGAACATGCATCATCTTCAATGGCTGAAAAAGGTCTTAAGGTGCGTGCTGTTGCATATAAGGACCTTACCCAATTGCCTGATGATATTGAAAGTGAGATTAAGGATTTGATTTTCGTAGGTCTTATGGGATACAGGGAAATGGTTGTATCAAAGGCAAGGGAAACTGTGTCAAAATTAAAAAAGGTCCATGTAAAGCCTATTATGGTGACGGGTGACCTTACCATAACTGCCGCAACACTGGCAAGACAGGCGGGCATTATAAAAAGCGAAGATGAATGTATAAGCTTCAGAGAGCTTAGCGATGCTACTGACAGAGAACTTTTGTCAGCGTGCGATAAATACAGTGTATTTTCCTCAGCTTCCAAGGAAGACAGAGAAAAACTGGTCCGTGTTCTTGGGGCAAACTCAAAAACTGTTGCGGTTGCCGGTGACGAAATGTCCGATGGCGGTGTTTCTATTTATTCATCTGTTACTTTCGGTGAAGATGGGGATGTAGTTACCGAAAATAAGGATATTACTTCCGTTGGCAATGTTATTTCCTTCGTAAGAACAATAAGGTCCAATATGACTTGTTCATCTTTTATTGCAGTGGGCGTTGGGCTTTGTGAAGTTCTCGTTATGTTGTATATGCTCTTTACGGGGATTTATTTCAATATACCCACAATCGCAACACTTTTATTAAACCTGTTTGTGGCATTTGTTCCCTGTTTGGTGGTGTCACTTTTTGCAGGCGGTTGTATTAAACCACATAGTCAGAAAAATACCGCATATGAATGTATGCTTTTTGGCTTTATCGGTGCACTTTTGTGCCTTATTGCCCTAAGTGCAGGAAGCGTGGGAACTGCCATGATGTTCTTTGTTTACTATGCAATTTTTGAAGCAATAAGAAGATGTGCATGGAACGGAAATTTAGAAAAGGGAAAAAGCGGTTTGATAGGTGTTATTATCCTGGGCATAGTTGCAGTTTTAGTATACTTTGTATCATTCTTAGGACTTTTCGGTGTGTTCACAAATGACAATATACTTATGGCAATACTGTTAGCCATTCTATCTTGTGTAATAAACGGATTTTGTGAATACATTAAGACGAAAGGCAGGGTTAGTTGATGTATGAAGATGTAATTGAAGGAAGAAATGCCGTGTCTGCGGCTATAAGAAGCGGACGGCAGATAGATAAGATATACGTTAAGCGTGGCGAAAACAAAGGAAGCCTTACGCAGATTATCGCAATGGCAAGGGATAAGGGAATACAGGTAGTTGAAGTGGATAATAAAAAACTTGATTCCATGAGTGAAACAGGTGTGCATCAGGGCGTTATTGCACGAATACCGCCTTATGAATACAAAACGGTTGACGATATTTTAAACATTGCCAAAGAAAAGGGTGAAGCTCCATTTATCGTAATTCTGGATCACTTGGAGGACCCCCACAACTTAGGCTCAATTATACGTACAGCCAACTGTGCCGGTGTTCACGGCTTGATTATTTCAAAGCACGACGGTGTAACCTTAACCGCTTCTGCCGTTAAGGCCTCCGCAGGTGCGGCAAGTTTTACCCCCGTGGCAAGGGTTTCTAATATAGCTCAGACCATTGATTATTTAAAGGAACAGGGCGTGTGGGTTACAGGTGCTGATGCCAAAGGTGACAGAAGCATTTACGAAGCGGACTTCAAAGGTGCAGTTGCACTTGTTATAGGCGGCGAGGATAAGGGAATAAGCAGACTTACCGCCTCAAAATGTGACTTTTTGGTGAGCATACCAATGAAGGGAAATGTTAACAGTCTTAATGCTTCCGTAGCAGGTGCATTAATGATTTATGAAGCTATGAAGCAGCGTTAGAAAGGATTGAAGTTATGAAAGCAGTTGTTGCAGTAATAGGCAAGGACAAAAAAGGTATTATTTCTAAGGTAAGTACCGTTTTATACGAAAGAGATGTAAATATTATCGATATATCCCAGACAATTATGGAAGATATTTTCGTTATGACAGCCATGGTGGACACAAAGGAATGTAATGTAGACTTTGACTTATTACGTCAGGAGCTTACTTCTCTCGGTGAGGAAATCGGCGTACAGATTACCATTCAGAGAAAGCAGACCTTTGAATCTATGCACAGAATATAAGAGGTACCCCTATGATAAATAATCTTGAAATTTATGAAACACTGAACATGATAAATGCCGAGCATCTTGATGTCCGCACCATCACCATGGGTATATCACTTTTGGATTGTGCCTGTGAGGACTACAAAAAAGCAACGGTGAAAGTGTATGATAAAATAACAAAATACGCAGAAAATCTTGTAAAAACAGGTGTGGATATTGAAAAGGAATTCGGTATTCCCATTATTAATAAGCGTATTTCCGTAACTCCCATATCACATGTGGCATCAAGCTGTGGTCATTATGTGGAGTTTGCAAAGGCACTTGACCGTGCGGCAGAAACTACAGGCGTAAACTTTATAGGCGGCTACTCCGCACTGGTGGCAAAGGGCTATACTGATTCTGACCGCTTGTTTGTGGACTCTATTCCCGAAGCCTTGGCAGAAACAAGTAAAATGTGTTCATCTGTTAATGTGGCAAGCACAAAAGCAGGCATCAATATGGATGCTGTAAGACAGATGGGTCAGGTTATAAAAAAAGCCTCAGAATTGGATGATATGGCTTGTGCAAAGCTTGTTGTGTTTGCAAATGCAGTTGAAGATAATCCCTTTATGGCAGGTGCTTTCCACGGCACAGGTGAAGGGGAATGTGTAATCAATGTGGGCGTATCAGGTCCCGGCGTTGTAAAATGTGCTTTGGAAAAGGTAAAGGGTCAGCCCTTCGGCGTTGTGGCTGACACTGTGAAAAAAACGGCCTTCAAAATAACAAGAATGGGTCAGATGGTGGCTGTAGAAGCATCAAAGAGATTGAATGTCCCCTTCGGTATTGTGGACCTTTCATTGGCTCCCACCCCTGCGGTAGGTGACTCTGTTGCATACATTCTTGAGGAAATGGGCTTGGAACAGTGCGGTACACACGGCACTACTGCCGCACTTGCTCTGCTTAACGATGCCGTTAAAAAGGGCGGTGTTATGGCATCCAGTTACGTTGGCGGTTTGTCGGGTGCATTTATTCCCGTAAGCGAAGATGCAGGTATGATTTCCGCTGTAAAGTCAGGGTGCTTAACTCTTGAAAAACTTGAAGCAATGACTTGTGTGTGTTCTGTAGGTCTTGATATGATTGCAGTGCCGGGGGACACAACGGCAGAAACAATTTCCGGTATTATTGCAGATGAAGCCGCAATCGGTATGGTTAACAGTAAAACAACAGCCGTAAGAGTTATCCCTGCCAAGGGTAAGAAGGTTGGGGATGTGGTTGAATTCGGAGGACTTTTAGGTTCAGGTCCCGTTATGAGTGTTAACAATAAGTCCTGCAGTGAATTTATTGCCCGTGGCGGCAGAATTCCGGCACCTTTGCAGAGTTTGAAAAATTAAAAGTGTATTTATACGAAGAAAAACCGTTCTGTAATAATGGGGTCAGGTGACAAGCCTGACCCCATTATTATAAAAAAAGTTGAGCATTAAGAAATGCACTTAGATAAGGAAAGTTTTATTAAATCCAACCCCTTCTTAAGTTAACTGTTAATTGTGGTGAAATTGTTTTCGTCTAAAACATCGTCAGCCTCAAATACTGTCATATTGTGGGTTAATGCATATATTATAACTCCGTCACGTTTATCCCTGGGGTCTAAAACAGCAAATTTTGCAATGCGTAGCATAAGTTGTGTTTCCTGCAAAGAAAGCCCCATACCGAATGCTATTGATATGAGAATATCTCTCGAGGGCTTTCTTTCCCCTTTAAATATTTTGTAAGCATATTCCCCTGCACCGGATGATTTTATAATGTCCGAAATGCTTATCCCTTTTGCGGCTAAAAACTCGTTTAAATAAACATCAAGGCTCTTTTCGATAAAGTCATTTTCGTGCTTTTTAAAAAAGCTTTGTAAATCAGAGGCGTTTTTTAATTCGGTTAACAGTTCTTCCGTAATTGAAGCCATTGACAAACACTCCTTAAATTTAATATAATTATGATAATACAAATTGTAACATTTTGCAAGGAGGGATTTGATTGAAAGAATGTGAGATTTTAAAACAAAATGACAGGCAGAAAATTGTTCTCTGTACAGATAACGGCAAAAAATATCTCAAAAGGGAAATAGAAGGGGACAAGCGTGAAATTTACAAAAACCTTCAAAAAATTTCAAGCCCCAACATACCAAAGATTTTCTCTGTGGAATTTGGCGATAAAACAGTTGTTGTTGAGGAATATATTGAAGGCAAGTCCTTATCAACACTTATGGAGGAAGGTCGTAAGTTCACAAAAAAAGAAATACGCTCCATTATGCTACAATTGACAGATGCATTAGCAGTCCTACACAGTCAAAATATTATCCACAGAGATATTAAGCCCGACAATATACTTGTTGATGCGTCAAATCACATATGGTTGATTGATTACGATATTGCCCGCATTTACAGGTCTGAAATACGGCAAGATACCGAAAAAATGGGCACCTTCGGTTATGCCCCTATTGAACAGTACGGCATGATGCCCACAGATTTTAAAACAGATATATATGCCTTTGGTGCAACAATACAGGCTGTATTGGATTACTTAGGTATAAAGGGTTGTTTGCACAAAATATCGGAAAAATGCAAGCGGCTTGACCCGTCCCAGCGGTATAAAAACGTTAAAGCCTTACATCGTGCAATAATATTTTGCCGTATAATACCTCCTGCAATATGTGCCGCATCTGCCCTTTTGGCACTTGTTGCCTGCATTTGTCTGATAAATGGAAAAAGTAACGCCGCCTTTGACAAAAAACAGCCCACAAACCCAACGGATAATGCCCTCTATATGGAGAAACCTTCCAATAGCATAACTGCCGAAATAGATGAAAAAGATACAGAAGCGGAAATCACATTAGATGAAGATACATATTTTACCGGATTTGCATCTGACAGCAAAATGGAGGAGTACAGCAAATACCCTACATATAATCATGTGGCGATTTTTTCAATGTACAAGCCCTGGGACCATCTGCTGTTTTTAGAGGACGGAAATAAAAAAGGCAAAATAAAGCTGGGAGAAAACAATACTTTGGTCAATGCCGACATAACCCTTTCAGACGGCAAACTTAAGGTTTATCTTAATGATGACTACGGACACGATTTCACAGGTGAATTTGCCTACAATGGGCAGTACGATTACAGCCTTTTTAATCCGCCAGACAGAAAAAACGCCGATATAATCTGTTGTGATATGGACTATGACGATGTGCCCGAGCTGTTGATAGGGCTTAACGAAGGATGCATCGGGGTTATCGAGCATCAGTTTTACAATAATTTTAATTATTGTATTGCATGGTGTATAAAATACGATGAGGAAACAGGCTTTTATCTCTGCGAAGGAGATATGTTTTCAAAAGAGTATTCCTTCTATATGACTGCATATACAAAAAAGTTTAACGTTGAATGGTATGATTTGGGCGATATAACAGGCTATGCATTGGAGGAGAATAGATTAGTACCTGTATATTAAAATAAAAAGCACAGAAAAGTCTTGGACAATTTGTCCGGGACTTTTTCTGTGCTTTTGACTATAATAAAACAAAAAAGACGTTTTATTCTGTTTTCTCGTCCTTAAGGTGGTCCAACGCATATTCACAGCACTGAATAACAAGCTGATTGAAGGAAATGCCCTTTTCGTTGGCAATGGTGCTGATAGTTTCGATTAATTCGTCAGGCATTCTGACCGTGCGGTTGGAACTTGTAGTCTTTTTTATAATAAAATCCATAGCATAACCCCCTATTGCTATAATTCTATCCCATTTTGCCAATTAAATAAACATTCAAAAATATAGTTAAAAATTATATCAAAAAATAGTTGCAATTTGTTAGGTTGTGTGATAATATGTAATAAACTGCCAAGACAAATTTGTGTGATAGTATTACTGCTGTTTTGGTGATATGTGCCGGTATTTCTTTGGTGCTTCGCATGTGTCCTTGTAAGCACAATTCTTATGAAAACGGACGGATGCAAAAATAAATAAAGAATAAATAATCAGAGGGAGATGTTAATATGTCAAGTATTTGTCCTAAGTGCGGAAAATTTATGGAGAATGGCTTTTGTGAAAAATGTCAGGCTGATGAATCGGATGACAAAATGCAAGAGAAGAACATAAAAAAGGAAGAAACCATAACTGTAAATGCAGAAGTAACAGAACAAGAGGAAAGTTCCTATGAATTAGATTATTCCAGAAATGTCAAACCGCTTAAGAAAAAAATCCTGCCTATTATAGCTGTTATTTCGGTAGCCTTTGTAATTCTCATGATTTTAATTCCTAATCCTGAAGCTAAATTGTATAAGGAAATTGTCAATGAATATCAATATCCGGTAAAAAAAGAACATGACGATTACCGTAATACATTGGAAGATATTGAAGAATTTAGTGAAACCTATTCCAATAAAAAACGATATATAAAAAAGATTAATGCATTAAAAGAAGATGTAGAAGAAGACCTCTATACGGAATTGTTGAATTGTAATGATGATGAATATGAAATTAATAGATTTTATGATGTGTACATGGACTACTACCCGAATGGTAAGTACGTTGATGATTTTGTAGAAGCTCAACGAGAGATGGCAATAAAAAATCTTAATTCGGCAAAAAAATTTATAGAAGATGGTGGATATATTTTTGCGGACGAATGTCTTAAAGACATAGAGAAGAATGTTAATGCTGATGAAAAAACAAAAAGTGAAGCGAAAAAACTCGCAAAAAGTATTGAAAGCAAAGTGGCAATTATCGGCACATGGAAAAAAGCTACCGGTGTTCAATACACATTTGAAGGTGATGGACATATGTCTGTCAGCATGCCGTCTTATAATGCTTATAATGGTACATTTCGGGACAGTTTGGAAGTTAAAGATTTATTAGATGAGATTGATGATTTTGGTAGAATTGTTCGGGGCGGAACATGGGAGTACATAGATGAAATAGATGGTATTTATGCTTATTCACTCTACTACAATGGTAGTTATTTTTACATGTATGAAGATGAAGGTATATTGGGAATAAAATTGCAAAGCGGTTTAGGTGAAATGAGCTATTTGTTTAGGTGAAATGAGCTATTTAAAGAAGATGCGTATGAGCCAAATGTTAACTCAATAAAATAGCAAAAGCAATTGCAAAATATATCAAGACTGCAAATATAAAGAGCTCTCTTACAGTACACTTTTAGTAAACGATCTGGAAAGGATATGAGTATAGCGTGCAAATAGCAGATGTAATTAAGTATGAGGGTGATAACTCAACCTTTGTATGGAAACACCCTTGTGAAGACTTTAATACAACAACACAACTTATCGTTCACGAATCGCAAGAAGCGGTTTTCTACATGAACGGACAACTTCTTGATAGTTTTGAAGCAGGCAGACATACATTAGAAACTCAAAATATTCCGCTTATCAGAAAGTTTTTTAATAAGCCTTTTAATGATAAAACACCATTTCATTGCGAGGTATACTTTATAAATAAAACCGAGCAAATGAACATTCGGTGGGGGACGGACAGTAAAATTGAATATATGGAACCCACATACAATTTTCCGCTTCAAATAGGTGCAAGCGGCGAAATGAGTTTGAGAGTTTCCGATGCAAAAAAACTCTTGGTAAAAATAGTCGGCACGGAAAATGTACTTACACAAGCAGGCTTGACACAAAAGTTTAGAGCTTTTCTTATGATAAGGTTCAAAACGTATTTGTCAACATATATCCGGAATAACGGAATAAACATTTTTCAAATTGATGAAAAACTTAATGAAATTTCGGAAAGCTTACATAAATTACTTATTCCTGATTTTGAGGAATACGGTGTTTCGTTGGTGCATTTCTTTGTAACGACCATTGTAAAACCCGAAGATGACAGTACATATAAGCGATTTAAGAGTTTGCATTTCAGACAGTACGCAGATATTGCAGAAGCAAAATTGCAACAAAATGTTGATATTATTAAGCAAGAAACCGAAAAGCAGAAAATGATTTTAGAAGCGGAAGGCATGGCTGCAAAACGTCAGATTGAAGGCTATACATATCAACAGGAACGAGGTTTTGATGTTGCCGAAGGCTTTGCTAAAAATGAAGGCGGAGGAAATATGGCTGGCTTGGGTATAGGGCTTGGAGTCATGACAAGCGTTGGCAGTGCTGTCGGCGGAGTTGTAAATGACAGCATAGGAAATGCAGTAAATATGAATACATCAAAATCAACTTCAATATGTCCGAAGTGCGGTAATACCTTACCCGAAAATGCAAAATTCTGTCTCGAGTGCGGAACGAAGATTGAACAGCTTTCAGACAATGAAATGATATGTCCTCAATGCGGAAGCAAAACACCAAAAGGTAAATTCTGTATGGAGTGTGGCGGTAAATTACAACTTATTTGTTCCAACTGCGGAAAGGAAGTACCTAATGGTGCTAAATTCTGCTTAGAATGTGGGTATAGAATAGAAGGTGGTACAAATGAATAATAACACAAAAATTATTATATCAGCCATTATTATGGCGGTAGTTGTATCTCTATTGTTTATAGTTGTTCCAATTACGGACACATTTATTGTTTCGTATATATTTACCTTGATTGCAATAATAGGTATAGCATTGAGCCTCTGTGTGTTCGGTAAGAGAGAAACTACAAAAACCCCCCAAGGTCATGCGTTTGTTTATACAGCTGTAATATATTCAATAATCAGTGTGTTTTTTTCGGTAATTGCTTGCTTGATTTCTTTGTATGTATTATGGACGCTTGTAATACATATTGCAGTTTTAGCGGTATTTATAATAAGAATAATCGCTATAACGGCAGGCAGTGAATATATCAATGAAGTTGACAGCAAGGCGGAACAAAAACATAAAGAATTTATAAAAGAAAAGGAAAATTATTGGAGGTAATTAAATGCAAAAACATATATCTTACATTTTAGTGATTTTTACGATGATTTGTGTAACAGCTTGCACACCACAAGGCGATTCAACATATCAAAACACAGATGATTCAAATCAGCAATATAGCGAATCAGTTGATAATTATGTAGAAACACCGAATGAGTCTACTGATAAAAAAAGTACAAATTCAACATCTACAAATAATTATTACGGAAATTACAATCAAGTACAAGAAAATAAACAATCCAGTACTACAGTTGCAATTTCTAATGCAATAATTATTGAAGATAATCATGAAAACAAAGTAGTTTATAAAAAGAAATGTGATAGTTGCGGATATACAGAACCAAGTACTACTGTAACCACCCCCGGTAGCTTTACTGGTGGTTTTTACTGCCCAAATTGTGAAGAAACCAAAAAGGTTGAATTAAAGACAACATATTCAAATTAAGTTAGGAAATCTATGGAATAGTAAACTAAGTAAAAATCATACATAGAAGGAGAGTATTTTTGAAATGTCATATTTAGAATGCAAATCCTGTGGTGGCGAGTTGGATAAAGACGGCAATGTATATATATGCCGGCAATGTGGCGAGGTTTTTAAAGACGAGCATGCCGTATCACACGGAAATGTTAGTGTTAAATCAAAAGCAAAAAAATTTGATACAAATTTTTCGGCAGATAAATTAGAAAGATTAAATAATTTATACACTGTAGCAAGACGTGCAAAAGATAACAATGATGATGCACAAGCTGAAAAATATTATGATATGATTTTGGTTGAGGATCCAAACAGCTGGGAAGCAGCATATTATACAACTTACTTTCATGTTGCTCAATGTAAAATAGGAGAAATATCATCTGCGGCATATAAATTATCCAATTGCTTGAATAGTGTTTTTGATCTTATAGACAATTATACGACATCCGAAGAGGAATCAAACGCATTTGTGCAGGTATACACAAAAACAGAAGACTTTGCCCAATTATTATACATCAATGCTCAAAATCACTACCAAAGATTTAAAGATACACGTGGTGTTGAGTCTGATTTTGTAGAAAACTGCAAGGCTTTATATTTATTATTATTTGAGTTGGGAGATCAACTTGAAAAACGATATATTGAACACCCCGAAGTCGGTACAATGTGTGCAAAAGCGTGGGAAAAAGGAATTGATATACGCATTAATTACAAATTTACCAGTGAAGAATCAAAGAAGGAAATTCTTTCATATGTGGACAAAATAAAGAAATACAACCCGTCATATCAAGGATTGACGTTCAGTAGCGGTGGCTGTTATGTTGCTACCTGTGTATATGGCTCTTATGACTGTCCTGAGGTTTGGACGCTTCGCCGTTATCGTGACTATATATTAGCTGAAACTTGGTATGGCAGAGCGTTTATCAGAACATATTATGCAATAAGCCCAACAATTGTAAAATGGTTTGGTAATACCATTTGGTTTAAAAAATTCTGGCGTGGAAAACTTGATAAAATGGTGAAAAAATTAAGAGAACAAGGAATTGAAAATACATCGTATGAGGACCGGATGTGGTAAAGATGGCAATATTAAAATGTAAAATGTGCGGAGGTAATATTGAGATTACCGAAAATCAGAAAGTCGGTGTATGCGACAGTTGCGGAAGTACAATGACGCTGCCGAATGTTAATGATGAACGAATACTGAATTTGTTTGACAGAGCAAACCATTTCAGACTGCAAAACGAGTTTGATAAGGCTCTTTCGGCTTATGAAAGCATTTTAACAGAGGATAATAGGAATGCAGAAGCATACTGGGGATGTGTTCTTTCAAGGTATGGTATCGAATATGTTGAGGACCCGAAAACGCATAAACGAGTGCCTACCTGCCACAGAGTGCAGAATGAATCTATATTGTCTGATCTGGACTATAAAGCCGCTGTTGAATATTCGGACGATTATCAGGCTCAAAGCTTATATAAGCAGGAAGCCGAAGCAATTTCCGCAATACAAAAAAATATATTGTCGATAGCCTCTAAAGAAGCTCCCTATGACATTTTCATATGCTATAAAGAAACGGATAACAGCGGTAAACGAACAATCGACTCAACTCTTGCACAAGATATTTACTATCAGCTTACTAACGAGGGTTACAAGGTATTTTTCAGCAGAATAACCTTGGAGGACAAACTCGGAACGGAATATGAGCCGTACATATTTTCTGCCCTAAATTCCGCAAAGGTAATGCTCGTTGTCGGTACAAGCAAAGAATATTTTAATGCAATTTGGGTTAAAAATGAATGGGCAAGATTTTTGGATTTGGCAAAACGTGACAAGTCAAAAATGATTATTCCTTGCTATCGTGATATGGACGCATATGATTTACCGGACGAGATTTCAATGTTTCAAAGTCAGGATATGAGCAAAATCGGATTTGTTCAGGATTTGATAAGAGGAATAAAAAAGGTACTGCAAAAGGAAACGGCACAACCAAATGTTAATGTTGTCAATAAAACGGAAGTTTTTCAATCCGAGCCTCTATTGAAAAGAGCATTTATACTTATTGAAGCTGCGGAATGGCAAAAAGCCGATGAGCTTTTAGAGCAAGTGTTAAACCACGAGCCGGAAAATGCTCGTGCATATCTTGGAAAACTAATGATTGAAATTAAAGTTAACAAAGAGGAAAACCTTGCAAACAGAGCAGTTGATTATAGTAAATCAATGAGTTATCAAAATGCGTTACGATTTGCTGATGATAATTTTAAGCCGGTTTTGATTAACTATTGCGAAACGGCACAGGCTAAATATAAAAAAATTGCCGAAGAAAAATTGGCAAAAGAGCAAGAGGAAAAGGCTAAAAAAGAACAGTCCGAATTAGCATTACATCAAAAATTTACAAAACTTGAAAACGATTATTTTGCCTTGAAAGATATGGCAAAAAAAGCTATGCTAAAAAAATTTGTAATTACCGAAGCTATATGTATTCCCGTTTTGTTTGTTTCTTGGAATATTATAGCAAATAGGCGTAATGGGACACCGCAGTTTGTTTTGTTATTATTTTTTCTTGCCATAGTTGCAGAATTTCTTATGCCTGTAATATTATTGTATTCAGAGTATAATACAATTATAGCAAAGCAAAAAGCAAAAATGATATTGGCTGAAGAGGAAAGCGGAAATAGAGAATTGGATAAAAATACCAAACTAATTCTAAATGCTATTACGAAAGATACAACATTGAACCTTACGAATATGGCATTAACTGAATTGGACGTAAAAAAAGTTTGTAAATCTATAGATTTATCCTTGAATATGCAGTCACTAAGTTATATTTCCGATTTAATTAACAGGTATAAGCCTAAGAAGTAATTTGATTTATAAAGATAATAATCGGTTATACACACAGATATATTTTTCAAAGTATGAAAATTGGAGGGAAAATGAAATGAAAAAAATTGTAATGTATCTGACGGCAATTTTAACAGTTATTTGTTTATCTGCTTGCGGAAATAACCTGTCTGACAGAAGATTGAGAGAAATACTCAACGAGAATGGTTATGAGTTTGAATCAAGTAAAATTGAGACAATTCTTGATTTGAAAAATGATACACAAGGCTTAGATAGAAGCGATAACAATAAATTAGTTTTAGTAAACATCGATGATTGTTATGGTTTTGTTATTGTAAATTCAGAAACAAAAAAACTTGTCGTTCCGATATTTGGATATACACCCCTTAATGTTGTCCAGCAGGAAATATGGAATAGTGACAAAGATACAAACATTAAAAGTATTGCTATATTTAAAAAATACATAGAACAATATGGTGTAAATGCCCTTGAAAACAAAGAATATGCAGAAGAATATTTGCGTGAAATAACAGGAACAAACGGAATTATATCAACTGAAAAAGCCAAAAATATTATAAGCAATTCAACTATGAAAATTTTTCCCAACATAGAATCCAATAATGATGTTACTGTTCTTTTTGAAGAAAACAATGCAGTACCTATATATTATACAACGCAATCTTCTGAAATGGTTTATAATTGGAGTTCGTTATGGGCAGAGAGTCACTATGATATTGTAAGGTCAAGTTTAGACCAAAATACATTATCAAGAATAGCGGCAATATATGGACCGCCTTATGTATCAAAAACGGTTTGGGCTGTCGTTGATAGTGATTTAAAAGAGGTTGGAACTTATAATAGTTTGGAAGATGTCAAAAAGGAATTGTTACAAAATACGAAAACTAAACCATGAACTACTATTGTTTATAAGTTGCATTCCGACAATCCCCAAAATGATATACAAACAGCGAAAGAAAAACATATGGATTATCTGAAAAACTTAGGATTTGTCAATGCGAAGACAGAAATAAAAGGTGATGATAAAATTGAAGTTACATTACCCATGCAGGACAATATTACACAGATGGCGGAAATGTTGAATTTTTCCGATAAGGCTCTTAAATTTACGGATTATAAAAATAATATTCTGCTAACAGGAAATGATATAAGTGCGGTAAGTGCAGGACAAGATGAAAGCGATAGTTATTACATCAAATTGAATTTCACAAAACAAGGACAAGACAAATTCAAACAAGCCACATACGAAGTTTCGCAAATATCAATCCCCAATAATTATATTCAGATTACGATAGATGATAACGTCATTTTTGCTCCGCATATTACGCAAGAAATAAATACTGATTCATGCACGATAAATGGTGATTTTACACAAGCCGAAGCAGAATAATTAGAAACGCAGCTCAATGCTGCACTGTGTGAATTTTCGTTAGAAATTGTAGAAACGAGATAATAAAAATAATAACAGAAAGATGTTGTAGCGAAATATTTTAGTGATATTGTTGCAGAAAAAATGCCAATGTTAAAATAATTACTGTTATCAGCGTTATAATAATAAAATGCAAGAGGTGATTTTTATGGCATATTGTCCTTTATGTAAAACTTCGGGAGCAAATATGTTCCGCTGTAGTAAGTGTGGTTCTACATGGTGCATTCATTGTTTAAGAGCAAAGAAATATCCTGATAAGGTGTATAGAGCAGATAATCTTTGCCCTTCATGTGGAGCAAATGCAGTAAAACCTGCACAGTAATTTAAAAAGGTTACGGAAAATCAAAACCGTAACCTTTTTAATTTCTAATATATCATCTGTCTCGTAAATACTTTACACAAAAAGAGGCTGTAAAAAAAGTCTCTAAAGAAATAAATTAAGACCATTTGGGACAGTCCCCCTTATGGCAAATTGGGAGACAATTTGCCAAAGAAACCTTGCGAGGTTTTGTTGGGACAGTCCCGAAATGGTCTTTTTGTTATCTCAGTGTTGACTTTTTTACAGCCCATTTTTCTCGTTATCAGAATATATTCGATATGAATATTTCAATACCTATAAAGATTAGAATTACACCGCCTAAAATGCTTGCCTTATTTGCAAGACAGGTACCCATTTTTCTTCCTATTAAGAGACCTACCATACATATTATGAAGGTGACAAGGGCAATAATAAGTGATGCAAAAAGTGCAGAAAACAAATCATAATCGGCAATTGTAAAGCCTACGGAAAGAGCGTCAATGCTTGTTGCGATGCCCTGTACAAGAAGGGCTAAGATGCCTACTCTTGGCTTTTCGCACGCTTCATCGCCCTTTATGCCCTCATAAAGCATACTTGTGCCTATATAACCTAAAAGTATAAGTGCAATCCATGGAATAAACTTTTCAAAGGTCTGAAAATATTGGACTATGGTATGGATACAGAACCAACCTATCATAGGCATCAACGCCTGAAAAAAACCGAAGGTGCCCGCAATGGCACACATTTTACGCTTACGCATCATAGGTTCGTTAAGTCCGTTTGCGAGAGATACCGAAAAGGCATCCATTGCAAGTCCTATGCCTAAAAGTACGCTGTTGATAATTAATGCAAATCCAAAATTCATCTCTATTTCCTCCAGTATCTAAATGAAAAAAAACAAGCACGGTGAAAACCATGCTTGGTGACTTACAAAAGGACAGACTCCATGCATAGCTTCACAGTTACACATGAGTCTCGCAATTTAAAACAAGCCAGAGCGTCAGCCCAGTATGTTGACTTGCTACGTAAAAGTACGCTTGCTACTCCCTCACAGAGGGAAATTATAACCCATCTGTATGTATATGTCAATACTTTAGGGGATTTTTTTTACGATTTATACATATGCAAAATTCGTTGACTGTAGAATGGGAAAGTGATATAATACCAATAATAATATTTTGAAAGGGAGTATAAAAATGGAATTTAAAGCACTTCAGCAGGATATGATTTTGGCAATGAAAGCCCACGATAAGACAACGAAAGACGCAATTTCAAGCCTTATTGCCGCAATTAAAAAGGTTGCGATAGATGAAGGCGTAAGGGACAATATTACACCTGAACTTTGCGATAAGGTTATTTTGAAGGAACTTAAAACAATAAAGGAACAGATTGACACATGCCCCGAATCAAGAAGCGACTTAAAAGAACAGTATCAGGCAACATATGATGTTATAGCCAAGTATGCACCTAAGCTTCTTAGTGCAGAGGAGGTAAAAGAAATCCTTCTTAAGGATTTTAGTGAGGTTGTTGCCACAAAGAACAAGGGTATGATTATGAAAAATGTTATGGGTACCCTTAAGGGCAAGGCTGACGGCAGTGTTATAAATCAGGTGGTTGCCGATTTGTGTAAATAAGGAGTAAGCTATGGCTATAAAAATTAATTCCGTTTACGGCGATAAGGTAAAGAAGTATAACGCAATTATAGATTCAAGCCAGAACTATATTGTTGTGCCTGTTGTGCCAGGTACAGCATTGGACAATGTGGAGCTCTTTTTCGATGCGGAAGAGGGCGTGAACTGGGAAAAGAAAGGCCATGTGGAAAAGGATAATACTGTAAAGTACCTTTTTACAAAAAACGGTGAAAGCGAAGAATGGACAGTTGCCATGTTGGAATGGGGAAATTCCATCGTAGGTGAGTACGGCTATTTTGCCGATGCCGAGGCTGATGTTTTTGACGGAAAATATTATGTGTACCCCACAAGTGACGGCTTTGACGGCTGGGGCGGATACTATTTCAAGGCATTTTCTTCCCCCGATTTGGTCAATTGGACAGACGAAGGTGTTATTTTAGACCTTAAAAAGGACGTTTCATGGTCTGATGGCAACGCATGGGCACCTTGTATTATTAAGAAAAACGGAAAATATTATTACTATTACAGTGCAAATACAGACAAGTTTGAACGCAATGTGGGAAAGGCTGTGGGCGTTAGTGTATGTGATACACCTACAGGAAAATATGTTGACCCCTTGGGTCACCCCATTGTATATGATACAATGAAAATTACATTGGAGGACGGAGAGGAAAAGGAAATGCACTACCCCGGTCAGGTTATTGACCCGGCAGTGTTTACCGACCCTGAAACGGGCAGAAGTTACCTTTATTGGGGTAACGGAAGCATGTGGGTTTGTGAGCTTGGAAGCGATATGATAAGTTTAAAGGGCGAACCTTTGTGTATTACACCTCCCAACTTCCGTGAAGGTGCCCACATTTTCTACCGTAAGGGCGTATATTATTTTACATGGGCAGAGGATGATACAAGAAATAAAAACTACCATGTAAGATGGGGTTATTCCGACAATCCGTTAGGACCTATTATCGGTAACGAAATCCTTATTGAAAAAGATGAGGCAAAGGGCATTTACGGGACAGGTCACCATACAATTATAAATGTTCCAAATACTGATAAGTGGTATGTTATGTATCACAGATTTAATTTCCCGGCACACTTTGAAGGGGATGAAAGCGATTATTACGGTGTTCACCGTGAGCTTTGCATAGATGAATTCAAGTTTGACAACAACGGAAGAATTATTAAAACCAAGCCCACACTGGAAGGTGTTACAGAAGGTGAGGAGTTTAATTACCTTGCAAAAATTGTCAGCCATACCGATTTGGACGGCATAGACGAAGGCGATGAAATAATCGGCAAAGTTGAAGTTCAGTCAGGCGAATGTGAAACAGAAGTTGATGTTACTATGGAGCTTTACGATTATCAGTCAAACTTAGTTGCAACAGTAACTAAGAATGTGTGCGTGGGTCATTTTTCCACAAAAACCGTTGAACTTAAAATTGAAGCACCTGAGAGGATGCGAGGTCATTATTTGAATTTCTTCGCAGATGACAAAACAGAAATAGTCAAACTTACATATTAAAGGAAAGAGTTTTAGCGGAATTTAAGGGGAATTTCTGGTGCGGCGGTTTAAAAGATAAAATAGGACCACAAAATGTACGTCTCAAATGGCACAATAATATGACAAATAAAAACATCTAAAACGAAAGGAAGAAAAATAAAATGAAAAAAATTACAAGTGCATTAATAGTTATGATGATTATGCTTTTAGGGACATTAATTGTATCGGCAAATGGATCAAGTTTTAATGATAACGAATACAATAATGCAGTTTTACTTACAGAAAATGTATGGACAGAATTCGATTTTGATTCAAATCTGTTTTTTAAGATTGATGTTTCAAAAAAAGACACAACAACCGTATTTGAAGTTTCAGCAGACAATTATAGCGGTGCTATGCAGTATTATGTATTCACTAAAGGAAATTATGTTCATCTGACACAAAACAATGTAAGTTCTATACCAGGCTACATAAGTGTTCCTCACATTGATAATATAGATTCGAGTTATATAAAATTCGATTATAATAATTCTGAAAATGCAAGCTTAAGAAATAAAACATTAAAGATAAGATTAAGAACAGTTGCGAATAACATTTCCGGCTGGGAGAATGCAACTAAAATTGGCTTGAACGAAGAACACACAGTAAAGTTTAGTTCAATGAATGATAACAAATGGTATAAGTTAGTAGTTCCTGATGAACAGTTTAAATACACATACACTATGCGTACATCAAATATTGGATGTTTTATATCTGAGCTATATACAGAAGAAGACTTAATTGCAGGAGGGAATAAATCATCATTTAGTGACTGTATCAGCGTTGAAGCATCAAAATGCACAATTACTGCTCATATGGGACCTGGTACATATTATGTACACTTATATCCGGTACCATTTTATGATGGCGTGTTAAATTCTAAAATAGTATTTGCAACTGACAATAAAAATAGTAATGAAGTTGTAACTACATCTTTTGGTGCTCAAGTATCAACATGGGCAGCCCCTGAAATTGAAGAGGCTTTTGAAAACGATCTTATACCCGAAGTTATGCTCGATTTTGACTTAACAAAAAAAGTCAACAGAGGCGAATTTGCAGCAATTGCTGTTCAGTTGTATGAAACATTGGCAAAAAGAAGTGTTGAAGAATCAAAGAACTGCACTTTTGCTGATATTCATTATGATGACAATGAAAAAGCAATTAAGAAAGCATATCAAATAGAAGTAGCTCAAGGCACATCTTCAACAACATATGAACCGCTTAGCAATATTAATAGAGAACAGCTTGCAACAATGCTTTGCAGAGTTATCAAAAAATATAGTTATCCTAATTGGACAATGGCAACAGATTCGCAATATGATTTGAATATTGATGATGCTACATTATTTGCTGACGACAATGAAATCTCTGATTGGGCAAAACCGTCTGTATACTTCATGTCAAAGAATGGTATCATTAAAGGTGTAAGCGATACTCATTTTGCACCTAAAAATACAACTTCTCAACAAGAAGCATCGGGTTATGCAAGTGCAACAAGAGAACAGGCGATTATTCTTGCAAAAAGAATATTTGAAAAAGGCAATATGTTTGGGAACTAATTGAGTATACAACAATAGAGCGAGAGGAATTTTATATGAAAAAAACCCTAAATACAGTATTAATCTTTATATGCGTAACTTTACTTACAACTACATCTATTAATGTAAGTGCAGCAACTTTTGATTGGACAAACGAATCTCAATATGATTACACATTAGTATCTTCATCTTCGAGTACAAACAGCGACTTTTTTTCGTTTGAGGATGGTGACAAAACTGGACTTGTTAATCAATATGGTAAAATTGTGATTCCTGCCATTTATGACAGGCTTTGGACTATGAATGAGAATTTAGTATGCGTAATAGATGGCGATTTTACAGGTGTTCTTGATACTTCTGGAAATGTGATTATTCCGATAGAATATGATGCTAGTTGGGGAGACAACATGGCTATTCTTAACGGAAGTAGAATTAGAGTGATAAAAAATGATGCAGAAGGTCTTATGGACTTAAATGGAAACTGGATTATTCCTTTAGGTTATGAGTGGATGGATAAGTTAGGTACAAGTAATAATTATATTGTTGCAAGAAAAAATGGTATGTATCGCATTCTTGATAACAATGGAAACATTATTTTAGAAAACTACGAAGAAATAGATTCCTTGTACAATACTGATAAATATATTCGTATAACTCAAAACGGATTGTGCGGCATAGCCGATTATAATGCTAATGTGATTATTCCAACAGAATATGAAAGCATTAATTTCATTAAAGATAACATATTTTCTGCAGAAAAGTCTGGACAATGGGGGCTTATTGATACAAATAACAATACCATTATTCCATTTGAGTATAAGTGGGTAGGTTCTGTTGCTAACAATATAGTTAATTGCTATACATTTGACAAAAAAGATTATTTATATGACTTAAATGGAAATTGCATCAGTGAAAGTAAATACTATATTTCAGAAATTAATTCTTCAGATAAAAATTTGATTTTTATTGAGGATAATGATAAACACGGTGCAATGAACAGTAATAATGAAATTATTGTTCCATTAGTTTATGATAGCATAGAAGTTTTTTCTGAAAATTTATTTGCAGTGCAAAAAGATGGGCTTTATGGTTTGATTGACATGACTGGAAATGTTGTTTTGCCAATCGAGCAACCGAGAGAAATACGCGGAAAAGACTTATTGAATAATGATTGGATAACAGATGATTTATACAAATTAAATAAGTACAAAGATGATGTTTACACTGTTGGATTAATTAATTCAAACGGAAAAATTATTTTACCCATGCAGTATAATTCAATAGAATTGTTTAACAAAGATTATTTCGTAGTATCAAAAGATGGATACGAAGGAATTGTTGACAAAAATGGGAATGAGATAATTCCAATAGAATACGAAGCAATAATTCCTGGTGCGACTGTGCTTGCAGTTTTAGAGGAAAATAGCGGTTGGAAATTTGCAAAAATTGATGATAGCGGAAATAATAAACAGACGGTTGTTACATCATTTGGTTCTACCACATCAACATGGGCAGCTCCTGAAATTGAAGAAGCTTTTGAAAATGATCTTATTCCGGAAGTGATGATTGGTTTTGACTTGACTAAAAAGGTTAACAGAGGTGAGTTCGCTGCTATTGCAGTTCAACTTTATGAAGTTTTGGCAAAAAGAAGCGTTGAGGAATCACCTTCTTGTACATTTACTGACATACAATACGATGATAACGAAAAAGCAATTAAGAAAGCATATCAGATTGAAGTGGCACAGGGTACATCAACCACTACTTATGAGCCTTTGAGTTTTATAAATAGAGAGCAGCTTGCAACAATGCTTTGCAGAGTTATAAAAAAATACAGTTTTCCGAATTGGACAATGGCTACGGATAATGAATACTATATGCAGACCGATGGCGTTAAGCTTTTTGCTGATGATAATGAAATATCCACTTGGGCAAAACCATCTGTTTACTTCATGTCTAAATATGGTATTATTAAAGGTGTAAGCGATACTCATTTTGCACCTAAAAACACAACTTCTCAACAAGAAGCATCAGGTTATGCAAGTGCAACAAGAGAACAGGCTATTATTTTGGCACAGAGAATATTTACACAATCGGATTTGTTTGGAAATTAAGTTTTCGCATAATGAAAATTCTAAAAGAAAAGGAGGACATATATGAAGAAGTTTATAAGTCTATTTTTAACAATATGTATGATTTTGTCATTGACTTCTGCTTTTACTTTTACGGCATCGGCAAAAAGTGATGATGACATTGTTAAAATTAAGGTTACTGCTACTCCAAAAGATGCACCTTCGGATGATGAAAAATACAGAGTGCCGATAAAAGGTGCAACAGTAAATATGTATAAAGGTCAAGGTCTGAAAGGTGATGATGTTAGTTGGGTAACCTCTGATACCACAGATAGCGAAGGATATGCCGAATTTGATTTGTCGGGATACAGCGAGGAAGAACGGTCAAAACTTACATTTTCAGCTCAAAAAGTAGTTGCAAGTGGAAGTGGTATTGGCGATGGTATAGATGGTGGTAATAGAGATGCACTTTTTTCCTTGTACAATGAACCGAGAATGCAATTAGAATTGCATTCTGAGACTATAGATTCCAATGGCAATTGGCTAGGTAGAAAACTTCCTGTCGGAAATAGCAAAGATGTAGATTTGGCATTTGTAATTGACACAACAAGTTCTATGAGCGGAAGTATAAATAATGTAAAGAATAACATCACAGAGTTTGCTAAACATCTTGAAAAGCAAGGGTTAGATCTTCGTATGAGCGTAGTGGAATATAGAGATATAGATGTTGATGGGGTTAATTCGACTAAAGGTCACTATATTCATTATTCGCCATGGCACAATACAACCGATGAATTAATCGAAACATTAGGTAATGTTACAGTTGCAGGTGGTGGTGATCTTGATGAAACTCCGATTGATGCACTTGACTCATTGCTTTACCAAGATGGCATGAATTGGCGGTCTACAGCAAACAAGTTTGCTTTTATTTTGACTGATGCCGGTTGTAAGGTTAATAATACAAGAGGATACTCTTCCATGCAAGAAATTGCCGATTTATTATATGAAGAAAATATAATGACATCTGTAATCGGAAATAGCAGATATTTAAGCGGCTATGAGGCTTTAATTAAAACAACTAAGGGACAATTCGTGAATATTAATTCCGCAGATTTTTGTGCTGAACTGATAAAATTAGCTGATGGAATAATCGGTGAGACAAATAAAGAGCTGGAATTGCATTTATCCGAACCAAGATTGTTGGTGAATTTGGCGATATGTTATCATGAATCAGATGAATATAACGAAAAAGAAAGCAACACGTATTATAACAGTGTTAGAAATTTTGCAAGTAATTTATCTAAAAACCTTGCACAGGCAACTGATGGACACCTAATGGTTAATAAAGTTTTGTTGGGAAAAACAGATAGAATAGAAAGCTTTTTCACAAGTAGTACTTCATCATCAAGTTATGCTAATATGTCAGATATTAAAATAGTCGGTGACAGAAAGGGTTCTGCCCGAGAGTGGTCGTATGTAGATTCCGATGGAAAGACATATTGGTTCAAACCGTTAAATATTACACAAAATGCATATACAGGCGGTTTTTATACCGATTTACTGATAGACGCTAGTTTAAGTTCATTTAAAAATCTCGGCAAAGAGGTTGCAGAACGTTTAGAAAATAACTATAGTGAGTTTGAACGAATTCAACTCTCTGCGTATGTTAATTACAGCGGTAACGAATACAATATTGACGAAGATACAGAAAAATGGTCAAAAGTTGCAACGCATGAAGCAGGACATTATATAATAGGGCTATTTGATGACTATTTAAGTGCTTTCTTAGATGGTGAAGGTAACGAAGTGATGTGGGGAAATACATATTCTGATTCAAATGGACAAACTCTGACATATCGAGATGCTCCAAATTCTGACTACGGATTAATGGATAATAATCTTTTAAACGGAAGTAATGATATTGAGATTTCTAGCGACAGAGATTATTTGTATTTAAATAACGATTACGACAACAGAGAAATAAATACAGCGCATTCTTTTAATCATAAAAAATCTGCCGAAAGAGTTTTTGCTGATTTTTTAGAAAAAGGTGTTGCCTATACAAATGATACAGAGGATTATTTGTATAAAAATGTATTTAATATTTCATATAAGTCTAAGTATAGTATTTCCAAAGCTGATAGACTAGCTGATTATGGATTTGCTTCGTTATCTGATGATGATTATATTTGGTATGAAAGTGGAAACACTTCAAATATTGTGAGTTCGACTATCGCCGAAACGTCCACGAACTCAATATCAGCAGAGAATATATTGTTTAAAAATTCAATTACAGCAACAACAAATGGTGTTGTATATAAGTCGCCATATGATGAATTACATGCATATTTTATTCCAGACAAAGAAACTACATACACAATTTCATCATATGACAAACAATTATTGTTTGATGAGTATTTCGGTGTAAATTTACCTTTTGTAATCTCGTCTTCAAATGAAGTAAATACACAAGGAGAGTTATTATCAACAGCAAGCATTGGTTCAGATATTGATTATTCAACAATTTCCTGGTTTAAAATTGTTGATGATGTGTGGGCAAAACTGGATACGACTTTAGAAAAAGAAGAAAGTATGAATATTAGAGCCTATTGTGATTACGATGGCGATGGTACATATGTTCTTATGGCTAAACTTGCATCTGATGAAGAACTGCAGGCTGTAACAAATCTTGATTATACCAATCCAAAAGACAGAGACAGTATAGTAGAGCTTACATTTGATGACCTGAATGCTGATACTGTATATTATAACATCTATTACAGCGACAAAAAATTCAGTTCAATAAATGATAAAGATGTTGTTATGGAAAAACGCTATGCCGGAAGTGATTCATATTCCATCGATTTGGGCGAAAGAAACGCAACAGGTTATGCTGCGGTAGTTGCAATTGCAGAAAATGGTGCAAAATCTGAACTCAGTGAAGTCATAAGAATTACCACCAGCGAAGCCGACCGCGATGGTGATGGTATTCCTGACTGGTATTGTGACAAATATTCTTTGTGGCCTGAATCAGGTGAGGAAAAAGATATTGCAAACAGCGATGATGATAAGGATGGATTAACAAACCTTGAAGAATACAAAGGAGGCAGTGATCCGACAGACCCGAATGACCCGAGAAAAACAAGTAAAACCGCTGTAAAATCAGTAAGTCTTTCGGATTCAAGCATAAGCCTTTCTCCTGGTGGTTCATCGGTAGTTACTGCAAAACTCAACCCGTCAGATGCAACGAACAAAAATGTTAAATGGTATGTTGATGACAGTAGCGTAGCAACTGTATCGGTAGTTGGTCTAAGCTGTGATATTCTTGGAATCAAAGAAGGCACAACGAAGGTTACTGTTGTTACAGAAGATGGTGGATATACCGATTCTGTTACAGTAAAGGTATCAATTTCTTCGTCATCTGTTTCATTTAAGCCAAGCGGAAAAGACTACTATGTTTTAAAGGATGTTGCAGTTTCAAACGGATATGAGTATTTTGATTATCCTGAAAAGAAATCTGCAAATATCAGAAGTGCATCATATATTTTGGCATTTCAAGATAACAATAAGGTAGTTTCATACAAAACTGTTTTGGGTGATACGGGAATATTGGAATTAGATAAGGTTGTGTACGAATATGGAGGTAAACTATATGTTTCTGCTATTGACTTACAGACAAAACTTGTGAAATACTTCCCCAATTTCCCGACCTCTACTCCGAGTACATGGGCTGAGGCAGAAGTAGCAAGAGCCATAAATTCAGGACTTGTAACGGATAGTGTAAAAGTAAATTACCAAAGAAATATCACAAGAGAACAGTTCTGTGAATTAGTAGTTAAATTGTATGAAAGGACTACAGGTAAAACCGTTTCAAAAGAAGATAACAGATTCAACGATACCAACAATCCGGAGATTTTAAAAGCGTATAATCTTGGAATTGTGAATGGTGTTTCTAAGACGAAATTTGCTCCATACAATCTTGTTACAAGGCAGGAAATTTGTGCAATGCTTGTAAGAGCTGTTGATGCTATGTATCCAAATGTAGATATTAATGATTATCAATATCATAGTTTCAGCGATAATGATAAGATTTCTAGTTGGGCAATGCCATCCGTTCAATTTGCTTATGATAACGATATAATGAAAGGCGTGGGTGCAAACGAAATTTTACCGTTAGGAAATACGACTTGTGAGCAAGCAATTTTGTTGATTAATCGTATTTATGAAAGTAAAAGCAAATTTGAATAAGCAAATATGCGGTATGGAGTTTTTTGCCCTATACCGCATATTTTATGATTTGCCAGCTACTTTTTCTTAACTGATGACAAATTTGGTATGAAAACTAAAGTTTTGCAATTGAGTAAATTTTACCTTTTGTGACAAACATTAATCTTTGGAAGGTAATTTAGCATTAAAAGTCACAAAATGTGATACAGCTCGTTTTAGATGCGTTTGTGGCCGGTATAAACAAGACGACTATGGTTTTGGTTAATCCCTTATTGGAACAATTCACTTAAGTCTCTACTTTAAGAACTGAATAATTAAAACACAGAGGGATTCATTTGGGGACGGGAAGCCATTTGGGAACGTCGTACTGTCGAATAATCCTTGACTAAAAGCAAGCACAAGGGGCTGAAGATATTGTCTTAAAAAACCTGATAATCTATTGTAAATCATCCTAAATAAATCAAACTAACTGATAGCTTGGAGAGCTTTTTCGCTTTCCAAGCTGTTTTTTGTCGTCTTGATTATAATAAGCATAAATAAATTGAAAAAGAGATTTAACGAAAAAATATTTTGTATCCGGGACATGCCTGATTTTGCACAGTATAATGTTCTCAAATGAGCCTACACCTTTTTTATTGACACATCGAGAAAAATATGGTATAATAAATTTTGTTGAGATGTCAACAAAATTCGACAGGAGGTTTTGTATGATACATAGGTTTGAAGAATTTACAAGTCAGGTTACATTGGCATACAAGTATATTTTGAAAATTAAAGCCCAGGAAATGATAGAATACGGGTTAAAAGGGTCCAATGTGGCGTGCCTTTTATTTTTGGGGAAAAATTCAGACGGACTTACGGCAGTGGAACTTTGTGATAAATGCATGGAGGACAAGGCAGGTGTTTCAAAGTCTCTTGCTGTTTTGAAGGAAAAAGGCTACGTCAGTCAGGAGGACGGAAAAAAGTATAAGGCACGTTATTTTGTGACAGATGCCGGCAAAAAGGTAGTAAGTGACATAAATGACAAGATAAACCGTGTTGTACAAAAAGCAGGGGAAGGGCTTTCAAATCAGGAAAGAGCCATTTTTTACACTGCTTTTGAAAAGATAGTAAGTAATTTGGCACAAATGTGCTGAGAAAGGAAAAGAATATGAACGTATTACAAAAGATATATTACAGAGCTTTTCAGAACATTTTTAAAATTGCAATTCCATTTATGCCTTACAGAAGCCCCCGCATTACGGAAACAATTGAAAAAATACCTATTATACTCCGTGAAAAGGATTTTAATAATGTGCTTATTGTCACCGATAAGACCGTAAGGCGTATTGATGCTTTTAAAAAGCTTGAAAATGCACTTAAAGCCAACCAGATAAGCTATGTTATTTTTGATAAGACTGTTCCCAATCCCACAATTGAAAATGTGGAAGATGCAAGGGCACTTTATATTAAAAGCGGTTGTCAGGCATTGATTGGTTTAGGCGGAGGTTCAAGTATTGACTGTGCAAAGGCTGTAGGTGCCCGCATTGCAAAAAAGAAGCAGCCTGTTCAAAAAATGGGCGGTATATTGAAAATAAGAAAAAGTATACCATTTCTTATTGCGGTGCCTACAACAGCAGGTACAGGCAGTGAAGTAACACTTGCAAGTGTTATAACAGATGAAAAAACACATCATAAAGTTCCCATTAATGACTTTCCGCTTATTCCACGTGTGGCAGTTCATGACCCTGAAACTACGGCTACTCTGCCGCCCCATATTGTGGCAACAACAGGTATGGATGCTTTAACTCATGCGGTTGAGGCGTATATAGGAAATTCAACAACGAAATCAACAAGACGTGATGCAATTTTTGCACTTCAGCTTATATGCGAAAATCTGTTTGAAGCGTATAACAATCCTGAAAATAAAAGTGCAAGGGTAAATATGCTCTATGCCTCCTTTTTGGCAGGAAGAGCCTTTTCAACTTCATATGTTGGTTACTGCCATGCAGTTGCACACACTTTGGGTGGTGAGTACGGTGTACCTCACGGCTTGGCAAATGCGGTACTGCTTCCTTATGTATTAAAGGGATACGGCGAAAGTGTATATAAAAAGCTTGGAGAGCTTGCAAGAGCTATAAAAATTGTTGATAAAAATGCATCCGATAAAGACGGTGCAGAGGCTTTCATTAAGAAAATTGAAGAAATGAACAAAACCATGAATATTCCCGATAAAATAGAAGGGATTAAAGAAGAGGATATACCTCGTCTTGCCCACCTTGCGGCAAAGGAAGCAAACCCCTTGTACCCTGTGCCTAAGCTGATGGATGCAAAGGATTTGGAAAAGTTCTATTTTGATGTTAAGGCGGTGTAATAATGACCCAGGAAGAAATTAAAAATATCGTTGAAAAACAGCGTTCCTATTTTAAAACGGGCGAAACGCTGGATGTTAAATTCCGTATAGAAGCACTTAAAAAACTTAAAAAGGCTATTGAAGACAATACCGATAAAATTAACGAAGCCATAAAAAAGGACTTGGGAAAAAGTGCCTTTGAGGGTTACATGTGCGAAACAGGGCTTGTGCTTAGCGAAATCAGCTTTATGTTAAGCCATATAAAAAAATTTGCTAAGGACAAAACAAAACTGACACCTCTTGCACAGTTTCACGCAAGAAGTTATGTTAAAAAGTCACCCTACGGTGTATGCCTTATTATGAGTCCATGGAATTACCCTTTCCTTTTAACTGTTGAACCGCTTGTTGATGCACTTGCCGCCGGCAACACGGCTGTTGTTAAACCAAGTGCATATTCACCTTATACAACAAAAGTTTTAGGCGAAATTATAAAGGGAACCTTTGATGAAAAATACGTTGCATTTGTAGATGGAGGCAGAGAAGAAAATAAAAGCCTTTTGGAACAAAAATTTGACTACATATTTTTCACAGGTGGCAAAACTGTAGGCAGACTTGTTATGGAAAAGGCATCAAAAAATCTTACGCCCGTAACGCTGGAATTAGGTGGCAAAAGCCCTTGTATTGTGGATAAAAGTGCCAATATAAAGCTTAGTGCAAAGCGTATTGTGTGGGGGAAATATTTAAACTTGGGGCAGACCTGTGTTGCACCTGACTATATCCTTTGCCATAAGGATGTGAAAGACAATCTTTTGGAAAATTTAAAGAAGGAAATTGATAAGCAATTTGGAAATGCCCTTGAAAACCCCGATTACGGAAAGATAATAAATAATAAGCATTTTGACAGAATTTGCAGTCTTATCGACTTTGATAAGGTTGTAAAAGGCGGTAAAAGTGATAGGGAAAAGCTTAAAATTGAACCTACGGTTATGGATAATGTAACTTGGGACGACAGTGTTATGGGTGAAGAAATTTTCGGACCCATACTTCCCATATTGACCTATAGTGATACAGATGATGTGATAGAAACCGTAAATAATCATCCTTCACCTTTGGCATTGTATATATTCTCTGAGGATAAAAAGGTTATTAAAAAAGTTACAAACCGATGCCCCTTCGGAGGCGGATGTGTGAACGACGTTGTTATACACCTTGCAACAAGCCGTATGGGATTTGGCGGCATGGGTGAGAGCGGTATGGGTTCATACCACGGAAAGTACGGTTTTGATACATTCAGCCACGAAAAGAGCATTGTTGACAAAAAAACATGGATTGATTTACCTATGAGGTATCAGCCCTTTAAAAAAGTAAACGAATTTTTAATTCATATGTTTTTAAGATAAGAAAGGTTTTATTCTATGCAGAAATGGCAAAAAATTTTACTCGGCACAGTAATAGTAATAATTGCAATTGTGCTTATTCTTGGCATAGCAGTTTATGCTGTTTGGGGAAAAGAAATTTCAACACTTATGAGCATAAAAAAAGTGCGTGACCGTAACGACGAGCATATGGACGGTGCGGTTTATACAATGGACGTTAAGGGCGGATTTTACTTTGATGAATTTTTGGCAGAGGGCGGTGCGAAAAGCGACGGTGAGCTTATAAACTTTGTAACAGGTAAGATTACAAAAGGTCTTATTGATATGGGCATGGAAAGCCCCGAAATCGGCTGTTCCTCCTTTACTGTACAGACAACTGACGGAAAGAGACTTTTCGGCAGAAATTACGACTTTTCAAAGACAAATACTTGTCTTGTATTTACTAAAGCTCAAGGTGACAGACACGCCACAATCTCCACGGTGGATTTACAGTTTTTAGGCATTGATGTAAATAGTGATTTAGGCGGACTTATGGATAAAATTACATGCCTTGCAGCACCTTACGCACCCATTGACGGCATTAACGATGCAGGCGTAAGTTGCGGTATTTATATGACATATCAGGGTAAGGAAACTGTTGCCACAAATCAGAACACGGATAAGCCCGATATAACATCAACAACTATGTTAAGATTAATACTTGACTATGCAGACAGCGTTGAAGAAGCTGTAAGTCTTGTTCGTGAATATGACCTTCATGACAGTGCTAATACTTCTTATCACTATATGGTGGCAGATGCAACAGGGAAAAGTGCCATACTTGAATGGGTAGCAGGCACTGACGAGACAGATAACGACGGAGAAAAGCGTGAGCTTAAGGTGCATTATAACGACAATGACGGATATATAGGCGAAAGGGAAAAAGAAGCTGATTATCAGTGGATTACAAATTTTGTGTTAGAACCCCACTATTACACAAATGAAGATGACATGAAAGGTCTTGACCGTTACGAAAGGCTCTATGAAGTCCTTAACGAAACAGATGGCGTTGTAAAGGATGAAAAAGAGGCAATGACCCTTCTTTCCACAGTTGGCAGGCGAGGCTGGAATAATGACGATAAAAATACTTGTACTGTACATTCTGTTGTTTATAATTTAACAGATAAAACAGTTTACTGGGTATCCAACGAAAACTGGGAGGACGAATCGGCTATATTCAAATTCAGCCTTGGGGAATAATCATACAAACATGAAAACATAAAAACAGCTTGGATGGCATATGGTAATGCCGTCCAAGCTGTTTTCACTGTGAATATTTCGTATAAGCCTCTTTTACCTGTAATTCGGGGGCATAATTTTTAGGCGGAACTTCGCCCTCGTCAAGCTCATAATTAAGCCAAGTGATAATGTCACTTTCTTCACGTGCGAAAGCGAGAAAGTCAATTCTTAAATTAGGGTTTTCACATTCATTGGCAAAGGAATAGTAGTTTGAACCTATGTGCTTCTGATTGTTCTGAAATTCTTTGATTGATTGATTTTTATCCATAACTGCTCCTTTTATTTAAGGTATCCCAATAATGTATTATAGTGCTTTTCGTGGACCGATGCAATGTTTAAGCATTTGTCACGAAGATTGTTTTCTGTAGCGGATTTGGCAAAATCCCGATATTTATTTATCAGTATTTTTTCTGCTTCAAGTTGAGTTTCTATGGCGTGAAACTCTTTTACGGATACATTAATCATAAAATCATCCTTTCTGTTTCTATTCTTTCCCTGTTAGTTTATATTATTCATAACTGCAAAAGGTTTTATTTTCTGTATTTACACATACTATCATGTAGCCGTCCTTGTATGTTGAATAGGCAGAAAGGTGTAAAAAGGGATGAGGTTCACTTTTTATATTACATTCAATGGCAACTGCACAGCGGTTTTCCTTTGTGCCGTAAAAATATCTGCCGTGAAGCAAAAAGGCACTGTAAAAGCATTTATGGCTTAATATGTATCTTACGGAAAGATTTTCAGAGGGAAATTCCTTTGTGGTGATTTCACGCCAGTTGTAGCCGTCTTTGAAATTAAAAATTTCAGCCTTCGGTGATGATGAGGGTTGCTGTTGTACTTCAGTTTTATCGTCTTCCCGAAATTTTCCGTAGAACATTTGTCTTCCGCTTTGAGTTATCAAAATTCCTTCAAAGGGCGAGGTGTCAATTTCTTTTTTTAGGCTTCCGTCCACAACATTGCCAAGCTCCACTGTTTTATCACCTGTAAGCCATACCTTTAAACAGCCTGACACACCATATACTTTAATACTTACGGAATTTTCATCAACGTATGCTTTGCATATCCCGAATGAATTAAGGGATTTAAGGTCTACTCGATTTCTTATCATTATTATCACTCTCCCGGTATATAATATATATGAACAAATGATGAATTTATTTCCAATAAAACAAAAATAAAACAATTAACACTTGCAATAATTAAATCTGTGTGCTATTATTCTAATAAAGTATTAGCAGTCACCTTTAGTGAGTGCTAACAAAATAATTGGGAGGTAATTATAATGACAATTAAACCTTTAGGAGACAGAGTAGTTGTAAAAATGGCAGAAGTTGAAGAAAGCCAGACAAAAAGCGGTATCGTTCTTACGGGTACAGCTAAGGAAAAGCCCGTTTATGCAAACGTATTGGCTGTAGGTCCCGGCGGTGTAATTGACGGCAAAGAAGTAAAAATGGAAGTAGAAGTAGGCGATAAGGTTATTCTTTCGCAGTATGCCGGTACTGAAGTTAAGCTTGACGGCGTTGAATATAAGATTGTTCGTCAATCAGACATTTTGGCTAAAATTGATTAAAGATTGATTAAAGTTTGAAAGGAATGATTTTTTATGGCAAAGGAAATTTTATACGGTGAACAGGCAAGAAAAGCACTTGAATCAGGTGTTAATCAGCTTGCAGATACAGTTAAGGTAACTTTGGGCCCCAAGGGCAGAAATGTTGTACTTGAAAAGAAGTTCGGTGCACCTCTTATCACAAATGACGGCGTTACAATTGCAAAGGAAATTGAACTTGAAAATCCCTTTGAAAATATGGGCGCACAGTTAATCCGTGAAGTTGCATCAAAGACAAACGACATTGCAGGCGACGGTACAACAACTGCTACAGTTCTTGCACAGGCACTTGTTCGTGAAGGCTTGAAGAACGTTGCGGCAGGTGCAAATCCCATGGTTGTAAAGCGTGGTATTCAGAAAGCAGTAGATATTTGTGTTGACTCTATCCGTGAAAACAGCGAAAAAGTTAAGGGTAAGAACGATATTGCCCGTGTTGCGGCAGTAAGTGCGGCAGATGAAACTGTGGGCGATCTTATTGCTGATGCAATGGAAGAAGTTGGCGAAAACGGTGTTATCACTGTTGAAGAATCAAAGACTTCCAAAACAGAAAAAGAAGTTGTAAAGGGTATGCAGTTTGACCGTGGTTACCTTTCACCTTACATGGTAACAGATACAGATAAGATGGAAGCAATCTTAGACGATCCCTTCATACTTATTACAGATAAGAAGATTTCCAACATTCAGGATATTCTTCCTCTTTTGGAACAGGTTGTTCAGAACGGTGCAAAGCTTCTTATCATTGCAGAAGATATTGAAGGCGAAGCACTTACAACACTTGTTGTAAACAAACTTCGCGGCACTTTTGTATGCGTAGGTGTAAAGGCACCGGGCTTTGGTGACAGAAGAAAAGCAATGCTTCAGGATATTGCTATATTGACAGGCGGCACTGTTATTTCCGACGAACTTGGTCTTGATTTGAAGGAAACAACATTTGATATGTTGGGCCGTGCACATCAGGTTAAGGTTTCAAAGGAAAACACTGTAATTGTTGACGGCTTCGGCGATGCAGGTGCAGTAGCTGACAGAGTAAATCAGATAAGAAAAGAATTTAACGAATCTACAAGCGAATTTGACCGTGAAAAGCTTCAGGAAAGACTTGCAAAGCTCTCAGGCGGTGTTGCAGTAATTAAGGTTGGTGCCGCAACAGAAACAGAAATGAAGGAAATGAAGCTCCGTATTGAAGATGCTCTTAACGCAACAAAGGCGGCTGTTGAAGAAGGTATTATAGCAGGCGGCGGTACAGCATATATCAATGCAACAGGCAAACTTGCCGAATTCGTTGAAACACTTGAAGGCGATGAAAAGACAGGTGCAAAGATTGTTCTTAAGGCATTGGAAGAACCCCTCAAGCAGATTTGTGTAAACGCAGGCGTTGAAGGTGCAGTAGTCGTTGAAAACGTTAAAAAGGCACAGTTGGGTGTTGGCTACAATGCACTTAGTGACAAGTATGTAAATATGATTGAAGAAGGTATTGTTGACCCTGCAAAGGTAACAAGAAGTGCACTTTGCAATGCGGCAAGTGTTGCAAGCATGGTTCTTACAACTGAAAGTCTTGTTGCAGACAAGGTTAAAGAAGCAGATGCGGCAGCAGCAGCGGCGGCAGCGGCAGCACAGGCAGCTCAGATGGGCGGCGGAATGTATTAATTAAATACACAACCAAAATAAAAGAAAGGATTTTGGCTTTTCAAAATCCTTTCTTTTTTATTTTGGTTGACAGAATTCTTTTAAAATAGTAGAATTAATGGAGTAACAATAATTTAAAATACACGGAAATGTGAGTGAGAGAAAATGAACAACAGTGCAATTTATCCCGGTAGCTTTGACCCATTTACAAAGGGTCATCTTGATGTGGTGAGGAAAGCATCGAAACTTTTTAACACAGTACATATATTAATCGGAATTAATGCAAATAAAAAGCGTGATTACGAAAGCGAAAAAATGAAAACCGCCATAGAAAATGCATTGAAAGAAAACTCAATTACAAATTGTATCGTGGTTATCCATGAGGGTCTTGTTGCGGAATATGCATCTGATAACAATATAAAATACATGATTAGGGGCCTCAGGAACAATATGGATTACAACTACGAGGAAAACATAGCGGAAATTAATAAGCTTATTAACCCCAATTTAGAATACGTATATTTCAGGGCAGATAATGTAGCTGTGTCTTCTTCTATGGTTAAAGAACTGAAAAGTTTCGGCAAGGATGTATCCATGTTTGTACCTGATGCGGTACTTAAAATTATGTAAAAGTGATTTTTGCAAAAAAATTCAAAAATTTCTTGATTTTGTGTTGACAAATCGCTTCAGTGCTGTTATAATAAATCCTGTCGTTGAAAAACGAATAGATATGCGAGAGTGGCGGAATCGGCAGACGCGCACGTTTAAGGTGCGTGTGGGAGACCATGCGGGTTCAAGTCCCGCCTCTCGCACCAAAAATCGACAAGGCTTGCAAAAGGCTTGTCGATTTTTACTTATTCACTATTCACTATCACCTCTTAACTTTTCATTAAAATACTTGTGATTTTAAGAGGCTGTAAAAAAGTCTAATAAATAAGTTAAGACCATTCGGTTCAGTCCCCCTTATGGCAAATTGGGAGACAATTTGCCAAAGAAACCTTGCGAGGTTTTGTTGGGACAGTCCCGAAATGGTCTTTTTGTTATCTAATTGCTTTTCACAGCCCCTTATTTTTTCTTTTAAGTAAACTTCATAATTAGCAAAAATTGTGCAACTATTCCAAACATCAAAACTTTACAATACAAAATGATTGTGCTATAATGTTTAATAGATATTTTTGTCATATCCTGAAAAAGGAGGTTGCATTTTGTGGACAGATTAATTGATAAAATTAATGACCGTGAAAGTCTTATGAAACTAAATACAGCACAGCTGAATTTATTGGCACAAGAAATCAGAGAAATTATTATAGATATTACAGCAAAGCAAGGGGGCCATCTTGCCTCTAATTTAGGTGCGGTTGAATTGACAATTGCTTTACATAGGGTTTTAAGATTGCCTACAGACAAGCTTATATGGGATGTGGGACACCAGAGTTATACTCATAAAATATTATCCGGAAGACGGGAAAATTTCAAAACTCTTCGTAGTTTGGACGGTGAGTGCGGTTTTTGTGACCCGAGAGAGAGCCGGTACGACCCTTATGTTTCAGGTCATACGTCAACATCTCTTTCCTTGGCGTTAGGTGCCGCATGTGCAAGGGATTTGTTAGGTGAAAAGTATAATGTTGCCGCAGTTATAGGTGACGGTGCATTGTCGGGCGGTCTGGCAATAGAGGGATTGAATAATATAGGTCATACAGGAAGAAGTATGCTTATTGTATTAAACGATAACGAAATGTCAATTTCAGAAAATGTAGGTGCATTAAACGAGTATCTTACAAAGGCAAGAACAAATATGAAATATGTTCAGTCAAAAAAGGATGTTGATTCGGCTTTGGAAAGGCTTCCTAAGTACGGACAAAGTATAGCAAATGTTATAAGACGGACTAAGGAACATGTGAAGTATCTTGTAACTCCCGGTGTGCTTTTTGAAGAATTGGGTGTAACATATCTGGGACCCATAGACGGTCATGATATACGTAAAATGGAAGAAACCTTCAGGCGTGCTTTGAAATTGAATGAGCCTGTTATGGTTCATGTTATAACAAAGAAGGGTAAAGGCTACAGCTTTGCGGAAAAGGAACCTTCAAAGTATCACGGTGTGTCACCTTTCAATAAAATGGTTGGCGTTACAGAAAGCTCCGGGGAAACTTATTCGTCTGTTTTCGGTGAGGAAATGTGTGCCATTGCAAGGGAAAAGGACAATGTTGCAATTATTACGCCTGCAATGACTTTGGGAAGCGGATTGGCAGGCTTTGAAAAAGAATTTCCTCATAAGTTTTACGATGTAGGTATAGCGGAAGCCCATGCTGTTACTTTTGCAGGCGGACTTGCAGGTGCCGGGGTTATACCGGTTGTAAGCTTGTATTCCTCCTTTGCCCAGCGTGCTTATGATTCTATCATACATGATGTTGCGGTGGGAAATATGCATGTGGTTTTTGCAATAGACCGTGCAGGGCTTGTACCTTGTGACGGTAAAACGCACCAGGGAATACATGACATTGCGTTTTTCTCCTCTGTGCCAAATATAACAATTCTGTCACCCTGTTCATTTGACGAACTGAGGAAAATGTTAAGGTATGCAGTGAATGAGTGTGACGGACCTGTAGTTGTACGCTATCCCAGAGGAAACTGTGAATATAAATATAATTCAGGTGAGTTTAAACCTGCAGAGTGCCAATATGTACGCCATGGCAACGGTGTGACAATTTTAAGTGAAGGTGTAAGCCTTCCTCATGCCATGAAAGCTGCACAGTACCTTTCAGATAAGGGCATAGAAGCCGATGTGATTAACCCGCGTACAATAGTTCCGATGGATGTTGATACAGTAAAAGAAAGCGTTATGAAAACAGGATTTCTTGTTACTGTGGAGCAAGGCGTACTCCGTGGTGGAATGGGCGAGAATATTATTGCAAAATTATCCGAAATGGGTGTAGCGGCAAAGTATGTTGCCATAGGTCTTGACAGCTTTGTTGAACACGGATCTTATGATGATATTCTCAAAAAATATGCCCTTGACGGCAGAAGCATAGCTGAAAGAATAGAAAAGGAAATGATACATGACAAAGAAGAGACTTGATGTGCACCTTGTGGAACTGGGGCTTTGTCAAAGCCGTGAGGCGGCAAAAAACCTTATAAAAGAAGGCAAGGTTTTTGTAAATAATGAGCCAAGGGACAAGGCAAGCTATACCTTAAGCGAAGGCGATGAAATCCGCATTGTGGGTGATACGTTAAAATACGTAAGCCGTGGAGGCTTAAAAATTGAAAAAGCAATAAAGGCTTTTAACATATTACTTAAAGATAAGGTGTGCATGGACATAGGTGCATCCACAGGCGGTTTTACTGATTGCATGCTTCAAAACGGAGCAAAAAAGGTTTTTGCGGTGGATGTGGGAAGCGGTCAGTTGGCGGAAAAGCTCAGGGAAGATGAACGTGTTGTCAATATGGAAAAAACAAACATACGGAGTGTAACCAAGAAAGACATTGGTGAAGATATTGACTTTATATCTATAGATGTGGCGTTTATTTCGCTGAAGCTTGTTTTACCTGTTGCATATAATCTTTTGAATGATGGCGGGGAGCTTATGGCACTTATTAAGCCCCAGTTTGAAGCAGGACGGGGCAACGTTGGTAAAAAGGGTGTTGTAAAGGATAAAAATATTCATGAGTCTGTTATAAAGAATGTTATTCTTTTTGCAGAGGAAATGGGATTTTCTGTGGTCGGGGTTGATTTTTCCCCTGTCAGGGGACCTGAAGGGAATATTGAATATCTTATGTATTTAAAAAAGGTACACGGCGGCAAAATGGATATGAGCAATATAAAAGATATTGTAAAAAGAAGCCATTTGGATGCTGAATAATATTCGGAGGAATGTGTTGTGAAAAAAATAACGGCAATTATATTGATACTTATTATGGCATTTTCATCTGTGAATGTTTATGCGTCGAAGGTTGTAAGCGACGGCATTGCGGAGTTGGTGCTGGAAACTCACAGATACTATAATACAAATATAGCACACTGTGATATGACTGTATTAAGACCGAAACAGAATATGTATGAAATGTATTATACCGATAATAAGGGAAAACATATTGTTGTACAGTTTTGTCGCACCGAATGGGGAACTTGGAACTTAGGTGACATGAAGATAGGCAACAGATATACTGAAAATGTTGTTATCGGCGGCGGAACAGACTGGGAGTATGTTTTCAGGGTGTTTAACCCGGTTACTCAAAACCTGGAATTTACAGGCGGCAATCACGGCAGTGAAAGACTTGTTTCACTCAGTATGATGGATGCCGTAACAGGTGAAGTTTTTTCTCTTGAGGTTGGTCAGTCAAAGTATGTCAACAGACTTGTAATTGTGGAAAATACCACAATACTTCTTGCAAATGAGGAACACTTGCCCTATGCCAATGTTGAAAGGGTTTACACAATGGTTGGTGATACCGTAAACCTTGATACTAAGGTAGAATTTGTGCGTGATGTTAAGATGGCACTGTCATATACGGCAATGGCTTCTGTAAATAAGGATTTTTCACGTTATTGCAACTTTGATGATGATTTGTATGTAAGAACAACCCCTAAGGGTGAAACAAATGGAGAAAGACAGGGCAATACAGAAGCAATGGTTTGCCATTTGAGCGGTGATAACCCGTTAGCCACTGTTACTGTTGGTATATATAACAAAAATGACATGACGGATAATTTCTCAAATAACGATAAAACATTTATCTGGGATATGAGCGAGGAATATAATAAACTGTATTTTTCAAAGTACAATTTAACATCACTTAACCTTGTAACAAAGGGAACAGTGTGGAATTTGGGTGCTTATTGGAAAATTGATATGGCTGATGTAGGAATAGATAACGGAATATCTGAAAGCTTTAATTTACCCTACTAATTAAAAGGGGCTGCAAAAAAGTCTAATAAATAAGTTAAGAACATTTGGGACAGTCCCCCTTATGGCAAATTGGGAGACAATTTGCCAAAGAAACCTTGCGAGGTTTTGTTGGGACAGTCCCGAAATGGTCTTTTTGTTATAAGTGCTGACTTTTTTTGCAGACCCTTTTTAAAATGGTTGCAACTTTTTGGGAGTGTAAAAAGTATTATATACAGAGGTGTGTAAATATGGATTCAAAGGCAAAAAAAGTAATAGACGAGTTTTTAAGGTTTTCGGTTATCCCGCACGGCTCGGGCAATGAAAAAGCTATTGGTGAATACCTTGTAAATTGGGCAAAGGAACATAATTTAAAGTGCGAAATGGATTCCTACGGCAATGTTATTATGGAAAAAGAGGCAAGGCGGGGATATGAAAACGCACCTTGTGTAATACTTCAAAGTCATATGGATATGGTATGTGTTGCAGAAAGTGACAAGGAATATGACCCCATAACAGACAGCGTGGAAATTTACCGTGACGGTGACTTTTTAAAGGCTAAAGGCACAAGCCTTGGTGCTGATGACGGTGCAGGCGTTGCAATGATGCTTTATATTTTATCGGACAACACCTTAAAGCACCCCAAAATCCGAGGAATATTTACAGTTGAGGAAGAAACAAGCATGAAGGGTGCGGAAAACTTAGATATTAAGTACCTTGACGGAAAGTACCTGTTAAATCTTGACTGGGAAGAAAAGGACAGCATTTCTTCATCTTGCTCCAACACTGTGGAAATTATTTTTAACTCTGATTTGAAAAGAGTTAAATACGAAGAAGAAAAGGACGCTTTAAGTGTTAAAATAATGCATCTTTTAGGCGGTCATAGCGGTTGTGATATTAATTTGCCCCGTGGCAATGCAATAAAACTTATGGCTGAATTTTTGGATGAGCTTGGTGAAAATGGTGTAGAATTTGACCTTAGCTTATTTGAAGGGGGACGGGTTAAGAACGCAATCTGTGCCGAAGCGGAATGCGTGATTGTAACAAATGAAAAAGATAAGGTGAAATTGATTGCAGAGAAATTTGAAAATGCAATCAAAGAAGAATACCCTAACGAAGTAAATGTTAAATTTGCATTTGAAAATGTATGTTCCGCTGATAAAATAAGTGATGAAGATAAAGAAAAACTTATTAACTTCCTTGTAAGCTTACATTCAGGCGTATTTTACATGAGTAAATACACCCCGGATTTTGTGGAGACAAGTCAGAACATCGGTGTTTTAAAAACAAATGATAATCTTCATATTGAAGTGCTTGCACGAAGCAGCTCAAAATTCCATTCCCAAGAAAGAAAAAGGGTGGCAAAGGCTTTGGCAAGGGTATACGGATACAAATTGTCCATTCCCTCCGAAAATCCCATATGGGAAGAAAAGGGAGAAAATGATTTAATAAGAATTATGAAAAAGGCCTATTACGAAGTAACGGGTAATGAATTGAAGGTAGGCGGTGTACATGCGGGATTGGAATGTGCATTCTTCGCATCGGTTAAACCTAATATGCAGATGGTCAGTGCAGGGCCTCAGCTTTATGATGTACATTCACCAAAGGAAAGATGGGAAGTGTCAAGCCTTGGTGAAACAGTTGATTTCATTGTGAAAGCATTGGAGATGATAACAGAATGAGATTTAAAGGTGCCATATTTGATATGGACGGAACAATACTTGATTCCATTTCCGTGTGGGATAAAATTGATGTGGACTTTCTTCAGGCAAGGGGCATCGGTGTTCCCGATGATTATGCACACATAATAAGCTCTATGACAGGTGAAGAATGTGCAAAGTATTCCATAAAGCGGTTTAATCTTAAAGATACAGTAGAAGATTTAATGCGTGAATGGGACGAAAGAGCACTTTTTGAATATGCAAATAACATTAAATTAAGAAGCGGTGCAAAAGAGTACATGGAAAAGCTGAAAGGGCAAGGTGTGAAAATTGCACTGGCAACAAGTTCAAGTAAAACCCTTTACGAAGCGGCAATGAAAAACACTGGTGTATATGACTTATTTGACGTATTTATATCAACTGATGAAACGGGTATAAGTAAGCGTGACCCACATGTGTATAACTTAGCGGCGGAAAGGCTTGGGGTTAATATAAAGGAATGTGTTATTTTTGAAGATGTGCCCGAGGCGGTAAAAACAGCTAAAAGCACAGGTGCAAAGGTCGTTTGCGTATGGGATAAACGCTGGGATGCATTTAAAAAGGAAATGGAAAGTGTAGCAGATTTTTATATAAAAGATTTTAATGGAATTTCTGAAAATTTATAGGAGTGATATTTATGAAAAAATTGTTATCATTATTGTTGGCGTTATGTATTGTAGTAACTTGTGTTCCTGTATTGGCAAGCGAAAATTCAAGTGCCGAAGAAGTTTTAACTAAGGTGAAGATGAAAATTGATATTCCCGAAGAATTAGAAGAATTTTCATATTCACAAAATAAGTACGACGGTATATTAAGGTATGATTTTAACTGGAACGATGAAAGCTATGATAAGGAAGTTTATATTTCCTCCGACAGTAAGGGCAGAATTGTTGAATACAATTATTACGAAAGTGGTATGTATAACGGGGAAAGAACACTTATCGGTTATACGATTGATGATGCAAAAATTTTATCCGACAGCTTTATTGAAAAAGCATACCCTGAATACATTTTGGGTGATGATGTTTTAAAGTATGAGGAAGATTTGGCAAAAAGCTCATATTCGGGAAGGTATAAGACCTTTAGTTTTACATATCAGCGTTACTATAAAAATGAAAAAGTTAACTCAAACTATGTAATTGTACGGGTAAGAGCAACAAAGGAAAAAATCTTTGTTCAATCTGCGGCGGCTTTCTTAGACCAGGAGGTTGTATTTTCAAATGGCAATTTAAAAGAATTGGACCAAGAGGACTATTTGAAAAATTTCCCCATAAAGCTCCATTATTCACCTGAATATAAAGATGACGGTAAAGAAGTTAAGCTTTACTACACTTTGGAAAAGGGCTATGTTTCAAGAGAAAACGGCGAGAAGATTGAAGAAAAATTTGCCTCAAGGTATGCAACAAGCGAGGAAGATTCAGCTGTGGAAGAGTATTCTATATCAATGGGAGCAAACAAAAATTCTGCCGTGCTTACAGATAAGGAAAAAGGCGAGATTGATAAAATGGCAAGTCTCGTAAAAGCCCAAGATGTGGCAAATCTTCTTAGAAAATTTGAACTTTTAAAGCTTGACGACAGCATGGTAGTAGATGATATATATTCCTACAAAATGGATGAAGAATATTATGTAAGCTTTGACTTGTCAAATGAAGACAGGACTGTAAGTGTAACATATGAAGGTGAAACGGGAGTTGTTACAGGTATCTATTCTTACAAAACAAAATACACCATGGAAGTAAAAGAGGAAGAGACTAAAAATACCATACCCGAGGAGGCATTGAAGGCTTTTGCAGCTTCCCTTTCAGACAATAAAACAGAGGACACCTTAATTACATTTGAAGAAAGCGGTAATCGTGCTGTTATGAATTGCGAAAGACTGGTAAATTCCATTCCCTACGATTCAAACAGTATATCTGTCACATACGATTTAAATGAAGATATGGTTACAAGCTATTATATCTCATGGGATAAGGATGTTTCCACATTCCCCGACCCTAAGAATGTAATAAGTGAAGAAGATGCAAAAAAGATTATTTTTGACATTGCACCATTATATAATACATATGTAAATACTGCTGACGGCTACGTTGGTGGCGTAACTATTAAAAATAGCGTTGTAATTGACGCTTTGACAGGTGAAATGCGATATAAGGCAAGTGAAGAAAAGGTTCCGTATACCGATATCGAAGACCATTGGGCGGAAAAAGAAATAAAGGCTCTTTTTGAGCATGATATATACTTGCCTGAAAATACTTTTAAGCCTGATGAATATATAACACAGTCCGATATGGTAAAACTTTTCTTAGCCTGCAAAGACAGTGGCGTTATCCCCATCTATTGGGCAAAGGACAAAATCAGTGAATACTGTGTTAAGGAAGGCTATATTGATTTGGCAGAGCCTGACAGAAATGTAACACGTGAAGAAGCATTTAATACACTTATAAATATTATAGGCTACAAGGAAGTGGCAGGATATGATATTTATAAATCAACATACACCGACGGGGCAGATTTTGAAAAAATAGGCAGTGGGGAAATCTTGAAGGCAATGGGGGTACTTTCCGGAGATAGGGCAAGACCCAAAGATTATATTACCCGCGGTGAAGTAGCTGTTATGGTGTATAGATATTTGGCAAGATAAAAATTATAAGTGGAGGAATTACATATGAAAGCGTGGATAAAACACAATGCAGACCCTTTTGCAACAAAAATTAATGGTAAGTATTACTTTATAGCAACAGCACCAAGGTATGATTACATTGCCCTTCGTGAAAGTGATACCCTGTCAGGCTTGTCCCAAGCTGAAGAAAAAATAATCTGGAAAAAGCACGATGAGGGCGAAATGTCAGGTTATATCTGGGCACCGGAGCTTCACTATATAGACGGAGCCTTCTATATATATGTTGCGGCAAGCAAAGCCGATAACATATGGAAAATACGCCCTTATGTGTTAAAGTGTGAAGGTAATCCCATGAAAGATAAATGGGAAGAATTAGGTCAGATGAAAGCGGCAAAAGGGGACGGTTTCAGCTTCAAATCATTCTCTCTTGATAACACTGTATTTGAAAACCATGGTAAATGGTATATGATATGGGCAGAAAAAGTCCGCATATGGAAAGGTATGAGTAATCTTTGTATTGCCGAAATGGAAACACCCACAAAGCTTAAAACAAAGCTGGTTATCCTTTCTACTCCCACATACGATTGGGAAAGGGTTGACGAATGGGTAGAAGAAGGGCCGGCAGTATTAAAGCACAATGGCAAAATATATGTTACATATTCTGCTTCAGCAACAGGTGCATGCTACTGTATGGGTATGCTTTCAATTGACGAAAATGCTGAAATCTTAGACCCTGCCGCATGGAAAAAGGAGCGTTATCCTGTTTTAAAGACAGACGCTTCATTTGAGGTGTTCGGACCCGGTCACAACAGCTTTGTCAAGGATGAAGATGGCAGTGACATTTGCGTGTACCACGCCAGGGATTTTGAAAAGATTGAAGGCGACCCCCTTGACGACATTAACCGTCATGCAATGATTATGAAGGTTACATACGATGAAAATGATAAACCTGTGTTTGATTATAAAAACGAATTGTTTTTGTAAATGTCAAAGCCGCGGCAAAATAGTATCGGAAACTATTTTGCCGTGGCTTTTAAATTGAAATATGATACACTATTTTTGTATGGACGGCTTGCATTTTTTTAAATTTATGGTATTATGTATAAGGTATAACAGTATTAATAATCGGAAAGAAGGAAATGATATGAACCTTGTAGAATGGCTTAAGGTTTTACTTTTGGGGGTTATTGAAGGTATTACTGAGTGGCTGCCCATAAGCAGTACAGGTCATTTGATTTTAGTTGACGAATTTGTAAAGCTAAATCAGAGCGAAGCATTTATGGAAATGTTCAATGTTGTAATTCAGCTTGGTGCCATACTGGCTGTTGTAGTGCTGTACTGGAGCAAGCTGTGGCCTTTCCACACAAAGAAAAACGCTGTGGAAAAAACAGGTAAATTTTTAGACAATTACTGCTACATGGACAAAATTATCCTTTGGCTTAAGATTGTTGTGGCATGTCTGCCGGCTATGATAGTGGGACTTCCATTGGATGACTGGATGGATGAACATTTACATAACGGTTTTGTTGTAGCAATAGCACTTATTTTTTACGGTGTTGTATTTATCCTCATTGAAAACTACAACAAAAAACGTACACCTCGTGTAACAAGTCTAAAAGACCTTAGCTTTAAAGATGCATTATTAATCGGAATTTTCCAGGTGCTTTCCTTAATACCCGGTACAAGTAGGTCAGGTTCAACAATTATCGGAGGTATTTTGATTGGAACAAGCAGGGAGCTTGCTGCTGAATTCACGTTCTTCTTAGCAATTCCCGTAATGTTCGGTGCCAGTGCGTTGAAGCTTTTAAAATTTGGCTTTGCTTTTACTTCTACAGAATTGGCAGTTTTGATTGTAGGTATGGTAGTTGCCTTTGTGGTTTCGATACTTGCAATTAAATTCCTTATAGGTTATATTAAAAAGCACGACTTTAAAGTTTTTGGTTGGTACAGAATTGTACTTGGCGTTATTGTATTATTATATTTCGTCCTTTAAAATTAGGTTGCGGCAAATTTATTTAAATTATTGCTGCAACCTTAATTTTTTAAAAAAAATTAAAACTATTTTGCCTGTAAAAAAGTCTAATATGTGAAAGGATTAAAAATAGAAGAGGAGTTGATAAAATGCGGAAGCGAAAACAGCTGGAAAAATTTCTTGAAGAAAATTTAGATAATATATACAGGTTTGCCTATACATATATGCGTAACCGTGAAGATGCAGAAGATGTGGTAAGCGACAGTGTTGTTAAAGCGTTGAAATCAGCGAATAGAATAAAAGATGAGAAAAACATAAAATGCTATGTATACTCTATTGTTGCAAATACTGCCCTTACAGCTTTGAAGAAAAATGGGAGATACATAAGTTTAGAGCCTGATAAAATGGAATTTAATTTCACAGAGGATGACTATTCACATATTAACTTTGAAAGTATGATAAACCTTTTGGATGAAAATTCAAAAGCCGTTGTGGTTTTAAAATGCTGTGACGATTTAACTTTCGAGGAGATAGGCAAGGTCCTTAATATTAATGAAAATACTGCAAAAACCAGATTTTATTCCGCAATAAAAAAGCTCAGAGGGGAGATTGTGTGATTATGTACGACTTTTTAAGAGGCAATGAAGAACATGTGGCAAGTGACAGACTCAGAAAAAAAGTGAGGGGGAAAATTATGAGAAATAAAATATCAAACGTAGGAAAAGTTTTAGGCGGTACCGTGGCTGTGATGCTTGTTATGGTAACTGTAAGTGCAAACATTTCACCTTCCTTTGCATATGCTATGAACGAAGTTCCGCTTTTAGGGAGCATTGTGAGGGTTGTTACACTTAATCGTTACGAAAATAAAATAGGCGGCAGTGAGGCAACTATTGTAACGCCACAAATAGAAGGGCTAAAGGATGAAAAGCTGATGGAGGAGATAAACAGTGAGCTTGGAGAAAATGCACAGAAGCTGATTGAAGAATTTGAAAAAGAAGCAAATGCACTTATGGAAGAATATGGTGAAGATGTGCATATGGGATTTGAAAGCGACTATATTGTCAGGACAGACACCGATGATTATTATGCAATAGACATTTACTATTTCAACGTGGTGGGTTCTTCCTCAACAACGCATAAATTCTATACAGTAAATAAGAAAACAGGGGAAATAGTAACACTAAAAGGGCTTTTTAAAGAAAACGCCGACTATATAACACCCATCAGCACAATAGTCAAGGATGAAATGATACGCCGAAATAACGAAGAAGAAGGTTTGTTCTGGGTGGAAAAGGACGAATATACCGACGGCTACCAAGGAATAACAGAGGATGTGAAATTCTTAATAAATGACAAGGGCAATATTGTAATCTGTTATGATAAGTATGAAGTGGCGGCAGGTGCACAGGGATGCCCGGAATTTGAAATTGATAAGGAATTAATAAAAGATATACTTAAATGAAATAAATAGCTATAGCGAAATGATTGATATAATCCCTTTAGAGCAGACACTTGAAAAACAAAAAGTTATTCAAGACTGTTATAAGGGGATTTTATGTTATATTATAAAAAATTAAATTTTACACGGTTTTCTAATAATAGTCTAATTTTTTCAGTGTATAATAAAACTATGAAAGCGAGGAGAATTATGCATGAAAAAGTTATTAAGCTTTATTATAATTTTAGCTATGCTGTCGTCCTTGACGGTATCGGCAAAAATGTATGTAGATGTTCCAAAGGATGCGTGGTACAAAGAAGCGGTTGACTTCGTTTCGGAAAGAGGAATAATGCCTGATAACGGTAGCTTATTTAACCCCAATGGACAGACTTCACGGGCAGAGTATGTTTACGCCTTGTACAAATCTTCCCGGGAAAGTGAAAAGGTGTATCTTTCTAATTTTTCCGATGTACAGGAAGGCGACAACTTCTTTTCGGCAATAGGTTGGGCAGAAGAAAACAACATTACAAGCGGTGTAGGAAACAATCTTTTTGCACCAAATGACGGTTTGACAAGAGAAATGGCAATGACCTTTTTATATCGTGCGTTATTGAAGCTTGATATTGTCCCCGAAGTGCCCAATGAAGATTTATTAGTATCTTTCAATGATTATGACAGTATATCGGAATGGGCAAAGATGAGCATAAACACACTTGTGAATATGGAAATTATCCACGGAACGAACGAAAACAGAATAGAGCCGCAAAAGATACTTTCCAATGCAGAGGTCGCTACGATAATTTACAATATGTTCAGGCTAAAAATAACAGATGAAAAAGACCTATGGAAACTGAACATACAGAGTATTGATTTAGATGAAAAGGCATCTACAAGTAATACTGTCCTATTTGAAGATAGCGATATTGTCATCACAGAGGGCGGAGATTATACTGTAAGCGGCAACTTAAATGACGGGATGATACATATAAATACGGCTGACAGAGTAAAACTTAGACTAAAAAATGCAAATATCACATCATCAAAAGGTCCGGCAATATTTACAGAAGCAGCTGATAAAATGTTCATTACTGTTGAAGAAGGCACAAACAATACAATAGGTGCCGAAAACAGCGAGGACGGAGCCATATATTCAAAAGACGATTTGGAAATTAAAGGTAAGGGAACGCTTAATGTAATTTCTAAAACGGGACACGGAATAAAAGCATCGGATGATTTGGACATAGAAAACGGAAATATTTTTATTAAAGCATTTTCTGACGGAATTCATATAAACGATACCTGTACCCTGTCAGGCGGAAATATCACGATAAATGCAACAGGTGACGGTATTGACAGTGAAAACGCAATAATAATTTCAGACGGTAAAATCGTTATTAATTCCTCACGCAAAGGAATTTCAGGACTTGGAGATGTTACGATAGACGGCGGTAATATACGAATTGAAAACGCCACAGAGGGTATTGAAAGCAAACAAACGGTAACAATTAACGACGGAGATATTTATATCAATGCAACAGATGACGGAATTAACTCAGGTGCTGATGTGATTTATACTGAAAACCCCGTTAAAATGGCGGCAAGCAAAAGACCTAATACACTTGTAATTAACGGAGGAAATATAGAGATTTACGCACAGGATGACTGTATTGACTCAAATGCAGCAGCGATTTTTAACGGCGGTAATATAAAAGCCTCCCGTAATAGGGGTGAAGTAATTGACACGGGAGCAGCCCCTGTTACAATAACAAATGGGGTAAATATGATATACACTTCACAAATTAAATATGCAACAGACAATCCGGACAATGTTCAAAATACCGTTGTTTTTACGGGAAGTGTGCAAGAAGCGAATACATATATAAAACTTGCAGATGAAAACAACAATGAAATCATTTCATTCTGCCCAATCAATAAGTTTGAGGCAGTTACAATTACTTCCCCGCAAATTCAAATCGGAAATAAATATACTTTGACAATAGGCAGTAAGGAATATGTTTTTAAGCAATCGAAAAAATTTACCATGGTTACAAGTGCCGATGCAAAAAGAAACAATAATTGACTTGACATAAATCTATGATAAAATTATAAGTAACTAAAAAAGAAGGTGATTTATCTATGAGATTGCTTGTTGTTGAAGATGACAGAGATTTGAACGAAAGCCTTTCAAGGAGACTTAAAAAAGCGGGAAATGCGGTTGATTCGTGTTTTGATGGGGAGGAAGCCATAGATTACATTTCAGCCGGAGAATTTGATGCGGTAATACTTGACATAATGATGCCTAAGAAAAGCGGACTTGATGTTCTTTTGGAAATACGAAAATCGGGAAATCTTACACCTGTGGTGCTACTTACCGCAAAAGATACAACAGAAGATATTATAAAAGGACTGGATACCGGAGCACAAGATTATATGGTAAAGCCTTTTGTATTCGAGGAGCTTTTAGCAAGGCTTCGTGCTATTACACGAAAAACTGCAAACAGCCCCACAAACATTTACACTGTTGGAGATTTGTCGGTTGATATTGCTACCCATGCAGTTACAAGAGGAGAAAAAATAATAGAACTTTCTGCAAGAAAGTTTAATTTGCTTGAATATTTGATAAAAAACAAAGGCAAGGTTTTATCACATGAAAGAATAGCAAACAATGTTTGGAGCTTTGATTATGCCGGAGGAACAAATGTTGTTGATGTTTATATATGGTATCTTAGAAAGAAAATAGACGATCCCTTCCCCAAAAAGCTAATTCACACAATTAGGGGAAACGGCTATGTGTTGAGGGAAGAAAATGAGTAAATCATCTGTAAAATTTAAAATAGTTTTATTATTTACCGTATTTACAGTTTTAATTGTTTCTGCCTGCTCCGGCATACTATTATATTTTCAAAGGCAGACAGTAAATGATGTTGTTGAAAACAGAATGATAGTTTCGATGAACGCTATGGAAGAAAAGGTTGAGATACGCTTAAATGATATGCTTTCAAAAGGTTACATATCACAAAGACATACAGAAGCTCCGCAGAAAATGAGATATTATGAAAAAGGCGTGCATTATCTTTTGTATAACAATAATAAGGAACTAATCGGAGCAGAATTGCCCTTTGCTGTTGTATTATCAAATTCTTTTGAAAACGAGGGCTTTCGTTATGAGGTTTATGATAATGACAAATATTATATTTTTGACAGAAAAATTATCCTTGATGATGGAAGCGAGTATTGGCTCAAGGGAGTATTTCCGGCAACAAACGAAGAATATGCTTTTGATGTTTCGAGGAAGTATAACATAATTCTTGCAGTAATTCTCATTCTTTTAGCAAGCATTGGCGGTTATTTAATGCTTGGAAAGTTGTTAAATCCAATCAATAAAATTGTTGATACAGCCAATGAGATTGCGAGCAGTTCTGATATAAGCAAGCGAATTAACATTGGCAAAAGAAACGATGAAATAGGTCATTTGGCTAATACTTTTGATGAAATGCTAGATAAAATCGAAAAACTTGTTGATAAAGAAAAGCAGTTTACATCAGATGTATCTCACGAGCTTCGTACTCCGATTACGGTTATGCTTTCCGAATGTGAATTTATGAAGGAATGTGAGAGGGGCTCCACCGATTTTGAGAATTCACTGAATATGGTGGAAAGACAAGCAAAGAAAATGTCCACTTTAGTGACAGAGCTTTTGACACTTTCAAGAATGGATAAAAATAAGATTGTAGCACAGTTTGAAAAAACTGATATCAGCGAGCTTTTAAACTTTATATGTGATGAACAGGAAAAAATACAAAGCGGCAAAATAAAACTGATAAGGGATATAGATGATAAAGTCTATGCAAACATTGACCGAGCACTCGTTTCAAGATTGTTTGTAAACTTAATTACAAATGCGTACAAATATAACAAGAAAATCGGAAGTGTTACGGTTAAACTGAAAGAAACTGATGAAGACATTGTTTTCTCCGTAAAAGATACTGGTATAGGCATATCAGAAGAAGACCTCCCGAAAATATGGGAGAGATTTTACCAAGTTGACAGGGCAAGAAGCTACTGTGAAAACGGCTCCTCAGGACTTGGACTTTCAATGGTAAAATGGATAGCTAATGCTCTCGGTGGAGAAGTTTATGCACAAAGTGAATTAGGGAAAGGAAGTATATTTACTTTCAAATTAATTAAAAAGATGAAAGCGAGTGAAGTTTTATGAAAGAGGGACAAATTGCAAAATTTCTTTTAGCATTAATTATGGCGGCAACGGTTATAACAAATACAATAGTTATTGCAAACGCAGATAATATGTACGAAAACAGCGACTTTATCGAAAAGGAACAGCCTGAGCTAAGCGAAGAAACAAAAAAATTGATTTCTTTATATCAAAAAGATCCCACAGAGGAAAATTACATAAACCTCAGGGCAATAGTCATAGAAAACTACAACGCAGTCCTTGACAGAAAAGAAGAAAAACTTGCAGAGCTGAAAGACGAAACCAGCGGTAAGCCGGGTGGAGCTGAAATTGTTGCAGAAATGGAAGAAATTGTGCAGGATATGTATATTACATATTGGAACAGAATTAACAGCAGTATGCTTCGATTTACAGACACAAGACTTCTCAAATGGAGAATTTCTGACGCCGCACAATATGACTATATACCAGTTATGGGTGCCGGAGAAAGCATATATATAAAACGAACACAGGTGACAAATTCAGAGTATTCAAAGTTTATTAGAGAAACCGGCAGAACAGCCCCGGAAAACTGGGAGGACGGAACATACCCTAAGAGCCAAGAAAGCTATCCGGTAAATTATGTTTCTATTGATGATGGAAAAGCATATTGTGATTGGCTGACAGAAAAGGACGGAGTAAGCACATACCGTTTACCGAACGAAAGCGAATGGGAGCTTGTAGCAGGGCATATGCCTAAAGATGCAGATTTCAACTGTGGTATAAATGATGGAAGAACACCTGTAGACGAGTATGCTCTTGTTACCCGAGGTGCACACGGTGCCATTGATTTTTGGGGTAATGTTTGGGAGTGGACTTCCACTGTAAGAGATGAAAATGATGACACTCCCATCTATGGTATAAAGGGTGGTTCTTGGAAAAGCGACAGAACAGATTGCAGAACAGAATACCGCAAGGAAGGCAGAGATGGAAATGCCTGTTATGATGATGTGGGATTTAGAGTCATTAAAGTGTTAAACGGATATGAGCCGGAACAGAAAGTACAGCTTGCCACACTTGATTCGCCTGTTGTATATATATCATCGCAGACAGATGACAGTATAACACTTTCTTGGGAAAGTGTAGAAGGTGCAAATGAATATCAGATTTTTGAATATTTTGAAGATACTGACAAAGTAGAAATGCTTAATACAACAAAGGAAACCACTGCCACATTAAGCGGCCTTAAAAAAGGCAGTACACACAGCTATATTGTTCAGCCTATATCATATGTTGAAATAGCCGATAATGTGACGCCGGAAAACAGCGTCAGTGCAACTTGCGGTCAAGGCAATTATGCTATCAGCGTATTTGTAAACGGTATCAAGGTTGACTTTTCAAAATACGACAATGTATTCCCTGTGATAGAAAACGGTCGTACTCTCGTGCCAATTCGTGCCGTTTCGGAAACACTCAAAGCAGAAGTAGAGTGGTATAATGACACAGAAGAAATTACCGTTACAAAGGGTGATATATTTGTTAAAATGGCTATTGGAAATTCTAAAGCCTATGTAAATGGCATTGAACAGCAACTTGATACGCTTCCAACCATAAGAAACGGAAGAACACTGGTACCGCTACGTTTTGTCGCAGAAAGCTTGAAACTTAATGTGGAGTGGATAGACGACAGCAGCACGGTTATAATTGAATAAATTTTTAAACCTAAATGCCGCATATCGTATTCAAAGAGATACGTTATGCGGCATTTGTATGTTTTATTTTACCCGAAAAAGCAACCGCCTATATGGCAGTAACCGTCGGGGTTTTTTTCTAAATATTTTTGATGATATTCTTCCGCTTCACAGAAATTACGGATTGGTTCAATTTCAACCACAATTTTTTTGTCATGGTGCATTTGCTCCAATTGGGTTACTTCATTTATAATTGTTGTGTCAGATTGATCTTCGTAATAAATTCCTGTGCGGTAGCTTCTCCTTTCGTCTTCGCCCTGTTTATTGATTGAAGTGGGGTCAATAACAAGGTAGAATTTTTCTAAAATCTCTTTAAGAGAAATTACTGAAGAATCGTAAACTACTTTAACAGTTTCACTGTGGTCACTTATCTGGCTTTTTACAAGTTCATAGGTGGTTGTTTCTGTTTTTCCGTTGGCATAACCCACGGTGGTGGAAACTATTCCGTCAAATTGGTCCATAAATTTCTGAAGCCCCCAGAAGCAGCCTCCTGCAAGATATATTGTTTTCATCATTATTCCTCCGATAATTTAGTTGGCACTGTTATAATAGCACTAAAAGTTTACTGAATCAATAATCAGCGGTTAATTTTTGGGTTATCTGTACGTTCAAGCAAATAGTCTATTGATACATTAAAGTAATCGGCTATGGCGATAAGTTCCTTATAACCTGCTTGTCGTTCCCCTGTTTCATAACGGGAAATAGAGTTCTGGCTCATGTTCAGTTCCAATGCTAATTTCAGCTGAGATATTCCTTTCTTTTTGCGTATTTCTTTAAGTCGCATAAGATCACCTCTTGACTTAATTATCCCATTTTGGTATAATTGTTTTATCCCATTTTGGGATAAAATTTTCAGGTTGTTGCAAAAAAGAGGGGGGTTGACAAAAAAAGGAAACAGTCATATACTTGGTATTATACGAAACTTGTATTTAAAAAGGGGGCTGTAGTTTAATTGGTATAGGTAATTTATTAAATGAACGGAGGAAAAAGTGATGAGAAAATTTGTAAGTATACTGCTGGCAATAATGATGATAATGAGCATTGTGCCTGCAGCTGGTATGGCAGAAGAAGCTGTGTTTACTGACGTTAAAGGCACAGAATACTATGCATCTTCTGCAGAAGTACTGTCCAAACTTGGCGTTTTGACAGGATATTTGGACGGCTCATTTGGTGCGGAAAAGTCAATTACAAGAGCAGAAATGGCAACTGTTATCTGCAGAGTAATCGACAAAGCAGACGATGCAGAAAAAGCAAAAGGTGATACAAAATTTGCTGACGTGGACGAGTCTCACTGGGCGTGCGGTTATATTAATATTGCCAATAACGAAGGCATTGTTAACGGCTATTTAGACGGTAGCTTCCGCCCTGAAGAAGCTGTACTCTACGAAGAAGCAGTTAAGATGGTGGTATGTGCACTTGGCTTGGATAAGGATATAACTGTTGACCCCGAAGACTGGTCAAAGGCATACATCGACAAGGCAACTAAAAGCGGTATTACATCTAACCTTAAAGGTGAAAAGGGTAAATCTGCAACACGTGGTGATATTGCTGTAATGGTCGCACAGGGAATGAAATGCGATCTTGTTGCACCTGTAGCAAGTGTACAGACAGGTACTTATTCTTCCACACAGAAGGTTACACTTACAACTACTACAGAAGGTGCTGAAATCTATTACACAACAGACGGAACAGAACCTACTGTAAAGAGTACAAAGTACGAAAAGGAAATTTCCATTTCAAGCACAGCTACTTTAAAGGCTGTTACAGTTAAAAAAGGTGTATTTGTAAGTGATGTTACAAGTGTTGAATATACTATTAAAAAGGCTTCTTCCGGTGGCGGTGGTGGCGAATCCTCAAAATCCACCCAGTATTCTCTTTCGTTTGCTGATGTTGAGAACGGTTCAGTAGATATGAGTGTTGCTGGTAATTACGTAAAGAACAGTATTGTTACTTTAACTGCAACACCTAATGAAAATTGTGTTTTTGTAAGATGGGAATCTAATAATGGCGGAACATTTGAAGATGTTAATAGTAAAACAACAACATTTAAAATGCCAGCAAAAAAGGTGGTAATCACTGCTGTATTCGCAGAACAAGAGGCAATTCCTGATGAGATCGCCGCAGCATTTGGAATTGATCCTAATGACTATGATACTGATAATGATGGGTTAAGCAACTATGCTGAAATTTATTTAACAGGTACCGATCCTACAAATGCAGATTCTGATGAAAATGGTATAGCGGATGCAGATGAAGATGCAGATGAGGATGGATTAACAAATAAAGAAGAAATTGATTTAGGTACAGATCCTATAAAAAAAGACACAGATAACGATGGTTTAAACGATTCTGATGAAGTAAATACGTATGGTACTGACCCTTGTAATTATGATTCTGATGGGGACAAATTAAGCGATGGTGACGAAATTCTTCTTGGTTTAGATCCATTAATGAAGAAAACTGATGGAAAGACACTAGACTCTGAAAGAACATTTACACAGGAATTAAGTGAAAATAATATCGCTGAAGAATTACTTTTAGAAGATAATGACGCTGTTCCATCGCTTACTTTGACAGCAAGTGGAAACATCAATAATAGTGTTGTTGTATCAACAACATGTTCAAACGATTTTAGTGATAGTCGTGCTATTGTTGGTGAGGCGATCGATGTTTTTGGTGAAACTATTACAAAAGGAACATTAACATTTACGCTTCAAAATGAAGATATTTCTTTATTGTCAGTAGGAGATACATATGAAACATTTAACCCCTACTTAATATGCAAGTATAATGATGATAGTTCAACAGATTATCTTGATACTGATTACGACATAAGTAGCAATACATTATCTGCAAGCATTGACGGTGAAGGTACATACTTTGTTATGAATGTTAAAAATCTGTTTGATGAGTTAGGTTTAGTAATGCCTGCAATTGCTGATTTAGCTTCATTGACAGATCCTGACCCTATGGAATTGATGTCTCTTGATGAAGTCGAAGAAAATAAACAAAGTCAAAATAATAATTCCAATGAATCAACTGAAGAAATCTCACTTTTCTCTGCAGATGAAATTGTAAAAGATGTGGATGTTGTAGCAGCAAGTGAAGAAACAGAAAAGGTTATATTGATGGCTTCTTCCGGTGCAATGGCTCAAGCTGATATTGTATTTATCATAGATACAACAGGTTCAATGGGAGATGAAATTAATAACGTCAAGAATAATGTCAACTCATTTGTGGATGCACTAAAATCTAAAGGCGTTTCTGCGGCATTGGCATTAGTAGATTATCAAGATATAACACACGATGGTTATGATTCTACACGCGTACACAAAAATGGTTCATCAAATTGGTTCTATGACATGGATGCATACAAGGAAAAAATTGCGACACTATATGCTGATGATGGCGGAGATACTCCGGAATGTGCAGTAGATGCGTTGGAAACTGCGAGATTGCTTGATATGCGTGCATCTGCCGGTAAAATATTTGTTTTAGTGACCGATGCTAATTATAAGGTTGATAACAGATATGGAATTCCTTCTATGGCAGCGGAAATTGAACTTCTGAAAAATGCCGGTGTTAGTTGCTCGGTTGTTTCCCCTTCAAGTGAAAAGAGTACATATTATAATTTGTATAATGACACAAATGGTATCTGGGCAAATATATATGGAAACTTTAATACTGAGTTAACTAAACTTGCTGATAAGATTGGTGAAGAAATTGTAGGTGAAGGATATTGGATTTATTTGCAGGGTCCTGTTCCTGTTCCGGTAAGACTCGATGCTATGCCTGAGGAAGGTAGCGATGTAGATACTGATAAAGATGGAATTGCTGATATTGAGGAACTAGAAAGTGCTTCTCCTACAGGTGAAATTGATTTAGATGAATTAATTAAAACAGTAAGCCGTGGGGCAATAACCGGTACAGATTATGGTATCGTTAAGATGTATAAGTATAAGAGTAGTCCTATCGAACCAGATACTGATTTTGATGGCATAGATGATATTGAAGATCCAAACCCAAAAGATAACACAATAGAGGCAATCTTATATGATCAGGTTGAAGAAGGTATAAATGTTAAGTACACGATGGATTACAGGTATTTTATCAATAGTGAACATTCCAATACAACGTTCAATAAAGAATTAAGTTCTATGGGGGCAGTGTTTGCAACAGTTGCATATCATAAGGATCTTGATATAAAATCAGGAATAAATAAAACAGTAAATACACTTGAAGTGTTTAACACCTTTGGATTGTCTAACACAAGAGATTATGATTTAGCAGAATTGTCCGACGATGATGGCTTAAGTAAGTCGTACGGTGATGATGATCTTTCAGAAATGTTAGTTGGACATAGGAAAATAAACTATAATGGAAGCGATAAAGAAATTATAATTGTTGCAGTCCGTGGTACAAATGGAAGTATTAAAGAATGGTCAAGTAATTTTGATGTTGGTTCAACTCATGAGGATTATTGGGACAGAGATAATGATGATTGGCAAAACCATGAGAATCATAAAGGTTTTGATGTTGCAACGAATAGGCTATATGGACTGTTAAACGGCTATATTGATACTTATGTTGATCCTCTGGCAGAAAAATCAATATTTATATGTGGTCATAGCCGAGGCGGTGCTATAGCTAATTTATTAGGTGCAAGATTTGAAGACGATCCTGAATTTGATTCATACACATATACTTTTGCTTCACCTAATGTAACTACTGATGCAAATGCTAAAAACTACAATACAATTTTCAATATTATTAATACAGACGACATAGTAACTGAACTGCCGTTGACCTCATGGAACTTTATAAGATACGGTGTAGACAAAAAAGCCAGTGTTGGTGATGACTATGAGAATAGATTCTTTGGAGCACAAGAAGGAACATGGGAATGGCTCATAAATGCAAATAAAACGTCTGACAAATTAGATTATAATAAAAATGGACATGTGAACACAACCGTCTCCCAATTTGGGAAAGTTGTTAGCAGTAGAAATGAACTTTACTCATTGCCGGACAATAGTGAAGAATTGAAAGATTACGCACTTATTCTTGATGAAGAATATGAAACATATGATGAAGCATTAAGTGCTGCAGAAAATAAATACAATAGTTATAGTTTCAGACTTCAAAGGGCTTGTGAGGTAGGTGTATATACAGAAGAAAAAGGCATATTTGATAAACGAACAGTTTATAAGCCTGTAATTTTCCAAAAACCAGATTTTTTAAATATGAATATTGCAGAGATGGCTGTTGGTAATATGGGAGATGGAATGGGATATGATGTAGCCAAAAAATATAAAGCCGCTAAAAATGCATTTGTCGCTACTGCTGCAGATCAAGCAAAAGGTTTTATAGGATCTATCACAACATTTTTTAGAATAGGCGGAATGGGACATGGACATTGGCCTGAAACATATTACTTGTTAGGTAGATATTACAAATAATGATTAAAATATATTTAAAAATATTTTTTTTTACAATAATGGTATCCTTTATAGGTATGTTAAGTACGATATTTAGTGCAGTCTATGTGAATTGGATAATAGCACTAATTATTTCAGTAATAACTATAACTATGAATTATATTTGTAATATTATTTATATAAAGAGCAGATCGCTGTCAAAAAAGAAATATGCGATATTGTTGATTACAATGCCTGCAAACTACATAAACATTTTTATCATATTCGTGTGGGCTATTGCAATTCTGATTTTTTTTAATAAGATTCCTATTGATTTTGGAAAAGGCTTTTTCACATAAAAATGTTTAAAAGATCAGAAACGGTTTTAAAGGGGCTGTCATTTTTGGTAGCCCCTTTGTATTTCCATATATATAAAAATGACTTATAAAATATATACATGTAGCATCATAAGTCTTTTTTTATCTCAAATTCAAGGAAATCCGCTTTATTTTAATAAGAGTTTTTCATTTTTTAACAGTTGACTAAAGAAAAATAAAAAAGAGCTATGCAAAATCATCTTCAAGTAAAAATTGCATTCGACAATCCTTCAATAACTAATAAAACTCCTGGAAATCAACCTTTTAAGTTTGATTTCCAGGAGTTTTATTAGTTATTGCCTTTACAATGCTTTTTCCAAATTGATTCTTATTGCCTTTAAAAAGTCGGCGGAATTTACACTTGTTGTTTCGCCTTCGGCAAGGAGTGCCAAGTCCTTTGTAACTATGCCACTTTCAATTGTATCAATACAGGCTTTCTCCAGCTTGTCGGCAAATGTAATAAGCTCCTCTGTATTATCCAGCTCACCGCGTTTACGAAGTGCACCTGTCCATGCAAAGATTGTTGCAATGGGGTTTGTGGAGGTTTCTTCGCCCTTTAAATAGCGGTAGTAATGCCTTGTTACCGTGCCGTGTGCTGCTTCGTATTCAAAATTGCCGTCGGGAGAAACAAGAACGCTTGTCATCATGGCAAGTGAACCGAATGCAGTTGATACCATGTCGCTCATAACGTCACCGTCATAGTTCTTACATGCCCATATAAAGCCGCCGTTACTTCTTATAACACGTGCAACAGCATCATCGATAAGTGTATAGAAATATTCAATGCCTGCTTCCTTAAATTTTTCAGCATATTCCTTGTCAAAAATATCCTGGAAGATAAGTTTAAACGTCTGGTCATATTTTTTGCTTATAGTGTCCTTAGTAGAAAACCACAAATCTTGCTTGGTGGAAAGAGCGTATTCGAAACAAGATTTTGCAAATGAAATAATGGAGGAATCCTTGTTATAAAGACCCTGCAGGACACCCGGGCACTCAAAATCGTAAATTGTTTCTCTGTAAATTTCGCCTTTTTCTGTTGAAAACACCAATTCAGCCTTACCGCTTTCGGGAACACGGTATTCTGTACCCTTGTAAACATCACCGTATGCGTGTCTCGCGATTGTGATGGGAGCTTTCCAGTTCTTAACTGCCGGAGAAACATTCTTTACGAGGATAGGAGCACGGAAAACTGTGCCGTCAAGTATTGCACGGATTGTGCCGTTGGGGCTTTTCCACATTTCATGAAGTTTGTATTCATCCATTCTCTGAGCATTGGGGGTAATTGTTGCACACTTTACGCCCACATGATGCTTTTTGATAGCTTCTCCGGCTTCAAATGTAACCATGTCGCCTGTTTCATCACGATGGGGGAGACCTAAGTCATAATATTCCGTATTTAATTCAACGAAAGGCTCTAAAAGCTCCTCCTTAATCATCTTCCAGAGAATTCTGGTCATTTCATCGCCGTCCATCTCAACGATGGGGTTTTTCATAATTATTTTGTCCATTGTGGTTTTCCTTTCTTTATAAAATGAAATTTATTTCTCCATTTTTGATGCATAATAGTTCATCAGGCAACCTTTTAATATGATGTCTTTTTCATCCTCTGTAAGACCTTTCACGAAAAGTGTGATATCGTTTACACTATCCTTGGTGATAACCTTTGCAGGGAACACTTCGTCACCATTTAAAATCTTTTCTCGGATGTTGGGAACGAAAACATAATCACCTACATTATATTCAAATGATGTACTTTCGTCGATTGTGAAGGGAAGAATACCCCAGTTGATACAGTTGCTTCTGTAACGCTTTGTGGCAAATTCTTTACATATGTTTGCAAAACCGCCCAACACCTTCTGACAGCTTGCCGCCTGTTCACGGGCAGAACCGTCACCGGGCTTTGTTGCATAAATTGCACTACCGAATTGTGTATTTTTGATTGCTTCTTCTACGTTATCTGTTACACGTGAAAGTGTATCAATAATTTCTTGTGAGAATTTGCCTGCAAGGCGGTCATTTTCAGTTGCCTGAATAGCCTTTGAACGGCTTACATATTCAGGTTCACGTCTTGAAAGTGCAAATTCAGCCAGACGAAGGGGGTTAGAACGGTAGCTTGATGTTTCACCCGAGGGGATAAGCTCGTCTGTTGTTGTGACACTATCATGGAGAACTGCCGCCATTTTAACAAGTAAATTGTCGGTTAAAGAATTCATTTTAGGCCAGTCGGTAATATTGGGACCAAGTTTCAATTCTTCGTTAGGGTTGGGATTTCCAAAGCCCTGATATACTCTTTTTTCGTAAACGCCCTTGTCGAAGATATATTCTTCGGGTGTATAGTTATATTCAATATCGCTTGCGGCTGTAAGAATACCACCGTTTTTAGCTGTTGCGGCAATGCTGCGTGCATCCATAAGTGCTACGCCTGAAAGCTGACCTTCACCCGGCTTACTTCCTTCACGGTTGGGGAAGTTACGTGTTGTGTGACGAATTGAAAAGCCATTATTTGAAGGAACATCCCCTGCACCAAAACAAGGACCGCAGAAGCAAGGCTTAAAGAGTGCACCTGCTTCAAGTAATTTCGCCTGTGCACCGTTTTTGATGAGTGCAAGGTTAATGGGAACGGAGGAGGGGTAAACAGAAAGTGAAAAGTAGGAATTGCCAACACTTGCATTATCTAAGATTGCCGCCGCTTCCATTATGTTGTCAAACATGCCGCCTGAGCAACCTGCAATAACGCCCTGGTCAACCATGAATTTGCCATCTGTAAGCTTCTCTGTTAAATGAAGCTGTGCTTTTTTGCCAAACTGTTCTTCGGCTCTTAATTCAACATCACGAAGAATATCGCCGGCGTTCTGATTAAATTCCTTAATAGAATAAGCCTCGGAAGGATGGAAGGGAAGTGCTATCATACATTCAATTTCCGAAAGGTCAATAACAACAGCCCTGTCATAATAAGCAACGCTTCCGGGTGCCATTTTCTTATAGTCAGACTTTCTTCCATGGTTTTCATAGAAAGACTGAACCTTTTCATCAGTTTCCCATATGGAAGAGAGGCAAGTTGTTTCGGTTGTCATAACGTCGATACCGATACGGAAATCCATAGGAAGATTTTCAATACCGTCACCGCAGAATTCAAGAACAGCATTCTTTACAAAGCCGTTTTTAAATGTTGCACGCACAAGCTCGAGTGCAACGTCGTGAGGACCTACGCCCTTTTTGGGTGTGCCTGTAAGATATACAAGGACAACATCGGGAGAAGGAACATCGTATGTGTTAGAAAGAAGCTGTTTTACAAGCTCGGGTCCACCTTCACCGATTGCCATTGTACCTAATGCACCATAGCGTGTGTGTGAATCGGAACCAAGAATCATGCCGCCGCATTTTGCCATCATTTCCCTTGCGTACTGATGAATAACAGCCACATTTGCAGGCACGTAAATACCACCGTATTTTTTTGCCGCACTAAGACCGAACACATGGTCATCTTCATTTATTGTACCGCCTACGGCACAAAGGGAGTTGTGGCAGTTTGTAAGTGCGTAAGGAACGGGAAACTTAGTGAGTCCACTGCCACGAGCAGTCTGGATTATGCCAACATATGTGATGTCGTGGGAGATAAGTGAGTCAAACTTAATGTTCATTTTTTCAGAATTATTTGAAACAGAATGTGCACGCATAATCTGATATGCCATTGTGTTTTCACGTGCATCTGCGGGGGAAGGAAGGTTGGTGCTATTTTCAACCAATTCCCGTCCGTTTTTAAGATAGACCCCGTTATTTATAAGTTTTGTCATACGGATAACCTCCAAAAATAAAATACTTGTCATAAATTGTGTTATAATGTATAATAAATACATAACATTTAAAGGAATGAAGAATATGAAGCAGGTTAATGAAAACAGCTGCTGCAATATGTGTGTCTTTCGAGGAGAGCTTAACGGCGATTATTACAATTGCAGTAAAAAAGGTAAGGTAAAGCCATCGGATATTTGCAAAAAGTATCGGTTTGACCCTTTCAGTAAGCGTCCCCACAGACAAAGACATTTTGACACATCTATGTTTGACCCATTGGATTTTGAGATTTAAACCTTACAGTGATTTCTCCCGAGGACAAAGTTACAACTTTGTCCTTCGTTTTTACAACAAGACCACCCTTTGGGTCAATATCCAAAACGTGTGCCTCAAAGGTACTATTTCCTTGTATACATAAAACATCCTTGCCCAGAACTATGGAATTAGCCTTGTAATACTCCATAAATGAAGTGTCGGGTAGATGGGATAAAAGAGTCAAGATGTTGTCTGTCACCTTAGCTATCAGCTCACAACGTGTTATGGGTGCATCATGTTCAAAAAGAGATGCGGCAATACAAGATAATTCTTCAGGCATGGGAGAGGAAAGAAAATTAATACCTATGCCTATAACGGCATGACTGTCGTCTGCAATTTCACACAGTATGCCCGAAACTTTTTTACCGTTTGCATAAATATCGTTTACCCATTTTATGCAAAGGTCTTTATGGCATATGGTTTTTATTGCCTTGTGAACGCCTGTTGCGGAAATAGTAGTTATAAAAGGAACCAGATTATATAAATCCGAAACCTTTACCCGCAGGGTCATGTAAATCCCCGTGCCTTTTGGGGAGTAAAACTTTCGTCCCAACCTGCCCCGACCGCTGTATTGACTGTCTGAAACAACAAGGGCAAAATCTAAGTCAAGCTCTTTTGCAAATCGGTTTGTGGAATCAATTTCATCAAAAACGTAAATGGGTACATGGGAATTTTTTAAATGTTTTAATATTTCTTTTTCGGAAATAACATCACACATTTTTCTCACCCCTGTTGGCTACATATTATAACATAAAAAATTATAGTTGTAAATTAAAAAATTATGGTGTATAATTAAATTATCTTAAAAGTAAAAAAAGAAAGGGCGAAGACTATGAAAAAAGTTTTGGCAACAGTTGTTGCTATCTGCATGGTGTTAGGTATGCTTCCGGCAGTAAGCTTTGCGGCAGATACTACCATAAGTGCAGTTAGAACAGCGTATTTCAATTCAAACTCAGATGAGACAAAAAGAGAATGGAAATCAACAGACGGTGACAACATATTGGTGTCTACCGGTGCAGCGGGCTGGGAGGGGGCAACAAGCTTTACCGACACAGACGGCACAGTTACAACACAAACAAGCCTTGCAGGTACAA
>JBJDXJ010000062.1:0-23235 GCA_051866635.1 Clostridia bacterium | reverse complement strand
TCATCATTTCTCCAAGGCTTTTTGCTGCCATTTACAATAATAATCTTCTTGAAAGAATCCGGGATATTACGCAGAGAATTGAACTCCTGAGTCTGCTTTTCTTCGGAATTCATGTCGTATGCAACCTGGATGTAATATCTCTGGTTGCCCTGATTTACCACAAAATCAACCTCCAACTGCTTACGGACACGCTTGCCCTCTTTATCTTTATCGAAAACCTCCACGACACCTACATCAACATTGTAGCCACGGATCAGCAGTTCGTTATAAACAATGTTCTCAATGATATGAGTAGGTTCCTGCTGTCTGAAATTCAGTCGGGCATTTCTTAGCCCAAGATCAGTAAAATAGTATTTCAGGTTTGCACTGATATACTTTCTGCCCTTAATATCGTATCGACTTGCCTTGGAAATTAGAAAGGCATCTGCCAAATAGTCGATATGGTTGGAGATAGTTTTATTGGTATAAGTCATCTGACGCTGGCTGGTAAAGGTATTTGAAATCTTTGATGGATTGGTCGGTGCACCGATTGCAGATGCAAGCACATCAACCAGAATACTAATCTCATCCACACTCTGAATCTTGTTTCTTTCAATAACATCCTTCAGGTAGACATTTGCAAAGATGTTCTTCAGATAATCTGTTTTCTGGTGATCACTTTTGAATCCTACGACCTGTGGCAGTCCGCCATAAATCATGTAATCATCCCAGGCATCATCATAGTCACCATCATAAGCAGAATAAAACTCTGCAAAGGAGAGGGGATAGATTCTGATTTCATCACCTCTGCCACGGAACTCGGTCACAATGTCGCTGGAAAGGAACTTAGAGTTACTTCCGGTGACATACACATCAATATTGCTCATACGGAGCAAGCTGTTCAGCACTTCCTCAAATCGTGGCATGAACTGCACTTCATCCAGAATAAGATAATACTTATCATCATCCTTCATGGCATCTTTGATGTACCTGAAGCACACCGTGGGATCTCTTAATTCCTCGTTCTCAATACCGTCCAATGCAATCTCAATAATATGGTCAGCATCAATGCCGTTCTCAAGTAAATATCTCTTAAAGATGGTAAACAACAAAAAGGATTTGCCACATCTGCGAATGCCGGTAATTACCTTTATCATTCCGTTATCTTTTCGCTCAATCAGCTGCTGTAGGTAAGCGTCTCTTTTAATTTCCACTATTACATTCCCCATTTCCGTGCATCTGCACGTTTTTTAGTAATGATATTCTATCACAGAATGACTTAAATTTCAATATCCATTCCTATTTTATGTGCATCTGCACATTTTTATGTAATTTAATCAAATATTTTGCCGATAACAACAATTGCAGTTTCCAAAATCGGACACTGCAATTGTTATTATCGGCACTTAAATTTAAAGTTTATCTTTCCATTTTCCAGAACTGTGCACTGTATGGGGGAAGTGTGCTTCCGCCGCCAAAGTCATGGATTTTTCCTGTGATTAAATCAGTTGCAAGACCGCAGCCTGCGTTAAAGTGTGCAATGTATTCTTCACCATCGGCATTTATGGCAACCAAGACCCTTTCATTGTCGCATTTACGTTCAAAAATGCACTGCTTATTTGTAAGAAGCACTTGTGTGAAGCTACCGTAATTTAATGCTTTTGAATTTTTCTTTGCTTTCGCAAGATGAGAAATATACTCTGTTAATTCATTAAACCAAGGCTCATCAAAGGCGGGACGAAGGGCAGGGTCACCCTGGCTTTTATCGGCTTTTTCACCCCATTCGCTTCCATAATATACACAAGGGATGCCGGGCATAGAGAACATAAGTGCATAAACTAAAGGAAGATGATTTTCGTTTTGGAGTATTGAAGCAATACGGCTTACATCGTGATTGTCCACAAAGCTGAGCATATGTGTGTCACGGTAAGCACACCACTGTTCGGGACCAAAGAGGCGGGATAAAGAATGAATAATTTCAAACATATTCATACTGTTAAAGGAGGAGTAAAGACCTTTGTAACAGCTGTAATTTGTGATGGAGTGAAGCTTATCGGAGGAAATATAGTCGTTGTTTGATGTGTGAAGAACTTCGCCAACTAAGAAAAAGTCCTCCTTTAAGCTGTCGGTAAGCCTTCTTAATTCACGAAGAAAATCATGGTCCAACAAATAAGCCACATCAAGGCGTATACCGTCGATGCCAAGCTCATTTATCCAGAATTTAACCGCTTCAAAAATGTGGTTTTTAACCTGGGGGTTTTTTAGGTTTAGCTTAACAAGGTCGTAGTTACCTTCCCAGCCCTCGTACCACAGTCCGTCGTTATAATTACTGTTGCCCGAAAGGTTAATGTTGAACCAGTTAAGATAGGGAGAATTTTCTCTTTTTTCGCAAACATCACGAAATGCCCAGAAGCCTCTGCCAACGTGGTTGAATACACCGTCAATAACAATTCTGATGCCCTTTGAATGAAATTCTTCAAAGACTTTTTTAAAATCATCTATTGTGCCTAAGCGGCAGTCTGTCTTAAAAAAGTCACGTGTGTTGTAGCCGTGGTTGTCGCTTTCAAAAATAGGACAGAAATAAACGGCGTTTGCACCGACCTTTTTAATATGCTCTGCCCAAGGGATAAGTTTTGTAATCCTTGATTGGGGAACAGAGTCATTTTCAAAGGGTGCCCCGCAAAGACCTAAGGGATAAATCTGATAAAATACGCTTTCGTAAGCCCACATAGTAATACCTTTACCTTTCAAAAAATATTTTGGTATAATTATACAACAATATGCCGAAAAAATCAAGGTGTACAAAATTCTTGTTGCAAAGAAAAGGATAGTATTGTATAATAGTTTGGAAGTAGAATGAGAAACGGGGCATATACAATGGCAACAGTTATGGAAAGATATGAAAGATTAAAAAATGTGGTGGTGGAAAGACGGGAAGAGTTTAACAGACTTATTGAGTTTATGGAAAATGAGACAGAATATCTCACGGCTCCTGCATCCACAAGATTTCACCTGTCAAAAGAATCGGGTCTTTTGGAACACAGTGTTAATGTGTGCGAAAATATGCTCCGTATAAAGCATGCAATAGCACCTGATATAAGCGATGAAAGCTGTGTTATTGTGGCACTTATCCACGATCTGGGAAAAGCGGGGATGCCGGGAAATCCCCAGTATATTAAAAATGAACCTACCCCAAGACAGAAACAGTACGGCTATTCTGCAACTGTTCCTTACAGCTTTAACAATAACCTTACATACCTTTCCGTGCCTGTGAGAAGTTTGTATCTTGCACTGCCCTATATACACTTGTCGGAAGAAGAGGTTCAAGCGATTGTCTATCACGACGGACAGTATGTAGACGACAATAAAAGTGTGGCAACAAAGGAGTGTCCACTGCTTTTACTGTTGCAGTTTGCGGACACGTGGAGTGCATTTGTTACTGAAAAGTGAAATACACTTTCTTAAAAAAATGAAACTCAATTTTATTACATCGGAGGAATTTACATGACAGAACCGAAGAATATAAGAAACATTGCAATTATTGCTCACGTTGACCATGGTAAAACTACTTTGGTTGACGCAATGTTAAAGCAAAGCGGTGCTTTCCGTGAAAATGAGCAGGTTGACGAAAGAGTTATGGACTCAAACGATTTGGAAAAGGAAAGAGGTATTACAATCCTTGCGAAAAATACTTCTTTGGAATATAAAGGCGTTAAGATTAATATTCTTGACACACCGGGACACGCAGACTTTGGCGGCGAGGTTGAACGTGGACTGAAAATGGTTGACGGTGTTCTTCTTTTGGTTGACGCTTTTGAAGGCTGTATGCCACAGACAAGATTTGTTCTTAAAAAGGCACTTGCATTGAACCTTTGCCCCATTATGGTAATAAACAAGGTTGACAGACCTAACGCCCGTCCCTATGAGGTGACAGATGAACTGCTTGATTTATTTATTGACCTTGATGCAACAGAAGAACAGCTGGAAGCTCCTGTTGTGTACGTATCGGGCCGTGACGGTTGGGCATCCTTGGCACCTGAAAACCATCCCGACGATTTAAGCGTACTTTTTGACATTATTTTGGAGCATATCCCATCACCCGAGGATACACGTGACGGCAGTTTCCAGATGCTTGTAAGTAATATCGACTATGATGCATTTACAGGAAGAATTGCCGTAGGCAGAATTAACCGTGGCGTGGTAAAGACAAATATGCCTATCACAGTTTGCAAGGATGGGGAAAAGCCCTATAATGCCCGTGCAACTAAGATTTTGACATATAAAGATGTTAAGAAGGAAGTTGTGGAGGAAGCAGGTGCAGGTGAAATTGTCGCAATTTCAGGTATTGAAAAAATTAATATCGGCGATACAATATGCGAAGCCGGTGTTGTTGAACCCTTGGAATTTGTTGAAGTTGACGAGCCTGTATTGTCTATGACATTTTCCGTTAATAACTCTCCCTTTGCAGGCAAAGACGGTGAATATGTTACAAGCAGACACATTCGTGACCGCCTTATGAAGGAGCTTGAAAGTAACATAAGCCTTAAGGTTGAAGAAACAGACTCACCTGACAGCTTTGTTGTGTCGGGCAGAGGCGAATTGCACCTTAGTGTTCTCATTGAAAACATGAGACGACAGGGCTATGAATTCCAGGTGTCAAGACCGCAGACTATAAATAAAGTAATTGATGGTGTTCTTTGTGAACCTATTGAGCTTTTGACAGTTGATGTGCCTGATGAATATACAGGCGTAGTTATGGAAGGTGTAGGCTTACGCCGCGGTACTATGACAAACATGGCACCTTCTGCACAGGGGTATACAAAGATGGAATTTAAAATTCCTGCCCGTGGACTTATCGGCTACAGAAGCGAGCTTCTTACAGCCACAAAGGGTACGGGGATTATAAATCACGTATTTGACAGCTATGAACCTTATACACAGACAGAAATCTCCACCCGTTCCCGTGGTTCACTTATTTCTTACGAAACAGGCGAAAGTGTAGCTTATGGTCTCTTTAACGCACAGGACAGAGGAACCATGTTCATAGGACCCGGTGTTGAAGTTTACGAAGGTATGGTTGTGGGTGAAAATGCCCGTGGCGAAGATATTGTTGTTAATGTTTGCAAACGCAAGCAGGCAACAAATATGCGTGCGGCAGGCAGTGACGAGGCTTTACGACTTGTTTCACCAAAAGAAATGAGCTTGGAAGAATGTCTTGAATTTATTGCTGATGATGAACTTGTGGAGGTAACACCTAACCACTTGAGAATAAGAAAGAAAATCTTGAATGCAGATTTAAGAGCTAAAGAAGCCAACAGAAAGAAAAAAGCAATGGAATCATAAACAAAGTGAAAGGGGTATGGTTATGAAAAAAGTTATTATTACAATCGGCAGACAGTACGGCTCCGGCGGCAGACAGGTTGGCATGAAAATTGCCGAAGATTTGGGAATAAAGTGCTACAACAACGAACTCCTTGCGGAAGCGGCAAAGGAATCGGGTCTTTGTACGGAAATTTTTGAAAAAATTGAAGAAAAGCCTGTTTCCACATTTTTGTATTTCCAGACAGGAAAATACGACAACGGGGAAATGCCTCTTAATCACAAGGTTTTCCTTGCACAGATGCAGACAATTAAAAAAATTGCCGAGCGTGAAAGCTGTGTTATTGTGGGAAGATGTGCCGACTATGTGTTAAAGGATAGGGATGATGTTATTAATGTCTTTATTCATGCACCCTTGGAGGACAGAGTGCAGAGGATTATCGACCGTGACGATATTGCCCCCGGCAAGGCAGAAAAGAAAATTAAAAAGGTGGATAAGGAAAGGGCAAACTACTATAATTTCTATTCCACAAAGCGTTGGGGTGCATCCGAAAGCTATGATATTTGTCTTGATTCAAGCAAATTCGGCATTGACGGCTGTGCAAAGATAATTGAAAATTTAGTTAAGTAAAGTGAAAGAGGCTGTAAAAAAGTCTCTAAAGAAATAAGTTAAGACCATTTGGGACAGTCCCCCTTATAGCAAATTGGGAGACAATTTGCCAAAGAAACCTTGCGAGGTTTTGTTGGGACAGTCCCGAAATGGTCTTTTTGTTATCTCAGTGCTGTTTTTTACAACTCCTTTTAGTCTTTATATGTTAATTCATATGATATAAGGTTATCTTTTCCGTAATGTAGTGTAAGGGAAAAAACTTTGTCGTTTTCTCCTAAAGCCTTTAAAAAGATTTTGTCCCCTTCCCAAAGATTGAGATTAAATATCTTGTCTTTATCTATCCATTTAAGTTCACCTTCGTCACATTCTTTCAAAATGCCCGAAAAGTTATCTGACGAAAAAAGATACATATCTTCATCAGGATAAAATTCGCTTTTAAAATGAACAACACCACGGAAAATGACTGAATTTAATGTGAACCCCGTTTCCTCTTTTACTTCACGGATTATGCAGTCACGGGCTGTTTCACCCTTTTCAATCTTACCGCCAATGCCTATCCATTTGCCTTCGTTTACATCATGCGGCTTTTTGTTCCTAAGTAGCATAAGGTATTTACCATCTTTTTCAATATAACATAATGTAGTTTCTTTCATTAAATCACCCGTGCAAATTGTATCATAATTGTGAATTCTGTGTCAAGGCTATTGACAATAATTATTTAGTATGCTAATATTAGTATGCTAAATAATTTGAGGAGGTGTAATATGAGAGAAGTTGAAAGACTGGTAAGGGAAGTTGACAGGCTTCATTTTACAAGGTTTCACCAGACTTTATCCGCTTTTGGACTTGGAAAGGGTCAACCGCCCATTTTAAAGCAGCTTTCCGAGCATGACGGATGCAAGCAATCGGAAATTGCACAGTGTGGTCATGTAACTGCCGCAACTACCACCGTTATGCTTCAAACCATGGAAAAAAACGGGCTGATAGAAAGACGCCCTGACGAAAAAGATTTGAGGGTAATGCGTGTTTATATTACCGAAAAGGGCAAAGAAATTCAGAAGAAATGTGATGAAGCCATATGTGCGATGGAGGAAGAATTGTACAGCGACTTTACAAAAGAAGAACTTGAAATTTTTGTACATCTGCTTGAAAAAAAGCGGGATAAATTAAAGAAAATGCTGAAAATGGAGGAATGATATATGAAGAGATATCTGAAGTATCTGAATGGTGCGTGGATATGGGTAATATTGGCACCTGTACTTATGATACTTGAAGTTTACTGTGATTTGAACCAGCCTGCTATCATGAGCGATATTGTGGATATAGGTATACGAGGCGGTGCGGGTCCCGAATACATACTGCAAAAGGGCATACAGATGATGGGCGTTGCCATAATTGGTATGATAGGCGGTGTTGGATGCGGATATTTTGCAACAAAGGCAAGTCAGTATTTCGGCTACAAGCTTCGTGACGATATATATAAGAAAATACAGCAGTTTTCTTTTGCAAATATAGACAAGTTTTCAACAGCCAGCTTGGTAACAAGAACAACAAATGACGTTGTAATGCTTCAGAACATTGTTGGCATGGCACTTAGAATGATGGTTCGTTCACCTATGCTTTTTGTAGGCGGTATTATATTTGCCTGCAGAATAAATTTAAAACTTGCCACAATCTTTTTGGTTGCAATACCACTCATTGTGCTGATTATTGCATTTAACGTAAAAAAGACATTTCCTCTTTTCAAAAAGGTTCAGGGTAAACTTGATAAGGTAAACGCCGTAATTCAGGAAAATCTTACAGGTATTCGTGTTGTAAAGGCATATAATCGTGCCGAACATGAAACAAAGCGTTTTTGTGAAGCAAACGATGACTTTGTTGATATTTCTATCCGTGCAAATAAGATGATGGCACTTATGATGCCCATGGTTACTATTGTTATGAACATCTCAATAGTTGCAATTATGTGGTTCAGTTCAAATCTTGTAGGCATGGGCGATATGCAGGTTGGCGATGTTTCCGCTTTCATTATGTATGCCACAAGAATTCTTTCTTCAATTACAATGATGAGCATGATGTTTATGTCAATATCACGTGCAAGTGCATCTGCATCACGTATTGGAGAAGTGTTGGACGAAAAAGTTGATATTGAAAACGGCAAAGCTCCCAGAACAGAAAAGGTTAAGGAAGGTAAGGTTGAATTTAAGAATGTTTCCTTCCGCTACCGTGATGCAGGGGGCGAGGATGTGTTAAAGAACATTTCCTTTACCGTAAACAAAGGGGAAACACTTGCAATTTTAGGTTCAACAGGCTCAGGTAAATCAACACTTGTAAACCTTATACCCCGTCTTTACGATGTTACGGGCGGTCAGGTGTTGGTTGACGGTACAGATGTACGTGATTATGATATTGAAACACTTCGTGAAAGCATCGGTATGGTTTTACAGAACGTAATACTTTTCACAGGCTCTGTTTCCGACAATCTTCGCTGGGGTAAAAATGATGCTACAGAGGAAGAAATAAAGGAAGCGGCACAAAGAGCACAGGCGGCAGAATTTATCAATAAAAACCCTGACGGTTACGGTGCCATCCTAGGTCAAAGAGGTGTTAACTTCTCAGGCGGACAGAAACAAAGACTTTCTATTGCACGTGCATTAATCAAAAAGCCTAAGATTTTGATTTTCGACGACTCCACAAGTGCTGTTGATACTGCCACTGAGGGAAGGATAAGGAAAACCCTTCGTGAAGAAATGGGAGAGTCCACCCTTATCCTTATTGCACAGCGTATTTCCGCCGTAAGAGATGCTGACAAAATCCTTGTTATGGAAAACGGTCAGATTGTAGGCATGGGAGATCATGATGAGCTCCTTAAAAATAATGATGTCTACAGAGAAATTTATTATTCCCAGATGGAAGGAGATGAAGAATAATGAGAGCAGAATCACGTGGACCTATGAGAGGCGGTCCGGGAGGACCTCCGGGACGAGGCGGTCCCGGTATGAGACCTACAGAAAAGGCAAAAAATGCAAAGGGTACACTTCTTCGTGTAATCGGTTACCTTGGCAATTTTAAAGGTGCCATGATATTGGTGTTTTCTCTTGTTGTTTTTTCAACCTTGGCATCATTGGCGGCAACATATCTGCAAAAGCCCGTTATAAATGCTATTGCCCAGACACCTATCGACTTTGAGTTGATTGTACGAAATCTTGTTCTGCTGATTTGCCTTTATGTTTTGTATGCAATTTGTCAGGGCGTACAAAGCATACTTTTAGCTGTAATAAGCCAAAGAACAGTACAAAAAATACGAATGGAGCTTTTTGAAAAGATGGAAAAGCTTTCAATTGCGTATTTTGACAAGCGTACACACGGCGAACTTATGAGCCGTATGACAAACGATGTGGACACACTCAGCCAGACATTGTCAACATCTGTTGCACAGATTTTTTCAGGGGTAATTATGATTGCAGGCACATTATGTATGATGCTGTACATAAGTATTCCCTTAACTGTTGTAACACTTATTTTAGTGCCTTTGATGCTTGCAATTACAAACCGCATTGCAAAATACACTTCAAAATTTTATAAGGGACAGCAAGGTGCATTAGGTGACTTGAACGGTCATATAGAAGAAACTGTTTCAGGTCAGTATGCGGTAAAAGTGTTCTGCCGTGAAGATGAGGTATGTGCGGAATTTGAAGAAAAGAACCGCAAATATTACGAAAACGCTGTAAAGGCACAGGTTATTTCAGGTTCCGTAGGTCCTATAATGAACATGTTTTCAAACCTTAACTATGCAATAACCGCATTTGTGGGAGGTCTCTTGGCAGTTATAACCATTTTTGGAATTGAACCTCTGGAAATAGGGGACATCGTTGTGTTCTTAAGCTGTTCAAGCCAGTTTTCACGTCCTATTAACGAAATTGCAAACCTTTTTGCAACAATTCAGTCTGCCCTTGCAGGTGCTGAAAGAGTTTTTGAAGTTATGGACGAACCAAATGAATATGTGGGCGAAGAAAACTACATGGAGCTTGGTCACGTAAAAGGTCATGTTGAGGTAAAAGACATTGACTTTGGCTACGATGAAAAACGCCTTATTTTAAAGGATGTTTCAATCGAAGCAAAGCCCGGACAGACAATTGCCTTTGTGGGACCCACAGGTGCCGGAAAGACAACAATAGTTAATCTTTTAACACGTTTTTATGATGTGAATAAGGGCGAAATTTTAATTGACGGCACAAATATACAGAATGTTAAGAAGGATTCTGTAAGAAGTAAGATAGCAATAGTTTTACAAGATACTCATATGTTCTCCGTTTCGGTACGTGAAAATATACGCTACGGCAACCTTAACGCAAGTGATGAAGAAGTTGAATATGCTGCCCGTCTTGCAAACTGTCACGAATTTATCGAAAGACTCCACGACGGCTACGACACAGTATTGACAGACGATGCATCAAATGTTTCTGTAGGACAACGTCAGCTGTTAAGTATTGCCCGTGCAATGGTTGCAGACCCTGAAATTTTAATTTTGGACGAAGCTACCTCCTCTGTAGATACACGTACAGAAATTAAAATACAGGAAGCTATGAAAAATCTTATGTACGGCAGAACCTGTTTTGTTATTGCACACCGTCTTTCCACAATTAAAAATGCAGATATGATTGTTGTAATTAACGACGGACAAATTCAGGAAGCGGGTACACATGAAGAACTTCTTAAGTTGAAGGGCATGTATGCCGGACTATACGAAGGACAGTTTACAGAGTAAAATGCATAAATAAAAAAACCTGAAAGATTAAAAAAAATCCTTCAGGTTTTTTTATTCCATGTTTAAAACTTTTTATACAAGGAATAATTTAACATAATGATATGTACAATAAAATAGTGTAGGTTGACTTTCCTTAAAAAAGATGATATAATCAAGAGGATTTTGTGAACGGTAATTATTAAGAACGGAGGAAATTATGGCAAAGAAAAACAAAATAAAGATTATCCCTCTTGGTGGTCTTGGGGAGATTGGTAAGAACATTACCGTATTTGAGTATGGCAACGAAATAATCTTACTCGACTGCGGAATGGCTTTCCCCAACGACGATATGCTGGGTGTAGATGCGGTGATTCCGGACATCACTTATCTTCTGAAAAATCAGGAGAAGGTGAAAGCACTGTTTATCACACACGGTCATGAGGACCACATCGGAAGCGTTCCCTATTTCTTAAGGGAGATTAATGTTCCGGTATACGGTACAAGGCTTACAATAGGTCTTGTTGAACAGAAACTGAGAGAACACGGTATACTTTCCGTGTCAAAGCTCAATCGTGTAAGTGCAGGGGATGTTATTACCATTTCAAAAAATTTCAGTGTTGAATTTTTAGGTGTTAACCATTCAATATCCGATGCCGCAGGTGTTGCAATAAAAACTCCTGCCGGTGTGATTGTGCACACAGGTGACTTTAAAATTGACTGTACCCCAATAGGCGGTAAAATGATTGACCTTGCAAGGTTCGGTCAGCTGGGCAATAACGGTGTTCTTGCTCTTATGAGCGACAGCACAAATGCTGAACGCCCCGGTTACACCATGAGCGAAAGAAGCGTTGGAGAAAAGTTCGACAGTATTTTTTCCGGAACTAAAAAAAGGATTATTGTTGCAACCTTTGCATCCAATGTTGACAGAGTAAGTCAGATTATAGCCGCAGCTGTAAAGCACGGAAGGAAAGTGGCTGTTTCAGGCAGAAGCATGATAAATATTATTGAAGTGGCTTCCACTCTTGGGTATCTTGAAATTCCAAAGGATACGCTTATACAATTGGAGGAAGTTAAAAAGTACCAAAACCATCAGCTTGTAATTATAACTACAGGCAGTCAGGGCGAACCTACAAGTGCATTGACACGTATGGCATTTTCCGACCATAAAAAAATTGAAATTACTGATGACGACCTTGTTATTATTTCGGCATCTCCCATTCCGGGAAATGAAAAAGCCGTTTCAAATGTTATAAACGAGCTTTATAAAAAAGGTGCGGAGGTTATTCATCACTCTTTAATGGAAATTCACGTTTCGGGCCACGCATGCAGAGAAGAACTTAAAATCATCATGGGCCTTACAAAGCCTAAGTATTTCATACCCGTTCACGGTGAACAAAGGCATCTTTTAAAGCATGCGGCTATTGCTGAAAGCATGGGTATTCCTTCGGAGAATATTTTCAAGCTTGAAAACGGTTGCGTGCTGGAATTAAGTCGTGACGAAGGTAAGGTTACCGGAACTGTACCCTCGGGTAAGGTTTTAGTTGACGGCTACGGCGTTGGTGATGTTGGAAATATTGTGCTTCGTGACCGTAAACATTTAGCAGAGGACGGTATTATTATCGCTGTGCTTTCCCTTTCAAAAGAAAATAAGCTTATGGCAGGTCCTGAAATTATATCACGTGGTTTTGTTTATGTCCGTGATAACGAGGATTTAATGGATGCACTGCGTACCGTTGCACAGACAAGTGTACAGGATACGCTTATTTCAAAGCAGAAGGATTGGGCAAGCATAAAAACAAATTTAAGAAATGACCTTGGAGATTTCATATACGATAAAACAAGGCGAAAGCCAATGATATTGCCGATTATAATGGAAGTTTAGAAGGCGTACAATATGTAATAAATTTAATATTGCTCTTTGGACCGGCTGAAAAGTCTTGGTCCACAAAGCGGCGGGGAATTTCCCCGCTGCTTTTTATATGTACAATTAAAATCCCGAAAATACAGTCTTTTTTGATGTGCAAAAAGGAAAATATTAAAAAAGTATTACAAAAAGTTACACTTTTTGAAGGTTTATGGGCGAAAAACTATAGTAAAATAATGGAAGAAAAATGTGGGGCATAATTGTCCCTTAAAAATTTCCCCGATGAAAACTATACTGATAAAAAAAGAAAGGAGGGCTTTTTGTGGAATTTGTCAGAAAGCTGAAAGTAATAAGAGAAAGCGGTGAAGAAAATTATGTGTATTTTGTTCGGGAGAACAGGGAAAGTCAATTTAAAACCATTACCTATAACGTGGGTATAATGTGCGGCGACAAACTGTGCGAGGTGGAGGACTTTTCTGTATCAAAGACGGAATCGGTAAATTTCTGCACATACTTATATGAAGAAAATGTGTCTTTAAACCATTTGTTTTTAATTGGGGAGGAATTTATCACGAAAAACTACATATAGATATATCACGAGGTGATAAGATGGAACTTAATAGTGAAAAAAAGGTTGTGGACTCACTTGTGATATGCGTGAAAACCGTAGTGCGTGCTTTTTTGATTACGGTTATATTAATGGGAATTTTAGCATCTCTTATATGCTTTACCCCTTGGCCGGAAGAAGCAGTTACACCGTCGGTTTATGTACTTAATTATCTGTCAGTTTTTTTAGCGGGGCTTTTTTCAGCGGCAAAAGCCAAAAGAAAAGGGTTTATCACAGGAGGCATAGCAGGCGTATTATATATGCTTGTTGTGTACTTATTGGGATATGTGCTTTTCGGTGGAATTAATTTTACAAAGGACGTTGCCATGAATGTATTTTTCTGCCTTGTCATAGGTATGGCAGGGGGAATTGTGGGCATTAATTTAAGTTTGAGATAATTTGTAAAAAACATTTGCAATTTGCCTCATTGTGTGCTACAATGAAGAAAACATAATATCATTATGATATGTAAGGAGGAGTTTTTTTATGAAGCACGTAAAGACATTAAGCGGAGCTAACCTTGCTCTTAGTGTAGAAAACGGCGGTTGCGGCGAATGCCAGACATCTTGCCAGAGCGCATGCAAGACCTCTTGTACTGTTGCTAACCAGAAGTGTGAAAAGAAGGGCAAGAGAGGCAGATAATCCGATTAAACCATTTGAAAAGATATAATTGGCAGTTTGGATTATTCTGAAATGATTATAAAATCTCAGGAGGTTTTCCTGAGATTTTATGTTGTATGGGAGAGATAATTAATGGTACATAAGTTTAGCACATTGGGCGTAAAGTGTGCTTTGGACGTTTGCAGTGGTTCGGTGCATCTTCTGGATGATACTGCATATGATATGCTTGACTTTTTTGATGAAGAAGGTAACTTTAACGAAGCGGAAGCTGAGAAGGCAGGATACAATAAACAGCAGCACAAGGAAGCTGCACGGGAATTGAATGAGCTTAAAGCGGCAAATCAGCTCTTTACAAAGGATATTTATAAGGAGCTTGCGAAATATAAGGAAAAGAAATCCGTTATAAAAGCCCTTTGCCTTCATATTGCACACGACTGTAACCTTCGTTGCCGTTACTGCTTTGCCCATGGCGGTGAATATATGGGCAAAAGGGAAATTATGAGCCCTGAGGTCGGTAAAAAGGCGATTGATTTTGTAATACGCGAAAGCGGAACAAGAAAAAATATTGAAATTGACTACTTCGGCGGCGAGCCTCTTATGAACTTTGACACTGTAAAGGAAATTACAGAGTACGCAAAGGCTGAAGGTGAAAAGCACGGTAAAAATTTCAGATTTACCATTACCACAAACGGAATTCTTTTAGACGATAAGAAAATGGAATATATCAATGAAAACATGGGTAACATTGTGCTTTCCATTGACGGAAGAAAGGAAGTTCACGACAAGGTAAGGGTAAGGGTTGACGGCTCGGGTAGCTATGATTCTATTGTAGATAAGTTTAAAAAAGTTGCAGAAAGCCGTAATCAGGAAAATTACTATGTGAGAGGCACTTTCACCCGTGACAACCTGGACTTTTCAGAAGATGTTATGCACCTTGTAAATCTTGGCTTTGAACAGATAAGCGTTGAGCCTGTTGTTGCAAAAGAAACAGAGGATTATGCCCTTCGTGAGGAAGATTTGCCCCGTATTTTTGAAGAATACGACCGACTTGCGGAAAAGATTTTACAAAGCCGCAAGGAAGGAAAATGGTTTAACTTCTTCCATTATATGATTGACCTTGATGAAAGCCCCTGTGCATATAAGATGCTTTCAGGTTGCGGCGCAGGTCATGAATATGCGGCAGTTACTCCTTCGGGTGATATTTATCCTTGCCATCAATTCGTAAATGAACCTAAGTATAAAATGGGCAATGTCTTTGAAGAAGGCATTGATATGAATATTAGGGATGAGTTTGTAAAGAGCAACATCTACACTAAGGAAGACTGTGCTACCTGTTGGGCAAGGTTCTACTGCTCCGGTGGCTGTGCGGCAAATGCAATAGGCATGAACGGCGATATCAACAAGCCCTATAAGCTTTCCTGTGAAATGGAAAAGAAACGTGTGGAATGTGCCATTGCAATAAAAGCCCGTGAAGCCTTGGACGCTGAATGAAAATAAGGCTAAATTGTGAGATTTTATAAAAAAGTCTTGACGAAAAGTAAAAAGAATCATATAATATAATTTGGTCATTGTGTGCTTACATAATAGACAATTATTACAAGGGAGGAAAAAATCAAATGAAAGCAAAAAATATTATTTCATTTGTGTTGGTAATGGCAATCATTGCTACAATGGCTTTTGTTGTATTCGGCGATGTAACCATTGGCAACATCAGAGTTCCCGGTGTTCTTGATACTGAAAAAGGTATTAAGCAGGGACTTGATCTTGTAGGCGGTAGTGTTATCGTCTTTGAACCTGACGTAGAAAATCTCAGCACGGTTACAGCTGAACAGCTTGACAGTGCAGAAAACATTATCAGAGTAAGACTTGACAGTCTTGGACAGACAGAAGCTACAGTAACCCGTCAGGGTGAATACGGCATCCGTGTTGAAATTCCCAACATTGATGATCCTAACGAAGCAGTAGCTTATATCGGTCAGACTGCGGCTCTTCAGTTCCTCGATATTGACGGCAATGTTGTTATGGAAGGTAACGAAACATACGTTGATTCCGCAACAAGCATTTTCGGTCAGACAACTGAATACGGCAACAGCCAGCATTATGTAGAACTTTCCCTTACAAAGGAAGGTAGAGCTGCTTTCAAAACAGCTACAGAAAATGCAATTGCACGTACTTCCGAAGGCGGAAATGTTATCGTAATCGCTCTTGACGGTGTTCCCTATTCTTGGCCCAGAGTAAACGAAGTTATCGACTCCGATAAGTGTATCATCACAGGCGACTTTGACAAGGAAACAGCAAAGGAACTTGCAGATGTTATTAACTCCGGTAGACTTCCCTTCTCTCTTAAGGATACAGAACTTCGTGCAGTAGGTCCTACACTTGGTGCTGAAGCATTGGATACATCTCTCTTTGCGGCACTTGTAGGTGTACTTCTTGTTATGATATTCATCCTTATTGTTTACCGTCTCCCCGGACTTGTTGCAGACGTATCCTTGGTGGCATACATTTCTGTAGTATGTCTTATCATGACAGGTCTTTACAGAACTCTTTTCGATGCAATCACACTTACACTTCCCGGTATTGCAGGTATTATCCTTTCTATCGGTATGGCAGTTGACGCTAACGTTGTTATTTTCGAAAGAATTAAGGACGAGCTTAACGGCGGTAAGAGCGTAGGTGCAAGCGTTGACAGCGGTTTCAAGCGTGCACTTACAGCAGTTATTGATGCTAACGTTACAACATTTATCTCCTGTGTGGTTCTTTACCTCTTTGGTACAGGTTCCATTAAGGGCTTTGCAATTACACTTGGTATCGGTGTTGTAGTCAGCTTTGTAACAGCTATTTTCCTTACGAAGTTACTTCTTAAGATTATGGTTGGCTTTGGTATCAGAAATCCGTGGCTTTACGGTGCTTCTAAAAGGAGGGATGCGTAATGTTTAAGAATCCTTGTGCAAAGAGAAAAGTATTCTTTACAATTTCCATCGTCCTCATCGTAGTGTCCATCCTTTCTATGGCACTTAGAGGATTTAACTTAGGTATTGACTTTACAAGCGGTACAACATTTGAAATTGAACATATGCCCGAAGGCTTTGTTTACGGCACTGAAGTTGAAGAAGCAGTTGCAGGCATCGTAGCTGCCGCAAAGGCAGATTCTTCCGTTCAGGTTCAGGCCATCGGTGCAGATGGCGTGTTCATCAAGGCAACAGAACTTACAAACGATGAAACAGATCAGGTTGTTGAAGGTCTTCTCAGCTACTTCAACGGTACCGAAGCACAGGCTGTAGTTGACGAAATGGCTACAGATGTTGTAAATGAAGTTGCTACAGACGTAGCTAATGTGGAAGAAGCTACAGAAGCTGTTGTTGAAGAAGCAGGTCTTACACGTGCTCAGATCAGCATTGACAAGGTTTCTGCCACAACTTCCGCAAGACTTATCGGTGACACATTCAAGGCAGTTGCTCTTGCAATTATACTTATGCTTGTATACATCAGCATCCGTTTCGACTTCAAGAGTGGTGTATGTGCAGTTATGGCACTTGCTCACGACGTAATTTTGATGTTCGGCTTCTACTCTATATTCCACTTCACAATGAACACAAGCTTTGTAGCAGCTGTACTTACAATCATCGGTTACTCCATCAACGCAACAATCGTTGTATTTGACCGTGTTCGTGAAAACAACAGAACAATGAGAAAGGCTTCTTATGACGAAAAGGCTGATACTGCTATCAGAACAAGCTACACAAGAACACTTTACTCATCTCTTACAACACTCTTCACAATCGGTGCTCTTTATGTGTTGGGCGTATCTTCCATTCAGGAATTTGCTCTTCCCATTATTGTCGGTATCGTTTGCGGTGCTTATTCATCTCTTTTCGTTGCTCCCACATTCTGGGCTTTCTGGAAAGATATGAGCTCAAAGAAGAACTAATAAGAATATTATTAACTCCACTCCGTATAATTTATACGGGGTGGTTTTTTTATGGAAAAATTTTTAATACTGTTTTTTGTTTTTATATTAACAGGGTGTTCAAGTGGTGCCTATGTTTCCCCGACTGAAGAAGGGGAGATAGTGGAAAGGGAAACAATTCCCTTTTATTCAACTCAAAGCCTTGAAAACCTTTCCGATAAAAAAGAGTGTTGGGGAATGAGGCGAAATCCGCCCAATCGGCCTGAATTTACACAGGAGCAAAAGGAAAAAATGGATAAATACGGATGTATATATATGGGTAGTAACGAGGGAAAATACTTATATCTCACATTTGATGAAGGCTACGAAAACGGGCAAAGTGCAAGAATTCTTGATGTTTTGAAGGAAAAAGGCGTCACTGCCACCTTTTTTATAACCGGTGATTATTTAAAAAAGGAAGGGGACTTAGTTGACAGAATGGTTTTGGAAGGGCATAATGTGGGAAACCATACAATGAACCATCCCTGTGTTGCGGAAATTAAAAATATTGAAAAATTGGAGGAAGAAATTTTAAGTTTAGACCGTGCTTTTTACGGGAAGTATAAGAAACATATGAAGTATTTCCGTCCGCCTGAGGGTGCATACAGTGAAAAATCTTTAGCGGTAACTGAGTCACTGGGCTATAAAAGCGTGTTCTGGTCTTTTGCCTATGACGACTGGTATACAGATAAGCAAAGGGGCAAGACCTACGCTTATCAAAAGACAATGGATAACCTTCATCCCGGATGTGTTCTGTTGCTTCATGCAGTGTCAAAGGATAACGCAGATGCTTTGGGAGATATTATAGATTCAGCCCGCATGGCAGGGTATACGTTTTTGTCACTTGACGAGTACATAAGGTAACAACCTGTGTGGAAGGATGAGTCTCGTGAGGAAAAAAAGATTAATAAGCATTATGTGTGTTTTTATGTTTGTAATGTCGGTATTATCAGCCATGTATTACTTAGGTATGCCGGACCGCATTATACTCTACAAGGATAAAGAATGGGCAAACGGAAACATCGTAAGGCTTACAAATCTTGACGACTCCTTGGAAGTTTCAAAAGAAACAATAGTCCCCCGAAAAGTGGGGGACTATGAGGCTGCCGCAAGTATTTTCGGCATACCTTATAAGTCGGTACAGCTGACGGTTCTGGAAGAACAAGAAGTGATTTTAGGCGGACAGACAGTTGGTATTCGCCTTTATTCCGATGGACTTGTTGTAATTGCACTGGGCAGAGTTTCGGAAAATAAAAAATCCCCTGCAGAGGAAGCAGGGATTAAAATTGGAGATATAATCAAAAAAGTAAACGGAGAAAAGGTGGGCAATCCCGACAATTTTTCAAAAATTATTGATAACAGCCAGGGAGAATTGACCCTTTTAGTGGAAAGGGACGGGGAAGAAATAGAAATAAAACTTACAGCCGAACTTTCCGATTATGACAATATAAAAAGGATAGGGCTTTGGGTTCGTGACAGCACAGCGGGAATCGGCACAATAACGTATATGTCGGATAAAACTATGACCTATGGTGCATTGGGACACGGGATTTCCGATTCCGATACATCTGTAAGGTTCCCTGTTTTAAAAGGAAGTATTGAAAAGTGCGGTGTCAGCCAGATTATAAAAGGGGAAAAGGGTAGCCCCGGAGAATTAAAAGGCGTTTTTTACACAAAAAACAAAGCCTTTGGCGATATACAGAAAAATGTGGATGTTGGTATATTCGGAAATATTACCGAAATACAAAATGGCGAAAGGGTGAAGGTGGCACTAAAAGGAGAAATACAAAAGGGTAAGGCAAGTATACGGACAAGCCTTGATGGCGAAAACGTTGAGGAATATGAAATTGAAATACTCCGTGTTGCACCAAACAGTAAAAATGTGTTAAAAGGACTTGTAATAAAGGTTACAGACGAAGAACTTTTGGAAAAAACAGGGGGAATTGTCCAAGGGATGAGCGGAAGTCCCATAATACAAAACGGAAAGCTAATCGGTGCGGTAACCCATGTACTGGTCAATGACCCAACAAAAGGTTACGGTGTATTTATAGAAAATATGTTGTTAGAGGCAGAAAAAAGCTCCCAAGACAATTCCTGAGAGCTTTTTTACATTATAGGAAATTCCTCATTTCCTATAATGTAAAAATAAATTTTGATTTTATTGCCGTGCGAGAATTTCTTCGCAAACTCAGAAAACGCACATGGCATTACAAAGTGTTTTCTCCTCTGTCTACCTTAGCTAAGCTATTGCCAAAAGCGAGGAGACACTTTGTTCTTGTAATTTTATTCTTCGTCGGTAGGTTTTAAGTGGAGCTTATGCATAACGTGTACCACCTTTTCACGGGGGAAGAAAAGGTTTATTAAAAGTGCCACCAATACGCCTATGCCTGTGTCAACGATACGGTTTAAGGAATATGTAACATATGTTGCAACAGGTGTGTTGAATAAAATTATGCAAAGGACCACACCGCCGGGTTGAATACCGCCGGGCCAACGGAAAACCTGACAAAAAAGTATCAGAAGGATAACACCGATTGCAAGGAGTAAGAGCATAAGTGGCTCAAGGTGAATGTCGGGGTAGAAGCCTTCGGGATGGAATATTATGTACACTCTGAAAAGAACCATACCCAAAAGACCGCCGATAATTGTTCCGTAGAAACGGTTGCCTCCGTTAAGCCATGAATTTTCCATATCACTTCCCGTACCGAAAATTGCACCTATGCAAGCAAAGGTTGGGTTACGGCCTATAAGAAAGTAGATAAGGGCACAAACTGTGGCGGCAATAGCTGTTTTAATGCTACGCATGCCCACATGGAGCTGAAATTTTTTTGCTTTATTTTCCACGATAAACGCCTCGCTTTTTGTAAATAAAAGTAACTTCGTACATTATAGCACTGAAAAAGTGATAATTCAATAATATTTTCAAGTATTTGGGACTCATTTTTTAAAACATGAAGAAGGAACGGGAGAATGTCAAATTATAGGTTGAAAATGTAGTGAAAGTCATATATAATGTATTTGAATAATTATATTTATGGAGAGAAGATATGGAAAAACAAAAGAAAAGCAGTTTTTCGGGGTCAATAGGTTTTGTCCTTGCGGCGGCAGGAAGTGCCGTAGGTCTGGGCAATATCTGGCGGTTCCCTAACCTTGTGGCAAAGCATGGTGGAGGGTTGTTTATAGTTGTTTACATTGCCCTTGTATTGCTGTTTGGCTTTGCTCTTTTATTGACCGATATTGCAATTGGCAGAAAGACAGGTTTAAATGCAGGTAATGCATATGGTGCAATTAATAAAAAGTGGAAATGGTTAGGTCATCTGACATTTTTGGTGCCGTCTGTTATCATGATTTATTACACCGTTATAGGGGGATGGATTTTAAAATACTTTACAGCCTTTCTTACCTTTGAGGGTAACTTGGTTTCACAGGATGGCTATTTTTCATCCTTTATTTCGTCACCCGTTTCACCTGTGGTGTTTATGCTTATTTATCTTGTAATTACATCTGTCATTGTGTACTTGGGTGTGGAAAAGGGGATTGAGAAGTTCTCAAAGGTTGTTATGCCGGCACTACTTTTTCTCATTATCGGCATAGCAATTTATTCCTTAACCCTTTCATACACAACGGATGATGGTGTAACAAGAACAGGAATTCAGGGGCTTAGGATGTATCTTATCCCAAGCTTTGAAAACCTTACGGTAAGTGAATTTATCAATGTTGTACTTGATGCAATGACGCAGATGTTCTATTCCCTTTCTGTTGCTATGGGTATTATGATTACTTACGGCTCTTACGTTAAGAAGGAAATAAACATAGACAAGTCTGTAACGCAAATCCAGGTTTTTGATACTTTGGTTGCACTTCTTTCAGGCATGATGATTGTGCCTGCTGTGTGCGTGTTCTTTGGTGCGGAGGAAATGAAGAATACTGCCGGTGCCGGTCTTATGTTCAATACTTTGCCCAAAGTTTTTAACTGCATGGGATTTGCCGGAAATATAGTGGGGATTTTATTCTTCCTGATGGTTGCCTTTGCGGCACTTACAAGCTCAGTCTCCATTATGGAAACAATAGTTGCAAGCTGTATGGAATATTTCAAAAAGACAAGACAACAGATGTGCATTACTGCAGCTGTAGTGGCAGGTCTTTTAGCAGTTGTAATCTGCATGGGTTATAATGTTTTGTATTTTGAACTTACCCTTCCGAACGGTACTACAGGTCAGCTGTTGGATGTGGCTGACTATATCAGCAATAGTGTATTAATGCCATTTATAACCCTTTTGACAAGTATTCTTATAGGATGGATTGCAAAGCCCAAGTGGGTTATTGATGAAGTCAGACGAAACGGCGAAAAATTTTCACGAAAAGGTTTGTATATTGTAATTATAAAATATGTATCTCCCGTTGTAATGACAATTTTGCTTTTTAAAGCATTGGGAATTGTGTAAAATATTGAAAATAAATAAAAAAAGTCCACATTCTGTGGACTTTTTTGTTGTTTTCGGAAGAATTTTAAAAGAAAAAATCTGTAAAAAATTTCCAATTTTTTACAATTAACACTTGATAAAACTGGAAATAAATGGTAATATATACCCGAAGAACGAAAAAACAATTTTTACAGGAGGAATCTAAATGAATAATATCATTAAAGTTGTTATTGCTGATGACAATAAGGATGTACGAAACAGCATATCGGGATTTCTGGCACAGAAAAAGGATATGAGTGTTGTGGCGGCGTTGCCTGACGGAAGCGAAGTTTTTGAAAGGGTGGAGGAAACTGATGCGGATGTGGTGCTTTTGGATGTGATAATGCCTACCCTTGACGGAATCGGTGTACTTAAAAAGCTTTCGGAAAAGAAGGGCGAAAAAAGACCTGTGGTAATTATGATGGCAGAGAGCATAAACGATTCAATTTTTACTGCTTGTCTTGAACTGGGTGCAGATTATTTTATGATAAAGCCCTTTGACATGGAATTACTTTATGAAAGAATTAGCCTTTTATGCAAAAGAATTCCCACAAAGAGGCGTGATAAAATTGCACATGACAAATCACGCCCTTCAGACAGAACCTTGGAAATTTCCGTAACAAACACAATCCATGCGGTAGGGGTACCTGCAAACATAAAGGGTTATCAGTATTTAAGAGACGCCATTATTATGAGTATTAACGATACTGAGCTTATAAATGCGGTAACAAAGCAGTTATATCCTATGGTTGCAGAAAAGCACAATACTTCACCATCAAGAGTGGAAAGGGCAATAAGGCATGCAATTGAAGTGGCATGTGTAAGAGGAAATGAGGATGAACTGTATGCACTTTTCGGATATACTGTAAATAACGCAAAGGGTAAGCCCACAAACAGCGAATTTATAGCAATGATTGCAGATAAGCTCCGCTTGGAAATGGTATCGTAAAAATTTTAATAAATGGTAAGAAGGCAAAAAAACAGGCTGTGACAAAGGATTTTTCCCTTGTTCACAGCCTGCTTATTGTGTAAACGAAAACCACGCCATAGTGGCGTGGTTCAAAAAAGGCAATGCC
>JBJDXJ010000061.1:0-24331 GCA_051866635.1 Clostridia bacterium | reverse complement strand
ATGCAAAAAGTGTGCAAGCTTTTTTCTAACTTACACACTTTATTTTACAATCTCCGGGGGTGCGGACATGGTCCGCACCCCCGTCTCTTGTTATTTATAAATTAGAATTTACCATTTTTTGTTTTCTTTAGAGCTGTCATGCTGTATTCTTCTTACTTTTGTCATTTCAACAAACCATTCTACCATATTGGGATCTGTGTGGGAAAAGAAAGCACTTTTGCCCGTATCAAGATTTGCTATTGTTTTCATATCTTGGTCGGTGAGAGTAAAATCAAATACATCAAAATTTTCTTTCATTCTTTCAATATGAGTGCTTTTTGGAATTACCGTAACACCTCTTTGAATATGCCAACGTAGTATTACTTGAGCAACTGTTTTACCATATTTTTTCCCGATTTCAGCGAGAATGGGATTGGAGAACATTTCACCTCTGCCCTCACCGAATGGTGCCCATGCCTCCGGTGCAATATTATACTTCTTCGCCCATGTAAGCTGTTCATTCTGTTGGTGGAGGGGATGTATTTCAATTTGATTTACCATAGGTTTTATTTTTGAGAATGAAGCTATATCAATCATTCTGTCAACATAAAAGTTGGAGATACCGATTGCACGGATTTTTCCCTCTTCGTATAATTCCTCCAAAGCTCTGTATGCACCGTAAACATCGCTGAAGGGCTGGTGCAGTAGGCAAAGGTCAAGGTAGTTTGTTTTCAGCTTTTCCATAGAAGTTAAAACAGACTTTTTTGCAACTTCATAACCGTAATTGTCAATCCACACCTTTGTTGTTAAAAATATTTCTTCTCTCGGAACAGATGATTTTTGGATAGCATTTCCCACTTGTTCTTCATTGAAATAGCTTTGTGCGGTATCAATTAAGCGATAACCAGTGGAAAGTGCGTCAAGTACGCATCTTTCACATTCCTCTTGTGTTACTTGATAAACTCCGTAACCGAGCATAGGCATTTTAACGCCGTTATTTAATGTAATATATTCCATATTTAATTCCTCCCAAAATTATTTATCCAAGTTGTTTATCCAAGTGACAATTTCGTCTTCTGCGTCCTGTATGTGATTACGAGAGATTGACAAACCATCCAATACCTCAGCAGAAGGCTGAAGAGTGCGTATTGTATCTATTGTGTCAGAAAATCCACTGCCACCGTGCGTGTTAAAGGGAATTACTGTTTTCCCCGATAAATCATACTGTTCCAAGAATGTGTATAAAATCATAGGCATATCGCCCCACCAGTTGGGATAACCAAGAAAGAGTACATCATAATCATCAATGTTTTCAAGACTGCCTTTTATTGCAGGGCGTGCCTTGTTATCCTGTTCCCGGGCTGCCTGATCAACTAATGTTCGGTGTTCGGTGGGATATGGGATTTCGGGCTCAATACGGAAAATATCCGCATTTTTGGTTTCTGCAATTACATAAGCCATATACTGGGTATTGCCCAAAACCTCGCCGTTAATAACAACCGTGCTGTTGTCCTCCTCCTGCGTCATATTATCCGCTTTATCTGTTTCCGGCTGGGAGAAGTAAACAACGAGTGTTTTACTGTTTGTTTTGCTTGTATCGGTCTTAATATCAAGGCTTTCTACCCAAGTTTTCACATCGTTTTCGCTTACACCTGACCTAAAACGCATACCCAAATCCCAATCTCCCGTTCCTGCCACTTCCGCTAAAAGCTTTCCGCTTTCGCCAAGAGAGGAGCTTGCCGAGGTGCAGAAGGGAATAACGGTTTTGCCTGTAAAGTCATTTGCTTCAATAAAACCGTTTACGGGCCATGAGGCAATACCCCACCAGATAGGATAGCCTATAAATACAGTGTCATAAGACTCCCAATCGGTAACAGAGGTTTCTTTAAGTTCTACTTTTCTTTCATTTTCGTTGTTGTGTTCACGAACAACACGGCTGTTATCGTCTGTCCAGTCTAAATCTGCGTCTGTATAAGGGTTTACGGGTTCAAGCTCGAAAATATCGGCTCCTGTTTCGTCTGCTATATACCGGGCAACTTTTTCGGTGCTTCCCGTTGCGGAATAGTAAACTACCAGCACTTTTCCGCGTTCTGTTGGCTGCACAGCAGTATTTTGAGTTACTTCATCCGATTTTGTAATTGTTATCGTCTGCGTTTCTCCGTTCCAATTCACATTAAACTTAAAGCTTTCTGCAATAAAACGTATAGGCAGCATTGTTCTGTCATTAATCACTGTGGGAGCAACATCAAGCGTATTTGCTGTTTCGTTTAAATATGCTGTTCGATTTCCAATTGCAAGTGTTATGATATCGCCGTTATAATGGAGAAATGCCGTTTGCGTTTCTTCATCCCAATTAACGCTGCCGCCCATTGCTTCAATAATGGCACGGATAGGTACGAGAGTTCTGTCGTTTTGTATAAACGGCACAGTACCACGTCCGGGATCAATTTCTGTGTCCACGCCGTTTACACTCATAACGGGATTTCCGATCTGCATTGTAAGGATAAAGCTATCAGATTTATCCTCTGCGGCAGAGCATCCTGTTACCATTGACATTGCAAAAATCAATGTCATTAAAATTGATAATAGTTTTTTCATAGTAATTTTCACAACCTTTTTGCTCTTTTCCAATTATTTTAATTTTTTATATTCCTCGTCGGACACTGCCTCAAGCCATTCGTTTGAGCCATCTTCGGCAGGCACCTCCACTGCTATATGCTGAAACCATTCATCTTTTGCCGCACCGTGCCAATGCTTGACCTCAGGCGGGATATTTACAACATCGCCCGGCTTCAGTTCAATGGCTTTCTTGCCCCATTCCTGATAGTAGCCGCGTCCTGCCGTTACAAGCAAAATCTGACCGCCTCCGCTCTTTGCATGGTGTATGTGCCAGTTGTTGCGGCACTTCGGTTCAAATGTCACATTTGCAATGCCAACCTGATTTGTCGAGAGCATATTAAGATAACTCTGTCCCGTAAAAAACTCTGCAAAAGCATCGTTTTTTTCGCCTGTTTTAAATACGCTTAATTCTTTCATCACAGATGCCTCCTAAACGTTTAATCCCATTTTGTATGCTTCAACAAACGCAGGAGTATTTTTAATTTCACCCGCTTCATAAACACCTGTGCCGAAAACAACTCCCCGTTCTTTTGAACCGTCAAGACATACGGCAAAGCCGTGCATACATTCAAGCGTGCAGTCCATAGCCGACCTGTTATCATCAGCCGCTGTCATTATGTAATAAAACTCCTTGTTTTTTATCTGTGTCCATCTTGCAACAGTGCGGTCAATGACAGTTTTAAGCTGTGCATCAATAGAATAAAAATATACAGGACTTGCAAGGACAATTACATCTGCATCAATCATTTTATCAAGGATTTCTGACATATCATCCTTTATAGCACACTTACCGCTGTTGTTTCTGCAGTAATAACAAGCTGTGCAATAGCCTATTTTCTTATCCCTTATAAAAATCTTTTCAACCGTATATCCCTTTTCCTTCGCACCGCGCATAAATTCATCGCACAGCAAATCCGAGTTGCCGCCTTTACGGGGGCTTCCTGATAAAATTAAAACTTTTTTACTCATTTTTATAATTATTAACTCCTTTCACAAAACCAATTTTGGAAGAAAATTGTTCAGATTGTGCGTCCGCACGAACGCCATTAAAAGCGAGGCTACAAGAATACCCAATGTCAGTACCGAAGCACATAGCATTTTTATATTCATACCGCCGTTCTCCTTATCACTTATTTCACATTTTCCAAAATCCACTTTTCAAGATGGTCTGCAATTTGTGCATTGTTCATCTCTTGGAACAAAAAGTGTGAATTCCCACTCACTCCCTCATCGGGGAGGTTTACAACTGTACAGTTGCCGCCGGCTGTATTATAGCTTTCCGCAAAAGCGACAGCCGAATCCCTTGCACCTTTCCAGAAAGATGTTGACTGAATATCCTCCGGTCCGTTGTCTATGTAGTCACCGTAATAGAATACAATCGGGATTTTTGCTTCAAGAAGCTTGTTATACTGTTCAGATCCTACATTAGGTGCACCACCCGGCTCAATTGCCACAAGTGCCGCAACATTTTCGGTATCAACCTCGAACCCAACAGAACAACCCTGTGAATGTGTTATATATATGCTCTTTTTGCCTGTCATTTCTTTAACATCGCATAATACTTCATCAAGTGCTGCTTTGTTAACCGCTAAATCAAAGCCGCCGGTGTTCGGTGTCATCTGACGCAAAAACTGGTTCTGTGCTTCATCACCCTCAGGGAACTGAGAACCGTCATATCTGTTGGGAGTGCCTCGTCCTATACGGAAATGAGTATACCACGCCTGATCTCCCGCCTTGTATTCTTTGGAATCCTCCGACCACGTATCAAGAAAGTCATTTGTCATAGCTATAGTAGAACCTGCTTCGCCTCTGCGTGGCTGATCTACTAAAAATACACTGTGTCCTTTTTTCAAAAATAATGTTGACCAGCCATCTCTTCCGTCGGGAGTAGTCATCCATCCCATACGGGACTGTCCGTAGCCGTGCAAAAATACCATTGGCAGTCCCGTTTCATTTTCGGGTACCTGATAGAGTACATTCGCATGGTCTACATGAGCCGTATTTCCTGCACGTGTCATGTCAAGCCAGTTTGTGGTTGCATCAAACTCGCCCTCTATAGGCTCCGTAACTGTGCCACCCGACGAGAACATACCCTGTTTTGCGACTGCAATTTTCGCTGTTTCCGTATTTGTAAGATTTTTTGCCCTCTCAAGCATGATGGCGTATTCTTCCGCTGTAATTTCCCTGTCAGGTGCAAAAAGATTTTCGCCTACACCTGCGGTAATTCCGTTTTTGTATGCATAAGCCGCATAGGGTGCAAGTTCATCCGAAATATCGGTAAATGGATTTTCTGCTGTTTCTAAAAGAGCGTTCGGCTCTCTGCCTATTGTTTGAATAATTGACACAAGAGCTTCACCTCTTGTTGGTGCTTTGGCTCCTGTACTTACAGGTATAATTATTGCCGACGCTAATAATGTAAGTGTTAATGTTTTTGCTAAAATTCTTTTTTTCATCAAAATACCTCCTGTTTCTCTTGACATAAGTCTGATTATACCATATACTTTAAAGTATAAGTTAAGTATAAAAGTTAAAGTATACTTTAAGTCAATACTTTTTTTGAAAATTTTTATTTTTTTTGGAGGATATTTTTTATGCTGTATACCATAGGAGAAATGGCAAAGCTTTTGGGTGTTGCACCTTCAACCCTTCGCTACTATGACAAAGAGGGATTACTGCCTTTTGTTGAACGTTCGGAAAGCGGAATAAGAGTGTTTTGTGATGAGGACTACGAATGGCTTAAAACAATTGAATGTATGAAAAAAACCGGTATGCCTGTTAAGGATATAAAAACATATATACTTATGGCAATGGAGGGAGATGAAACCCTAAAGCAAAGGCTTGATATAATAAAGAAACAACGAAAGAGTGTGACGGAGCAAATAAAGGTTTTAAATGAAATGGCAGAGGCTCTTGATTTTAAATTATGGTATTATGAAACTGCCATAGAAAAGGGTACTGCCGCTGTTCCCAGAGAAATGAGTGATGAGGAAATACCGCCACAGTTTGTAAAGGTAAGAAAAAGATTGAAAAATAAAGAAGAATAAAATAAAAGGACGGGAACAAAGTGTCTCCTCGCTTTTGGCAATAGCTTAGCTAAAGCGAACAGAGGAGAAATGCCATGTGCGTTTTTCTCTTTTGCGAGGAAATTCTCGCACGGCAATAGAATAAAAAAGCAAGTTCAGAAACCGCCGTGGTAATGAACTTGCTTTTTTATCATATAGGAAATTGCACGCAGAATGTGTGCATATTTGCTTATGAAATAAAAGCTTACCTTTTCATCCCCCAAGATTGGGAGATTGAGTGGGTTGAAGCATTAAAATGCTTTTTTATAATGAAGAAAGCCTCCGCTTTATGCGAAGGCTTTCTTTTTAGTTACATCTTACTGGATGTTGAACTTCTTCTTAAACTTTTCTACACGACCGCCTGTGTCAACAAGCTTCTGCTTACCTGTGTAGAAGGGATGACACTTAGAGCAGATTTCAACATTGATAGATTCCTTAACAGAACCTGTTTCAAAGACTGCACCGCATGCACACTTGATAGTAGCAGGACCGTAGTTGGGATGGATACCTTCTCTCACTACAATTCACCTCTTTCAGAAAATTTGTGTATATAAATAATTATAATCCATTACAGACAACGATGATTATACCATAGGTTTTAAAGTATTGCAAGAGTTTTTTTGAAAAAAATTCAAAATAGTTGGGGACGAAATGCTACAAGACTTCATGCTATTATTCCTTTCGAAGGAGGGGATAGGATTACAAGAATAAGTAAGAAAAAGATTATCGAGCTCCTTGGGGCATTTGCTTTTACATCGCCTGCTGACCTTGCGGACATTGTGTATGAAAATGAAAAACAAAAAATCAGGTGGAAAAGTTTTGATGAGCTTCCCGATGATATAAAGAAGGCTATAACTACTATAAAGACAACACCTTCCGGAATAAATATCGAAACGGTGGACCGCCTTAAAGCGACGGAATTATTGATGAAATATCTTGGGATAAAGAGTGAAGAAGCGAAAAAGGTTGTGATATTCGGTGAAGAGGACCTTGAAGAATGAAATTTATCTTCCCCATGTGGTGGGGAGGGGATATAAAAATTTTTGGAATTTTAAGGGGCGTTACCGTGTGGTAAAGGGGTCCAGAGCAAGTAAGAAAAGTAAGACAACGGCACTTTGGTACATTGTTAATATGATGAAGTATCATAAGGCAAATCTTTTGGTTATAAGAAAAACCTACAGAACACTGAAAAATTCTTGCTTTGAGGAATTGAAGTGGGCGGTGGAAAGGCTTGGAGTAGGTGAATACTGGCTTATTAAAGAGGCACCTATGGAGTTTGTTTACTTGCCTACGGGACAGAAAATATATTTTCGAGGACTTGATGACCCTATGAAGGTGACGAGTATTACCGTGAGCTATGGATGCCTTTGCTGGATGTGGATTGAAGAAGCATATGAAATTAATGATGAAAGCCATTTTGATATGCTTGATGAATCCATAAGAGGTGCTTCGGAGGAGGGGCTTTTTAAACAGATAACACTGACATTTAATCCTTGGAACGAACACCATTGGTTGAAAAAGAGGTTTTTTGACGAAGAAAGGGCTGATACCCTTAAAATGACTACCAATTATTTGTGCAATGAATTTTTGGACGAGTCAGACAGAAAGCTGTTTGAAGTTATGAAAGAAAAAAACCCTGCACGATATAAGGTAGCAGGATTGGGAGAGTGGGGTATAAGCCGTGGCTGTGTATATGACAGGTGGTGTGAGAAGGATTTTGATGTGGCAGAGATTGTGAAGGATAAAAATATTAAGACGGTTTTCGGTCTTGATTTTGGGTATGTCAATGACCCAACGGCACTTTTTTGCGGTCTGACAGATGTGGAAAATAAAAAGATATATGTTTTTGACGAGATATATGAAAAGGGGCTAAGTAACGATGAAATTTACCGGAGAATAACCCGTAAGGGTTACGGAAAGGAAAGAATAAGGGCAGACAGTGCAGAGCCGAAGAGTATTGACCGTTTAAGGCAGTTGGGGCTTGAGAGAATAAGAGGTGCGAAAAAAGGTCCTGACAGTGTGCGGTACGGAATTGACAAAATACGTGAATATGAAATTATCATAAAGCCTTGTTGTGAGAATTTTATAAGAGAAATATCAAATTACGCATGGGATACGGATGAGATAGGGAATGAAATTAACAGACCTAAGGATGAATATAATCATCTGATGGATGCCATGCGTTACGGTATGGAGGCTATTGAGGAAGGAGAAAACTTTTCATTTTAAGGAGGAAAAGATGGGAAAGAGCTGTGAGTGGGAACAAATATTTGAAAACCTTATGCTGTTTTTCAATTTTGAGGCAAGAATTATCTTTTTTAAAGAAGATGATATTTTAAGAAGGCTTACTTCAATATTGAATGTGGATGCGGATTACGGGGAAAATATCAGTGCTTTTCAAAATAGTAATTCGGTGATGAAACCTTTCTTGGGAGAGGAACATGCCGTAGATACATATCTTCAAAAAGATGCAGAAACACAGGAGGTTTTGTTAAGTGAAGCTTTTATAAATAATCTTTTCACAACAACAGATAGTGCAAAAATGGATGATGCCAATTTAGCCCTCGAAAAGATATATGAAAGACAGAGCTTTGATTTGAAAAATGAGGAGTATTTCAGATGGGAGGCTTTAAAGGATTTCAAAGAGTGGGAGGATATATTTGAAGTTTCAAAAAATGTTACTGAAAGCATTTTTGAAAAGGCAGAAAAAGGGGAGATGCCTTTAGGGGAAGATATATATATAAAAGATGAGGATATAAAGCTTGATGGGGGACAAAAAAGACGACTGATGGAGTTGTCATTGGACAGATGGGATAAAGAAGGAAGAGAAATAAGAGTAGAATCAGTCAGGGAGGAAAGAAGTAATTTTGAACTTGATGGGGACAGTATAGCACAGATGGTAGGAGAGAAGCTGTATGAAATAATGAATAAGAGTGCGGAAGGATTTTATATATAAAAGGAGTTAAAATATGAGTATTTTTACCCGCTTTAAAGATGGAATTATGGAAAAAATCACAAGTGACGGGTATGTCATGAGCGAAAAGGAGTTCTTTGAAGCAGAGATTGCACTGTGGAAAAAGGATGAAAAAAGACTGAAGATGATTGAAGGGGAAAGATATTTCCGTGGGGACCATGATATTTTAAAAAGTGAAAGAATGGCAATCGGTGCAGACGGAAAGCTCAGAAAAATTGAAAACCTGCCTAATAACAGGATTGTAAATAATCAGTATCAAAGGCTTGTGAACCAGAAGGTTAATTATCTTATGGGGAGAGAATTTGTGATTGAGGGAGAAAATGATGAATACATATCCCTTTTGAAAGAAGTCCTGGGAAATGATTTTTTCAGGACTATGAAATGTCTTATGCGTGATGCGGTTAACATGGGGATTGGCTGGCTTTATGTTTATGCGGACGATGAAGGGAAACTGAGAATGAGAAGATTGCCGGCTTTTGAAATTATTGCCTACTGGTCAGATTATGACCATACAAAGCTGGATAGGGCGGTGAGGCTTTACAGTGTAGAGGGATATAAGGGACGGGAAGAATGTGTGAGAGAAATGGTGGAGATATATTCTTCAGAAGGGGTTACTGTTTACGAGCTTGAAGGCGGTACACTTCACCAGGTTGAACAACATAGCTATACTATGCCATATCCGGGAGAAATACCCCTTATTGCGTTTAAATACAATGAAAAGGAAATTCCCTTGATAACAAGGGTAAAGAGTTTACAGGATGCTTTGAACAAAACTATGTCGGATTTTGAAAACTGTCTTCAGGAGGATGCGAGAAATACAATTCTTGTACTTCAGAATTACGACGGCACGGATTTGGGTGAATTCAGGCATAATTTGTCAACATACGGTGCGGTGAAGGTTAAGACCGTGGACGGAACGCCCGGGGATATAAAAGCATTGACAACAGATTTCAATGCGGGAAATTATCAGGCTATGGCAGACATGTTAAAAGGTGCAATGGTTGAAAATGCTATGGGCTATGATGCAAAAAATGACCGCTTGGGTAACAGCCCCAATCAGCTTATGATAAGAGCCATGTTTTCCGATTTGGACTTGGATGTGAGTGAAATTGAGGCAGAATTTCAGTATTCATTTAAAAAGTTGACAAGCTTTGCAAAGGAGTACCTGATGGAATACGGTTACGGATGCTTTATTGATGAGGATGCAGAAATAGTATTCAACCGTGACTGCCCTGTTAATGAAAGCGAAGCAATTGACAACTGTATAAAGAGTGCGGATATTTTATCCGAAGAGACAGTGATTTTGCAACACCCTTGGGTAAGGGATGTACAGAAAGAATTAAAGAAAAAGGAAGGTAGTACAGATGGACAAAAATGAGCTTATTGCCATGGGTGTTGAAGAAGCTGTGGCGGAAGTAATTGAAGGTGAGTTTAACAGCTTAAGTACAAGCTGGGAAGAAAAGGTTGCCCAAGTTGAAAAGGATTTTCAGGTGGAGCTTATTTTAAGAGATAAGGGAGCCAAAAACATTAAGGCAGTAAGAGCTTTGCTTGAGGATGGGGATATGGACAGCATAAAAAGCCAGATTGAAAGCCTTACAAAGAATAAGGATACAAGGTTTCTGTTTGAAAGCGGAAAGAAAAGCTTTGAGCCGTATCAAAGCGGACAGAAGTTGCCTGATGTAACTAAAAATGATTATGAAATGCGGCTTAAAGAGGCAAGAAGCAAGGGGAACAGTGTAGAGGCTATCAGAATAAAACAGCAGGCGGCACAGGAAGGAATTATGCTGATTTAAAGTGGTATACAACTGCTTTGGCAGTTTGATATAGATTTATAATTAAAAAAAAAGAAAGGATGTTTTTTATGTCAGTAGTAACAGGAGTAGGTACAAGTTGGAATTTACCAAATTATGCAGGTGAGCTTTTTACGGCGGATGCCTCGCAGACACCTTTATTATCAATGATAGGCGGTTTGACAGGAGGCAGACAGACTGCGTCAAGCGAGTTTCCTACAGCGGTGCTTTTTGATTATCCCAAGGCAGCTCAGCCTGAAATTTCAGAAGAAAAGTCAGTGTCTGCACCTCAGTCAAGCCTTATTGTACGTGAGCAGGAAACTAATGTGGTGCAAATTCATCAGGAGGTTATTAACCTTACATACATGAAGATGTCAAACAGCGGAAATATGTCAGGCTTAAACAGCACTATGGCAAATTCTGTGGAAGATGAAAAGGCTTTTCAAATTCATCACAAGCTTGTAAAGATGGCACGTGATGTGGAACACAGCTTTATTAACGGCGTATTTAATAAGGCAACAAGTGCCTCTGATGCAAATAAGACAAGAGGCTTGATTGAGCTTACAAAGACAGGTACTACAATTGATGCAGAAGGTGGTTTACTTACAAAGAGCATGCTTGATTCCCTTTACAGAGAAATGGCGGAAGCAGGTGCATATTTTGACAATATGGTAATGTTCCTTCCTGCATTCCAGAAGCAGATGATTACTGATATTTATACAAATCAGTTCAATGCCACTATGGGTTCAAGAGAAACTATCGGCGGTGTAAGCATTAATCAGATTGAAACAGACTTTTTCAAGATGGGTGTTGTCTGGGACAGATTTATGCCTAAGGACACAATTTTAATTGCCGATGTTGCACATATTGCACCTGTATTCCAGGCTGTACCGGAAAAGGGTGTTCTTTTTGAAGAACAGTTAGCAAAGACCGGTGCAAGCGATATGATTCAGATTTATTCACAGATTGGTTTGGCTCACGGTCCTTCATTCCTTCACGCATCTATTACTAACCTCAGCATGGAATAAGAGGGATTATATGTACAACTGCGAGGATTTGAAAGAAAGATTGTGGGATTTGGGATTTGAGGTGCCTGAAAACCATGAGGACAAGCTTATTGTCAGTATGCAGAGAGCAGAGAGCACCATTATGAACACATGTAACTGTGAAACTGTTCCCCAGGAACTAAGGTTTGTATTTTTAGATCTTGCGGCGGGAGAATATCTCCTTGCCGTAAGGTCCTGCGAAAATGACGGCGAAGATGATATTGCTTCAATTACTGAAGGCGATATGTCGGTCAGCTTTCGTGACAGGACAGAAACGGAGAGTCTGATTGATGAACTCTTAAACGGGGGAAGAGAAGAAATGCTAAGTTTCAGGAGAGTAAAATGGTGAGAAAAGTAAAGAAAGCGGCAGAAAAGTTTTTCTGTGACGAATGTGATATTTATGAAACAAGGGCAGTAACAGAAAACGGAAGAACAACTTTCATAAAGATGTGTGTCAATAAATCAATCCCGTGCAGAGTGTCCGCAAAAGCATATTTATTTGGCGAAAATGCCGCAAAAGAAGGGGACATGATAACAAAGGTCAGTAAGAAGGTGAAGCTTTATTTGCCAAGTGAATACGATGTTAAAGAAGGAAGCATTATTGAAGTAAAAAGCAGTGGCAGAATAAAGGTTTTCGGAAAAAGCGGTGTGGTGAATTATTATCCGTCGCACAATGAAGTGATGATTGAAATTTCAAAGGACTACGCATAGGGGATGGTGTTATGGTTCAGAAGGTAATTGAAGGGCTTTACGATAGCATTAGAAAGGCAACGAATGAAAAAATTCCCGTATATACGGAGAAAATAAAGCAAGGCCTTATAAAACCGTGCATTTTTGTGCAATGCGAGAATGTGGAAAGAGTAACACTTTTAGGGGACAGATATTTCTTAAGAGTTTACGTAAAGGTAGATTACATGAGCGACAGTGACACGAAAATGTATGAGGGTGACTGTGTGGTGGAGGATTTGTTTTCTGCCATGGGTATGATTGAAAAAGACGGGGAGAGAATACGCGGACGGAGGATTTCGGCTGAAAAAAATGACGGAAATCTGACGCTTACTGCTATTTATGATGTTTTTATAAAAGATTGTGATGATACTGACAAGTCTTTGATGGAGACTATAGAAATAAAAATGAGGTGATTTAATGGAGGAGTACAGATACACAAAGGACGAGCTGAAAAAATCGGAATTATTCAGAAAATATGCTGATGCAATTGAGGCATTATTGGATAAGGATAAAACTTACACAGTGTTGGAAGCGGAAGAAATTATTGTGAATTTTATGAAAGGATGCGTGTAATTTATGGCTTTGGGCGGAGGCAGTTTTACTAATTATAATAAGTTGTTGCCCGGTACATATATAAATTTTGTTTCGTCTTCAAGTGCCACCGGAGAGGTATCGGACAGAGGCGTGTGTGCCATCGGCATTGAGTTAAGCTGGGGCAAGGAGGATGAAGCTGTAGCAGTTACTGTTGAGGATTTCTGGAAGAACAGTATAAAATATTTTGGCTATTCATGTATTCACGACAACCTTCGGGGTATGAGAGATTTGTTTAAGAATGCATCACTGGTTTACGTGTACAGATTAGGCCACGGTGTAAAGGCTTCAAACAGTTACGGTACGGCAGCATGCAGTGGTAAATGCGGCAATAACATACAGGTGAAGGTAACAGGAAATATTGATAACAGTAAGTATTATGATGTAATCACATATTATAACGGAATAAAGAAGGATGTACAGACTGTTCAAAGTGCATCCGAGCTTACAGACAATGATTTTGTAGTATGGGATAAAACCGCAACACTTACCCCGGGCGGTGCTGTAGGTATGACAGGCGGCGGTGATGCTGTTATAAAGGGCGAAGATTATCAGGAGTTTTTGGATTGTATAGAAACCGTAAGCTTTAACGTGTTGGCAGTTGCCAGTGTGGACAGTACGGTAAATAACCTCATTGCGGCTTTCACTAAGCGTATGAGAGAGGATAGAGGCGTAAAATTCCAGAGCGTGCTTTACAGATGCGAAGCTGATGATATAGGCGTTATAAATGTTGATAATGCAGTTTTTAAAGGCGTAAAAAACGAAGCCGAGCTTGTATGGTATGTGGCAGGGGCAAGTGCAGGATGTAAGATGGGAAAGAGCCTTGTAAATCATGCATATTCAGGAAATTATTATCTGTATGCAACATATACCCAGAGCGAGCTGGAGGAATGTATCAAGAAGGGGAAGTTTGTTTTCCACAAGGTTGGCAATGAATACAGAGTTTTAGCTGATATTAACTCCTTGGTGACAACCTCTGCTGAAGTGGGAGAAATATTCTGTGAAAACCAGACTGTAAGGCTTGTGGACCAGATTGCATATGATGATGCGTACCTTTTCAAGACAAAATATCTTGGAATTGTGCCAAATGATGAAGCGGGAAGAATATCCTTGTGGAACGATTTGGTAGAACATAGAAAATCCCTTCAGAAGATGAGAGCTATTGAAAACTTCAAGGACGAGGATATTTCAGTTGAAAAGGGCACAAGTAAGACAAGTGTTGTTATTACAAGTGCAATCTGTCCCATTAATTCCATGGCCCAGCTTTACATTACAACAACTTTAGAATAGGAGGATTTATATGGCTGCAATTACTATGAATGGCAGTGATGCTGTATCGGCATCATTGGCGGAATGTTATATTACTGTTAATTCAAACAGATACAATTTTATGCAGATGATAAATTTTGAGGCATCAATCACAAAGAATAAGACTTCTGTACCAATTTTAGGTCAGACCGGCAAGGGAAACAAAGCCAACGGATGGACAGGTGTATTTAAAGGAAAGGCACATTATAATCAGTCTGTATTCCGTCAGCTTTTGATGGACTATAAGGAAAGCGGAGAGGATGTTTATTTTGACATTCAGGTGACCAATTACGATCCTGCCTCCAATGCCGGAAGCCAGACAATTGTATTTACAGGTTGTAATATTGACGGAGGTATACTTGCAAAGTTTGATGCAGAGGGCGATTATCTTTCCGAAAATATTACAGGAACTTTTGAAGATTTTAAGATGCCGAAAAAATTTGATACGTTAAACGGCATGCTTTGATAAGGGAGTAAGATAATGAGTGGATTGGAGCTTTTTCTGAAAGAAAATAAAATAAAGAGGGAAAATGTGTTCTTCCCTGCCACAAAGAGTTTGTGTGACGAAAAGGGAGAGGCACTTATGTGGGAATTAAGAAGTATTACAACAGATGAGGATGAGGCAATAAGAAAAGACTGTATCCGTGAAATAAAGGGCAGGGGTACAAGATTTGATTATGGGGCATATATGAGAAAAATTGCGGTGGCAAGTGTAGTTTTTCCGCCTTTGTACAATGCGTCGCTTCAGGATTCCTACTGCGTGACAAGCCCGGAGGATTTATTGGTTGCATTGATTGACAAGCCCGGAGAGTACCAGGAGTTTATAAAAAAGGTGCAGAGCATTAACGGGTTTGATATTGCGATGAGTGAAAGGATAGAAAAAGCAAAAAACTGATAAGTGAAGGCGACGGTGATGCACTTTACGCATACTGGTGCCTTCACAATCTTAAAATTTTGCCTATGCAGTTTGCCTTGATGGATAAAAATGAAAAGGCTTTCATAATTGCGGCAATCGATATTTACCTTGATGGGAAGGAGAATAAATAAAATGTATATGCTTTATCTTGACCATGTACTGTTTCCCGTGGCTCCGGAAAAAATAGTGATGGAAACGAAAAACAGTAATAAAACATACAATCTTGTAGACGGAAGCTTTGTTGTGGATGTGGGAGGAAAAGGTCTTAAGAAGATAAGCTTTGAACTTCTTCTTCCCATGAGTGAATATCCCTTTGCACGGTACGAGGAAAAGTTTATAGACGGTACCGAATTTGTAGATGCATTAAACGCTATTGCCGCAAAAAATGAGCCGGTATGGTTTGATGTTTACCGTACTTTTCCTGATATAAATAAAACATATCTTACAAATATGTTGGTCGTTGTGGATGAGATTTCAATAACTGAAGATGCGGAAAACGGGATGGATATGAAAGCAAAGGTTGTTCTTACGGAATACAGAAATGTGGAGACAAAATTTGCATCAGAGGAAAATATTGCACGCTACTCTGAGAGAAACAGTACCCTTGAGGTGCCTTATACGTATACGGTGGTACAAGGAGATACTTTATGGATTATTGCCAAGAGGTTTTTTGACGATGGGGAGAAATATACATATATTGCAAACCTTAATTCCATTAAACCGCCCTATGATATTAATCCCGGAGATGTGTTGAGGTTAAGGGAGTAAGCTATGGATAATACAAAAAGCAGAGAAGTATTTTTGGTGGAAAACGGGGAAGAAAAGCTTAAGGTTTATATAAAGAGCAATCTTAAGGTTTACTCAGTTGTGTTGGTGGGGAAAGCCACTGTGGAAAAAGAAGAATTTTGTGCGTCAAAATTTAAGTTCACGGTTTTGAAGGATAATGTTGTAAGCTTCAACCAAGGGGATGCTGTAAGTGTTAAGTTCGGTTCGGAAGGGATTTTTTTTGGGTATGTTTTTTCAAAAAGCCGTGATAAAGACGGGCTTATTGACGTGGTGGCATATGACCAGATGAGATATATGAAAAACAAGGTGTGCTATCAGAGAGGGTTTATGAGCCTTGAAGAAACTGTGCGTACAATTGCAAAAAAGAACGATTTGAATATAGGTGATGTTGACCCGTGTAAGGTGATGCTTTCTCCAATGGCAAGCCAGTCTGTTTCTCTTTTGGATGTTGTGGCAAAGGGGTGTAACGATGTGAGGAAAAACAGCGGGGAAAGATATATCGTTTTTGACGATTTCGGATATTTGGCCTTAAAAAATGAGGATAATCTTGTAACTGATGTTTTAATAGACGCATCACAGGCTGAAAACTATGTTTACACCGATACAATTGACAGCGGGGTGTATAACAAAATACAGTTATATGTTAATTCATCAAGAATGGGTGCTGTTATTATTATGGAAGATAGTGATGAAGAAAGCATGAACAAATGGGGGACGCTGGTTTTATCCAAGAGATTAGATGGCGGAAACTACAATACATCCATAGTTAAGAACATGCTTGATGAATATAACCACATAAACCGTGAAATTGTTCTGATGGGGGTTCGTGGTAATTCTAAGTTAATTCCGGGAAGTTCTGTTTATGTAAGGCTCAGTATGGGGGATTTAGCGTTGGATGGGTATATGCGGGTAAAAAAGGCGATGCATATATTTGAAAATAACCTCTATAAGACAAACCTTTATTTAGACGGGAGGAATCTGGATTGAATATAGCAGATGCGGTAAAAGAATGTGCCATGAAAGCTTATGAAGCATCAATGCCTTGCGAAGTTTTATTTGGCACTGTTGTAAGCGTTGAGCCTGTAAAAATAGAAGTGGGACAGCTTATTTTAGACGAAGAACTCCTTAGTGTGACTGATAACCTTTTATACAGAGAATGTAACATAAGCATAGGGATGTATGAAAGAACAATCGTTATACAAGAGGGGCTTAAAGTCGGGGATGGTGTTGTTTTACTAAGGCAAAAGGGCGGAGAAGGTTATATTGCTTTTGCAAAACTGTGACAGGAGTTGAAATATGTTACCTAAAACAAGTATGACATACATGGGCAGTACGGAAAGACTGCCCGATAAGGATTTTAAAATAGATTTTGACAAAAAGTGTATAGGGGGCATGATTGAGGGAGTTGATGCTTTAAAGCAGGCAATTTGTATTGCACTTTTAACTGAAAGATATCGCTATCCGATTTTTCCCCATTCCTTCGGAACAGATTACAATGATGCTTTGGATGGTGGGTATATGAAGGCTATGGGGAAAATTAAAAATGCCATAGAAGACAGCCTGCTGTGCGATGACAGAATTCTGTCAATTTCAGATTTTGAGTTCAGTAGGATTGGAAAGAAAATAGCTGTTAAGTTTAAGGTGTCGTCTATTTACGGAACTATAGATTACGAAACGGAGGTGGCGTAAATGAAGGCCAGGACTTATGATGACATAATGAGAATTTGTTTTTACCGAATGGGGGACGATATAGACAAAAGAGAAGGCTCCCTTGCATATATAACAACATCAGCCTTTGCTGCTGCTTTAGCCGATGCTTATTCTAATGTTAAAGAGGTAGAGAATAATGCTTTTGTTATTACTGCATCCGGAACATATATGGACAAGGCTGCCGCAATACTTGGGGTTGAAAGAAAAGCTGCCACAAAAGCTATTGTGAGAATTGAGGGGGATACAGGCTATAATGAGGGAGATGTTTTTTATACATCGGATTGTGAGTATGTGGTTATAAGCGTTAATGACGATTACTACCTTGCGGAGTGCCAGACCCCCGGTATTAAGGGAAATGAATATATAGGAGAGGTAATGGCGAAGGTTGATAAAAGCAGTGCTATCATGAGTATTACAAAGATTATTTCACCGGGTGAAGATGTTGAGGATGATGATACTTTCAGGGAAAGATATATAGAACAATTACGCAATCCTGTGTGTGCGGCAAACATTGCCTATTACCGCAATGCTATAAAGTCATTTGCCAATGTGGGAGGCATAAGGGTTGTCCCTGTAGCAGACGGGATAGGTACGGTAAAGGTTATTATTACAAGCTCTGACTACTCTGTTGCACCTGATGAACTGGTTAAATATGTGAAGGAGACTTTGGACCCTGAAGAAACAAGCGGTCAGGGGACAGGACTTTTGCCCATAGGACACAGCGTTACGGTGGAATCCGTTGAAATGGTTGATATTGACATTGTTCTGGAGTTGGAGCCTGCAAGTAAGACAAAAGGGTATCTCAGACAGGCAAGAACCTACTTGCCTGTGATTTTAAAAGAACTTAATAAAACATGGGATAAACAAGACAGGATTGTTTTAAGGGACAGAGTGATTGAAGATTACTTCTTCGGATTGGGAGCAACGGATGTTAACGTTATTTCCATTAACGGTGAACCAAATCGCATTACATTGAAGGAAAATCAACTGGTGGGTGGTGTGACGATAAATGAAAAGGACAATTCTTGAAAATTATCCTGATTATCTTAGGGAGTTTAAAGAAATACAGACCATTGCAAATGTTCAGCAGCAATTAATAGATATATTTATGGGTGATATAAGGGATATGTTAAGTGAAATATATCTTGACAGTGTCAGTGAAACTAAATGGAACGATATGGTTAATGATTATTCAAGCATTGACCGTAGTATAGCAGTTAAAAGGTATTTGCAACGACATTATGTTCTGACTTTAAGTGTAATGAAAAGTATTCTCACTTGTTGGTTTGAAGAAAGGAGATTTGACCTTTCCTACGACAGAGAAACCATGACCTTTACCTTTAGAACTACCCTTGAAGAACCAAATTTTGATAAGTGGAAGGTAAGGGCGGCTATTCCTTGTAATATGGATGTTAAATATGAGTTTGTAGATGAATTGTAATTTTTATGTTGACAAATAAATTCTGCAATTATAAAATTAAAGTAACATATAAAATGCAAGGAGTTATGAAATTATGAAAAAATGTTTGTCCATTATTTTAGCCTTGGCACTATCTTTGTCTGTGTGCATGGCACTTCCCATAAGTGCACAGGAGGCAGATTTGAAAAATACAATCTGCACTATTGAAAACGTAAACGGATATCTTATTCCTTCCGGCAATGAAAGAGGTAATGCTCTCACGGTGGGGGAAGAAGATGGAACTTGGAGGTTAAAGGCTTTCCTTGGCGGAAGTTATGCTTTTATAGGTGAAGGCGATTTGGCTGCTGACGTAAACGGTGCATCAAAGGCTGAAGGTGTTACAATTATTCAGTGGACAAGCACAGGTGCAAATAATCAGCGTTGGATGATAGAAGAAGCGGAGGATGGTTATTATTACATTAAGTCCGTATTTTCAGACCTTTACATGACTGAAAGTGAAGGGGTTATTACCCAGGAAGTAAAGGACGAAGAAAAAAATCAGCTCTGGAAGATTGATGTTGTTGATAAATACGAACCTGTTGTTGAAAAAATGCTTGAGAGTGATGCAGCAAAAAGCCTTAGCGAATACCGTTACGGCAGACTTTGTGACTTTTTGCTCTCCAGTGGTGAATTTAACCTTTTAACTTATGATAAGGTTGAAAAAATGATTGATGAGAGAGATTATTTCAATCTTTCTTATGACGAACAGGTAGCTTTTGTTGAAGAATGTTTTACTGTGGAACCCACAAGCCTTATGTACGGTTCTATGGCTACAAAGCTTAAGCGTGATATAAAAGTTGAATATGTGGGTATAGAAGAAAATATATGGCAGAGCTGGCACGGTATTCCAGAAGAAGAAGCAAGACGTTATGACGTTACAATTACAGATACTGAAAATGGGGATTCACATGTATTCTTGTATTATTCTCCTTACGACAATGACGAAGAATATGCGGCAGTTGTAGGTGAAGCGGTGGCTTGCTTTGAAATGCCTGTTGCAAAGTCACTTTGGAGATTTATATACACAAGCATGAATACTGCAAGCTGGAATGGCGGTGACGGCACAATCTGGAATAACACAGGTTACCGCGGTGATGTTAACAACATGGTGCAGATGTTTGCCCACGAATTAGGACATGTAATGGATAACGGCAGACAGGATAACGATGTGTGGTACAGAGCAATTGCACAGGATATGGTGCCTGTGACAGGCTACGGCAAAACAAACCGTTGGGAGGATTTGGCTGAATTTTCAAGACTTTACCTTCTTGCAAAGGGCGATGAGTCGAGAATTGAAGCTATTGAAAATACATACCCTGCAAGAACCGTGGCATACAAGGCTCTTTTGTATGCGGTGGATAGCGAATTTTACGATGAATATAAGGATGAGTACGAAAAAATTGAGCAGGCTACAGGCGATTATGACAAGAGCGTGTGCGTAACCTTCAGTCGTGACGGTAAGTACATGAGAGATGTTGACGGAAAGATTATATTTACAGATATGAGTAGTGCCGCATCCGATTGGTACACTTGGGAGATTTACAGCCGCAAGGCAGGAAGCAGTATTGTCCGTAACAAGGCTACAGGCAGATATTTGACATTGGACAATTCAATTCTTACGTTAGGTGATGGTACTTCAATAGGCTTAAAGAGCGGCGATGAAGGTTATAAGATAGTGGAAAGTGCTACAGGCTTTACAATTAATGAGGACATGACAGCTTCATTGTCAGGAGATTTAATTCTTGAAGTTGATGAAGTGGAAGAAATCTTCTATAGAGGAGATTATAAAATTGTTCTTGAAGTTACAAAAGAAGAGCTTGGTTTTGAAGAAGGTGTGGGAATAACACTTTCAAATGATGGCGACTTATGGAATTTTGTGCCTGTTGACAAGAATTTGTTCCTTATTAAGCACAAGGAAACAGGCAAGGTGTTTGATATTTCAGGTAACAGTGTTGAAAAGGGTGCAAGTGCAATACTTTACTCTGTGACAGGCGGAACAAATCAGCACTTTATGCTTGAAAATAACGGCGACAGCACCTATACACTTAAAGTGAGACACAGCGGACTTTCACTGACAAAGAGCAAAGACGGCTTCTGTCAGGGTGATGAAAGTATGGGCTATGTAAGGTGGAAGCTTGTAAAAGCTGAATAAATGAGAATACAAAAATAACGAAAAATACGGGCAAAACAGCCCGTATTTTTGCGTTATAAAAAGGTAAAGGAAAGAATATGATAGTTTGTGGAAAATTCAACTTGATTTTAGATGGGAAATGTGATTAAATATAGGATAGATATTTATATGAATAGTGAGGATTGGAGGACTTTGCATGTCTAACGAAAAACCTTTATCTGAGTATTTCGGCTGTAATGTGTTTTCTGATGATGTTATGCGTGAAATGCTTTCGGAAAAGACTTATGCTGAATTTAAAAAGGGTGGTCCTTTAAATAAAGAAGTTGCCGACGAAATAGCGGAAGCTATGAAAAAATGGGCGATGAGTAAGGGTGCCACACATTATACCCATATTTTTATGCCGCTTACAGGGCTGACAGCGGAAAAACACGATGCTTTTATAAATCCCGACCCTAAAACGGGAAAAGCTATTATGGAATTTACAGGTGACCAGCTTATAAAAGGTGAAAGCGATGCATCAAGCTTTCCGTCAGGTGGTATAAGAGCTACCTTTGAAGCCAGAGGCTACACAACATGGGATATAACATCCCCTGTGTTTTTGAAAGAGGATGCTTCCGGTGTGACACTTTGTATTCCCACGGCCTTCTGTTCATATACAGGAGAAGCGTTGGACAAAAAGACACCACTTCTTCGTTCTTGCGACGCTTTGGAAAAGGAAGCAATCAGGGTGCTTCGTGTTCTTGGCGATACAAAGACAAAAAAGGTTATTGCAACGGTTGGTCCTGAACAGGAATATTTCCTTGTTTCAAAGGAACATGTGGAACAGAGAAAAGACATAAAGATTACAGGCAGAACCCTTTTCGGTGCACCTGCACCAAAGGGACAGGAAATGGACGATGCATATTACGGCTCTTTACGTGAAAATGTTGCCTGCTTTATGAAAGAGGTTGACCGAGAGCTTTATAAGATGGGCATTTTTGCCAAGACTAAGCATAACGAGGTTGCACCCTGCCAGCATGAACTGGCATGTGTGTATACAACTGCAAATATTGCGGTTGATTCGAACCATATGGTAATGGAAACACTTAAAAAGTGTGCCGAGCATTACGGACTTGTTTGTCTTTTGCACGAAAAGCCCTTTAAGGGGCTTAACGGTTCAGGTAAGCATAATAACTGGGCTGTAAGCACAGATTCCGGCAAAAACTTGCTTAAGCCGGGGAAGGACCCTGTACATAATATTGAATTTTTAGTATTTTTGGCGGCTACAATGGAAGCTGTATCTATTCACGGAGGACTTTTGCGTGCTTCTGCGGCAAATGCCTCCAATGACCACCGCTTAGGCGGCCATGAAGCACCCCCTTGTATTATATCAATGTTTTTGGGCGATGCCTTAGATAAGGTTGTGGAAAGTATAATAAACGGAAATGAAGATGTAAGCTTAGATTGCGGCACCGTAAATCTTGGTGCATCTACCCTTACAAAGTTCAAGAAGGATGATACTGACCGTAACAGAACAAGCCCCTTTGCATTTACAGGTAATAAATTTGAGTTCAGAACAGTTGGTTCTTCTGCATCTATTGCGGGACCAAATACTGTTATCAACGCTATTGTGGCATCAAGTTTAAAAGGTATTGCAGAAAAGCTTGAAAAGGCTGAAAAACCAAGGGAAGAAGCTTTCGATGTTGTAAGAGAAATATTTAAGAAGCATTATCCCAAAATTGTGTTTAACGGTAACGGCTACAGCGAAGAATGGGCGAAGGAAGCAGAGAGAAGAGGGCTTCCCAATCTTAAGGATTCAATTGATGCTTTCGGTGAGTTCACAAAGGAAGAAAGCGTTAAAATGTTTGAAGAAATGGGCGTTTATACACGTGCAGAGCTTGAGAGCCGTTATGAAATAAGAATGGAAAAATACTTTAAGGTAAATAACTACGAATGTCTCACTATGCTGGATATGGCAAGGCAGGAAATCATCCCGGCGGTTAGTGAATACCTTAAGTATCTTGCAACGGCAGTAAACGGAATGAATCAGTTAGGCTTGGAGGCTGTTGTTGAAAAGGACATTATTTATAGAATAAAGCCCTTGTTTGACAGACTTTATGCAGTTACTGCAAGGTTTGAGTTGGAAATCGAAAAAGCAGAAGCTATGAATATTATAGACGGGGCAAATTATATGCATAACGTGGTGCTTCCCTTGGCGGAGGAATTGAGAGAATATGCAGACAGTATTGAACCTTTGGTAAGTAAGGATTACTGGCCCATGCCCACATATGCTGATATACTTTTCTATTAATTAAAGTGGAAAAACGGTAGTTACAGGAACTTGAATGTTTTTGTGATTACCGTTTTTAGGTTTATTTATAGATTGTTTATAATTAAAATTTATTAAGTTCAAAAATTAATTGTAATATATACCTGAAGTGGTGAATATAATGAAATGTTTGGAATTTTAAGGGGGATGGGAAATGCTAAAAGAAGCCACTAACAGTATTTACTATGATTTTTACAGAGAGAATTTGTTATATCTTGAAGCGGTTATTGAAAAAATGCTTGACAGAATAAGTGAGATTGAGAAAAAGAGAGAACTGAACGGACAAAGAAAACTTTCTGACAATGTGCGTTACAGAATAAAAAATCCGGAGAGCATGAAAGCAAAGCTTGAAAAAAAGGGCTTTCCCGCAACAGGTGAGTCTGCCATAATAAATGTTAACGATGCGGCAGGGATAAGGATTATCTGCCCCTATATTGACGATGTGTACACCATGGCGGAAAAATTATCGGCACATAGCGATATTGAGGTATGCGAAGTAAAGGATTATATTAAAAATCCAAAGGAAAACGGATACAGAAGTTATCATTTGATTATACGTACACCTATCGTATATAAAGGGGAAACACATTTTGTCAAGTGCGAAATACAGATAAGAAGCATGGTTATGAATTCCTGGGCAAGTGCAGAGCATCAGCTAAGGTATAAAAATAATGATTTGAGCGATGCAAAGCAAATTGAACTGCTTAAAAAATGTGCAGATGAGATGCTTAAGATTGATTATTCCATGATGCGGATAAGGGATATGATGGAAAATAACGATGTGTTGGAATTAAGCGAATAAGAAGAATGTATGGCAAACGAAGTGGCCCCCAAAGTTTACACAAAATGAGGGATTGACCCTAAAAATGGGGCTGTAGCAAAACGATTTTTTAAATCGGGTTGACTACAGCCCTGTTTTTGTG
>JBJDXJ010000060.1:0-5048 GCA_051866635.1 Clostridia bacterium | reverse complement strand
TGATAGGAATAAAGTGTTGTCAGGTATTATAAAAGCATGTGAAAAAAGGCCTGTTGAAACGCAAAAAATGGTAGAAATCGTAGACAATATTGAATTGGAAATTCAAAGTCTTCTAGACAGAGAAGTTACAAGCGATCAGATCGGAGAAATGGTAATGAGCGAGCTGAAGCGGACAGATGAGGTTGCATATGTCCGTTTTGCCTCTGTATACCGCCAATTCAAGGATATAAACACATTTTTAGCCGAGGTAAATAAGCTTTTGACAGATAAAAAATAACTATAAAAGCGGAAGGTATAGTAATTACGCCTTCCGCTTTTGTATAACTCGACAAAAATTTTAAAAAAGGTATTGTATTTACAATCAAACTATTGTATAATCTACTCATATGCTTTTGTAGTTTTTGGAGCATATTTCTTATACTTGAAATTTCAATATGAAGGAGCAAACTATTGGAAAATATTATTAGTTTGAGAAATGCAGTTGTCGATTACGATGGTGACACTATTTTAAGAGGCATCAATCTGGATATCGCCGACAAGCAGTTTGTTACTTTACTTGGACCTTCGGGTTGTGGAAAAACAACTACATTAAGGATAATTGGAGGCTTTCTGCAAATGAACAGCGGAGAGCTTTATTTTGATGGAAAAAAAATTAATGATCTTCCTGCTTACAAGAGACCTATTAACACCGTTTTCCAGAAATATGCTCTCTTCCCCCATCTTAATGTGTATGAAAACATAGCCTTTGGTTTAAGGTTAAAGAAAATGAAGGAATCTGAAATTAAAGCATCTGTTGAAGAAATGCTTAAAATGGTTAACCTTCAGGGCTATGAAAAACGTTCTATAAATTCCCTTTCAGGCGGTCAACAGCAACGTGTGGGTATTGCCCGTGCACTTGTAAATCATCCTCGTGTTCTTCTTTTGGATGAACCATTGGGTGCTCTTGACTTAAAGCTTCGTAAGGACATGCAGATTGAACTTAAAAAAATTCAGAAAAGTCTTGGTATCACTTTCATTTATGTTACACATGACCAGGAAGAAGCTCTTACTATGAGCGACACTGTTGTTGTAATGAATAATGGTGAAATCCAGCAGATAGGTACACCTGAAGATATTTACAACGAGCCTGTTAACGCATTTGTAGCTGATTTTATCGGTGAAAGTAACATTATCGAAGGCGTTATGCGTACAGACTATTTCGTGGAAATTGACAATGTTGTATTCGAATGTGAAGACAGCGGATTTGGCGACAATAAAATTGTGGATGTTGTTATTCGCCCTGAGGATATTAAGGTTGTTCCCCCTTGTAAGGAGGCAATTGTGGGTGTTGTACGTGATGTTATTTTTAAGGGCGTTCACTTTGAAATAATTGTTGAGGCAAATGGATTTCTTTGGAAAATTCATTCCACCAAAAGTCAGGTTATCGGTTCTACAATCGGTATGACACTTACGCCAAACGATATTCATATTATGCATAAACTTAGGGAGTAGTTCCGTATATGAAAAAATATACGGAAAGGAGTTTATATAAATGAAATCTAAAGCTATTGCTATCCCATATTACGTATGGATGATACTGTTTACTGTTGTACCCCTTTTATTGGTGGTATATTTCTCTTTCACCTCAAAAGATGGTGGATTTACACTGTCGAACATAATGGAGATTGTCAATTATCTTCCCACCTTATGGAGGTCATTGTGGTATGCCGCTTTGACCACTGTTATCTGCCTTGTTTTAGGCTTTCCGGCAGCATATATAATTTCACGTATGCCCGAATTAAAACAGTCAACATTTGTTATGATACTTATGCTACCTATGTGGATAAACTTTATTTTAAGAACTTACGCATGGATGACAATTCTTGATACAAACGGATTTATCAATAAATTCTTTATGCTGTTTGGTTTGGGACCTTTTAAGATGTTAAATACATCTGCTGCTGTAATTTTAGGTATGGTATACAATAATCTTCCCTTTATGATACTTCCATTGTACTCAATAATGACAAAGATTGACAAAAGTGTTATTGAAGCGGCTGAAGATTTGGGCTGTTCTAAATATAATGTTATAAGGAGGGTTATTATCCCCCTTTCCATACCCGGCATTTCAAGCGGCATTACTATGGTTTTTGTGCCGTCAGTTTCCACTTTCATCATTTCAAGACTCTTAAGCGGTTCTACTATTGGTCTTATTGGTGACCTTATTGAATCGGAATTCTTAGGTACGGTTTACAACCCTTATGTGGGTTCTGCCCTTTCACTTGTTCTGATGGTCATTGTACTGATTATTATGGGTATCTTTAATCAGTTCGGAGGGGAGGATGCCGTAATATGAAAGCACTCAGGTCAAAATTATATATTTACACTTTGGTGTTATTCATGTATTTGCCCATATTAACACTTGTTGTGTTTTCCTTTAATGCCAAGGATTCACGTGTTTCTTGGGGCGGATTTTCCTTAAGATGGTATGAAAGTCTATTTTCAAACGAAACTATCATGACATCACTTTTAAATACGGTACTTATAGCAATCATTACTTCAATAATATCTACCGTATTGGGAACAATGGCATCAATCGGTATAAACAACTTAAAGAAAACTCCCAGAGCAATTGTCATAAACATAACTTACATTCCTATAATTAACCCTGAAATAATTACAGGTGTTTCACTTATGCTTTTATTCAAAATGTTTATGAATTTCATACCTTTTGAGTTTGGTTATGTTACCCTTATATTGGCACACATTTCATTTTGTGTTCCTTACGTTATATATAATGTTTTGCCAAAATTACGGCAACTTAACCCGAACTTAGTAGAGGCGGCTCAGGATTTAGGTTGCAATTCACGTCAGGCGTTTTTCAAGGTAGTTATTCCTGAAATTCTGCCGGGTGTTTTTTCAGGTTTTATAATGTCACTTACCTACTCTCTTGATGACTTTGTGGTAAGCTACTTCAACTCAGGAAGCAGTATTAATACACTTCCCATCACAATTCAGACAATGACAAAAAGAAAAATACACCCCGACATAAATGCACTTTCAACACTTATTTTTGTTGTGATATTAGTAATACTTGTCACAAAGAACTTTTTGGACAACCGTCGTCTTAGAAAAGAAGCTGAAGATGCTCGCCTGAAGTTTTCAGGGCAATAATTTTTTTGATGTATTTCCCATTGGGATTTACAAATATATTTTTTAGTAAAGGATGTTGATAAATGAAAAAACTTATCTCCATTATTCTCACAATTGCACTGTGTGCAGCACTTTTTTCCGGATGCGGAAAAACACAACTTGAGCTTGACGAAGCTTTACTTTCGGATTATGATTATTCCAAATTTAAAGATGAAGGCATCTCAATAAATGTAGCTAACTGGGGCGAATATCTCTGTGTGGATGAACCCGGCGTTATTGATGTTAACAAACAGTTTGAAGCACTTACAGGAATAAAAGTGAATTATACTATGTATGCAACAAACGAAGAACTTTATGCTAAGCTTGCCAGCGGCGGTTCTGATTACGATATAATCATTCCATCTGACTATATGATATCCAAGCTTATAAGTGAGGATATGCTCGAAAAGTTGGATTTCAATAATATTCCCAATTTTGATGCCTATATCAATAATTCGTTCAGAAATCTTGAATACGACCCTACAAACGAATATTCTGTACCTTACACATGGGGTCTTGTATGTTTGATTTATAATAAAGCAATGGTAGAAGAAGCTCCCACAAGTTGGTCTGCCCTTTGGGACGAAAGATATAAGGGAAATATACTTATGTTTAACAACCCCCGTGATGCTTTTGGTATTGCTCAGGAATACCTTGGTCATTCCCTTAACACAGAAAGCGAAGAAGAATTGAATGCTGAATTTGAACTTCTTAAATCTCAGCAGGGCGTCGTTCAGGCTTACGTAATGGATGAGATATTTGACAAAATGGAAAGCGGCAGTGCGGCTCTTGCCCCCTATTATGTAGGTGATGCTGTTGTAATGATGGAAAACAACGAAGACCTTGACTATGTAATACCTCAGGAAGGTACAAATAAATTTGTAGACGCTGTTTGTATTCCCAAGGGTGCAAAGAATAAGGAAGCTGCCGAAATGTATATAAACTTCCTTTGCGAAACTGAAATTGCACTTGCAAACTGTGAATATATAGGCTATTCTACTCCCCACACTGCGGCTTTTGAACTTCTTCCCGATGAAGTAAAGAACGATGAAAGAAGATATCCTTCTGATGAATTTATCACAGAAAAAACAGAGGTTTTCAAATCTCTTCCCGAAAACGCAAACGAACTTATGCAAGCTCTTTGGAATAAAATAAAATTTGCAAACTAAAAAAGAAATCCGCTTGGTTAATCAGGCGGATTTCTTTTTCAAAAAAATAACGATGCAAAAGCATCGTTATTTTTGTATTTACTAAGAATTACTTGCTTGCTTCTTCTACAGCAACTGCACAAGCAACAGTCATGCCAACCATGGGGTTGTTACCTGCACCGATAAGACCCATCATTTCAACGTGAGCAGGTACAGAGGAAGAACCTGCAAACTGAGCGTCAGAATGCATTCTGCCCATTGTATCTGTCATACCATAGGAAGCAGGACCTGCACCCATGTTATCGGGGTGAAGTGTACGGCCTGTACCGCCACCGGAAGCAACTGAGAAGTACTTCTTACCCTTTTCGATACATTCCTTCTTGTATGTGCCTGCAACAGGATGCTGGAAACGAGTGGGGTTAGTGGAGTTACCTGTGATGGAAACGTCAACATCTTCAAGGTGCATGATAGCAACACCTTCTCTTACATCGTCGGCACCGTAGCAACGAACCTTGCTCTTTTCGCCATCGCTGTAAGCCTTTTCGTAAACGATGTTAACCTTACCTGTCATATAATCAAACTTTGTTTCAACAAATGTGAAACCGTTAATTCTGGAAATAATCTGAGCAGCGTCCTTACCAAGACCATTAAGGATAACCTGGAGAGGCTGCTTTCTTACCTTGTTTGCACTCTTAGCGATACCGATAGCACCTTCAGCAGCTGCGAAGG
>JBJDXJ010000059.1:0-5254 GCA_051866635.1 Clostridia bacterium | reverse complement strand
ATTGAACATATCGGTTCTAATAGTAAACAATCTATATTTGATGGCGGCAAATAGGGAACAGTTTGAAAACGAACAGTCTGACGTACATTTTATGGCACTATTCTCTTGAAAAGATAGAAAAAATATGTGTGTAATTGGGGACGGGTCAGTTTTTGCACATTTCTTTTTCCTATTTTTAAAACGTGCAATTTTGGACCCGTCCCCGGTTACATAATGGATTGGTTATTAAGAAACATTAGAGGAGATACTTGAATGAGTGAAACTATAAAAAAAATACTTATATGTATAGGAGTGCTCCTGATAGGAGTGGCAGTTAATTTCATATGTATGATTGTCTTGGTTGCAATTGTCCCCTACGAATTCGCACCTTTTTTGTATATTTTTGGTTATTTACCGATAATAATAAGCTCTGCGATAATTGGACTTAAAATTTGCTCAAACAGTAAAAGAAAAGTGCTAATTGTCGTGTGCAGCCTGATTATAAGTTATATTATATTTGGGATTTTAGTTAACGTTTGGTTTTATATTTCAATGATAAATTTCAATTAAAAAGGGGAACAGTCTGATGCCCCCAAATGGCATTCAGAGGTCTAAAACTTGTGAATGATGTTTCTAAAAAAAGCATTACTCGCAGTAAATGATTTAAAGGCTTTTAAGCAACGCTTTTCAGAAAGATAATTATTCTTTCCATTTGAAATTTTCTGCACCGGCACCAACTTCAAAGTGATATTTTACAATGCCCAAATCAAGTCTTGTGTAAAATCCCGTGCCTGCTTTTGCCGTTACCGTATTTCCGTCAAGGGAAAACAGGAATTTTTGTTGGTTCATTGCGGTAGGTGCTAAAAGTGCCGCATCAATTCCTGCTTTAAACCATTGGGGAACTTCATTGCCGGACTGCATTACGCTTTCAGCTGTTTTAGGCTTATGTGGAACCCCCTGTGTGGTGCCATATCCGATTGCAATGACAACGCAAAGTTTTTCACCGCTGTTTATTTGAAAAGCTGTTTTTACTTTACTGTAGCTCATTGCAACCCAACAGGTGTTAAGACCAAGCTGTTGGGCTTTTAATACGATTTTTTCTCCGTAATATCCGCACTTTTCTTCTAAGTCTGAACCTTTTTTGCCAATTAATGCAATATAATTTTTTACGCCTGAAAATTTGCCGTAGTGTGCCATGAAACAGTCAAAGGCTTTAGGTTCGTTTAAGATAAGTTGGATATTCATTCCGCTTTCTTTGTTGCACTGATTTATAAATTCAGTCAGTTGGTTTTTAACATCACCTTCGATTTTCCTGTCATTATAGGTTCTGACGGAATGACGGTTTAAAATTGCTTCTCTCAATTCCATTGTGTTTTACCTCCATTAAAAAAATTTAATTATAATCATTATAATGCTCATCAATGACAAACCGATACCGAGAAGTCTGTTCATCTTAACAGGAGACATTTTGTTTGCAAATTTTGCGGTTATGACAGCTCCGATAAGAGTAAAAAGAATACACAGGATAAGTGATACGTAATCAGATATACCGCCACCGATAACAAAGTGAGATGTTGCACCTGTAAATGCAGTAAAGGTCATAATAAACACACTTGTTCCAACAGCAGTTTTAAGCTCGTACCCCAGAACGCTTACAAGCACCAGAAGCATAAGCATACCACCGCCCGCCCCTACAAATCCGCATATAAGCCCAACAGCAGTGCCACACAGAATTGACTGCAACACAGCTTTTCGTTTGCTTTGTACTGCTCTGTAGCTTTTTTCGGTCATAACAGGTTTTACGATGAATTTTATACCTGCAAAAAGTGTCATAAACATGGAAAATCCACCCATTGTAGTTTCGGGCAGGAAGGAAGCTATGTAGCTACCTTCAAGTGTAAAGATAAGTACACTAATAAGCATTACAATGCCGTTTTTTATATCAATATTTTTGTTTTTTCCGTATGTGTAAGCGGAAGCGGCAGATGCTAAAACATCCGAGGCAAGTGCTATACCAACGGCTTCATATGGGTCTGTCCCTAAAAATGTAACAAGCATGGGTGCAATTACTGCGGCAGCGGACAGCCCTGAAATCCCTGTTCCGAAACCGGCACCGAGACCTGCAACAATACAAATTATAAATTTTATCAATAATGTCACCCCTAATTTTGTTTAAGCAGTCAAACAAAATTAGTATAGCACATAATTCTTTAAAAAGATATATCTCGTTTGTAAAGAAAATTTTAATAGGTGAATTTATATAGACATGGAGCCAAATGGCACGTTTCTTTCTACTGTTTTTAAAACATGTAATTCCAGACCCGTCCCCGGTTACACACGGATGTTGATAGTCATAATGGTGGAGTTTGAAAAATGGCTGACTCAATTAAAGCTTTAGACAGTAAAACTACGAGATTAGGAACTTAAGATGCAAATTTAAATATAATAGGAGATCAGCATGAATTATTATCGTATTACAAAATATGACCCGAAATTACGAGATGAAAAGGGTCATTATTTATTAGATGAATGGACGTCAATATTCGATGTGGGAAAGGTATTTAATGAAAAGCTTGTTACAATGGAAGATTATTTAAAATGTGAGAATGGTTATATTCAAGCTATAGTAACAGTTCTAAAGGATAATTCAGTCACGAAAATGCATATAGTTGGATTGGAAAGACATGACGAAAGAGACATATCTGATTTAAGTGACCGAGAAAAAACGCTATTACGTAATATCAGGAACGGAATGGGATTAAATTTAGATGAAATTAAAACTGTTGTAAAATTGGTATTAAGAGAATTGATGTGGTGCAAGCTTTGCTCATTTGCAGAAATGGAAATAAATTTTGGTTATGACTATTATATGTATATTAAAAGTAATAATCTCAAAAAAGATACAGTACAAAAGTTATATTCTTATGGTATGTTTGTAGAGATAATGACTAATGGAAATATAGACGGTTGGGGACGTACATGGGAGCCGGTTGGGTGCAACCAGGAACATCAGACTGTCGAATAATCAACTGATTAGGCACGAAATTTCAACATATTGACAATAAATATTGCCAAGCCCTCAAACGGATTTGATGGCTTAAGAGACCTTGGCGTAAGTTATTCTAACTCAAATGTAAAAGCATCATTTATCTGGAAGAATGAAGGGGACGGCATATGAGAGTGAGAAATATTTTGATAATTGTAATGACGGGGATAACTTTACTTTCCGGATGTAAAGGAGTTTCTGATATTAAAGATATAGAATTTAACGATAGCGATCTTGCTTCAATAAAAATGTATAACGCAGTATTTTACGATAATGCCAATTTGGCAGAGGAAGCGTTGGAAATGGGTGAAAATCCAAACAAGTTTTCTTCTGATAAGGTTGGTTACCTTAGTGCAAAACGGAAGAGAGAGAATAATCCGTTAGCAATGGCTGTGGGAAATCATCGATACGAGGTTTCTGAATATTTATTGGAAAACGGAGCAGAACCTGATGTATTAAATGTTGATGGGCTGACACTTCTGGAGCTTTCGAATGTGGATTTTGCAAGAACGCTTATTGAATACGGTGCCGATATTAAACGCAATAATTCAAAAGGGAAAGACCTTTTTGAAGTTAAAGCATCATTGCTTGGAGAACCTGAGGTCATAGAATGGGCAAAGCTTTGTATCGAAAACGGTTATGAAATAACGGCAGAAAAATTAGAGGGTGTTTTGATGATAATGACGAAAAGCCCTATGGAATGATAAAATATTTGCAAGACGAAATTCCGGCGTTGGAAATAACATTATCTGATACAGATGAACTGTTTTACAGAGCCGCGTTTGGCGAATTGGAAAATAAAGAGTTAGATATTGCGTTAAAGAACAGCAGAGGAGAAACGCTGATAAATATTGCCGCAAAGTACGGGAACGTAGAAAATGTGAAACTCTTATATGAAAAAGGTGCAGATATTCGAGTGAAGGGATATAACGGTCTTTATGATGCACTTGATTATGCTATCGAAAACGGTCATACAGAAGTGGTAAAATATTTTGCGGAACGAGGAGAGCAAGTTATCAGAAGAGATGATCATATATATATGACAACTGAGAGAAACTTGAGAAAGTGTGTATCGGAAGGAAATTATGCTTGTCTTGCCTATGTGCTTGAAGCATTTAAAGAAGTTTATAATAAAGACGACTTTACCGGCGGAGCCGTTGTGGCGATAGGAACAAACGATATGAAATGTCTGAAGCTGCTTTTGGATTACGGAGCAGATATAGACAAGCTGACAGAGGCTTGCTTAATTGAAGGAAATGTAGAAATCGCACGATTTCTGACCGATAAGGGTGCGGATTTTAGTAAGGTTGATGAAGGGCTTTATTATGCGATAAAATTTCACAGTATGTCGGACGGAACAAAACTTGCAGATTTCTTAATAAAGACCTTCCCAAGTTTAATAGAAACTGACGTTTCGGCAATTCCGGCAGCAATAGAAAGAGGCAACATTAAAGCTGTTAAGCTTCTGTCAGAAGGGGGCATTGACCTTAACAAAAGGTATTTTGATAAGAATATTACTGCATTAATGTGTGCGGCAACATCTACCGATGAAATTTTTGAATATTTAGTAGACATAGGTGCAGATATATGCGCACAGGATACAGATGGAAAAACTGTACAGGATTATCTTAGCCATAATGGGTGCGTTGATCAGAATAAAAAGGGCATCTTGTCATTAGAAGTGTGTTTGGAAGAAAAAAGTGCAAGTGAAATTAACGATGCTGAAAATTCATATGTCCCAAGTGATGCGAAAAATGTAGCTAACAATATTCCGGTTGATTCTGTAGAAGGAATTACAAGTTCTGAGGCAGTCAGGCTCTGTCAAAGTATTTTCGGAAATATAGACGATGAAACTTTTATGTTTAAGACGGCGGAAGTTCATACGGGAAGAACGATAGGGTACAATTTAGTAGGTGCAGTTAAGTACAATGAAAAACAGTACTTTATTGTACATATGTTGTGGTCCGATACAGATGAAATGGTTTGGTCAACTATTGGTTTCTTAGGAGTTTTAGCAAATGGCAGTGAAATTTATGAAGTTTTTTGTCATAGTGATAACACTTACTCATTCGGAGAGTTACTTTGGGAACAGTCCGGGGACGCATCACTTCCTGTGCAAAAACTTAATTAAGCCATTTGGGGAGGTCAGACTGTCGAATAATCCTTGATTAAAGAGAGATTGTAAAATAAAGTGTGTAAGTTAGAAAAAAGCTTGCACACTTTTTGCAT
>JBJDXJ010000058.1:0-89872 GCA_051866635.1 Clostridia bacterium | reverse complement strand
ACTGACACACGAAGAAATTGTAACCATTCTCAATAATAGCCTATAAAGCTGCAATCAAAAGCTCCGCACATTCATGGAGTATTTAAATAAATATGTTATGAAAATGGCATTGCTGTAATAGGCGGAGTGATTGCAATTAAAATAAAAATAATATAGTTTAAGTATATTTACATTAAACCGTTTGAATTGAGGCATTTACCTTAGTTTAAACGGTTTTTTGTTTTATATGGTAGTTCTATATGATTACAAAATTCATTCTGCGTGCAGTTCCTTTTGATTGTAAAAAGATTTATAATAGAAGTGGAAGTGATATATAATTGGACTATGCAATATTAGGCGAAAATATCCGTATTTGCCGAGAAACAAAAGGGCTGACGCAGGAAAAATTAGCAGAGCTTTCTGAGTTGTCAGCGAAACACATTTCCAAAATAGAGCTTGGTAAAATCAATATAAAGGTTGAAACATTAATAAAAATTGCAAACGCATTAAATGTGACAATCGATACATTGCTCAGAAATTTTCTTGGAAATAATAACGACTTATATACATTGGAGATTAACCGCTACATAGAAATGCTTTCTGAAGAAGAAAAGGCGAGATTGTTATGGCACTTACAAAAAAGCAAGGAATTTGATGAAAGGAAAAACAAATTGATGTTATAGACATTAAAAACTATTTGCCAGCAGGTGATTTTATGACTTATATTGATAAATATCCGCCGCCGACAGTATCTAAAATAAATAAGATATTTGACCGTAGAACTTATAGGAGTTCTGCGGTCTTTTTGTTTTGTGTCATAGAAATAACATCAAAATCAAAAAAATAAAAATTTTTTTGAAAACATGAAGGTTTCTTTCCTGTTTTACCTTTAGAATGGATATTGAAAGGAGGCAATCGGATATGAAAGACAAGCTATCTTCGTTTGAGCGAAGAATTGAGATTTTGTTTTGGCTTACAAAGCATAGAAAAAGTAGCTTTGTCGAATTGGCGGATACTTTTTCTGTGACAACGAGAACCATTTATAACGATATTGTCTTTCTTAGCCGATATGCGCCTATATACACCAAACACGGTATGCATGGAGGTGTATATTTGATTGATGGCTACCGCCGGGAACTGTTTTTGTATCTTTCAGATTCAGAGGAAAAGCTATTAAGAAAGATTATGAATTATCTTGATGAATCAGAACGGCACATTATATCAAATATCATCAATAAATATTCCATGCCTGATATAGGTACATAATCCTTTCACCTACAAAGAAAGCACGCAAGATAACGGCGATGCAGCATAACAGGCAAACGGATACATTCCGGTATGGACGAGCCAAGTGACGGATACGCCAAGACGATAGTTTTGCTTCTACTTCATCCTTCTTTCAATGATGAAAAACTATAAGAGCGACAAATATCAGCGTCACGGAGCAAGCGGCAGCTTTGCGGGCGATGAATACATATCGGGACAATGATACTTCTGCCCAGCCACAGTCCGAGCGTTAAAAGCGTCGCAGGCAATGGGGGCAGCTCGGTCGGATGACGGAGAGGTGAAATTCCTATGAAGCAGTAATGCAAGCTGCTGTTCGTTTCGCTTTTTAACTTTAATAGCATAATCAAAGGGATTGGTGTACTATGATACCCCTATGACTTGTTTGATCAATAGATTTTACCCCCTTTCTTTGTTATCAGTATATCGGTCCTTTTGCTTATGCTATTAAGCAGTAATAAAATTTCGGAGGTGTTTATATGAATAACGATGCAGAAGTTTTGGAACAAATACAGGCAGGATTACAGCTATGCCGCCGATATAATCTTTGAAACGGTGTGCGATAAGATTATACAAATAATGGATAAAATTAAATTCTAATAAAAATGAATATTGATATACATTTAGGATTGCGTATTTTGCAGTCCTTTTTTGTTTTCAAAGGAGGTAAGTTTTATGAAAGAAGTACCAATTTGGGAAAAGAGTAATTTGACTTTAGAAGAAGCCGCTGCGTACTCAGGCATAGGAATAAATAAACTCAGATTACTTTCAGATAAAGAGGACTGTGAATTTGTGTTATGGATTGGGACAAAAAGACTTATAAAAAGACGAAAACTTGATGAATATATAGAAAATTCTTATTCTATTTAAAAAAAATATAAACATCTGTAAAATATCATTGAAAAGAATTGCAAATGTCTTGCTATTATGATATAATGTATTTGCGAAAACAAGCATTGGTTTCTTTTCAGTAAAAATTGAAAGGAAGCTGATAATATGCCAAATGCAAATAAAAAAAATAATGGTAGAAGGGTAGATAAAAACAGAATTGTTTTAAGAAAAGGTGAATCTCAGCGAGCAGACGGAATTTATTGTTATCGTTGGTCAAGTCGAGATGGAAAGCGTCATTACATCTATGCAGGCACTCTTGATGAACTTCGAGAGAAAGAAAAACAAATAACTGTTGATGAATTTGAAGGAATACGAACAGATAAACCGAATATAACAGTTAATGATATTTTTGATATGTGGTGTGAATTGAAGCGAGGTATCAAGCACAATACATTTCAAAATTACAAGTATATGTACAATATGTTTGTAAGACCGAGTTTTGGCAGACTTAAATTGACTATGGTAAAAAAATCAGATGTCAAAAAGTTCTACAATACTATGGCAGATGAAAGAATATTGAAAATCGCTACAATAGATAATGTGCATAATGTGTTGCATCAAGTATTTGATCTTGCAGTTGATGACAATTTCATCAGAGTTAATCCTACTGACAATATGCTAAAGGAATTAAAACAATCACATAATTTTGCAGTAGAAAAACGAAAAGCTTTGACAGTACCTCAACAGGAATTGTTTTTGGAATTTCTAAAAACAAGTACACAGTATAATCATTGGTATCCTGTTTTTGCAGTAATGCTTGGAACAGGTATGCGTGTCGGTGAGATTGTTGGATTGCGCTGGTGTGATATTGATTTCAAAGAAAATCTGATAAGTGTAAATCACACTCTCGTTTATTACAACAAAGGTGATAATAACGGTTGCTCGTTTGCAATAAACACGCCAAAGACTAAAGCCGGAGAGCGAACAATACCGATGCTTGAAACTGTAAGAGCTGCTTTTGAGCAAGAAAGAGAGTATCAACAAGAAATAGGTCTTTCGTGTCAAGTTGAAATTGATGGATACACAGATTTTGTTTTTATAAACCGATTTGGTAATGTTCAGCATCAAGGCACTCTGAATAAGGCAATACGCAGAATCATTCGAGATTGTAATGATAATGTTTTGATGAAAGAACATAGTGATGAGCCTGTTTTGTTACCTCCATTTAGTTGTCATTCACTTCGTCATACCTTTACAACAAGGCTGTGCGAAAAGGGTGTAAATGTGAAAGTTATTCAAGATGTTCTTGGTCATAGTGATTTTTCTACAACAATGAACATATACACAGATGTAACAAAAGATTTAAAGCAACAGGAGTTCGGATCTCTGAATAGTAGCTTTGCGATATAGGTTTGAGTACTACACCAACTACACCATTTACTACACCATTTTATACATATTCTATAAAGACTTATGGAGATTTATAGAATATGAAGGTGTTAAAAAATACGAAAGAAAGGCGGTTTCGTAGAGTTATGGAGATATATATAACTAATCCGCTTGAAATCCCGACAATGAAGCCGATTGATAAATAATACCATTTTGTACAAGATTTTGTGTAAAAAATGCATAATGTTTAAAAGGGCAATGGAATTAACTCCACTGCCCTTTTTGAGTGCCGCTGATTGTTATGTAATAAAAGGTTTATTTTGCTATTATAGGTGTACGAGAATTTTATATTTTCCCACTGTGAGCATTAAGGTAAGCGGTTCTGATTTCGGGAGGCATATCATCAGTTGGTAAAGAGCGAAGTTTTTCTTCATTTCCGTATTTCATTGCCTCTTCGTAATACCAGCATTTGAATTTGAGCATATCAAGAACCTTATTCATTCGGTTTATTTCATTTTCCACTTGCACCTTTTGCCTTTCAAATAATTCTTTTCTGAGGGGATAAGTTGAACTTCCTTGTATACACCACTCCATAAATTGCTTAATACTTTTAATATCCATACCTGATTTTTTCAAACATTCAATTACTTTCAGTGCTTCTATTTCTTGTTCACTGAATTGTCGTATGCCTGATACTCGTTTCATGTCGGGAAATAAGCCTTCCTTATCATAATAACGCAAGGTTGAGATCGGCAAATTAAACATTTCAGAAACCTGTCCCACCGTATACATATTAAAATCCTCCAAAAATAAAAATTTTTATAAAATAATGCTTGACCTAAAGTTAGGTTTATGTACTATTATAATTATATCAAGTCAAAATCTAAAAGTCAATGGAGGTATAAGTATGAAAAGGAATGTGTTGGTGATAAGCACAAGCTTAAGAAAAAACAGCAATTCGGACGGATTGGCTGATGCTTTTTTGCAAGGTGCAAAAGAAAACGGGAATATTGCCGAAAAAATAAATCTTTCTGACAAAACCATAGCTTTTTGTAAGGGATGCCTTAGCTGTCAGAAAACAGGAAAATGTGTAATTGACGATGATGCCAATGTTATTGCCGAAAAAATGCTGACAGCCGATGTGTTGGTTTTTGCCACACCCATTTACTATTATGAAATGTCAGGACAAATGAAAACCATGCTAGATCGTGCAAATCCGCTTTTTCCCAAAGACTATGCTTTTCGTGATGTTTATTTGCTTTCCGCCGCGGCAGAAGATGAAAAGGAAACTGACGCCCGTGCAATAACGGGACTGGAGGGCTGGATTGAATGCTTTCCGAAAGCACGTCTTGCAGGAACTGTCTTTGCAGGCGGAGTAAACGGACCGGGAGAAATCAAAGAGCATTATGCATTGAAAAAAGCCTACGAAATGGGAAAGAGGGTATAAGATAATGAAAACCCTCTGTGCCATAGTCTGTTTTACGGCTTTGACGGCAGCGTTATTGAGCTATGTACCACAAAAAATTGAAGATAATATCAACCAAAGCAGTCCGCCTAATATTCAGTATGCCGAAGCGGCAAGCGAGGGAGAAAATAATATGATAAATATTGAGATTACAGTAAACGGAAAAATTTTTTCCGCATCTCTTTACAATAACGATGCGGCACAGGCGTTTGCTGAGAAATTACCGCTTACACTTAATATGAGTGAAATGAACGGCAACGAAAAATACTATTACTTAAGTAGCAGTTTGCCTGTAAATCCGCAAAAAATCGGAAAAATCAACAACGGGGATTTAATGCTTTACGGTGATAGCTGTGTGGTATTGTTTTATGAAAGCTTTTCCACGTCATACAGCTATACGCCTCTCGGTCGGGTGGATAATCCTGAAAATTTGGCAGAGGCACTTGGAAGCGGCAGAGTAGAAGTCACATTTAAAATCAGATAGATTTATAGGAGGAGTATTTATGTTAGGAAATTTCAGTTACAGTAACCCTACAAAGCTTTATTTCGGAGAGAACGCACTTGATTATCTTAGTGGTGAGCTTGAAAAATACGGCGATAACATTATGCTTTGCTACGGCGGTGGTTCTATTAAGAAGAACGGAATTTACGATAAAGTTGTTCATGTTTTAAAAGCAAAGGGAAAAACAGTTTTTGAGGATGGGGGAGTAATGCCCAATCCAACGGTAGAAAAGCTTTACGAGGGTTGCAAAATCGCAAAAGAAAACGGTATTTCGCTCATTCTTGCAGTTGGCGGCGGCTCTGTCTGCGACTATGCAAAGGCTGTTTCCGTTTCTGCATATTGCAATGAAGACCCTTGGGAAAAATACTATTTGCGTATGGAGGACGTGGACAATGACATAATCCCCGTAGGCTGTGTGCTGACAATGGTGGGAACAGGCTCGGAGATGAACGGCGGTGCCGTTATTACAAACCATGAGCAGAAGCTGAAAATCGGTCACGTGTTTGGAGACAATGTTTTTCCAAAATTTGCAATTTTGAATCCCACTTTTACATACACATTGCCTAAATATCAAATGGTGGCAGGTATTTACGACATTTTTAATCATATTACCGAGCAGTATTTTTCAGGTATTGATGACAACACCTCCGACTATATTTCGGAAGGCTTGATGAAATCCCTTGTTAATGCAAGTCGAATAGCAATTTGTAACCCCACTGATTATGAAGCACGCAGTAATATTATGTGGACGGCAACTTGGGCACTTAATACGCTGATTGCAAAGGGTAAATCAACAGACTGGATGGTGCATATGATAGGGCAGGCTGTTGGTGCTTACACCGATGCAACCCATGGAATGACTCTTTCTGCTGTTTCTATGGCGTATTACCGCCACATTTGCCCATACGGACTTGAAAAATTTGTGCGGTTTGCAATAAACGTGTGGGGCGTGGATAAAACAGACAAAACCGATAAACAAATTGCCGAAGAAGGGCTTTGTTGCATGGAAAAATGGATGCGTGAGCTTGGTCTTGTTATGAATATTAAGGATTTGGGTGTTACCGATGATATGATTGAAGGTATCGCCGAAGCTACATTTATTATGGACGGCGGCTATAAAGTGCTTACAAAAGATGAGATAACTGACATTTTGAAAAAGAGTATGTAAATATTTGGGCTGTATTAATATGCCGTCTGGAGATGGACATTTTTTGTATCTTTTTATTGGAAAAGATTAATTAATTTGGTATACTTAAGTTGTATGTGATAGGAAATACCATATTCTTTTTCGGGGAGTAAACCAACAAAATATATGGATATTGGTTTATGGGAAATCATGTTAATATTGTATTAGCTGACGTCCCAAAGGGCTCCACATTCTAAGTATAAAACAACACAAATTGCTTTTCGTGTTGTTCAGTTCAGCTTTTTCCTCCAATATAATAAAGACATCAAATGAAGGAGGATATTTGCTATGAACACAGACAAAATTTATGCAGAACAGCTTGCAAACGAATACGCACCAAAAGATACCTCAAAGGTTATTGCTCTTAGAAAACTGGACGCAAGAGCAAAACTTCCGGCAACCATTTTTACATATACCTTTGGTATCGTAACTTCGCTTATAGCCGGTATTGGAATGTGCCTTTCAATGAAAGTTATCGGAAACGGAACAACCGCTATGTTTGTTCTCGGTATTATTATCGGAATTATCGGCTTGTTCTGTATGGGCATTAACTACCCGCTTTATAAAAAGTTATTGGCAAAGGGTAAACAAAAGTACGCTTTTGAAATTATGCAGCTTGCAAAAGAAATCAGCGAGAAATAATTATGAAACAGGCAAAGTTGATTTTGAAAAAACTGTTATACCCACCGAAAGGCATATTGTGTCTGCTCACTCCGGTAGTGTTTGCCACGCTCATTTTCATCTTTGCATCAGAAAAACAAGAGAGCGAGCTGGCATATCCGGTTTATTGTATGTCAGCTTACTCTCTTATTATTTTAATTGCCGCATTGCCGCAGCAATATAAGAAAATCAAGAACTGTGTTTTTGAAAGCAAGACGGTTAAAACAGTGTCGTCATATACTGCCTTTAAGCGATATTTGACTGATATGTCTTTCAGAGGCGGTTTCAGTATCTGCCAGGGAATGACAGTAAACTTTCTGTATGCTCTGTTTCGAACCGTGACGGGTATTATGTATTCATCTGCTTGGTTTATTTCAATGGCTGTTTATCATTTTTTGCTTGGCGGTATGAGAGCTTATCTTATCATTGTTTTCAAACACAAAGATGAAAAGGACAGTTTATATGAATACAGATGCTATCGAAAAATTGCATGGCTTTTGTTTTTATTGAATATCCCAATGGGCGGAATGATATGGTTGATGATTATAACAAACTCAGGCTTTTCCTATCCTGGATATGTCATATATTTGTCGGCACTCTATACCTTTTATACAATGGGTATGTCCATTCGTAATCTTGTGAAATACAAAAAGCTCGGCAGCCCGATATTGTCGGCTGCAAAGGTACTGAACCTTGTGTCTGCGATGATGTCTGTTCTCGGTTTGCAGACAGCAATGATTTCTGCATTTTCCACGAACGGAGACGAATATAGAAAGCTGATGAACACTGTAACAGGTGGTTTCGTGTACGGGGCAGTTGCGGTAATTGCAGTATGTATGATAATTAACTCTTCAATAAAGAGAAGGATGGTGATTAAAGGTGAATAAGTCAGAAAGTAAATATTTTAACACGGCTTCAAAAATGGATGAGGCTTTTTTGGATTTGCTGTCGAAAAAGGATTTTGCCTATATAACCGTCAAAGAGATTTGCGATAAAGCAGGTGTAAACCGTTCAACTTTCTATCTGCATTATGAAACGGTTGACGACCTGCTTTCTGAAAGCATTGATTATGTGAACGGTCAGTTCTTAAACTATATGAAGCCTGATTCACAGGAAATCGTAAAGAGACTGAAAGACTGTCCGATTGATGAGTTGTATTTGATAACACCCCAATACCTGAACCCCTATCTTAATTATCTTAAAGATAATAAGAGACTTTTTAAGATTGCTATGGAAAATGCAGGGACTTTGCGACTGAATGAAACCTATAACAGAATGTTTGATGCTGTTTTTACTCCCATATTAGAGAGGTTTCAGGTTCCGCAACGGGACAGAGAGTATATTATGGCGTTCTATATCCACGGACTCATTGCTGTTGTAACTGAATGGATAAAACATGATTGCACCGATTCGATAGAACATATCATTTCTGTTATCAGTCAGTGCGTAATGTGGAATCAGAAAAAGGAGAAAAAATGAAATCAGGAATTTACATTGGAAAAGAAAAAATTGAGATAAAAGAAATACCGGTCCCCGAAGTGGGCGACAACGATGTTTTGATAAAAAATATTTATTCGGGGATTTGCGGAACAGATGTTGCCGTTTTTACTTACGGCCCGAATACGGGGCATAAAGTAAATGTCGGCGGTGAGTTCGGCCATGAAACAGTTTCCCGTGTTGTGAAGACAGGAAAGCATGTGACTGATTTTTCGGTGGGAGAGCGTGTTTATCCATATCCTCTGTATGCAAAGGGAGATACAAAGAGAGCCGGCACAATTGGTGGATTTTCCGAATACATTTTGATACCGAATGCAAAGCGTAATCATTCGCTTTATGTAGTAGACGACCAAATTTCCGACAGACTTGCAAGCTTAATTGAACCATTTACTGTAGGCTGTCGTGCCGCAAGACGAGGAATGATACCTTGCGGTGTTCATAAGTACATTACAGGGCAAAATGCGGTTGTGTTCGGCGGAGGTACCATCGGTATAGCAGCGGCAGTTGCTTTCAAATATTTTGGAATGAAAAAGGTTATGGTTTGTGATTTGTCGGATTTCAGATTAGAACTGGTTCGGGAACTTGGCTTTGAAACCTGTAATATTTCTACGGAGGTTTTTCAGGAAAAAGCCAAAGAGTATTTCGGAATGGCAAGATCAATAAAGAGCGAAGTCGCTGACATTGATTGTTGGCTTGACGCCGCAGGCAAAGAAACAATATTAGATGACTTCCTCTCCAACGGGAAAATTGACAGCAGATTTGTTTCAGTGGCTGTAAATAATGTCCCCCGTAATATTGACCTACTTGGTCTTACTTATGCACAGCAGAGCATTATCGGTTCAGGCGGATATATGCCTGAGGATGTATATGATGTGCAGAAAATAATGGCGAGCGGTAATTGGAACTTGGAGAGCATTATTACGCATGAGTTTCCTTTGGAACAGTTGGAAGAGACTATTCGTGCAGCAGCAGACCCTCAACATTCCGGAAGTGTAATTATTAAGATGTGACCGGGATTCAGTTTGTGGACATGGCACAAAATGTTTAATTTTAAGGTTCTTGCACAGAAAGTGATATGTCCCCAAACGGCTTGTTATTTGGCGTCTTAAGGCATGGAAATAAAAAGAGTGATATCTTCATTTCAATGTTAAAAACTCCACTGCCCTTTTTGAGTGCCATTACTTGTTATGTAATAAAAATCGGGAGAGAAAACACAAAAGTTTCCCTCCCGAAATGATATTCAGTTATTGTTAAGAATTTCTAAAAGTTGATTTGGTGTAACGACAAATGGTTTTTTGGGAAAATGCTTAATATTGCCGGTAATAAGGTATGCATCCTCAGTTTGCTTTTCGAGAACAACCTCATAAAATGGCAGGTCTTTCATATCCGGCAAAATTTCACCCGATGCAGTAGGCTCAACTAAAACCCCGAACTGTTCTATAACCGATAAAAGAATTTGTATTGTTTCTTCTGAAAACTTAAACTTTTTTCGGTGAAGAACATTATCATATTCATCTATAATTTCCGTACTGTATAATGGAATTATCTCTTGGGAAAACATTTTATCTACTACTTGAACAGTTGCAGCATCATTATGACTTGAAAGCAATGCAGAAACCAAAACATTTGTGTCAATTACCGCATAGCATTTCATACATTTTCCTCTCCATACCGTGCACTCTTAATTTCGGCATTAATTTCATCAAGCGTTAAATCTTGAACACCGTTGTCCTTTGCCTGTTGTCTTAATTCAAGAAATGCTTTTCTTCCGTCTGATAAGCTCACACTCTCTGCCGGAGATGTAATCTCAAAAGGAATTCTTCTTTCCCGTACAACCGCTTTTGCAAAAACATTGAACGCTGTTGTTGCATTCATGCCAAAATCAGCACATAAAGCATCAAATTGTTTTTTTAAGCTTTCATCCATTCTTATACTGAATGTTGCTTGTGCCATATTACATACCTCCTTTGTAATACCATTATATACAAATTTGTTGAAAAAGTCAATAAATTCAACCTAATAGGTTCTATTTTATTTAAAATAGAATAATTGTTGCATAGAGTGTGTCAAAAAACGGGTGAATATTTATTCATTCTTAGATTCCTGGAAATTATCAATTGCATATTCACAGCATTGAATAACAAAGCTATTTAAAGATATATTCTCCGTTTGAGCGATAACCGACATCTTGTCAAGCAAAGATTTCGGAAATCTGAATGTTCTGTTTATTGTTTCTTCGGTATGTCGCACTTTAAACATATAATCACCTCTTCAACCATATTATATATGCAAAAAGTGTTTTTATTAATACAGCATATTTGCAATATTATATTATGTGCATATTGCAATTGACAAATGTGTGCATGAATGATATAATATAATAAATAATAAAAATGAAAGGGTTGTTATTATGAAAAAAATAATTAGAATGGCTTTACTTTTTACGTTGGTGTTAAGCATTACAGGGTGTGGAACAGGAATTAAATATTGTTCAGTAACAGGCTGCCCGAAAGAAGCTTTAATAGGAGGGAAATACTGTGCTGAACACAAATGCTATAATCCTAGTTGTCCCAATCAAGCCATAAAAAGCTATTCATATTGTGAAGAATGCTTAGATAAAGCACTTAATAAGTAAAGTGATCACATGATGAAGCCGGATGTGGATATCAGACTGTATAAAAACTCCCATAAATTCGGATTAATTTATTTATAAAACCAGGTTTTTTGATATAATTAAAACATAGAAATTGTATCGAAAGCAGGGGTTAAAATGAGCAATTACATATAAGGTTTAAACGTAAATCAAATCTTTATGCCTTTGAACAAGGGAATGTGGGTTTTAAAAAATCGGATTTCAAATGCGACAAAGAAAAGAATATATATGTCCGCTCTATGGGCAGACCATGCCAAGAGGACCTGAAACAGTAAAAACCGAAAACTTTTTACATGTATTAACATACAATTTGAAACAGGTCCTGAATATATTAATGGTACCTGAACTTGTTATGCGATTAACCCCACCTGTTTTATCATTTGGCATCTTAAGGCATGGAAATAAAAAGAGTGATATCTTCATTTCAATGTTAAGATATCACTCTTTTTTAGTCCTTAAATTCAAATAACTTTTTAAGCGGAATGTTCAAAGCATCCGCTATATCTATCAGTGTGTCCAGAGTACAAGAACTGGCGGCGGTTTCTATCCTTTGTATGTGATTTCTGCTAATATTTGCTTTTTCAGCAAGTTGCATTTGTGTCATACCTTGTTCTTTTCTATAATGTAAGATATTCAAGCCTATACCAAGCCAAACATCAAAATTTTTGCTTTTCACTCATCTTCACCCCTGTTCATCATTATATTCCCATCTCTGAATTTTATCGACAACACATAATGTGTCAAATACACCCGATTATGTTGCAATTCATATTAAAACATGTTATAATGCAATCATATTATGTGCATATGGTGCTAACTTATGATACTTTTTAGAGGTGATCTGTTTGTCGAAGAAAATTTGTTGTTTTGCAGGTCATCGTGATATATATAATGCTGAAAAAGTATTCTATAAGGTTGCAGTTTTTTGTATACTTTTTTAATAAGCATATGAAAATGGGCTTTCGTTATGAGTAATGATAAATAATTTATTTAATGCCACAAGATTTTGCATAAGCAGAAACAAGTTCTTCTACGCATCGTGATTGTTCAGGGGTCATTTTAGAAAGGTATTTGTTCAAAGAGCTGTTCATATCTCTGGTGGCAGTTCCAAACAACAAATAATCTGCATCTATTTCAAGCACCTTACAAAACTCAATAAGTTTAGCAACAGACAGTCCACATAATCCTCGCTCAATGTCACTAATTTGCTGTGCACTGCCTAAATTTACTTTTTCTGCTAATGCTTCCTGCGTTAAACTTCTCTTCAAACGTATTTCTTTTATCCTTTCGCCTATAGCAATATTATTTTTATCTTTATTTTTCATTGCGACACCTCATAAATCAATAATTTGCCTTTATTATAAGGTTTATACACTTGATTATTAATGGTGTTAAAACCTTAATACAAGGGTATTAACTTGACTAAATTGTTCTATAATTGATTTATATTATGAAATGTTAATAACAGCAAATTTTGTATTATATACTATGATGAAAATTATGCTCCGCTAAAACGAAGAAAGAGTAAAAGAGATTTGTTTGAATACCGGCCTAAAAGTGCTACAGCAGTCGCTTATGACTATGCTGTGAAAAAGAGGCTGATTATAAACAATGTTGCTATGGGATACATATGAGCAAAAACAAGCGAATTTACCCATTTTTATTAAGAGGGACAGTTGGGTGTAATTTGGGACAGTCCCGAAATGGTCTTTTTGTTATATCTGTGTTGACTTTTTTTAGCCCTTTTTCAACTTATATCTTTCATTATAATGACAGAGATAACAAAGGAAGCTACATGTATGAAATGTACTAAAACACCACTAAAGCGGTGCCGTTTTAGTATATTTTCATAATTTGCGTAAAAAATACTAAAAAATGCTTGAAAAAGTCAGCGGATACAGATATAATAATGATGAAAGTTTAGGTGAATGTTAATGAATAGTTTTTTGGCTGTTTTTCTCGCAGGTGTCCTGTGCCTTGGTGCAATGTCAGGCTGCAGTAAAAATGACAGTACACAAAATACGGAACCTACAGGGTCTGTTGAAATTTTACTTGAGGAAAGTAGCTGTGTTACTTTACCTTCGGAAGGGATTGAAGAAACAGTGCAGGCAGTTATTACTATGGAATCGGGCGGAACAATCACTTTGGAATTGTATCCCGATGTTGCTCCTATTACAGTGGCAAACTTTAAGGAGCTTTGTGAGGAAGGTTTTTACGACGGACTTACATTCCACAGAATTATTTCAGGCTTTATGATTCAGGGCGGCGACCCCAACGGTAACGGTACAGGCGGTCCCGGTCACACAATAAAAGGCGAATTTGAAGCAAATGGCGTTCATAACAACATTTTGCACGAAAGAGGCGTAATCAGTATGGCAAGAAGCCAGTCTTACGACTCTGCGGGAAGTCAGTTCTTCATTATGCATGAAGACGCACCCCATCTTGACGGTCAGTATGCCGCATTCGGCAGAGTTATTGACGGCATGGATACGGTTGATGCAATTGCTGAAACAGCAGTGTATTTTGACGGACAGACACCTTTGGAAGCACCCGTTATTGAATCAATCAGAATTGTTGAATAAGGATTTAATTATGGCATAAGCCGTTATTAATAATATTTTATAAAATATTTTTTAGGAGGTCTTTAACATGGCAGTTAAAGTTGCAATTAATGGTTTTGGCCGTATCGGCCGTCTTGCGTTCAGACAGATGTTTGGCGCTGAAGGTTACGAAGTAGTAGCTATCAACGATCTTACAGATCCTAAGATGCTCGCTCACCTTCTCAAGTATGACACAGCACAGGGTGGTTACTGTGGTAAAATCGGTGAAGGTGCTCACACTGTAGAAGCAGGTGAAGGTTCCATCATCGTTGACGGTAAGGAAATTAAGATTTACAGCGAAAAGAACGCAGCAGATCTTCCCTGGGGCGAAATCGGCGTAGACGTAGTTCTTGAATGTACAGGTTTCTACTGCTCTAAGGAAAAGAGCCAGGCTCACATCGATGCAGGTGCTAAGAAGGTTGTTATTTCTGCTCCCGCAGGCAACGACCTTAAGACAATCGTATTCAGCGTAAACGAAAAGACTCTTACAGCTGATGACCAGATTATCTCCGCTGCTTCTTGTACAACAAACTGCCTTGCTCCCATGGCTAAGGCTCTTAACGACTATGCAGAAATCCAGTCCGGTATCATGAGCACAATTCATGCTTACACAGGCGACCAGATGATTCTTGACGGTCCTCACAGAAAGGGCGACCTTCGCCGTGCTCGTGCAGGTGCTGCTAACATCGTTCCCAACTCTACAGGTGCTGCTAAGGCTATCGGTCTTGTTATTCCCGAACTTAACGGCAAGCTCATCGGTTCTGCTCAGCGTGTTCCTGTTCCCACAGGTTCCACAACAATCCTTACAGCTGTTGTTAAGGGTGCAGACGTAACTAAGGAAGGCATCAACGCTGCTATGAAGGCTGCTGCTTCCGAATCCTTCGGTTACAACGAAGACCAGATCGTTTCTTCCGATGTTATCGGTATGAGATACGGTTCTCTCTTTGACGCTACACAGACAATGGTATCTAAGGTTGGCGACGATCTCTATCAGGTACAGGTTGTTTCCTGGTACGATAACGAAAACAGCTACACAAGCCAGATGGTAAGAACAATTAAGTACTTCGCTGAACTTGCATAAAATAGCTTAATAACCTATAAATATAAAACCCCCTGCCTTGAGCAAGGGGTTTTATGTTGTGAAGAAGGTCGCTCTTTAGCAACCTTCTTTTTCACTTTAGTTCAAACAACCTGAATTTTTAATTTTCTGAGCATATTCCTTCGGCGTAAAGCCAAAATGCTGTTTAAATGTGCGAAGAAAGTGAGACACATCGCAGAAACCGCATTGCTCTGCAACCTCATACATTTTAAGATTAGGGTTGTCGGCAATTATGCCCTTTGCCTTATCAAGTTTTACCCAAATCAAGTCATCTTTAGGCGATGTGTTAAAAAATCGGTTGTATAATTCGTAAAATCGGGTTCTCGACATACCCGAACGCCTGATTATGTAATTTATGTCGGGTGCATTGGCAGGGTCTGCAAGATATTCCGAACGCAGAGTTGACATTTTGTTTTTTAAAGTAAGGTCACGAAGCCGCCTTGTTTCAGGCTCAGTACCGCGTATAAAGCTTACCAGAAATTCAATAAGGCGTGCTTTGTTCATGACTTTTGAACATTTTCGCATTTCAGACGCCTCGCGGTACATAACCGAAATCATATAATTAAGATATTCACAGTTGTCCGGATAATAAACCTCATCTAATTTTATGCCAATCTCCGAAATAATTTCATCCGGAACGGCAAAGGTTACGGTGCTTGAGGCAAAGCCGGTAAGTACTATGTAGTCCTGAAGGGAATTTTTGCCGTATAAAATACAGCTTTCTGTTTCTATTTTTTTGCTATTTATTATACAAGGTCCTTGAAACAAAATAAATGTGTATTCATTTGCCGATTTACATACGTGATAATCGGAAGGTGCAAAAACATTATATGATATATTGTGTATTTCAAAATCGGTCATAACAATCACTCCTTGCAATTATTGTAATATATTCCGTACAAAAATGCAATATAAATGTACAAAAATAAATTGAAAAAGATTTACAAATAAATATAATTAACAATATAAAGTAAGAAGGAGCGAGAATTAATGAAAATAAGAAGTAAGGCTTTGATATCATTGATAGTAGCATTAACAATGGTACTACCATGTGTCCCTGTTGTAGGTTTTGCAGAGTATACAACAACTTATTTGCTTCGAAATGTAAACGCCGGAGCAACGACTGAAGTAAGCATGGATGTTTACCAGACTTACGAAACAGAGCATTTTCAAATTTTTTACGATACAGACGGAGCAAACAGCAGCAAGGTGACCAGTGCTTACCTTTCAAAATGTGAAACTGTTCTTGAAAACTGCTGGGCTTTATATATTGACAAAATGGGCATGGAACCCACAAGCACATCTGTTTTGTCCTCAGGTGACAAAACAACACAGTACAAAACAAATGTTATCCTGATGGGTACAGGCGTTGAGTACTATGATTTGGGTGCAAATGACTGGGGTGCTTACGGCAGTGTTGATACGGCAGGTTACCCCTACTTTATGTGTTGCTTGGCGGCAATGGATTCGCCCACGGTTGTTGCACACGAGTTCGGTCATGCAGTGCATTATGCACAGGGGGACAACGCCTGGAAGGATAATATTTATCTTGGTCCCTGGTTTGAAGCGGTGGCAAACTGGTTTGCGGAGCAGTATATTTATGAATATATGTCAGGAACAACACAACTGTCACACCTTTATCTTCGTTCAAATTCCCTCACAAAAATGAACGGTCGTGCATACTATGAAGCTTGGCCTATTCTTCAGTATCTGACAGAAGACCCCGATAACACAGGCGTGTACGGCGAAAAATTTGTACAGAAGGTTTTAGGTACAAATCTTGGCAGTACAAATGTACTTTTTTGGGAAGTACTGGAGGATGCAAACGGTGATCTGACAACGGCAGATACCGTTGGTATGTATGCTTCCCATATGGCGACAATGGACTTTAAAAACAAAACTTTGTACAATAATACCATTAACTCGGCATTTTCGGGAAACAATTTTTTCTGGCAGCAGAGATATACAATGCTTGAAGAATTAGGTGAAACAGGTGATTATGCTGTAGCACCCGAAAGAGCGCCTCAGGCAATGGGATATAATATTATCCCATTGGATTTTGAAGCAGGAGAGGTATCCGTAACTCTTAAGGGCTTGACAGATGCCGTAGGTGCAGGATGGACAGCAAGACTTGTTAAAGAATCATCATCAGGTGTAACAAGCTACTCTGATATATTCAATGCAGGGGAAACAATGAGCATATCCGTTACAAGTACAGACGAGCTTTATCTTACTGTTGCGGCTACACCTACGCTTGAAAGTATGGTGCGTCATACTGTGGGTGGATGGGCTACACATTCAACTGAGACAAATATGCCTTTTGATAATAAAACTCAGTATCCTTACTCCGTAACGCTTTCAGGTGCTGTACCTATGGAAAGACCCACACCTTCGGGTACTTTCAAAACGCACTCAAATGGTGGCGGTAAGGTTGCAACTTCGGCAAGCGTTGCATCAACTGCATATGTTGGTCCCAATGCGGTTGTTATGGGCAGTGCCACTGTTTCCGACAATGCAATTATAGACGGTTATGCAATTGTTGCAGGCAGTGCAAAGGTGTCGGGTAATGCCTATGTGGGAGATACAGCAGTTGTTTTTGGCAGTGCACAGGTTACGGATAATGCAAGAGTTATTGAAAATGCCTGTATTTATGGCAGCTATAAAGTCAGCGGCAGTGCTGTTGTAAAAGGTATGAGCCTTGGATTGTCAAGCGGCAGTGCAACAGGTGAAGCTATAGCTTACGGTGACTGGTTTGAAGATGGCGGCTACAGTGTGGCAGGCGGTAAATTTTCGGGTTATCATTCATTATCTTCCGACAGTGAATATTCAATACTTAAAATAGACAATAAAAACTATCGTCCCTATACAAACCACCTTCGTGCAAGGTATGAATTTAACGGTAATTTAAAGGACACATGGGCAAATACGGAATTGTACGGCGTAAATTCACCTGCCGTAACAGAGAATTATGCTAATTTTACGGGAGAGGAATATGCGGTTTTAGACCCCTCTGTTCTTTACTATGATAATATGAAGATTACACTTTCCGTAAAAGGTGAGGGCGAAGTGTTCTCAATAGGTAACGGTGCAATAAAACTTAAAATAGAAGGCGGAGCTGCTTCTCTTAACGGTATTACTTCATCTGCTGTGTGCAGTACAAATAGCTTTAATGAAATAGAAGTTACAATAAACGGTACAAGTGCTGCGGTTTGTGTAAACGGCGTTGAAACTACAGGTGAAATTGAAACAAGCATGCTTAATGCAGCAAGAAGCGGTAAGCATTATATAGGCAAAGGTTTTTCGGGCAGTATTGATTATATACACATTTTTGACCAGTCCTATGTATATGATAAAGAAATCGGTGCCATGGAGGGCGAGTTTATTAAAAAGCTTGACGCGGTAGAAAATAATGAAACAGGCACGCTCAACTCAAAAACAAGCGATACAAATTCTGTTTGGTACGGATGGAGCTCAACCAACACAAACTCAGTAATGGTTGACGGAGGACTTAATATAAAAGGTAGTGTTAATGCCACTATTACATCCCCTGATATAGAAACTGATGAATTTGTGATTGAATTTACACCGGAAGGCGGCAGTGCATATCCCGATCACGGTATTCTTGATACTGACGGAGATGTGCTTTTCGCTCACAGGTATGCTACCGATGCCGGTACAATTCATATTGGCAGAGGCGAAACTAATTCATCTGTTCGCGGTACAAATTCAATAACCGACACGTCAGGACAGGCGAGACTTACAAACTTTGTAGGAGAAAGACTTTGCTCAGGCACCATAAGGGCAGATCGTAGTGCGCTCAGCTTTTCAAACGGCGAAAGAGTGCGTATTGTTGCAGAAAACACACAGTGGACAGATGATTTAAAAACTCAGTTTGACCTTAGTGAAAACTATACAGACAACCTTGCAAGTATGACTTTGGGCGAGGATGTATATACAGTTACTTACGCTACAGTTGATAACGGACTTATAGTGCCTGTTTCTGTAAGTGTGTATAAAGGTCACTTTACGGGCTTTGGCGGCTTTAAAACAGCAGGAGGTGCGTCCGGCGTTACTGTAAGCTATAAGGATATTGTAGTTTATTCGGATTCAAGCAATGAAACAACCGTTACTATAACATATACTGTAGACGGTGAGCCAGTCAAAGCTGTTGCAAAAAGCTATAACCCCGATAATGGTGAAACAGGTGCCATGTTCAGCGAAGTCTATATGTGTAATAACGGCGAGAACTTTATCCGTTATGCAGCCGGCGGAGAATACTCGGTAAGTCAGGAAGTTGAATTAGGAAAGCTTTCAAACAAAGGCACTTCGGTTGGTACTTATTTTGAAAAGGATGGCATTGCATATAAGACTGAAAGTGCTAACCTTATTCCTAACGGAGATTTTGAATACAATCTTACAGGTTGGTTTAATTCGGCAAATTCGGCAGCCACAAATGAATACTTTACGGTGAACGGTGACGGAACAGTTACGGCGAAGGCACATACGGGTATAGATGGCAAAGGCTCCCTTTACAGAGCATGGACGGTAGAAAACGGAAAGACTTATATGTTTACATATACATCAGACGTTGAAAGCACATGGCACAAAACATCCTTAAAAGATGATATTTCGGCAACGAATGACGGTACGGTTATTCATACCTCAAATGCGGGCGAAAACTCTGTTATATTTACTGCTACAAAGAATTATCTGCAGATAAACTACAGATGGCTTAATTCATCCAACACGTTGGGTAATTTTGCCCTTTACGAGGTGGCAAATGCTGAAAGTGACAGGGTTGTTACAACAATTAAGTTTATGGCAGACGAAACAGAAATTGCACAAAGTAAACAAATTAACGGTTTTATCGGAGATGTGATAAACCTAACAGATACAACAATTGTTCCAAATGCAATTACATTTGGAGATAAGACTTATACAAAGGATGATAGTAATCCATCATCCTATAGTGCAAATGCTACCGGCGAGGTTACAATTACTTACACAATGTCAGACATACAATCTATTGAAACTGTATCGGCAATTGTTATCGGTGATAATCTGCCGATTCTTCCCAAAACACTTAGTGCCACAACTGCAGACGGCAATACAGCAGAGGTGGAAGTAACAGATTGGGATTTGTCAACCTTAACGACAGGGGAAAACACAGTTTATGCTACAGTAAATGGTACTGTTTTACAAGCAACAGCAACCGTTACTGTACTGCCTGAAAGCTTTAGCCTCAGTGACACTTCTTCAAAGGGTAATGCAGATAACAATATTTATTTCCCCACTGATTTGGCAGATGAATTTTACATTGAGTTTGATATGGTAATTAACAAAGTAAGCGACACAGGTGCAAACTTTGGTTATAACGGCTCCAAGTGGGGCAGTGGTGCTTTCGGAATAAGCCCCAACGGAGGTAATATAAAAGTAACGGGCGGCAATAAAACAGGTTCAAGTGACGGTGGCACGGTGCTTAAAAGCTCTGTTAAAGCAGGGGAGACATACAGAATTCTTGTAAAAGCAGACGCCTCTACAGACACATTTTCAGTATATGCCACAGGAAGCGACGGCACTGTGGGCAAGGCGGAAAACAAAACTTTCCGTAAAGAACAAAGCCCTGACTGTGTTAACACCATAAACCTTCGAGGTAACGGCACGTCAGACGGAGATTTGGAAATAAGAAACGTTAAAGTTTATTCTACGAGCTATGTTAAAGCTAAGTTTGTAAACAGTGACGGTGAAGTGATAAAGGAAGTTACGGGTGATGTGAGCGGCGGCAGTTTTACCGTTGAAGGAAAAGAGATTTTTGCAATCCATACAGACGGCACGGGTGCATTCTACAATATCCCCGAAACAAATGTAACCGAACATATGACGGTAGTCGTGGATAAAGTGGACAATAAGTATGCAGTAAAAGCTGACGGATTTGTAAATAACAATTCAGCTAATGACAGTGCTGAAAAAGATGTAAGAATTATGGTTGCGGCGAATGATACAGAGGGAGTTGGAAGAGCACCTTCCTCTAATGCTGACGGCGTTACAATTTCCACAGGCGGAGCATATTACGGTTCTGCCCGCGTGGGTATTTTAGAGTTCCCCATTGACAGCAGTATGGAAAACAAAGGGGTCTTTTTGAATGTATATGTTGACGGATATAAGCCAAATGCATCAGGGAATTCCACATGCTATATTGCGGCATATACAATCGAAAATCAACTTGATGCGGAAAACCTTTCGTTGGCATATAATAATGAATCATTTACAAGTTTGTCAGGACCCATGTTTGCATTACAATCTGTTACTGCAAGCAGTAATGTAATTAATGCAATAGATAAGTATGTGTCAATTGATGTGTCTGAAGCGGTTAGTGAGGCACTTAGCGAAAATAAAACAAGCATAACCTTTAAACTTCTTGCACCTCATGGCGGCGTATATATTGCCGACAGAGATGCCTGCATTGAAGGAAAAGCACATGATGGCTGTGCGGCATATCTATCGCTTGAAGATGCATCAACCATAACTGTTTACGGCACTACAAAAGTAACAAAAAACGGCTCTTTAATAAGCACTTCAAGCGTTATAGTTCATTCCGACAGTACAGTTAAAATGTATCCGACCAACACTAATGCAGTTGCATTTACAAACGGAACAAAGGTTTATAGAGTAACCGACGGTGTAACAGAGGCTATCACACCCGAAGAAGGTAGTTACTATCCTGCAACGATAGGTATTAATATGGTGACGGGTGCACAGGTCAGAATAGGCGACGGCGTAACGGAAGAAGGCAAGGTGGATAACGGAAGCGGACTTAGGTTTATCACACGCCTTGACTTAAACGACACTCTTGCAAGTATTACAGGTGCAACATTTGGTGTTAAAATTACAGCCGAGGGTAGTGAAAATGTGGTAGATATTCCTGCAGAAAAGTGGCAGAGTGCGGATGTGTTTACAACAGCAATTACAAATCTTAATGAAACAAACTACAACCGTGGGTTTACAGCTACACCCTATATTGTTGTGGACGGTCAGACATTTACAGGCGAAAGCGTAACAAGAAGTATATATACTGTTGCATCGGGTATTCTTGCTAACGGTTATACAAAAGAGGATAATGGCACAGAAGAAGATAAAACAGATACTGAATATATTCTTTCCAAAGTGCTTAAAGATGTTCTTAACGCATATGTAAACCAGACAGGTATCCGCCTTACAATGACAAATGACGGCACTTTTACAGCCAGAACAGAAGGTAACGGTTGTTACAGTGGTGAAAACATATTCTTTACAGTTGATAAAAAGGATAACGGCGACGGCAGTTATACAGTTACGATTGCCCCCTCTACGAACGTTGAAATTAAGTCATGGTGGAAAGAGTATGTGAGAATTAATAATAATCACTCTACAGTTTATAATTGGATTACAGAAGATTTGATTGATGAAAACGGAACCCTTACATTTAAGTTTACCCCGGTTGTATAACAATCCTTCTTTCGATTATTGCAATATCTTCCGTACAAAAATTCAATATAAATGTACAAAACGCCATTGAAAAACCCGAAGGATTTTATAGAATATAATAAGAAAGTCACAAAAAGGGGTTTTGAATAATGAAAAAAGTTATATCAGTTTTACTGGCGTGCATAATGGTTTTGTCCTTTGCACCCGTAATAAGTTTGGCGGAAAACAGTAGCCTTTGTTTTACATGGGCATGGGACAAAAATGTGGTTGAAAATGAGGGTGAGGCATTTGTTGCCTCCTGGTCAGGCGGCAGCAACGCAAGCTACAGAAGCAGTTTTGTTGTTTTTGATGTGCCACAGGGCTTTAGCTTTGATAAGTCAAAAACAAATGTAAAGGCTGATTTTAAAATAAATTCCGCAACGCTCAATAACGGCACAGGTCAGGCACCTACAGCAGCTGTTGTACTTGTAAATGGTGATAAGGTTAAGGACGCATATAATTTATTGGATGGCACAAGCCTTTCTGCCCTTAAAAAGACAGGCACATTTTTGGGCACTTATGCAATTGATGCCGACCCATCGGATAACCCATTGACAAATATTTCTCTTAACAACTATTTTATGAAATATCCCGATGCAAAAAGCGTTGGTATATATTTAACGAATATTGCCTCAGACGGCTTTGAATGTACAAACGGTATCGCCTCTGCGATGAAAGATTTTGACCTTTCTTTTACCGTTACGGAGGATGCACTTTCTAATTTTATTAAGGTCTGTGATGAGGAAGGAAATGTTTTAGACACAATATATGTACGTGGGGAAAGTAAAGTAGAGTATAGCGTATATGATTATGTGTCAAATGTATATTTTGCAGACGGCGTTCAATATTCATTTAAAAATGCCGATAGTGAAATTTTTTATGTTTCGGAAAATCCCACGGGGGTTACTGTCACATATGAAAAGGTGAAGGGCGGCTCTCTTATTTATAACGCCACAAACTCCGGCTACAGCGGAACAGCCTCGGAAACGGGCATACTTGTTGCAACAGACGGCAGTAGCTACGCAAGTGCTACAAGAGCACCTTCCGTATCGGGTGTTTCCCACAATTCGGGCAGTGCAACATTAGGTAGCCCAAGAGTCGGGGTCATGGAGTTTGAAATCGATTCTTCAATAGACCCGGGCACCGTAAGCAACGTTAAGCTGAATTTTTACGTAAAAAAGGTACACGACAATTTATATTCTAACTGGATGAGATTAGGCGTGTATGCAACAGGAAATCCCGAAATTTCAGAATATTCATTAGGCGAAATGGACCATAGTAAGTACAGTGCGTTAAATAACGATTATTCGGAAAATGCAGTTTATTGGTCAAATGAACAGATTTCCGCATCTTCAAAGGGATGGAAAACTGTTGACATAAGAAAAATAATTGTGGATGTATTGGATGAGTGCAAAGAGGCAGGCAATCCTACGGAAAAAATAAAAATTGTTTTAAGATTGCAGGTGCCTACAGCAGGGTTGTATATAGCATCACACACCGAAAGTAACGCTCCGTATTTGTCTGTTACAACAAGTGACACTGCCCTTCTGGCAAAGTACGACTTTGCAAATTTAAAAGATAACAGGGCAGAGGATATTACAGGTAATGGCTATGACGCCCTGCTGCTTGGTGATGCGAAAATTGAAAATGGTAATCTGGTTCTGTCAGGAAATGGTGCGGCACAAATTGACAGTGAAGATTTCAGAAACCACCTTGACAGCTATTCAATTGTAACAAACGTAACTATAAACGGAAATGCAGTTAATAACACAAGGCTTTATGACTTTGGTTCGGACTCGGGCAACAGCGGATTTTTACGTGTTAAGGGTTTCGGTGTCGGATTAAAGTACGGTGGTGGCACAACAACACTTGTGGGCAAAAATACAGGCGATACCACGCCCTTTGAAAATGCGGGCGTAAAATACAATATTGCCGTAACATATGACGGCGATAAAAACCTGACAAAGGTTTACGTTAACGGCGACAAGGTTATTGAAACGAGTGATATTAAGTACGGACTTGACGATTTTACAGACAATACGGCAAATAACTTTATAGGCAGAACGAACTGGTACGGAACAAGTGCCCAAAATGATAACCCCGATATTAAGGCAAGCTACCATGATTTTGCAGTCTACACCGAAGCTTTGGACGAAAGAGTTATCCTTTCTATTTACAATCCTGATTTTGAAGATGTTGTTAAAAATGCGGCAATAGAAATTGCCGATAATATGGATGGAATTATTTCCACTCCCGTAACAGACAATTTGCCCTTTGATACAACCTTTGTAACAGAGCAAGGCGACAAATTAAGCGTTGAATGGTTCACATCGGACAGTAGCATTATAAACACAAAGGGTAATGTGTTCCGTGGCAGTGAAGACCTTTCCTGCAGTGTATATGCAATAGTTTCTTGGGGTGAATACTACGCCACTACAAGAACAATGACTGTAACGGTTAAAAAAGTAAGCGATGCTGAAATTGAAGAAAGTCTTATTTTAAGATATACATTTGAAAATGACGGAAGCGGTCTGTTTAACTATGACAGGGCAAACATTTCGGAAAACAATGTTGTAAAACTGCCCGACAATATAAATATCGGTGTTACAGATTATACTGTTGCCGCATGGGTAAGATGCGACGACTTAACACGTGACGGTCAGCGTATTTACGACTTCGGTATGGAAAACGGAACAGTTTCGGGAAATTACTATGCCTTTACAAAAATTAATTCAAACGGTACTTTAACAGTTGGCGTAAATAACGGAGGCAGTACACAGACTACTACAAGCGTGGGCAGTATTTACGAGGGCGAATGGACACATATTGCAGTTAGCTACTCGTCAGCTTCCGGCGAAACTTATATTTACATAAATGGTAAGCTTGACAGTCAGTCAAATGTAATTACATATACAATGGGCGGTGCCTCGAAGAATGGTCAAAGCTTGTCAAATTACATAGGCAGAAGCCAGTGGTACAAAACACAAAGTGCAACAAACCCAGACTTTGTAGGCAAGGTTGACAACTTTGAATTTTACGGAGCTAATCTTTCTGCAAGTGTTATTGAAAGCCTTACTGAAAAAGCATATGATTCCCCCGATGTGGAAATAATCTCGGCATCTTTTGTTTCCGGTATGAACAAGGCTGTTGTAAATGTTTCCTCTCACGGTTATGAGGGCGGAGCAAAAATTGTTGTGGCAAATTATATGGGTAATCTTGATCAAGTTAAAACCGATGAGGTTGAATTAAAAGACGGCCTCAATTCCTTTGTGGTAGGCTTTGACAAAGAAATTACCGACACAGAAAAGTTAAAGTGCTTTGTATGGGAAAATACAGAAAGCATTTACCCCTTGGCGGAAGGCTATACAATCGAAAGAAAATATGAATTTAATTATGAATGGCAGTACCCCGACAACCATCTTTTAAATAACGAATTCTCACTTAAAGCATACGGAGGAAATGAATATCTTTCCCTTGCAAATTCTGTGTCTATGGCTTCATGGAAAGAAGGAGATACAAACCTTTTGTGGTCTGCACCCTATGTGCACGGCGAAAGTGCCGAAGGCTATTACGCCTTGAAGAATGTTTCGGGAACATATATTGCCTTGGATACAGGCAGTGTGAAAACAGATAAGATAAACAACTGGAGATTTATTCAAATTGATCCCGAATTAGCCGGCGGCAAGAAAAATGTATATGCTATCCGTCAGCGTTCAAGCGGTAAATACCTTGCACGAAACGGAAATAAGCTTATAGGTTCCTCAAATAGCGAAATCGAGGACGCTTGGTGGGAGCTTGATATTGTAAACTATGATAAGATTTCCCAAATGTTTACATCTCCCGGATTTTTGAGTTTGTCTGCCAATGAAAGAGCAAGAATTTACGGTGTAACAAGTCAGGCAATGTGGCAGTCAAGTAACCGCCGGAACAAGCTTTTAGAATATATTGACACTAAATTCTTCACAAGAACAAAAGAGGATCAGGCAACAAGGTTAAGACAGCTCTTTAATTATATACCCTCACAGCAGATTAACCGCGGTATTTCCACATCATCTACAGGTGCACACGGTACATATTCCATAGGCGATGTGGAGTCTAATGTAAGCTATAAGGGTATGAGTGGCGAAAACTTAACAGGATATAAGGTTGTAGCAACTTATTATACAGATACCGAAAAAACAGCAGTAGAACAGACAGTTACAATCTACGGCAGAAGTGCAAATGCTGTTAAAAACATTGCAAAGGGCTTTAGCTACATACCCTATCAGATGCGTAAGTACATAACGAATATCCGGGATTATTACAGCACATCGAACCAGTTTAACGCAGGTGCAAAAGATATGTATGTAAGAACATCGTGGGAACAGAGTGCAGATAGCTTTGCAACAACAGCGGCACATGAATGTGGCCATTCCATTTCCGGAAGCTGGGGCTGGGTATGCGGAACAAGCAGATGGAAAAACGCAATTGCCGCAGATATGAATTATGTATCAGGCTACGGAAGCAGTAATTCAAGCGAAGATTTTGCGGAATTTGTACAGTTTGCAACCTCTTGTGCAGGGGACAGAGAGCTTTTAAGAGAATTAAAGGTTATGTTCCCCAACCGTTTCAAGGTGCTTCGTGAAGTTATGCGTGAGCAAAACGGCGGAAGCTGTATACTTGATGTGGTGGAATAACAGATAATAAGTAAAAAAACTCCTGAAACTGATTTTTGTCAATCTGTTTCAGGAGTTTTTATTACATTATTTCAGTAAGTTTTCCGTCGGAAAGGTTTATGATTTTATCACAGTAGTCAAAAACCTTTTTACGGTGAGTTATTATAATAACTGTTTTGTCCTTTTCATTTTTCAATGCATCAAGAAGCTTAATTTCCGTTTCTTCGTCCAATGCACTTGTAGCTTCGTCCAACAGAAGAATGGGGGAATTTCTCACCAATGCACGGGCGACGGCTATACGCTGAATTTGCCCTTCGGAAAGACCCGAACCCTTTTCACCTAAAAGTGTGTCAAGCCCCTCGGGAAGGGAAAATGCAAAGTCCATCTGTGCAGTTTTTGCCGCTTTTTCAATATCTTCTCGCGAAAATGAACCGTAGTAAGCAATATTGTCAGCGATAGTTCCCGAAATAAGCATATTGCCCTGTGGAACATAGCCGAAAATACTTCGTGTGGAGGCACTTATGGGATAATTATGGTTACCTTGTAAATATATTTTTCCGCCATTCGGGTCAACAAGGCTTAAAAGCAAACGGATAATCGTGCTTTTGCCACTGCCTGATATGCCCGATAAGGCAACAAATTCACCTTTCTTAATTTCCATGGAAGCATTGTCCAAAACACAGTCGCCGCCGTAAGAAAAGGAAACAGATGAAAATACCAAGGAGGAAAAATCAAAATCTTTGGGAATGGCTTTAGTATCTTTAATATCGCTACTCAGTTCTTCAAGCTCTAAAAGTCTTTCGGCTGAGGCTAACATATTCTGATAAGTTACCAAAAGTGACCCCATTGACTTAAAGGGCGACTGAACCTGATTGATAAGCTGAACCATGGCTGTAAAATCACCAAAAAGGAGGGCACCTTGAGAAAGTCGGTATGCACCCCAAAGAATTGTAAAAGCAAAGCCACCTGTGAAAAGAACAATCATGCTTACGCTTGCGGCTATGTTCCATAAATTACGCTTAAGCCTTAACGTAAGTGTTTCTTTATGTAGTTTTTTTAAAGACTTTACAGCACTTTTTTCGCCGCCGAAGGCTTTCAGAACCACTATGTTCTGCAAACTTTCAAGCATAAAACTTAAGTTTGTACCTTCACTTTTCTGAACCTCCTTGTGAAAATACTTCATCTTTTTGCTGTAAATTCTGCCAAATCCCAACAAAACCAGTGAGACGGAGCAAAGTATAACTGTAAACTGTCTGTCAATTGAGAAAAGTGCAACGATTGCCAGTATAACTCTTGTAAGAAACATAGTGCCGTTTGGCAGAATGTGCATCACTCCGTTTGTGATAACCGAGGAGTCCTGGCGTATTCTGTTCACTAATTCGCCTGTGTGATACTTGTTTAATTCAATCCACTTTTTTTCGGAAAGAGTACGAAACACTTTTTCCCGAAAATGCATTTCAAGCCTGCCGCCAAAGGATACTGAAATCCGGCTGTTTATTACCCTAAGAAGAATTTCAAGTGCGATGATTAAACCAAATGCCACGCCCTGTGATACAAGGTCACCACTGCCTGATGTGACGGAATTTATAATCTCTCCCGACTTTAGTGCAAAGGCGATTGAACATATGCTGATTGCAACGCATATAAAGATTAAAAAAAGCAAGGGGAAAAACATAAACTTTGTGTTTTTTATTATCCATTTTAAGGGTTTTTGCATATCGCTACCCCTTTCAATTATTTTTCAAGTAGGTTTGATTTTTCAAGTGCCGACAAAAATGCTTCCACATCTTTTTTTGCAGTTTCCATGTCAACATCATATTCTGCCGTGAGTTTTTCACAGAGCATGTCCGCATTTGTGTCATTTGTGAGATGCTCCCATAAAAACGCACCTGTTTCGTTAAGTGTTTGCATAGAGGAGGATTCATCCACAGTTGAAATAATCATATAACTGCCCATTACTTTTTTTAATATATAACCCTCTTTTACCTTCAAAATAACCACCCTTTCAATATATAAGTTTATTATATCTTAAACGGGCGGTTATTTCAAGATAATTATAACAGTCCTACAACAAATAAGTAACCTAATGCACAAAGGAGAACGTAATCGTCACTGCCCTCTAAAACAAGGATTATAATAATCCCTAACAAAATCCAGTCGTCCTGTTTGAAATTTTTAAAGTCAATTTTAAAACCTTTGTTTTTAATAGGACCGGGCTCCTTTGTTTGAGGCAGTAAAACCACATTTGATGTGGGAGCAGTGTAGCTTTGGGAGGGTGAGGAAAAAGGGCTCATCTGAATAACTCTCATACCTACCTCCTAAAAAAGCTTTAAATCTTTGCCTATTTTGCCTATGGAAACTAATTTTAAAATGTTTACGGCACTGTCCATATATGGTGCCCGATTTTCGCTTAAAAATGGCTTTAAGGCTAAAAGCAGTTTTGTTCTGTTGTCATCGGGGATAAGATTTGATAAATTAAATCCACCGCCTACTTCCGCCTTTTTATCAGCTCCCCCAGCATATTCTGTGCGTTTTTATCCCCCTTTATGGCTTCTGCCGCTTCTTTTAAGCCCTCAGGCAATTGTCCTCCGTCAGGCATTTTTCCCTCAGATAGCATTTTTGCCGCATTCTGTCCTTGGGGGGTTGATAAAAAAGCTGTCGCCTCCTTCAAACCTTTTTCCAATGTTTCTTTATCCATATTTTGTAACATGCTTAAAATATCCATAATCCAAGCTCCTTTCAGGTTTATAATATTCGGGAAGCCTCTTTGTTGACACAGGAGAAATTTGGGTGTAAAATACCTTTGGTGATGTTATGCGTGTTCTGATTATTTCCGATTCCCACGGGGATACAAAAAGGTTTGATAAAGCCATAGTGGCATTTGAACCTGATATGATTATTCATTTAGGCGACATTGAGCGTGATGTAGAATACCTTGAAAGCGTTTATCCCCATATAAGGGTTGAAGCGGTTTTAGGCAACAACGACCCATGGGTAAGACGTGAGAGTGAAAAAGTTTTAGATATTGAAGGTGTTAAGGTTTTTATCACTCACGGTCATACTTACGGTGTGTGGGACAATGGCTTCCGCATAGCTAAAAGGGCAGAGGAACTCTGCTGTAGTATTGCCCTTTTCGGACACAGTCATATTCCCGTTAACGAAGTATACGGAAGTGTTCGTGTTTTTAATCCGGGCAGTATTTCCCGCCCGAGAGTTGGGGGATATTCTGTAGGTATTATGGAAATTGAAAACGGTGAGGCAAGTTTTGTCCACTGTGATTGGTTATAGAAAGGAGCAGATAAATGTTACTTGCAATTGACGTTGGTAATACAAATATTGTCCTTGGTGTTTTTGACAAAGAAAAGTTTGTGAAAAGTTTCCGTGTGGCAACAAGCTATGAAAAAAGCCGTGACGAATACGGCATGATGTTCCTTCAGCTTCTTTTGTTCAACGGCATAGAAGCCCGTGATATTGAGGACGTTATAATATCCTCCGTTGTACCGCCTATTATGTATTCCTTGGAAAGGGCAATTACAAAGTACCTTGGCAAAAAGCCTCTTGTTGTGACAAATAAACTTGACTTAGGGCTTAACATAAAGTACGAAAATCCAAATGAGGTTGGTGCCGACAGGTTGGTAAACGCCGTTGCCGCATTGGAAAAGTATAAGACTGACCTTATTGTTGTGGACTTCGGCACTGCCACAACATTTTGTGCAATCCGTGCAAACGGGGACTATCTTGGCGGTGCAATATGCCCGGGCATTAAAATAAGCGTTGAGGCACTTTTCTCAAAAACAAGTAAACTTCCCCGAATTGAACTTGCCCCCACAAAGACAGTTATCGGGAAAACAACTGTTTCAAGTATGCAGTCAGGTGTAATCCACGGCTATGTAGGACAGGTGGATTACATTGTTAAATTAATCCGTGAAGAAATGGGGGTAGACGCCAAGGTTATTGCAACAGGCGGTTTAAGCGGTATGATAAGTGAGGAAAGCTCCTCCATTGATGTTATTGAGCCTAACCTGACTTTGGACGGACTTAGAATTATTTACGACAGGATAAAGGGTGAAAAAAATGAATGATAAGCCCATATATTCTCAAAAGGTGAAAAATGAAAGCAATGGGGTGCAAAGAACTGTTCTCTTTATTATTACCGTTGTGCTGTTGTGCGTTGCTCTCTTTTTTGTAAACCTTTTGCCCTACAGGGGAATTTTAAGTGTTGGTGTAATTTTTATTTTTGCTTTTATTACACTTAAACTTCTAAACGGCTTTGTGTTTGACCTTAAATATGTTCTCTACGAGGACCGTATTGCCTTTGTACGTAAATACGGCCGTCTTGAATGGGAAAGCATAGTCTTTTTCTTAAATGAAACAGAGATAAAAGACAATGAAATAGTTTTCATGAAAAAATCATATCCCTTTTATCCTGACGAAAAAATGAAAGAATTACTTTCAAACTGTCGATAAACCTATTTTTATTCAGTAGCAAGGGATTTGGTGAGAGTAGACTTCCAAAATAAAATAGGAGCCGGAAATCGCATTTTCGGCTCCGAAAGTGGCGATTTTAGGGGGTCAAAGACCCCTTGCACGAGAAATTGCCACTTTGTTCCTTAGAAAAAAATATAGACCTCAAAGTGCTGAAGGACATAGTCCGCCTTTGAGGTCGCGTGTCTCTTTTAGACACGCTATTATTAAATAATTTTCCAAAATGGACAAATACTACTTGTTTATTTAAAATAAATATGATAAAATATTAGCAAGAAATTTATAATTTGAAAGGATGGATTTACAATGAAAATTTTTATTGACACAGCCAATGTGGCTGACATTAAGGCTGCTAACGACCTTGGCGTAATTTGTGGCGTTACAACAAACCCTTCTCTTATTGCTAAAGAAGGCAGAGATTTCAAGGAGGTTGTAACAGAAATCACTTCTATCGTTGATGGTCCCATCAGTGCTGAAGTTATCGCACTTGACCATGAAGGTATGGTAAGCGAAGCTAAGGAACTTGTTAAGATTCATAAGAACATCGTTATTAAAATTCCTATGACTCTTGAAGGCTTAAAGGCTGTTAAAATTCTTTCCGCAGAAGGCATCAAGACAAATGTTACACTTATTTTCAACTCTACACAGGCTCTTTTGGCAGCTCGTGCAGGTGCAACATATGTATCTCCCTTCTTAGGCCGTCTTGACGATATCGGGATGAACGGTATGAACCTTATCGAAGAAATCGTTGATATCTTTGATACACACGGTATCGAAACTGAAATCATTGCAGCTTCTGTTCGTCATCCTGTTCACGTTATCGAAGCGGCTCGCCTTGGTGCTCATATCGCAACAGTACCCTACAACGTAATTGTTCAGATGACAAAGCATCCTCTTACAGATGCAGGTATTGAACGCTTCCTTAAGGACTGGGAAGGCGTACCCAAGAAGTAATCAGAATAGGAGAAAGAAAAATGAATATTTTAGAAAAATTCAGCCTTCAGGGCAAGGTTGCTCTTGTAACAGGTGCATCCTACGGTATCGGTTTTGCAATTGCTTCCGGTCTTGCCGAGGCAGGTGCTAAAATCGTATTTAACGATATTAAACAGGAACTTGTTGACAAGGGTCTTGCCGCTTACAAAGAAGCAGGCATCGAAGCTAAGGGCTATGTTTGTGACGTAACTAATGAAGACCAGGTTAACGCTATGGTAGCTAAGATTGAAGAAGAAGTTGGCGTTATTGATATTCTCGTTAACAACGCAGGTATCATTAAGCGTATCCCAATGTGCGACATGACAGCCGCTGAATTCAGACAGGTTATCGATGTTGACCTTAACGCTCCCTTTATCGTTGCAAAGGCTTGTATTCCTTCCATGATTAAGAAGGGTCACGGTAAGATTATTAACATCTGCTCCATGATGAGCGAACTTGGCAGAGAAACAGTGTCTGCTTACGCTGCTGCTAAGGGCGGCTTAAAGATGCGTACAAGAAACATCTGCTCTGAATACGGCGAACATAACATCCAGTGTAACGGTATCGGCCCCGGCTATATCGAAACACCTCAGACTGCTCCTCTCCGTGAAAAACAGCCTGACGGCAGCCGTCATCCCTTCGACCAGTTTATTATTTCGAAGACTCCTGCGGCTCGTTGGGGTAAGACAGAAGACTTGGTTGGTCCTGCAGTATTTTTGGCAAGTGACGCTTCCGACTTCGTAAATGGTCACGTTCTTTATGTTGACGGCGGTATCTTGGCTTATATCGGCAAACAGCCCTAAAAGTTTTTATATTTAAAGCTATCTGCGGCAGGCAGGCGATTGCCTGTCTGCCCATTTCATTTATTAAAATTAAAGGAGAAAGCCAATGGACGTAAGATACGATACGCATCCTAATGATGCAATGTACTACACGACAGAAGAATTAAGAGAACACTACCTCATCGAAAACCTTTTTGAAACAGGCAAGATTAACACGGTTTATTCCCACGTTGACCGCATTATCGTAGGCGGTGCAACACCCGGTAAAGATGCCCTTACTTTAGAAGCAGGGGAAGAGCTTCGTGCAGAATACTTCCTTCAGAGAAGGGAACTGGGTATTATAAACATCGGTGGTAAGGGTAAGGTAACTCTTGACGGTGTTGTTTATAACTTAGGAAATAAAGACGGCTTGTACGTTGGTATGGGTACCAAGGATGTTAAGTTTGAAAGCGATGATGCAGAAAGCCCTGCAAAGTTTTACTTCAATTCTGCTCCTGCTCATAAAACATACCCCACAGTATTTATCGATATGGAAAAGGCAAATAAGCGTCCTATCGGTACTATGGAGGACAGCAACAAGAGAACTATTTATCAGTACATCCACCCTGATGTTCTTGATACATGCCAGCTTTCCATGGGTCTTACAAAGCTTGAGGAAGGCAGTATGTGGAATACAATGCCCTGTCATACCCACGAAAGAAGGATGGAGGTTTATCTCTATTTTGACCTTCCAAGCGATGCGGCAGTATTTCACCTTATGGGTCAGCCCCGGGAAACACGCCATATTGTTATGCGTAACGAACAGGCTGTTATTTCTCCTTCCTGGTCTATTCATTCAGGTGTAGGTACACATTGCTATACATTCATCTGGGGCATGGTTGGCGAAAACCAGGACTTTGACGATATGGACCACTGCAAAACAAATGAACTGAAATAAATTATTTCTTTTGCGGCAAAAGAAATCTGACGGGAACAGTGGGTGACAAACATCCGCAGATGTTTTTTTGAAATCGTCTCCCGATTTCAAAAAGCAGCCCTGTACCCGTACCTTTAAAGGAGGACAATATATTATGCATTGGGCAAGAAAATGGCAATGTCAGCAAATTGCAAAAGAAATTGTTGACATTTTAAACGATAAGGGCTACAATGCCCGTTACGCAGAAAACTGCGACGAAGCAAAGCAGATGATTATTGACACTATCCCCGAAGGCTCATCTATTGCAATGGGCGGCAGTGTAACATTAGGCGACATGGGCATGGTTGAAGTTTTCAGAAGCGATAAATACCGTTTTTACGACCGTTACGCAACAGGAAGTTACGAGGAATGTTACAAGGTTTACCGTGAAAGTATGATGGCTGACTGGCTTGTTACAGGCAGTAATGCAATCACACGTGACGGTGAAATCGTCAACACCGACTCTTCCGGTAACCGTGCAGGCGGTATCATATTCGGTCCCGACAAGGTTTTAATCGTTGTAGGTGCAAACAAGGTTGTTGACGACCTTCCTGCGGCATTTGACCGCATTAAGCAAATTGCTCCCGCAAACGCAAAGCGTATCGGTCACCAGACCCCCTGTGCCGTAACAGGCAAATGCGAACACTGCGAAATTCAGCAAAGTGTATGTAATGCCACAAGCATCATACATAACGGACGTAAGCATCCCGGACGCTTCAATGTTATAGTCATCGCCGAAGACGTAGGCTTTTAAAATTGCGGATAAAATTGTCCATCTCGCACTTTTGCATTTCACTTGTGTACACATAGTACACGGCGTTCATGCAAAAGCACAATCTGACAGAATCTATTTCAGATTTTGTGTTTGCTGACATAACCGGATTTTAGTTTAAATAATTAATTATCTTATTTTATATTATATAAGGAGTTGTTTCCAATGGCAAAAGTAGTAACAATGGGTGAAATCATGCTCAGACTTTCAACACCCGGTAATGAAAGATTTCTTCAGGCAGACGAATTTGACGTTTGCTATGGCGGCGGTGAAGCCAATGTGGCAGTATCTTTGGCAAATTACGGTCACGAGGCTGAATTTGTAACAAAGGTTCCCTCAAACCCCATCGGTGAATGTGCAGTTGCATCTTTACGCAAGATGAACGTAGGCACACAAAACATTGCTCGCGGCGGCGAAAGACTTGGTATTTATTTCCTTGAAACAGGTGCTTCAATGCGTGCCAGCAATGTTGTTTATGACCGTGCTCATTCTTCCATTTCAACAGCTGTAGCAGAAGATTTTGACTTTGACAAAATCTTTGAAGGTTGTGACTGGTTCCACTTTACAGGTATTACACCTGCTGTAAGTGATGCGGCAGCTGAATTGACAGAAGTAGCTCTTAAAAAGGCTAAGGAACATGGCGTAAAGGTTTCCTGTGACCTTAACTTCCGTAAAAAGCTCTGGAGCAGTGAAAAGGCACAGAAGGTTATGACAAACCTTATGCAGTACGTTGATGTATGTATCGGTAACGAAGAAGATGCTGAAAAGGTTCTTGGCTTCAAGCCCGGTGACACTGATGTTACAAGCGGTGAATTGGAATTGGCAGGATATAAGAGCATTTTTGAACAGATGGTTGAAAAGTTCAACTTTGAATATGTAATTTCCTCACTTCGTGTTTCCCATTCTGCATCCGATAACGGTTGGTCAGCTTGTATTTATTCCAGAGACACAAAGGAATTCTATCATTCCCGTGAATACAGAATTTGTCCTATCGTTGACCGTGTAGGCGGCGGCGACAGCTTTGCGGCAGGCGTTATCTGCGGTATGCTTGACGGCAGAGATTTTAAAACGGCACTTGAATACGGTGTTGCGGCTTCTGCACTTAAGCACACAATCCCCGGCGATATGAACATGGTTACACGTGGGGAAGTTGAAGCTCTTATGGGCGGCGACGGAAGCGGCAGAGTACAAAGATAAATTAATACATAAAGGCGTTGCATTAGCAGCGTCTTTTTTCTCAAAAAAAACTTGACAACAAATACCTCTTGTGTTAATATAATAAACGGCTTTATAAGCCTTGTCCCCGGTCAAGGGTTCTGGGTTCTCCGACCTTTTTCTTTGGCTGGTGGGGAATAATAATTTTATTATATTTATGGAGGTACTACTATGACACCCGAAAGAAAAGCAGAGATTATTAAGGAATTCCAGTTGTCTCCTACAGACACAGGTTCTCCCGAAGTACAGATTGCTCTCCTTACAGAGAGAATTAATCACCTTAACGAACACCTTAAGGAATTTAAGAAGGATCATCATTCAAGACGTGGTCTTCTTATGATGGTTGGTAAGAGACGTGGTCTTCTTGACTACCTCACAAAGAAGGATATCAACCGTTATCGTGCAATCGTTGCAAAACTCGGCTTGAGAAAGTAATTTGTAACAAGGCGGAGCAAACCCTGTTCCGCCTTGTTTTCATATTTACAATAAGGCAAAATTTGCCATTTTCAGGTGCGAGAGGGCTTATGACTATTCGCTTATCACTTATATATGTCCCCGAAAATCGGAAATATATATAAGTGATAATATCTCATAAGTCCTCTAAAAAACTTACAGCGGTGAGACCGCATAGAATTTTAGAAAGGATGTATATTATGTTCAGAACATTTGAAACAACATTTGCCGGTCGTCCTCTTGTTGTTGAAACAGGCAAGATGGCACAATTGGCATCAGGTAGCTGTCTTGTTCGCTACGGCGAAACAGCAGTTCATGCTGCATGTACTATTTCACCTAAGCCTCGTGAAGGCGTTGATTTCTTCCCTTTGGCAGTAGATTATGAAGAAAAGCTTTATGCCGCAGGTAAAATCCCCGGCAGTTATTTAAAGAGAGAGGGTCGTCCTTCCGAAAAGGCAATCCTGGCATCACGTTGTATTGACCGTCCCATGCGTCCCTTGTTCCCCAAGGATTTACGTAATGACGTGTCCATCGTAACAACGGTAATGAGCGTTGACCCCGACTGTTCTCCCGAAGTTGCGGCTATGCTTGGTGCAAGCATTTCAGCTTGTATTTCTCCTGCACCCTTTAACGGTCCCATCGCCGGTGTTACTGTAGGTCTTGTTGACGGTGAAATTGTTATTAACCCCACCCTCAGTCAGAGAGAAGTAAGTGACATGTTCCTTACAATCGCAGGCACTAAGGAAAAGGTTAACATGATTGAAGCAGGCGGCAGAGAAATCCCCGAAGATTTAATGTTTGAATCAATCATGAAGGCACATGAAGAAATTGTTAAGATGTGTCTTTTCATTGAAAATATCCAGAAAGAAATCGGTAAGGAAAAGATTGAATATACACCTATCGAAGTTCCTGAAGATTTGTACGAAGATATTAAGGCTTTTGCCATTGACAAGGTGAAGTTTGCTCTTGACACAGATGATAAGAACATCCGTGAAGAGCGTCTTAAGCCCGTATATGAAGAAGTTTATGCACAGATGGCTGAAAAGTATCCCGAAGTTGAAACTACACTTATTGACGAAGCTATTTACAAGCTCCAGAAGTACATCGTTCGCCGTTGGATTTTAGACGAAGGCAGACGTGTTGACGGCCGTAAACTTGACGAAATCCGTCCTCTTTCCGCTGAAGTTGGTGTTCTTCCCCGTGTTCACGGTACAGGTCTTTTTACACGTGGTCAGACACAGGTGTTGACAACCGTAACTTTGGGTATGCTCTCCGAAGCACAGATCCTTGACGGTATTGATGAAGAAGTTGAAAAGAGATATATGCATCACTACAACTTCCCCAGCTACTCTGTTGGTGAAACAAGAGCAAGCCGTGGTCCCGGAAGACGTGAAATAGGTCACGGTGCTTTAGCTGAAAAGGCACTTGTTCCCGTTATCCCTTCCCGTGAGGAATTCCCCTATTCACTTCGTCTTGTAAGTGAAGTTCTTTCCTCCAATGGTTCAACTTCTCAGGGCAGTATCTGCGGTTCAACTCTTGCACTTATGGATGCAGGCGTTCCCATTAAAGCTCCCGTTGCCGGTATTTCCTGTGGCTTGGTTACAGAAGGTGACAGGTTTATCACAATGGTTGACATTCAGGGCCTTGAGGACTTCTTCGGAGATATGGACTTTAAGGTAGCAGGTACAAAGAAGGGTATCACAGCTATCCAGGTTGATATTAAGATTGACGGTTTGAAGCCCGAAATCATCCGTGAAGCACTTGAAAAGACAAAAATTGCAAGATATAAAATCCTTGACGAATGTATGCTTCCCTGTATTGCAGAACCCAGAGCAGAGCTCAGCAAGTACGCTCCCAAGATTTTCACAATGCAGGTTGACCCCGAAAAGATTGGCGACATCATAGGTAAGCAGGGTAAGACAATCCAGAAGATCACAGCTATGACAGGCGTTAAGATTGACATTGAGGACGACGGAACAGTTCTTATTTCTACAACAGATACCGAAGGGGCAGAAAAGGCAATGAAGCTCATTAACGGTGTTTGCGGTAATATTGAAATAGGTGAAGTTTTCCTCGGTACTGTAACAAAGCTTATGGACTTTGGTGCATTTGTTGAATTCCTCCCCGGTAAGGAAGGCTTGGTTCACATTTCAAAACTTGACCATAAGAGGGTTGAAAAGGTTTCCGATGTTGTTTCTGTGGGCGATGAAATCATGGTTAAGGTTATTGAATTTGACCGTATGGGCAGAATTAACCTTTCCAGAAAAGATGCTCTTCCTGCACCCCAGCCCTCTGCTGAATGACCTCAAAGGGTAATTAATAATTAAGAATGAATGATGAATAATTTCGGAAAATTTTCGCCTTGAAAGCGAAAATTCACAATAATTATTAATTATTCATTGTGCGATGCAGCAATCCTTGTGGATTTTAAAATTTAGTTTATCGGCAGTTAAGGTGGCTGTAAAAAAAGTCAACATGAGATAACAAAAAGACCATTTCGGGACTGTCCCAACAAAACCTCGCAAGGTTTCTTTGGCAAATTGTCTCCCAATTTGCCATAAGGGGGACTGTCCCAAATGGTCTTAACTTATTTCTTTAGAGACTTTTTTTACAACTCCTTGATTTTTAGGTGATTACATGGCGAAAATTATAACTTTAAAAAATGGTTTACGTGTGATAACAGAACAAATGATTGGTGCACATTCCACTTTTGTGGGTGTGTGGGTTAAGGCAGGAAGTGCCAACGAAAAAATAACCGAATGGGGCATAAGCCACTTTATCGAGCATATGGTTTTCAAAGGCACGGAAAACCGCACTGCACAAGAGATAAATGAACAGACCGACTATGTGGGCGGTCAGGCAAATGCTTTTACAAGCCGTGACTGCACATGCTACTATTCACGTACCCTTCCCGAACATATTGAATTAAGCTTTGATATTTTGTCCGATATTTACCACAACCCAAAGCTTGACAAAAAGGATATTGACATTGAACGTGGGGTTATTAAAGAGGAAATCAGTATGTACGAGGACTGCCCCGAAGATTTGGTTCAGGACAGACTCCTTGCCTCTGTTTACCCCGAAAGTGCTATAGGCCGTGAAATTGCAGGCAGTTTTGACTCTGTTGACAAAATTGAAAGGTGCCATATGACAGACTATATGGCACGCTACTACACCCCCGACAACACTGTTATCACCGTTTGCGGTAAGTTTGATGTGGACAAAGTTTCCCGCTTGGCAGAAAAATATTTTGAAAAACGGTTTACCCAATTTAAGGGGGACAGGATTATAGTTCCCACCTTTACCCCTGTGGATATTTCGTGGGAAAAGGATATTGAACAGGCACACTTCTGCCTTTCTTTCCCCACTCTTCCTTTTGGCGATGATAAGATGGGACACAGCCTGTCTGTGCTTAGCAATATTTTCGGCGGCAGTATGTCAAGCAGAATATTCCGTTCTGTACGTGAAGAACGTGGGCTTTGCTACAGCATTTATTCCTATTCCTCACAAACGGAGGTGTCAGGCCTTTTCAGCGTTTATACAGGGTTAAACTATTCCTGTTTACAAGATGCGGAAGAATTGATACATAAGGAAATTGCCCTTCTTTTAAAGGATGGAATTACCGATTACGAGCTTACAAAGGGTAAAGAGCAACTTAAGGCGGCTATATTAATGGATATGGAAAACCCCTCAAGCCGTATGAGTGCTTTGGGCAAGGATATGCTTTTATATAACGAAGTAAAAGATGTTGAAGAAACAGTTAAAACCATTGATTCCGTTACAAAAAAAGATGTTGAAAATGCGGCACATATGGTCTTTGAACAAAAGTATGGCAGAGGCGTACTTTTGCCCCTTGACAGATAGTATAATGAAATTACTTGCATTTTTCGCTTAAAAAACTAATGATAGGAGCAAAATATTTTTAAATGTATTGACATATTTTCAAGTTTCAAGTATAATAATACTGATAACAGGCAACAGGTGTGTCTGTTAAAGTGTAGATGTATGTGGGCGTACCGATACGCGTTGGCATACGGAGCTTTCGGGAGGGGTTTGTGCAGTAAAACCTCAAATCGGAGTAGGCATAGTGCTGAAAGAAAATGCACTGAAAGCCGTCCTGCTTTAGGTAGGGCGGCTTTTAATTATGTGAAAGGATTTTACAATGACAGACAAATTGCAAAGATGTGCGTTAGCTTTCCAAAATCTGATTGATACGCAGTATGAAATTGTTCTCGGTAAAAAAGGGCGGCTTTCAAAAATAGCAATTAATTTTTCAAAAACTGAGTTTGTGCACTTGGCAGGACTCCATAAGCTTATAGACAATGACTTTTTCCGTACAGCATCGAGGGAAAAGGTATTTGATTATGTGCTGAGAGGGAAAATATCTTATGATACATTGTCAAAAAGTGAAAAATTTGATTTTGTGAAAGAGCGAATAGAGTATTTTGAATTTTTGGAAGATATGCTTGACCGCAATGATATTATTTTTAAATACAATTCAAGGAAAAACAAATTTTCGCTAATACAGGCTGATTACCTTTTGCAATCAGCCTATAACAGCAGAGATATATACATATTTCTTGACAAACTTGAAAATTCTGATTTTCATTTTTGCCGTTCTTTCTTTCCTAAGCGGGATAAGGATTATACAATCGGACAAGCAAAATATACATTGCTTTATAAAAAGAAAATAAATAAAATTACAGGTGACTACATAGTTCAGTATAACAAGTTGCCGCAAAGTGACTATTAACATCAATTTATAGTATGGTTTTTGCAAAAGGCACGTATTCAGAAAATGGATAGAAAAGAGTATATTATCTCAAAAGAAAAATATGTTCAATTTAGTGAAATTTATTTACTGCACGCTTCAATACTTTTAATAAATAGCGGATTTCGTGAAAAGTCTATCATATCTGCCCTTTTGCAAATTTCCCGTATTTTTTCCTCTTTTGAAAGTGCGGGAAATTCTTTTTCTGTCTGAATTACCGCATTTTTTAATCTTAAAAGCATTGCTTTCGTATTGACTATTTCCCCGTCAAGCATATCTTTAGAGCATACATCATCCCATGCCGGGCAATAGTATTTAATATTTGGAATATTTTGTATAAGGTGAATGCTTTTTAATGTTTCCTCATAATCAACAAAAATGGGCAAATCACCTGACACAGGTATAGCATCTCCTGTGAAAATAACTTCATCGTTAAGTATATAGGACATTGAGCCATGGGAATGACCTTTAGTGGATAATGCTTTGATTTTTATGCCTTCCTCTAAAAGAAGGGTATCACCGTTTGTCAATGGGTGATTTACCTTTACCGATTTTGGCACCAGGTTATAAAAATTTGGAATGGGACGCTGAGAAAATTGTGCGTCGATATCCTCTATCCAATTCAGTTCGTGGGAAGGTGCATATATTTCACAATGGGTGAGCCTTTTTATTTCAAAAGCCGCACCTATGTGGTCAGGATGGGAATGGGTGAGAAATATCGCCTTTATATCTGTCATTTTTCTGCCTACGGTTTTCATGTATTCCTCGATTAATGTTTCTGTGCCGCAAACACCGCTGTCTATCAGATAACAAAACTTACCTGTTATAAGATAAATATTCACATATCTTTTAACAAAAGGCGTAACAAAGAACTCTTTTCGTATTAAATGGACGTTATTACTTATTTTCATGCTTCAGGCTCCTTTTTTATTCAATAATAATAGCATTACTGTCAACAGAATTTTCCCTTAATGAAGAAATCCTTTTGTACTCCGGGGAGGAAAAACACATTTCAAGATGCTCACGAGTGTCAAATTCAATAATAATAACCCTGTCAGGCTTCCAATTGGAATTAAGCGGGGTAATTTTTTCGGAACGTACAATGTATCTGCCGTGATATTTGTTCACAATACGCTTAACCTTTTCAATATATTCAAGGTAACCTTCCTTGTCCTTTTCCTCGTCATAATATGATGTTACAACAAAATAAACCATTACTGCACCCTCTCTTGCAAGTGAACACTTGCATTAATTTTAAAAATAAATGGTACTGTTTCAGTACCATATTTAACATATTCCCTTTACAAAATGATAAACACTGTTTTCTATATATTCCTTTGACTGAAGCTCTGTTAAGGCGTCACCAAAGGAAGCCTTAAAGAACACATAACCAAAATTTATTGCCAAAAAAGCTATAGCCAAGCTTTCTATATTGTCTGTATTAATTTTACCTTCCTCTTTCATTTGGGTAAAATATTTAACAAGAACCTTTTTGAATGTATCGGGTATTTCACGTATGCCATCTTTAGTTATATCATATAAATCAGGCGAGCGTAACCCTAAAGATATTTTTACCATCCGGGGTGTTACTTTTTTTGAATAAACCTCTGCAAATGAGCACAAATCTTTAATAAGGTCGCCTGTATATTCAAAATCGCTTTCCCTAAGGCAAGGGTTCCATTGAGGCAGTTTCATTGCGGCACTTACAATTTCTTTTTTGCCCGTAAATTTTCGGAAAATGGTACATTCATTCACCCCTGCTTTTTTTGCAATATCTTTTGTTGTGGTAGCACTGTAGCCCTTTTCCATAATTAAAGTCATAGTTGAATGTAGTATTTTTTCTCGTGTTTCGTCAATCATAATTTTCTCCTATAATGCAAGTGGTTACTTGCATTATAGCTTATATTGCTTACAATGTCAATACTTCAACTTTGTATTTTCATCCTTAAAAACTGCTCCCTTTGGCAAATATTGACGAACAGGGCTTAAGATGTTATACTGAACACATGGGAAAATTTTAAAACACAGGGTAATAAAGCCATGAAACAGAAATATCGGAGATAATAAATATGGATATACGAGAAAGCATTAAATCTTCCATGGAAGGCTTTGAGGAAAGTTTTTCTTCTATTGAATTTTATAATAGGCAAACGCAGGATAATGAGCATTTGGAAAATATAATTAAACTTTTGCCAATAAAGCAGAATATGAAAATTCTTGATTTGGGAGTTGGAAGCGGATATATGTCCTTTCCCATAGCAAAGGAAAATAACAGCTGTGAGGTTGTGGGCTTGGACATTGTAAAAAAAGTGCTTCAAGCAAATCGTGCAAGGGCTTGTAGGGAAAATTTAAACAATTTAAGCTTTGTATGTTATGACGGAATTGATTTTCCTTTTGAAAGGGACAGCTTCGATATGGTTATCACAAGATATGCACTTCACCATTTCCCTGATATAGAGCACAGCATAGGTGAAGTGGGGAGAGTATTAAAGAAAGGCGGATATTTCTTTATATCCGATCCCTGCCCCAATGAATGTGATAACAGCAGATTTATTGATGAATATATGCAACTTAAAAAGGACGGGCACATTAAGTTTTACACAAAAAATGAGTGGCAGGACATATGCGGCAAAGCAGGAATGACAGTAGCTGATTGCTTTATGAGCAAAATACGTTTCCCTAAGAAAAAAGATACGGCATATGGCTTTGAAGAGGTGCTGAAAAGGCATGATAAAGAGATTACAGACAGCTATGATTTATCGGTAACCGATAGGGAAATATATGTTACCGAAAAGGTAAATAACATTTTGTTTGTAAAATCCTGACATAATATCCCATTGGATTGATGCGGCTTATAGGCTGATATTTCCATTACGGTTTTATAAATTTCGGAGAGTAAAACATGAATATAAAAGACAAAAACATAGACGGAGGAAAAGCCTTTGACTGGGGCAAAACCTCAAATGATTATGCAAAATTCCGTGACATTTATCCTCAGGAATTTTATGATAAAATTATAAAGCGTCAATTATGTATAAAGGGGCAAAGCGTCCTTGATGTGGGAACAGGAACGGGAGTTCTTCCAAGGAATATGTACCGTTACGGTGCCAAGTGGACAGGTACGGATATATCCATAAATCAGATTGAGCAGGCGAAAGCTTTATCAAAGGGTATGGATATTGATTATTATACAATGGCAACGGAAAATCTTGATTTTTCAGAAAATTCATTTGATGTAATCACTGCGTGCCAGTGCTTTTGGTATTTTAACCACGAGAAGGTTAAAACCGATTTTTTTCGTATGCTGAAGCCTTGCGGACGTATTCTTATTTTGTATATGGCTTGGCTTCCCTTTGAAGATGAGATTGCAGGGGAAAGCGAAAAGCTCGTGTTAAAATACAGCCCTGAGTGGAGCGGCAGGGGAGAAACCGTGCATCCGATATTTATACCCGACTGCTATAAAGAAAAGTTTGAAACTGTTTATCACCAGGAGTATCCTTTGAAGGTGCATTTTACCCCTGAAAGCTGGAACGGAAGAATGAAAGCCTGCCGAGGCGTGGGGGCATCGCTTACGGAAAGGGAAATTTCTTTATGGGAACAGGAGCATATAAAATTGCTTGCCGAAATTGCTCCCCGGGAATTTGATGTTTTACATTACGGTGCCATTGCTGAATTAAAAGTGAAAAAATGATAAATTTAAGTTTTGTAGCAAAATAACCGCTAAAAAAAGATAAGAGAACTTCCCTAAATTGGGAGCTTCTTTTTGTATAAACATAAAAACCCCTTAGCAAATACCATTTGCACTAATTCCCGTTGCGTTTTTTAAAGTTACGACGGAATTTCTCCCTAGACTATAAAAATAGACCGTCTGCCGAAAAAACGGTAAACGGTCATTATTAAATATTCAGGCTCTGCGATAGAATTATTTTAAACAAAGTTATTTGAGATCGATATACTTTGCATATACACAGGGGATTGTAATAGTGGAACCTAAGACAGATTCATATGATATTGTTCCCATATTCATACCGTAGAGTGTTATAATATCATCCTCTAAAATTCTTGATTCACCAGATTTTTTAGTATACATTACATATATTGTATCTGAATAATAGCCGTAACTTCCCCTTGTTATGTTAACTCTTAACTGAATATCATTTCCATCCTCTAATACCTGAACAACCTTGCCGGTATATTTCCCATAAGTAAACATATACTTGTCAGGATCTCTTGCGATAGTCTTGTAATCATACTTGACACAAGATTCTTTATACTGCTGCTCAATTTCCTCCGGAGTCAGATTGAAGATCTCCGTTGATACTACCTTTCCGCACACCTTGCAACTTTGTGTCTTTTTGCCGGGAGAAGACTCGGTCGCATTTTTAGTAACTTCCCATTCGCCTGGTGTATGCTCCAATTTGTCAATGGACTGTGTAAGCACTTCTCCGCACACTGTGCACACTCCTGATTCCTCACCTTTTTCCGAACAGGTTGCAACTTTAACTGTTTCCCAATTAGAAACCGAATGTTCTTTTCGCATACCCTTTGTTTCGCCGCATATTGAACAAGTCTTTGGAACTGTGCAAGTTGCTTCGACCCATGAATGCCCTGTGGCTACACCTTCTGTTTCACCACATATTGAACAGGTTTTAGGGTCTGTACAAGTTGCCTCAACCCATAAATGCCCCGTGGCTTCACCCTCCGTTTCACCACATTCAGGACAAGTCTTCGGCACTGTACAAGTTGCTTCGTTCCATGTGTGAGTATGACCGCAAGCAGACATAGAAAATGCCAATAACAATGTCATAAAGATTAAAAGAAATTTTTTCATTTTGTTTTCCTTCCTTTTTATGTGTAATCCTTAGAAAATTGTAATCCCATTGTGAGTATATCATAGCATAGAGCAAAATACAACATGTTTTTACATATTTTTCTACTTTTAAATTATAAAACGCAGGAAGTATTTACTGTTGACAATACGAGAGTTTTGTGATATCTTTAATATACCCCCATGGGGTATATGGAGGCGATGAAATGGAATGCTGTAAAACAAAAAAACGTGGTGAAAAAGAATACAAGGCACTGATTAACCGCTTAAACCGTATTGAAGGGCAGATAAGAGGTATTCGAGGCATGGTTCAAAATGATGCCTACTGTGTGGATATATTAACACAGGTGTCTGCGGCACAGGCGGCACTTAACTCTTTTAACAAAGAGCTTTTAGGCGAGCATATAAAAACTTGTGTTGCAAATGATATAAGAGAGGGAAAAGACGAAACGATAGATGAACTTGTGTGTTTGTTGCAGAAATTAATGAGGTGATAGTGTGGAAAAATATAATATAACAGGCATGAGCTGTGCCGCCTGCAGTGCGAGAGTGGAAAAGGCAGTAAGTGCTGTAAAGGGCGTTACAAGTTGCAGTGTTAATCTGCTTACAAATTCAATGATAGTGGAAGGAAATGCACCAAGTGAAAAAATAATTAAAGCTGTGAAAAAGGCAGGCTACGGAATAGAAGGGGAAAATACCGGAGCGAAAAAGGAGCAAGGGGAGGATGACGCTGTAAAAAAGCTCAGAAACAGGCTTTTAGTATCGCTTGTATTTCTTCTTGGGCTTATGTATTTTTCAATGGGTCATATGTGGGGTGTGCCGTACCCAACCTTTTTCCACGGAAATTATGTGGCTATGGGGCTTATACAGCTTTTGCTTTCGGCAATTATAATGGTGATAAACCAAAGGTTTTTTATAAGCGGATTTAAAGGGATTATTCATAAAAGCCCAAACATGGACACACTCGTTTCCTTAGGTGCGGCGGCAAGTTTTGTTTACAGCACTGTTGCCCTTTTTATGATGACTGTAAGCGACAATCCCGAAGGTTTAATGGGAGAGTTTTATTTTGAGTCCGCCGGGATGATTTTAACCCTTATAACAATGGGTAAAATGCTTGAGGCATATTCAAAGGGTAAAACCACAAACGCCATAAAGAGCCTTATGGAGCTTAAGGCAAAAAGTGCCACGGTTATAAGAAACGGTGCAGAAGAGGTTGTTGATATTTCCGATGTGAAAATCGGGGATATTTTTGTGGTTCGTCCCGGTGAAAGCATCCCCGTTGACGGAGTTGTTATAGAAGGGGAAAGTGCAGTTGACGAGTCAATGTTAACAGGTGAAAGCGTACCTGTTGACAAAGCTGCGGGAAGCAGTGTAAGCGGTGCTACAATAAATCAGTCGGGCTTTTTAAAGTGCGAAGCCACAAGAGTGGGGGAAGATACAACTCTTTCCCAAATTATTAAAATGGTGACAGATTCTGCCGCTACAAAGGCACCTATTGCGAAAGTGGCAGATAAGGTTTCAGGGGTCTTTGTTCCCACTGTTATGGGAATTTCGTTAGTTACGTTTATAGTATGGCTTTTGGTAGGTCAAAGTGTGGGCTATGCTTTGGCAAGGGCAATTTCCGTCCTTGTTATAAGCTGTCCCTGTGCATTAGGGCTTGCCACACCTGTTGCAATTATGGTGGGAAGCGGTGTGGGAGCAAAAAACGGTGTTCTTTTTAAAACGGCAGAAGCCTTGGAAAAGGCAGGGGAGAGCAAAATTGTCATTTTGGATAAAACAGGCACCATTACAGAAGGTAAGCCTTCGGTAACGGATGTTGTCCCCTTTTGCTGTGAAGAAAAGGAGCTGCTAAAGTTAGCCTATTCCTTGGAAAAAAAGAGCGAGCATCCTTTGGCAAAGGCTGTTGTTGAAATTGCGGAAAAGGAAAATATGGAGGCTTTTGAAACGGAGGAATTTAATGCACTTCCCGGTAACGGTTTAAAAGGCAAGATTTTCGGAAAATCTATATATGGCGGTAATAAAGCCTTTATAGAGAGTGTTGTGTCACTTGATGAAAAGATGGAGCATGAAGTGAAAAAATTTGCCGATGAAGGCAAAACACCGCTTCTTTTTGCGACGGAAAGTAAATTTTTGGGCATTATTGCAGTAAGTGACAAAATAAAAGCTGACAGTGCAGAAGCTGTAGAAGAGCTTAAAGAAATGGGCATTACCACCGTTATGCTTACAGGTGATAATGAGCTGACGGCTAAGGCCATTGCTCAAAAGGCAGATGTTGACATGGTTTATGCAGACACCCTTCCTGAGGATAAGGCGAAGATTGTTTCGGAAATGAAGAAAAAGGGCAAGGTTATGATGGTTGGGGACGGTATTAACGATGCCCCTGCATTAACCTGTGCTGACACATCTGTTGCCATAGGTGCAGGGGTGGACATTGCCATTGATGCGGCAGATGTGGTGTTGATGAAATCAAGCCTTCTTGATGTGGTAACAGCAATAAAATTGAGCAGAAGGACACTTAAAAATATTCACGAAAACCTGTTCTGGGCGTTTTTCTATAATGTTATAGGTATACCCTTGGCGGCAGGTGTATATATCCCTCTCTTTGGTTTGACATTAAGCCCCATGTTCGGTGCGGCGGCAATGAGTTTGTCAAGTTTTTGCGTTGTAATGAATGCTTTAAGGCTTAACTTCTTTAAGGCGAGGCGTACCCCGAATAAATAACAAAACTTAAAACAGAAAAACGTGCAACGATAAATAAAAGATTTATCGTTGCACGTTTTTGTTTTAACCCTTATTCTGTTTTCTCATTATATTTACGTATTGCATTAATTGCTTTCGTGAGGATACGCCCAATTTGCCGTAAATATTTCTGTTGTGATATTTTAAGGTGGTTTCCTTAATGCTTAAGATTTCCATAACTTCCTTTGTTGTTTTTCCCATACAGTAATAATCATAAATTTTTCGCTCAGTAGGCGTTAATGATGAAAGATTGTCAAGAATGTAGGAACACTTTTCATAGAATAGATTGTTTTCAACCAAGCTTTCAGCTTCCTTTTGAATTTTTTCACCTTGGAAATCAGGAGAGGCTATGGGAGATTGTGAAAGCATCCCGTAGTCCTGAATTATAAGATACAAACTTATAAGGAACAGCTCTGTAGTAATGTACGAAATAGAAAGAAATTCAAAATCCAAATCAACAAGCTGTTCAAAAAGCCAAACACCTATATTTACAAGTACGGCTACCAGAAGAACGGCGGCGTGCTTGTTTGAGGTAATGAGTTTTTTTACTGAAGCATAAGTTATTATACCAATCATAAAGCAGAAGCATACAAAGAGATAAATAAGATACACGAAATGAAGCGGTCCGTAAACTTTAGTCAACATGGTAACCCCATTTACAAATTCAATGCTTACCTCTTTATAATAAATGTCAAGAAAGCCCGGACTTGCGGCGATTAAGAAAATCACCGTGCTAAATGCAAACATTATGGCATAAACATGTTTTTTAAAGTTCATCTTGCAAACATTTGATATAATTATAATCATGGAAACGGGCAGAAAAACAGAACCGAAATATGCAATCCTGTTGGCAATTAATGCTCCGTTTAAGGTTTTAGATACTGAAAGGGCAAAATACCCTATATTTATAACTGAAACCAACGAAAAAAGAAGGATGAACATAGCTTCCTTTTTTTTCACAAGGCATATGTAACATGACAGCAGTAATACAGAAATGATTGCCGTTGACAAATAAATCATGGAAAGACTTGTAGCTTTGTCCCCCACAGGACCGCAAGCGGTTAAAGAAAAAAGTAAAACAATAATAGGTATATATCCCATACGCAGGTTTTTCATATAATAATCTCCATTCTGCATAAATCACTATTTAAACTTCCCATACTTTTTCCCATCCTTTTTTTATAAAAAACATGCTTTCCCATCCTTGTTTTTTCATTTGGGAGGGGGACAAAAGGATAAATTTAGCTTATTATAAAGTAGAGAAGAAGTTATCTCGTAGATAATTGTATCATGTAAGATTATCTCAGTCAACGACAATTAAAAATTAAGGGGGAAAAGAAAAATGAAAAAACTTCTTTGCGTATGTATAGCTTTTGTGATGATCCTTTCGCTTATGCCGTGCATGCCGGTATTTGCCTATAGCACTAAAGTGCGGTTTGAACGCGTAACAAGCACAGATGAGCTTTCGGGATATTCAAATTACATCATTGTAGGTTGCCCCGGCGGTTATGAAAAGGACGAAGCAGTTTACTATACAATGGCGGATTATGAATACACTTCGGTAGAGCTTTTGTCAGGTTACCGCTGTGCCATGGCACTTACTGAAAATGAAGACGGAACACTAAGCGTTTCAAACAGTGAAAATACGCCTCTCACCTTCAAGTTAGTGAGTGATGGGGGGTATAAATTTGTGACGGACGACAGTATGTATGTAAACGGGGTATATTGCTCCGGAGGAACAACATACGGATATGATGCGTTCAGTTCAAAGAGCCTTCCCCTTGTAAATATTTTGGCAAACCACATTTCAAGATGGCAGATTATTTTCAGAGAAGACGGAACAGTTCTTTTTAAAACAAGCAGAAATGTGGGAACTGTGAAAGAAACATCAGGCTATATAAGAATACACCATCAGGCAAATAACGGTGGCTTACCTGTATTTTCAGGGGGTATGATAAATGATTCCTTTATCGATTTGCCCGAAGATGAAAGTCTGACATATTCCGATTTGACAGAAGACAATTTGCCCGTGAAAACTTATTTATATAGGGAAGTATGTGAACATGGTGATGAGTACCTCACATATACTGCCCCGAAAAACAGCAGTTGTACAGAAAAAGGAAATATTGAATATTATTTTTGTTCAAACTGCGGAAGCTACTTAAAGAGCGATAAAACCACAAAAATTAAACTTGAGGACACAACGCTTCCCCTTGCGGAACATAATCTTACTTATGTTGCACAAAAGGCACCTACCTGTACCGAAACGGGAAACAGGGAATATTACCTTTGCAATGTGTGCAGTGGATATTTTGAAAGTGACACTGTGACAGAAATTCAGCCATCGGATGTTTTCCTTCCTACCGTAAGCCACAGCTACACAGACGGAAAATGTATCTATTGCAACAAAGCCATTGAAGATGCATACTTTGGATACAGCAATACAGGGGACGGCTACAGACATATTTTCGTTTCGGAATATGACGGAAAGTTTTACGCCATGGGCGAACCTAACGGAAATGGTATGAGTGCTGTGGAAGTTGCAAGCCCCATGGAAAATGTTTATTATGCATCAGATGATCAAGCCACATTTTTGGCAATTGAATACGGTACGCCCATAAAAGGCAGTGACGGCTGGAATTACACACCGCAATATATAAAAATCGGTGAGAATTATCTGAAAAATACAGAAGGCACGCTTAGTGTTACAAGTATAAAGGACAGTGCAACTTATTGGCGATATGAGTATGGTTATATGTATGATGACACATTGGGCGGGGCGTATATCTGCCTTGTAACAGGCGATGGTGAACCCTACTTTGCCACAAGCTGTACTATGGACGATAATCACATAAAAGCATATAGATACGAGGAAAAATGCAACCACAAAACAGGACTTGTCCATTATGACTATGTTGCACCTACATGTATCAAAAATGGCATGAAGGAATACTGGTACTGTAATGTGTGTGATTTATGCTATTTGGACGAAACAGGTCTTAGTGAAGTGTACAACAAAGACGACCTTATAATCCTTGCATTGGGTGCAAAGGATGATAACGGAGACGACATCTGTGATTACTGTAACAAGGCTATGCCCATATTTACTAAAGTAGAAAGTGAAGATGAGATAGTTACTGGCAATAAGTATATTATTGTGTCAGAACGTGGCGGCAGATATTTTGCCGCATCCCCTGTGCCAAGTGAAGATGAAAAGGGCGGAAAGAGAGATACTACACTTCTTCCTGCGGTAGAGATTGCAATACAGGAGGACGGAACCGTTAAGTACAAAAATGCAGACGATAACGGTGCATTTATGTTCACAGCAGAATTTGCCGCAGAGTGCAGTGATCTTGACAATGGTGATTTCCGTTATTCACTTCAGGGCACCCTTGATGGCAAAGTATCCTCTTTGGCAGACCAAGAAGGCGTATTCTTCATGGGTGATGCCTATGCAAAGTACGGCTACCGTTTGGGATTAAACGAGGATAAGAGTGCAAGTATTGTTTCTGTTTACTCTGAAAGCTGGGTTGATACAGATAACGGATATTTACGTATGTACAATATAGACGGAACAAGCGGTTTCTCCATATTGGAAGAAGCTTACTACAGCGGGGATGGCGGAGCATATGCCGGATGCGATATCGGAGAAAGTAAAGTTTGTCTTTACCGCATGACCCAGACAGGTAAAACAGTAACAGAGGAGGGCGAAGTCAGCTATACAATAAATGATAAGGCTTCAACTGTTGATTTTACTAATTTTAACGCTGAAATCTACAGCGAAAATGCCGCAAGTGTTTCAAATGTTTCAGGTATGTCCGAGGCACTTACAGTGGAATCCATAGACGAAGTACTCACAGGCTATGTGGAGGATTGGAGCACTCAGAACATTGTGAAAATGGATGTTGATGTAAACATTTCTGTAACGGATTATACCGAAGGCGGCAAAGAAAGCGAAGGAACTTCAATAACATTTTCACTTACACCTAAAATGACGGTAAGTGACGGTGTAAATGCAGAAACTGTAGATATCTCAGATTCAGCCTTTAACAAAGAAAAACTTATGAGCGTTTCACTTTATGTGGGCAGCCTGTACCCGGAGGAAATTATCCACATAAAGCAAGATGGAACAAGGGAATATTTTTACCAAGACGGACACGAAAAGGTTGAATGTGGAGAAGCACAAGCCTTTTATCTTGAATGTTCTGAAAATGGAAACTGGGCACATTTCAGTGTAACGGAATTTTCCGATGTTATTGTGAATGAATATGAAACGAAAGATACAAAGACTGTAACAGTTATTGTTGACGGCAAAGAGATTGAGGTTGAAGGCGAAATAGTTTTAGGTATAGATACAGGTAAGGGCGAATATTACCTTCCTGAAAATGTGCTTGGTTATTATATAACAGATGAGAAAGGTACAACAAAATTCGTTGATGCAGGCTTACAAACAGTTACAGGCGGAGAAGTGATAGAAACTGCCAATATTAATGTGACAATGGTAGGCGGTGCACAGGTACGCTACGGTGGCGGTGTTGATGAAAAGGGAAAGATAAACTCCGGAAACGGATTAAGGTTTGTTGCAACTGTTGACCGCAGTAGTGTAGGCAACGGTGAAGTTATAGGTTACGGCATGAAAATCACTGCCGAAGGTAGCTTGAAGGAAGCAATAGCGAAAGCAGACACATGGCAGGATGATGAAACCTTCTCTGTAGCAATAACAGATATTGCAGTGAATAACTATAACCGTAATTATACCGCTGTGCCTTACGTTACTGTAAGGTATGAAGACGGTACAGAAAAAACAATCTACAGTACACAAAGTGTAACAAGAAGTATTTACCATGTTGCGGTAGGTCTTATGAAGACGGGTAGCGACATGGAAAAGGTAAAGGATTACTCCTTAAAAGGTAACGATGCACTTTATAATGTGTTGAACGCATATGTAAACATGGTAGGAATACGACTTACCTTAAAGTCCGACGGCACATTTAGCCCACGTACAGAAGGAAACGGTGCATATACAGGTGATGTATTCTTTAACGTGTCAAGTGTTGACAACAATGACGGAAGCTATGTGGTAACAATTACACCCATCACAGAAGAATTTAACAATTCTGTCCGCATAATGAGCTATTGGGATGAATTTGTAAGAGTTAATAATAACAATAGCACAGTCAAAGCAAATATTGAAGATGTAGTTTATAACGAAGATGGTGGAGTAACTTTTAAGCTTACGGTGCCTGCCCAAAAGAGATAAGAATATTTCACACAAAAAAAAGAAGCTATAAAAAGTCTCTGAAGGAATAAGTTAAGACCATTTGGGACAGTCCCCCTTATGGCAAATTGGGAGACAATTTGCCATAAGGGGGACTGTCCCGAAATGGTCTTTTTGTTATCTCAGTGTTGACTTTTTACAGCCCATTTTTTAAAAATTATGCACCAAATTTACTTATAAGACCCAATACAAAAATAATGATAATCATACAAGGAAGGACAAAGGTCATATACAAACGCATCCATGGCTTTACTTTTAAGCCTTTTCCTTCGTTTGCTTCTTTGGTGAAGTTCTTCCATCCCCAGCCGCACTTTAAGGTGCAGAACAGTATAAATACAATTGCACCTGTAGGCAGAAGAATGTTTGAAACGATAAAATCTTCAAGGTCTAAAACAGCGGAATTTGCACCAAAGGGCATAAAAGAGGACCAGATATTGTAACCGAATATACAGGGGAGAATAAGAATTAAGATTGCAATACAGTCGATTACAGATGCCTTCTTTCTGCCCCATCCAAAAATGTCCATAGTACATGCGATAATGTTTTCAAATACCGCAAGCACTGTACTTAAGGCGGCAAAGGTCATAAACAAAAAGAAAAGAGTTCCGCAAAGTCTGCCTATGTAGGGAATGTTGTCAAACACCTGTGGAAGGGTCATAAAAATAAGTCTTGGACCTTCTGCCGTGTGGTCAATACCGTAGGCAAAGCAAGCAGGGAAAATAATAAGTCCCGAAGTAAACGCCACAAATGTGTCAAGAAGGGCAATGTTAACACTTTCACCTAAAAGGGAACGGTCCTTGCCGATATAGCTTCCGAAAATCGCCATTGCACCTATGCCTAAGCTTAAAGTGAAGAAAGCCTGATTCATAGCGGCAACTATTACATTTATGGGACCTGCTTTAAAAAATGTGTCAACATCGGGGATAAGGTAGAAGGACAAGCCTTCAGAGGCACCCGGAAGAAAAGCAGAGTTTACAGCCAACGCCACCATAATAACAAGAAGGGCTATCATCATAACCTTTGTTACTTTTTCAAGCCCCTTCTGAACGCCTGCCGAACATACCAGAAAGCACAAGATTGTAACAAATGAAGCCGAAATAATCATATTTACGGGATCGGCTAACATGGAGCCGAATTTTGCACCGATAGCATCACCTGAAAGTGAAGAAAAATCGCCCTTTGCCATTCCGATGAAATACTGAAGCATCCATGATGCCACGGGAACATAAAACATCATAAGCATTACGTTTCCCAGTATCGCCGTCCATGAGTGAATTTTCCAAGGCGAATTGCCTTTGCCTAAAGCATCATACATTTTAGCCGGGCTTTTTTGGGACGCTCTGCCAACTGCCAACTCCATACAAAGGGCAGGCACACCCATAGCCAGAAGAAAACACAGGTACAAAAGGACAAACATCCCTCCGCCGTACTGTCCTACCATCCAAGGAAATTTCCATACATTTCCCACACCGATGGCACATCCCGCACTGATAAGTATAAAGCCTAAACGGCTTTTCAAATGTTCTCTTTCCATTTTCTCTCTCCTTTATTAATAAATCCAAAGTTATAGTATCATTTTTAATATGTAAAGTCAAGGAAATAAGCCTTTTTACAATTATATGAAAAAATTTTTGAAAAATTTTTAAAATACACTTTTATATTTACCGAAAATTTGATATACTGTATCCGTTAAGTTTTTTTAGGGGAGTGTAAAATGTGAAAAAACAGGGTTTTGATAATGACAAATATCTTGCCACACAGTCCGAGCAAATCCGTAAAAGAATTGCTCAGTTTGGCGGTAAGCTGTATCTTGAATTCGGCGGTAAGTTATTCGATGACTTCCATGCATCACGTGTACTCCCCGGCTTTGAACCTGACAGCAAAATGCGTATGCTTCAACAGCTTAAAGATGATGTTGAAATCGTAATTTCCATAAATGCCGCTGATATTGAGTCAAACAAGATACGCGGTGATTTGGGCATTACATACGACGACGATGTTTTACGCCTTATTGATACCTTCCGTGAACTTGGTCTTTTTGTGGGCAGTGTTGTGCTTACACGTTATACAAACCAGAATTCCGCAAACTTGTTTTTGAAGCACCTTAATGATTTGGGTATCAAGTGTTATAAGCATTATCCCATCGAAGGTTATCCCTATGACATTCCACACATTGTGTCGGAGGAGGGATTGGGCAAGAACGAATATATCGAAACAGAGCGTTCCTTGGTTGTTGTTACGGCACCGGGTCCCGGAAGCGGAAAAATGGCAACGTGCCTCAGCCAGCTTTATCATGAACATAAGCGTGGAGTTACGGCAGGCTATGCCAAATTTGAAACTTTCCCAATTTGGAATATACCCCTTAATCACCCTGTTAACTTAGCTTACGAAGCGGCAACGGCAGATTTAAACGATATAAACATGATAGATCCCTTCCATTTGGAGGCATACGGCAAAACCGCCGTTAACTATAACCGTGATGTAGAAATTTTCCCTGTATTAAGCACTATTTTTGAAAAAATTCAGGGGAATTGCCCCTATAAGTCGCCTACGGATATGGGCGTAAACATGGCAGGTAACTGCATTATAGACGATGATGTGTGCCGTGAGGCATCCAAAATGGAAATCTTAAGGCGTTATTACACTGCCTCGGTAAACAAACTGAAAGGCATGGGTGATGAAACACAGGTAAGAAAAATTGAAGTCCTTATGAACCAAAGCGGAATTACCGAAAGTATTTGCCCTGCTATAAGTGCGGCAATGCAGAAGGAGAGGGAAACAAGCGGCCCGGCAGGGGCGATGGTCCTTCCGGACGGCAGGGTTATTACAGGAAAGACAAGCTCTACCTTAGGTGCGGCTTCGGCACTTTTGTTAAATTCACTTAAAGCCTTGGGCGGTATTGATGACAATGTTGAACTTATTGCAGAGGGGATATTAAAGCCTATATGCGATTTAAAAACACAGTATCTTAAGCATAAAAACCCCCGCCTTCACACAGACGAGGTGCTTATGGCGTTAACCGTTTCGGCACAGACAGACCCATTGGCAAAAAAGGCGACGGAGCAGCTTAATAACCTTCGCGGCAGTGATGCACACTTCTCCGTAATACTGTCAGACGAGGACGAAATGCTTTTAAGGCGACTTGGCATTAACGTAAGCTGTGAACCAAAATATGAATATAAGAGACTTTACAGAAGATAGTTATTCTTAATAAATCGCCCATCTCACTATTTTGTGCGGCTGGGCGGTGCAGATAGCACAGCTCCAACCACACAAAACAGCAATCTGAACGATTTCTTAATAAATAACACACATCTCACTACTATGTTGGATTATATTAAAAAGACCATTTCGGGACTGTCCCAACAAAACCTCGCAAGGTTTCTTTGGCAAATTGTCTCCCAATTTGCCATAAGGGGGACTGTCCCAAATGGTCTTAACTTATTTCTTTAGAGACTTTTTTTACAGCCTCTTTTATTTGTCAGATATTCTTGCAAGGACTTCTTTTAACAAAAGGAGATCTTCTTCTTTCATTTGCTTTATAAGCATGATAATGTCATTTATAAGCTGTGGTTCCTCAATGGAAGTGTCAAAAAATTCAAGTGGTGTAATATTAAAAAAATCACAGATGTTCAAAAAACCTGCCATTGACGGCATAGACTTTCCCGAAGAGATTGCCTGTATATACCCTCTGTTTTGTCCAAGTTCATAACTTAGTTGATATTCTGAAATATCTGCCTTTAGCCTAAGCTGTGTTATTCTGTCTCGGATAAATTTTTTCCCGTTTTCTATTTTTAAATCAATTTCGTCCATAAACACACCTCACCAATAAATATATTATATTAATTATTTAATGTGTCATATACATATTATTTATGATGAAATAATGGAAAATATCTTGACAACATCGTATTAAATATGCTATATTGTAACTATAAGTTAAAAAATTACATATTTAATATGCAATTGAGAAAGGAAGATTTTTATGAACAAAAGATTGCAAGGTTTTGCGGCAGGTGCATTGGCGGTAGCAATGCTTAGCGGAATGCCCACATTGGCAAAGGAAACAGCGGAAACAATTACAGCAGTTTACCACAATGTTAAGCTGGTTGTTGACGGTGTTTTGATTGAACCTAAGGATGCTAACGGAAATGTTGTTGAACCATTTATTTATAACGGCACAACATACCTTCCTGTAAGAGCCGTGGCAGAGGCTTTTGAAAAAGACGTTACATGGGATCAGGGTAACTATACAGTATTTTTAGGCGGTGAAGTGGAAAAGCCGGCAAAGGAACTTCCCCTTTGGAACAGGCCGTACACAGAGTGCTCAGCTCCAAACAATGTACGTTTTCGTGAAGAAAAAGGTGATACTTACATCTGTGGTGAAACAAATAGAGGAATTGAAGTTGGAGACAAAAGATTTATGTACTCAACTTCAATAACGTATCCTTTGAATACTTTAGCAAAAACAATCAAGGGTGAGTTTTATATCAGTAACGATCATAGCCCTGAAGGTGTATTAAAAATATATGGAACTAATGGGAAAGTATTATATAAATCGCCTATAATGAGGGGAACTACAACTCCTGTAAAATTTGAAGTGAATATTGAAAATGAACTTGAAATTGAAATAGTTGTTGAAATTACTCATGGCAATTCTTATGGTGGGGGAACAGATTTCTATATTAAGAACCCCGTGATTGTTTCCTCCGATTATTAATATGAATTAGAAATTTCAGAGATATTAAAAAGCTGTGATAAAATGTAGGGGACGGCGTCCTCGACGTCCCGAAAACTATAAGTTTAAAACATGGAAACGGGATGTGGAGGACGCCATCCCCAACGAACTTAATTTTGGAAAGAAATTGAAAGAATTAAAAATATTTGTTTGCAACTGAAAAAGAGCTTGGAACAATTCGATTAAAAAATCGCTTTGTTCCAAGCTCCTTTTAGTTAAGTTTTTTAAATTAATAATTTTCAGCGTGAACTTCAAAGTAGGACTGAGGATGGTTGCATGTGGGGCAAACATCGGGAGCCTTTGTGCCAACTACAATGTGGCCGCAGTTACGACATTCCCAAACCTTAACTTCGCTCTTTTCAAATACCTTTGCAGTTTCAACATTTGTTAAAAGAGCACGGTATCTTTCTTCATGATGCTTTTCGATTGCGGCAACAAGTCTGAACTTTTCTGCAAGCTCGGGGAACCCTTCTTCCTCGGCTGTCTTTGCGAAGCCTTCGTACATATCTGTCCATTCAAAGTTTTCACCTTCTGCGGCATGGAGAAGGTTTTCGGCTGTGTTGCCGATTCCCTTTAATTCCTTAAGCCACATTTTAGCGTGTTCCTTTTCATTTTCGGCAGTTTTAAGGAAAAGAGCCGAAATCTGCTCGTAGCCTTCCTTCTTTGCAACGGAAGCGAAATAAGTGTACTTATTTCTTGCCTGAGATTCCCCTGCAAAAGCGGCTTCCAAATTCTTTTCTGTTTGTGTACCCTGATACTTTGTCATAATATGACCTCCCTAAATAAAAATTAACCTAAATAAAAATCGCAAATAAGCATAACGCAAAAGCCCAGCAAAAGTGCAAATGTAACCGGGCGTTCGTCCCCGTGATGTGTTTCGGGAATCATTTCGTCACTTATTACATAAAGCATTGTTCCCCCTGCAAAGGCAAGGGCAAAGGGCAGAATTGCCGTTGATAAAGACACGGCAAAGTACCCTGTAAGAGTTCCCACAACCTCAACAACACCTGTTAAGGCGGCATATATAAATGTACGCTTTAAGCTGACACCGGCACTGAGCATCGGTGCGATAATAACCATACCTTCGGGAATGTTCTGCAAGGCGATACCACCTGCAATGAGAAAAGCATCCCCTGTGTTACCTGTCCCAAAACCAACGCCTGCGGCAATGCCTTCGGGGAAATTATGTATGGCAATTGCAAAAACAAAAAGCATTACCTTATTAATTCTGTCGTTCGCGGCACAGTGACTTTCCTCATCCTTTTGGGAAAAGCTGTGAAGATGGGGAACTACCTTATCTATAACATAAAGTAAAAATGCACCTGCAAATATGCCAAGTACCGTTGTAAATACATTTCCATATTCCACAGAGGGCAGAACAAGCCCGATAATTGCGGCTGAAAGCATTATGCCGGCGGCAAAAGCCAAAACAATATCAGAAAATTTATGGCTGTTGTTTTTAAATAAAAGACCTATGACAGCACCCATAACAGTGGCACCGCCAATGCCTAAAGCGGTCAGTAAAACAAGTTGCATAAAATTCCCTCCTGTGGAGAATATTATAGCATTTTAATATACTGTTTTCAAGAGTTTTTTTGACATGCAAAGATAGTTGTGGTAAAATACCAAATGTTTGGGGTGATTATAAGTGAGTATTAAAACTATGGGCAAAAAAGCTTTAAGAAAAGCAAAAAATTTCACAAAAAAGAACACTGTTACGGTGATAGCATTTTTTGCGGCACTTGTTACGTGCTTTATTGTGCCACCTGATAAAAAGTATTTGAGCTACATTGATTTTAAGACCCTGGCGTGCCTTTTTTCTGTTCTGGCAGTAGTTCGTGCGTTAAGAAATCTTAGATTTTTTTATAAAATTGCAAGTAGTATTGTAAAGGTTTTTAAAAATACACGAAACTGCATTTTAGCTTTGGTGTACATAACATTTATCGGGTCAATGCTTATTGCAAACGATATGGCACTTTTGACTTTTCTGCCCTTGGGGTATTATGTGCTGAGAAGCACGGGCAAGGAAAAATATATGGCATTTACATTTATTATGCAGAATATTGCCGCAAATTTAGGCGGGATGTTAACCCCTTTCGGAAACCCGCAGAATTTGTATTTGTACACTAAGTTCAATATTCCCACAGGGGAATTTGTGATGATTATGTTAAAGCCGTTTATCATTGCAGTAATTCTTATTACATTGTGCTGTCTTTTTGTGAAAAGGGAAGAGCTTTTAATAGAAGATGAGAAAATTATTCTGCCACCGGGAAAGACAACTGTATACATTATGCTTTTCATTTTAGCAATTATGATGGTTTTTAGATTTATGCCTTATCAGTTAGGTTTTGTTATAGTTGCGGTCAGCATTTTTTATCTTGACAAATACGCACTGCAAAAGGTTGACTATCCGCTTTTAATGACCTTTGTGTTTTTCTTTATTTTCGCAGGGAACATGGGACGGATTGAAGCGGTAAAAGAAGTGTTCTCCTATCTTTTGGAAAAGAACACCTTGATTTTCAGCGTTCTTTCATGTCAAGTAATAAGCAATGTGCCTTCGGCGATACTTTTAAGCCAGTTTACCGACAATTATCGCCACCTTCTTTGGGGTGTAAATATAGGCGGTGCAGGCACACTGATTGCATCCTTGGCAAGTCTTATAACACTTAGAGAATATACAAAACGTAACAAAGGAAAAAGGGAAACTGTCAACTATATTTTACAGTTTTCCGCCTTTAATTTCGCCTTTGTAATAATACTGACAGGTGCAATGCTTTTGATAGGATAGGAAAAATTGTGAGCTTTACTGCAATTTAAGTCAAATTTAGTTGATTTTTAGTTTGATTCTGATTGACAAACGCTGTCAATTAGAATATAATAACCTTCGGAAAAAATAGTGTAAAATTAAATGAAAGGTGAGAAAATTATGAATTTGTTCGGCGGAGTTATTCCCGTAACAGGCATAACATTCTTTATGTTCTGTCTTTTCGCAATTTTATTTGTAGGTTACGCACTGGGCCGTATCACCATAAAGGGCGTTTCTTTGGGTGATGCAGGTGTGTTTATCGTTGCACTTTTATTTGGTGCACTTTTCCCCGATGTAATAAGCCAGCAACTTAAGATTGACGGCATCAGCTATGCAGACAATGCTTTGTCAATAATTGAAACATTTGGTCTTGTTCTTTTCGTAACAAGCGTAGGCTTTATTGCAGGTCCTAAGTTCTTCGGTAACTTAAAGAAAAACTTCAAAAGCTATGTGGTTTTGGGTCTTGTTATTATCATCGCCGGCGGTCTTGGTGCCGTTGGATGTATCATGCTTGGTAAACATGTATTCGGTTACGGTTCTTCCATCGAAACACTTGACGGTTTTGTAGCTATGATTGTAGGTCTCCTTTCAGGTTCGCTTACATCTACTCCCGCTTTCAGTGCGGCAAAGGCAACTGTTGCAAGTGAATATACATCTCTTGTTTCCGTAGGTCACGGTATTGCTTACATATTCGGTGTATTGGGCGTTGTACTTTTCGTTCAGCTTGTACCTAAGTTTATGAAGGCAGACATGGAGAAGGAAAGAGCACTTATTTCAGGCAGCAGTGAACAATCTGAAAAGAAGAACCCTGTTAAGCTTTTACACCTTGACCATATGGGTATTGCGGCATTCTCTCTGGCATCTATCCTCGGTATGGTTGTGGGTAAGGTTAAAATCCCCATGAGCAGTGCAGGTATTTCAGGTACATGCTTCTCTCTTACAACAACAGGCGGATGCCTTTTGGTTGCACTTATCCTTGGTCACTTCGGCAGAATTGGTAAGGTAAGCATTATGCCTCAGCAGAGCACACTTAAGCTTTTCCGTGAGCTTGGTCTTATCCTTTTCCTTGTTGGTGCAGGTATTCCCGGCGGTACAGAATTCGTTGCAAACTTTGACCCCATGTACTTTGTATACGGTATTATTATGACACTTGTTCCCATGATTCTTGGTTTCATCTTTGCAAAGTTTGTATTGAAGATGCCTCTTTTAAACAGCCTCGGTTCATTGACCGGCGGTATGACTTCTACTCCTGCCCTTGGTACACTTATCTCTGTTGCAGGCACTGAAGATGTTGCGGCAGCATATGCGGCTACATATCCCATCGCTTTGATAGCTGTAGTGCTTGTATCTCAGTTTATTATCATCATATTCTAAGATATAAGAGGCTGTAAAAAAAGTCAACACTGAGATAACAAAAAGACCATTTCGGGACAGTCCCCTTTATGGCAAATTGTCTTCCAATTTGCCACAAGGGGGACTATCCCAAATGGTCTAACTTATTTCTTTAGAAACTTTTTTTACAGCCTCATTGTGGAAAAATCAATACCACCTTTTGAGGAAATTGTATAAAAACATGATGAGTGTAAGAAAAATGTACAAAGCAGATGTCCACAGCTAAAAATAAAGATACTTGAGGTGTCTTTGAATTGACAATATTCAACAGTTGTGATATAATACACCATGGATAGGAAGTCGCGTTGAATTTTAACCATCTTTATAGACGAATAGGCGGTTGACTCTTTATCATTATAGAGGGTTTTTCGTTTCTTTTTCCCTCGGAAGGGGGGAATGCCATGGTTACATATGAAGGTTTGTTTGTATTCACAACCCTAATTGTTGGAATCGTTGGTCTTTGCTATACAATTTTTAGCAAAAAGAAATAACCGCCCAAGCAACCAAACTTAGCGGTTATATTCTTTTAATCACTATTTAATCACTATTTAGGGTCAATCGTCTGTTGACTTCCTATCTTTCTCTTTGAACATTATATCAAAATGCTTTACATTTGTCAATGCCAAAATGACACTAAACGATACATTTTGTTTTGTTTTAGTATCATAAAAATACGTTGTTATTAATTTTTCACATTGCTTAACGCTTATCTCATTTACTATTGTTTTACAAAAATCAATAAAATTATTGTCTTTTATAAGTACTTCAAGAGTTCTTGTTTCAGTACGGCTATATCCTCTTGTGTCAATTTGAAATGTTCCGGTTCGTTGAGAAGTTCCTCTATTCCACCCCTTATCCATTCTTTCCGTTCGTGTTTCGGTTGGTGAATTGCTATGTCTTTAAGTATCTTTAATCCTTTTTCCGCTCTTGTCATTATATACAAACCCTCCTTTTGTTTTTCCATCTGCCCCTGCGGCAGTTTTTTTACATTATAGGAAATTCCTCATTTCCTATAATGTAAAAATAAATTTTGATTCTATTGCCGTGCGAGAATTTCCTCACAAACTCGGAAAACGCACATGGCATCACAAAGTGTTTTCTCCTCTGTTTACCTTAGTTGCAACTATTGCCAAGGAGCGAAGAGACACTTTGTTCTTATATCAATTATGTATTATAAGTCTCTTGATTTTCGTTAGTTAAAAACAATTGACTAAGATGAATTTTAGGCGTATAATAAACTAAAACATTTTGGAAAAGGAGAATGGGTATGACAAAAATTGAAACGAAATGTATCCATGAAGGCTACAAGCCCAAGCAGGGCGAACCAAGACAGCTTCCCGTATATCAAAGTACAACATTCAAGTACGACACAAGCGATTATATGGGCAGACTTTTTGACTTAGAGGCAGAAGGATATTTCTATACAAGATTACAGAACCCCACAAACGATGCTGTTGCCGCAAAGATTTGTGCACTTGAAGGCGGTGTTGCCGCAATGCTTACATCTTCAGGTCAGGCGGCTAACTTTTACGCAATTTTCAACATTTGCGAATCCGGTGACCACTTTATTGCTTCAAGCTCCATCTATGGCGGAACTTATAACCTTTTCGGTGTAAGTATGGCAAAAATGGGTATCGAATGTACTTTTGTTGACCAGACACTTTCCGAAGAAGAATTAAGTAAATACTTTAAGCCCAACACAAAGGCTGTATTTGCCGAAACTATCACAAACCCTACTGTAACTGTTCTTGATATTGAAAAATTTGCACGTCTTGCACATAGTCACGGTGTACCCCTTATTGTGGATAACACATTTGCTACACCTGTGAATTGCCGTCCCTTTGAATGGGGTGCTGATATTGTAACACACTCCACCACAAAATATATGGACGGTCAGGGCGTTGGCGTTGGCGGTTGTATTGTGGATTCAGGTAATTTCAACTGGTTGGCACATGCTGAAAAGTTCCCCGGTCTTACAACTCCTGATGAATCATACCACGGCATTACTTATGCCGAAAAGTTCGGTAAGGGTGCATATATTACAAAGGCTACCGCACAGCTTATGCGTGACTTTGGTTCCATTCAGTCACCGCAGAACGCATTTTATCTTAACTTAGGGTTGGAAACTCTTCCTGTAAGAGTGGAAAGACACTGCGCAAACGCTCTTAAGATTGCAAAGTACCTTAAAAACAACGACAAGGTTGCATGGGTACATTATGCAGGACTTGAGGATGACGAATATTACTCTCTTGCTAAAAAGTATATGCCAAATGGCACTTGCGGTGTTCTTGCCTTTGGATTAAAGGGCGACAGGGAAACTGCAAACAGATTTATGGACAACTTAAAGTTTATCAACATTGTAACACACGTTGCCGATGCAAAAAGCTGTCTTTTGCACCCTGCAAGCCATACTCACCGTCAGCTTACAGATGAACAGTTGAAAGAAGCAGGTGTTGCACCTGATTTAATCCGTCTTTCCGTTGGCCTTGAAAACGCAGACGATTTGATTGCAGATATTGAACAGGCGTTGAACGCATAAAAAAAGACCTCCAAGATTATCTTGGAGGTCCTTTTTTTGACTATTATAACAGTGAAAGATATAACTGTTTAATTTCTTCAACTGATGTTTCTCTGGGGTTGCCGGGTCGGCATGCATCGGCATATGCAGATTCGGAAAGGAAATCTACATCTTCCATCTTTACGATGTCCTTAAGGTCGGAAGGAATTCCAACATCTTTGGATAACTTCTTAACAGCATCTATAGCCGCCTTTCTTGCATTCTCAATTGTCATGCCATTTGTTCCTTCTACGCCCATTGCCTTTGCTATATTACGGTACTTGTCACCTGTGTTAGGTGCATTGTATTCCATAACAGTGGGGAGTATGATTGCATTTGCTATACCGTGCGGTGTGTCGTAAAGAGCACCTAAGGGATGTGCCATTGAGTGAACAATGCCCAAGCCTACATTTGAGAAGCCCATGCCTGCAATGTACTGACCAAGTGCCATGCCTTCTCTGCCTTCAGGAGTGTTGTCAACAGCACCACGGAGACTGTTTGAAATAATTTCAATAGCCTTTAAGTGGAACATATCGCTCATTTCCCATGCACCTAAGGTAATATAGCCTTCAATTGCGTGAGTAAGTGCATCCATACCTGTAGCGGCAGTTAAGCCCTTGGGCATTGATGCCATCATGTCAGGGTCAACTACTGCAACAACGGGAATATCGTGTACGTCAACACATACCATTTTGCGGTTGTTCTCACTGTCTGTAATAACGTAGTTTATTGTAACCTCAGCGGCAGTGCCTGCTGTTGTGGGAACTGCAATAATTGGAACGCACTTGTTCTTTGTGGGAGCAACCCCCTCAAGTGATACAACATCGGCAAATTCGGGGTTAGTTATAATAATACCGATTGCCTTTGCTGTGTCCATAGATGAACCGCCGCCGATGGCGATTATACAGTCAGCCCCTGATGCCTTGAAAGCCTCAACACCTGTCTGAACATTTTCAATTGTGGGGTTGGGCTTTATGTTTGAGTAAATTTCGTATGCAATGGAATTAGACTCCAAAACATCGGTAACCTTTTTTGTGATGCCGAACTTTATAAGATCGGGGTCGGAACATACAAAACACTTTTTAAAGCCTCTTGAGGTAACTTCTGTTGCAATTTCCTTTATTGCACCTTTGCCGTGATAGCTTGTTTCGTTTAATACAAATCTGTTTGCCATAATAAAACTCCTTATTGTTTAAATTATATTTTTAACATATTCAAAAAATTCATCTTTTGAATATGTTGCATTTAATATTTCCAGAAGGGAATTTGTGCTTAGCCTTGAGGGAAGAGACAGGTCAGATATAAGCCTTTGGCGTAAAATACTGCTTCCTTCACTGCCAGACAGACCTGCTTCATACAAATCTGCTTTTGTGATAGGGTCGCCTTTATCTTCTTTAAGGTTAACTGAACAAGATTCCAAAAGCCTTTTTAATGTTTCCTCCTCCATGCCTTCAACCCCTAAAAGACCTTCCTTGGAGGGTTTTTCCTTTCTTTTTTCCTTGCCCTTTATGTCGGGGATATAGATATTCTTTATGTATTCCGACGGAATAAAGCTTTTCAAATGAGAACGAATGACAAATCCTGCACGGTCCGAATCTGTAAGAATTAAAAGCCCCTGTCTTTTTGCAAGGGCTTTTAAAAACTCGCGTTTGTCATTATCTTTAAATATGCGAAAGCCGTCTGTTGTAATAATTAAGGCATCGCATATACGGCTTAACCGCATTTTATCGTATTTCCCTTCCACGATAATTGCTTCTTTGATTTTAAGCATTAAACCTTTGTTTCGATAAGACCGTAATTACCGTCCTTTCGCTTGTAAACAATATCTGTTGTGTCGGTGTCTGCATTAAGGAAAATGAAAAATTCGTGATTTACAAGGTTCATCTGCAAAATAGCTTCTTCCACAGTCATAGGCTTTAAGAAATAGCTCTTTGTACGGATAACATTAAATTCCTTTTCTTCTTCCTCCTCCACTATGTCATCATCCATAACAGGCGGAAGGATAACATCACGCTTTAATTTTTTTTCAAGTCTTGTTTTATTTCGTCTGATCTGGCGGTCAATGGCAACTTCAGCCTTGTCCACAGCATCAAGTATTTCTTCATTCCTTTCTTCGGCACGGTAAACAAGACCGTGTGCAAAAATAGTTACTTCCACGATTTTATCGTTTTTCTGAGAGGAAACTGTAACTGTCGCCTCTGCATCATCGTTGAAAAACTTACTGAGCTTATTGATTTTTTTCTCAATCATTTCCTTATCCCGTTCATTAACGAAAGTTTTTCTTGTTGTAATTGTAATCTTCATACAGTAGCCTCCTTTATTTCGTTAAAAGAAAGAGTTACTTTCTTTGTATATATTATACAATCTGTCAAGGCGGATTTCAATAGTCATTTGTGAATTTTAACAAAAAATAAATAAAAATATAACACAAAAACCTATTTACAATCCTTGGGCGTTGTGATAGGATTACATTGATATGTTAAAAAGGTAGGTAAACAAAATGAAAAAAGGCAGAAGAATATTGGCGATTATTGTAGGTGCCACTATGGCAATTACCTCTTTTTCCGGCTGTAGCCGAAGAAATCAAGAAGATAGCGATGCACCCATTGTTGACACTATTTACATAGGTCACCACTACATACCGGAAATTGACCCCCACTATAAAGACCCCATCACAGGGGAGTACACAATGGCACCTGACAGGCGAATTGCCGCCGCAAAGGCTTTGGAAACGGTAAAGGAAGAGCTTGGCGTTGATATTAAGTGGAAGGCATGGTCCAGCAGTGCAACACAGGAATGTTTGCAGACTGTTCTTGCAGGGGATCCATACTGCCATTTAGCTGTTTTGTCAGGCAGTGCACAGGCAACTGTTTTAACACAAAACGTACTCCAGCCCCTTGACCCGTATCTTGAAGCATTTGACCACCCTGATGCAGAGTGGATTGTAATGCCCGAGGTTTTCGGACACCATTACTTTATGGAACGTGACCTTATTTATGTTACCGACTGGCCTATGGTGTTTAATATTAATATGATTGAAGCTGTGCCTGAATTAAAGGACGAGGACGGAAACACTGTTTTCCCAATGGACCTTTACAGAGAAGGCAAATGGACATGGAGTGTGTTCCGCGATTATCTTTCAAAAATTCAGAACTACTACAGCGGCAAAAAGGGTAGAGCAGGCAACCCCATACAGCCATTTAACACTAACTATACTTATGCTATACAGATGGCACTTCATTCAAACGGTGCGGCAATTTATGACGGTAACGCTTTGAATGTTGATACACCCGAAGCTATAGAAGCGGCAGAATATCTTGACGGTTTAATTCAGGATGGGCTTGTTTCATGTACAAGTGCCAAATTCGGTGTCACTGCATCAAGCGGCGGCACAGGCATTGACGGATATTTCCGTAACGGAGAATCTGTGTTTACACATATGGCACGTTGGAGAATGGGTGGTGCATCAAATGTGTTGGCTGAACGTGGCGAAAGTATGGGTATTATGTTCTGGCCAAGACCTGATGATATTCCTTTTACAGGGGAAGAATATGTATCAGGTGCGTCAAAATACAGAATATGCAAGCCTGCCTGCGATGCAATAGGTCTTCTTCGCGGTTTTGGTTATGAGGAAAGCTTACTTGCAGTAAAGGCATATGTTCTTTTCACAGAGGAATTATATAAGAACATGGGCAGAACAGAAACAATTGCCGAATACCGTGAAACAATGGCACCAAGTGAAGCAATAACCTTCGGTATTGATATTTTCCACCCTGAAGTCGGAGAGGACAATCTTGAAGTATTTACCCTTTTAGGTGGTCTTACTGCCAATGAATTTTCTGAAAATATGGGCATTATGGGTGAATTTTGCGTTAACATATTCGGTAACAGTGTTTACGGTGTAGGCGGTTCACCAAAGTATGCTGTTGCGGTAAAGGCAAAAAAGCAGAACCTGTTTGACAGAATTGATAACATTGCAAAATCCCTTAAAGCTGAAAATGCCGTTGATGCAGTAGCTCCTTCTGTGGCACTTATAGACCCCAATGTACCTCTTGTATTCCCCTCGGGTACTGATGAGAAAGAAATTGACTGGGCGGAATATTTCACCGCAAGCGATAATGTTGACGGCACTTATGAAATCAAAACAGAAAATGGGGAAATACTTATAAAAGCAAACCCGGTAGCTGTGGGTGAAGATGAAGAATCACTTTATGAATTTGAAAAGGATAAAATGGTTGTCAATTGTGAAGGGGTAGACTTTAACGTAACCGGGGCATATATTGATGCACTTAGTGTAAAAGTCACAGATACATTCGGCAATACAAACGAAAGAAAGTTTTCTGTATACATTTATGATGAACATGGCACTACGCCGCCAACTCTTATAATTAAAGAAGAAATCCCCACGTTGGAATTAAATGTTGATACATCTACTGTAAAATGGGGTTCACTTTTTACCGATAAGGCAGAGGATGTAACAGGTGTAAACTTAAATGCCTTTGTATCTGCTGATGTAAGGGAGCTTGACGTAACAGAAAAAGGTACATATCCCGTTACAATTTACGTGGAAGACTTTGCAGGCAACAGGACGGAAGAAGAAATTGAAATAACAATTGAATAAACCAACAAAAATGCTGAACGGTTAATTCCGTTCAGCATTTTTGTTATGCCTTTAAGCCTGTTTCGTATAACTTTTTATATGAGCCGTTAAGTGATAAAAGTTCTTCGTGGCTTCCCATTTCACTTACGCCGCCATCTTCAATAACAACTATTTTGTCTGCGTTTTTAATTGTTGACAGCCTGTGAGCAATTATGATTGTGGTGCGGTTTTCTATAACAGTGTCGATAGCTTCGTGAATAAGACGCTCTGTGCGGTTATCAACAGCACTTGTGGCTTCGTCCAAAATAAGTATGGGGCGGTTGCGAAGTATTGCACGTGCTATGGCAATTCGCTGCTTCTGTCCGCCTGAAAGCCTTACACCTCGTTCACCGACGATTGTGTCATAGCCATTTTCAAGTTCTGAAATAAAGCCTTCTGCATTTGCAAGCCTTGCGGCAGAATAAACTTCCTCGTCTGTGGCGTGTTCCGAACCGTATTTTATGTTTTCCATTACTGTGCCATGGAACAAAAATACATCCTGCAAAACCATGGATATGTTGTCGTGGAGGGAATGAAGTGTTAAATCCCTTAAATCTATGCCGTCTAAAGTTATATTTCCGTCAGTAGGGTCGTAAAAACGTGTTATAAGTGATGCGATTGTTGTTTTGCCTACGCCGGTTTCGCCCACAAGTGCCACTGTTTCGCCGCTTTTTATGTTAAGTGAAAAATTTTTAAGTACATCAGTGGAGTTAGGGTAAGAAAAACTTACGTTATTAAAGGCAATTTCACCTTTTGAGTTGTATAATTCTATTGCATCCTTCTTTTCTGTAACATCGCTTTTAACCTCAAGCATCTGGAAAATTCTGTCCCCTGCGGCAAGGGAGTTCTGCAAGTCCTCGTTTGTTCTGGCAAGGGAATTTATAGGTGCGTAAAGTGAGGAAAGATACAGTAAAAATGCAACAACCTCACCTGCATCAATTTCGCCTCTTGATGCCATAATGCCGCCGATGCCTATAACAAGAACAGTTCCCAACTGGTTTAAAAAGGCAATAAAGGGGTGAACAATACTGCTCTTTTTAAACGCCGCCATTGTAAGAGTTGTATATTCACTTGTCATTTCGGCAAATTTATCTCTTTCCCTGTCCTGACAGTTAAATACCTGAATTTCCTTAATGCCTGAGAAATTGTCCTGAAGTGTGCCATTCATTTCGGCACCTGTCTGATGACGGCATCTGAAAAGGGGGCGTACGTTTTTGCCGTAAAACCAAACGCAAATACCTACAACGGGAAGTGTTAAAATTGCGTATAATGCAAGGCGTACATTCATTGTTAAAAGCATTATGATAACCCCGAAAAACATTACGGTGTTTGCCAAAATGTCGGGCACGCAGTGGGCGGTAAACAGCTCTAAATTATCGGTGTCGCTCATAACACGGCTCATTAACTGACCTGTCTGTTTGTCAGAAAAAAAGCCCGGTGACAATCTCTGAATATGGTCGTATAGCTTATCACGCATATCCTCAACAAAATGCCATGCCGCATAGTGGCTTGTGTATACCTTTATTGCCTGTGTGACAAAAATGCCAAAGGCGATAATCAAAAATGTAGTTGCAAGAGAGGGTACTTGTTTAGCAAGCTGTGAGGAATCATCTGCAATGAGGTTTACAAGGCTTGAAATAAGCTTTGGGGTATACAGTGATAAAACAGAATTTAAAATAGTTACAATGGCGGTAATTATTAAATGCACATAATATTTTTTTGCCGCTTTTATAAGTTTTATTGCGGTTTTCATTTGTGTAAAATCCTCCTTTTGTGGCTAATCAATCAACTTTTAACATCTTGAGAAATTCTTCTTCACTTAAAAGCGTGATGCCAAGTTTTATTGCCTTTTCTAATTTACTGCCGGCATCTTCACCTAAAAGAACATAGTCTGTTTTTTTGCTTACGGAGGAGGAGGTTTTTCCGCCGTTATCTTCAATCAGCTTACTTGCCTCACTTCTTGAAAGGGTGGGCAATGTGCCTGTAAGAACGAAAGTTTTTCCTGTGAAAAGACTGCCCGTGGATATTTTTTTTGACTTAAAGTTAACGCCTGCAGCCCTGAGCTTTTCCACAATGTCCATATTCTGGTCCACTTCAAAAAAGCTCTTTATGCTCTCTGCCATTATGATGCCGAAATCTTCACATGAAGATATTTCTTCCACGGAAGCTGATATGATATCGTCCAGTGAGGCAAAGTTTTTCGCAAGCTCTTTCCCGGCTTTCTGTCCTATGTTACGGATGCCCAAGGCGAAAATAAGTCTGCTTAAATCGTTTTCCTTTGACTTTTCAATGGCGTTTATAAGGTTTTCCGCACTCTTTTCACCCATTTTTTCAAGGGGGACAATATCCTCTTTTTTAAGGGTGTATAAGTCAGCGGCAGAAGCGATAAGGTTTTTGTCAAGGAGCATATTTACAACTGCAGGGCCTAAGCCTTCAATGTCCATGGCACCCTTTGATGCAAAGTGTATAACATTTCTTGCAAGCTGTGCAGGACATTCGCCACCACTGCAGCGGTACGCCGCTTCGTTATCATCTCTGAAAACAGGTGCACCGCATACAGGGCAAAGTGAAGGCATTTCAAAATCAGTTTCTTCCCCTGTACGTTTTTCAAAAACAACACGTACAACCTCGGGGATAATATCCCCTGCCTTTTGAACAATGATTGTGTCACCTATTTTAATATCCTTTTCACGGATGAAGTCTAAGTTATGCAGTGTGGCACGGGAAACTGTTGTCCCTGCAAGGCGGATGGGGTCAAATTCTGCATTCGGTGTTAAAACCCCTGTTCTGCCAACCTTTATTATGATTTGGTTAAGTCTTGTTTCCTTCTGCTCGGGAGGGTACTTGTAAGCCGCCGCCCAACGTGGGAATTTTGCGGTTGAACCTAAAACTCTCCTTTGTGATAGGGAATTTACCTTTATAACGGCACCGTCAATGTCAAAGTCTAACTCGCCACGCCTTTCACCAATTGCCATAACTTCATTAAAGGCATCTTCAATATTTGAAAATACCTTTTCGATGGGGATTGTCTTAAAACCTAAGTGTGAAAGGTAGTCAATTGACTCTTTATGTGTTGTAAGTGTTTTACCTTCAATTTGCTGAACATTGAAAACGAAAATGTCAAGCCTACGGGAAGCTGTAATTGAGCTGTCCAATTGCCTTAAGGTGCCTGCCGCCACATTTCGTGGATTTTTAAAGGGTTCAAGCCCCAATTCCTCCTGACGTTTGTTAAGTGCGTTGAAGGCTTTATGAGGCATATAGACCTCCCCACGTACTTCAAGGTAGGAAACAGGTTCTGTTAATTTTAAAGGGATGGAACGTATGGTTTTTAAGTTTTCCGTAACATCTTCACCTATGTCTCCGTCACCACGTGTTGAACCACGGAAAAATATGCCGTCACGGTATTCCAAAGAAACGCTGAGCCCGTCAATTTTAAGCTCTGTTACATATTCGGGGGCCCCTAATACTTCGGTGCATTTTCTGCCAAATTCCATAACCTCCTCTTTTGAAAAAAGGTCATTAAGACTTTCCATACGGACATTGTGGCGTACTTCCTCAAAGCCTTCAAGTATTTTTCCGCCTATTCGCTGTGTGGGAGAGTCCGGCGTTATTAAGGAGGGGTCCTCCTTTTCCATACGCTTTAATTCACTCATTAACCTGTCATATTCAAAGTCGGAAATTTCAGGTTCATCCAATGTGTAATACAGGTTTGAGTGATAGTTTATTAAATTGCGTAGTTCTTGTATATCCATAGTTAAATCGCTTCCATTCGGTCTGTAAAAATTGCTTTTCGTAAATATTCTGCATCAGGGGCAGAGTAATTATCAATATATTTATTCATTGCCTTTATAACAACATCGGGCTTTAAGTTTGCCTGACTGCCTGCGGAAAGTAGCATTGTCATATAATTATCATAAAGTTTAATTTCGTGTACATCGCATCGTATATCGGTGTCCTTTATGCCGCTTTTTGTCTTTTTTGGCACAACTATAGAGGTGTTTGCCATAAACTTGTCCAATTCCTCATTTGTGGGAAGGGGTGCGTACACATTGTAAAGTGCGTAGGTGAGGTTCTTAATAGGGGGCTTACCGGGAAGAACTTCGATAATTTCCAAGCCTTCGGGCATAACTAAGTTAAGTCTTTCACAAAGCTCCTCGCCATTTAAATCCTCTGTTACGGAAAACAGAAGTATTTCACATTCACTTTCGTAAAAGACGGAAAGGGGAAGTGCAAATGAAATTTTCGGGTGTGGGTTAAAGCCTTCAGAATAGTATACAGGTATACCGCCACGGCGGAAAACACGATTGAAAACCCTTACCATATCAAGGTGGGAAATATATTTTGCTCTGCCGAATTTTTTATAACGTGCGTAAAAATCATATTTTAACACTGCACTTGCCTCCTTTACAAAGGGTGTTTGCACCGCAATTGGAACATTTTTCCCTGCAGTTGGGTGTTGTGGCGGCTTCTTTTGCCTTTTCGTTTTCCTTCATTAAAAATTCCTTTGTTACGCCGATATCCACAAAGTCCCATGGGAAAAGGTCACTGTAGTCACGTTCACGGGTGTAAAAGCTCATTTCCACGCCTGCGTTTTCAAATGCTTTGTGCCACTTTTCCATGTCAAAGGTTTCGTTCCATGCATCAAACTTACAGCCCAACTTGTTGGCTTCTATAAGAACATTATTAAGCCTTCTGTCGCCACGTGCAAAAATACCCTCCAATACGCTGACGTCACTTTCGTGGTAGCTGTATTTTACATGGCGGTTTGTAATTGCATCTTTCAGTAACTGTTGTTTGCGTCTTAACTCCTCACGGGTGTTCTGCGGTGCCCACTGAAAGGGGGTAAAGGGCTTGGGTACAAAACTTGACACACCTATGTTTATTGAGGGCGGGCGTTTCTTGCCACCTGTAACAGCGTAGTATTCTTCAACTACTTTGTGGGCAAGATTGGCAATACCTACAATATCTTCATCTGTTTCATAGGGAAGTCCTATCATGAAATAAAGTTTTATCGTGTTCCAGCCGCCATGGAAGGCAAGACGGGAACTACGGAGTAAATCCTCCTCTGTTACATTTTTATTTATTACATCACGCATCCTCTGGGTGCCTGCTTCAGGTGCAAATGTAAGTCCTGACTTTCTAACCTTCTGAACCTTTTCCATTAAGTCCAAGGAGAAGTTGTCCACTCTTAATGAAGGAAGCGACAGACCGATTTTTTCCTTTTCTGTAACCTTTAAAAGCTCTTCTGCCAACTGAGGAAATTCGGTATAGTCACTGGTGGAGAGAGAGCAAAGACTAAGCTCCTCATAGCCTGTGGAGTTAATAAGTTTTATTGCATCCTCTGTTAATGTTTTATAGCTCTTTTCCCTTACGGGGCGGTAAATCATGCCTGCCTGACAAAATCTGCAACCACGGATACAACCGCGGAACACTTCGATTGAAATACGGTCGTGGACAATGTCTGTATAGGGAACGATAAATTTGTCGGGGTAGGTGACAGAGTCTAAATCTTCAATAATTCTTTTCCTTACTTTTTTTGGTGCTTCGGGGCAGTTTGGCTCAAAGGACTTTATTGTGTTGTCGGGATTATATTCCACATCATAAAGGCATGGTACGTAAATACCTTCTATTTTGGCAATCTTTTTCAGGTAATCTATCCTCTTGCCCCCTTCCTCCTTCCATTCTATATAAGCATCCATAAGCTCATTTATAACTTCTTCCCCTTCGCCCATGGTGAAAAAGTCGCATATTTCGGCTAAAGGCTCAGGGTTATATGCACAGGGACCGCCTGCGTTAACAAAGGGGTCGCCTTCCTTCCTGTCTTTGGAAAGAAGTGGCACACCGGAGAGGTCCAGCATATTTAAAATATTTGTATAACACATTTCATACTGAAGAGTAAAGCCAAGAAAGTCAAAATGGCGTACACTTTCACGGCTTTCAAGGGCAAAAAGAGGTGTAGATGTTTTACGCATCTCTTCCTCCATGTCAATCCACGGAGCGAAAACCCTTTCGCACCATGTGTCAGGTCGCTCATTTAAAACGTGGTAAAGTATTTTGATACCAAGATGGCTCATGCCAACATCGTATGTGTCGGGAAAACAAAAGCCGTAACGAATTTTTACATCACCGGCATTTTTAACAACGCTGTTTAATTCGCCTCCTGTGTAACAGGCAGGCTTTTGTATGTTTTTCAAAAGATGATCAATGTTAAGCATAGCATAATTCCTTTCGGTTGATTAGTATCTTTTATTATATAATTTTTTTTTACTGTTTTCAACTTATTTTTCCCTGAAATGACCGATTATCTTGTTTGAGAGATTTCTGTCAGTTTTGTTTTTTTCGCCGATTATAAAAATGAGAGTCAAAACAATGGGCAAAATGGGGAAAAGCTTTAAATACAGGCATAAAATAAAAAGTACAAGAATAAAAAGAATTGTAAATAAAAAGGAGAAACGTGGAAAGATAATATTTAAAATCACTCCGCCGTCAAGTGGCATTACGGGCATAAGGTTAAATATGGCAAGGGTAATGTTTTCCTTTGGGAAAATTCCGAAAAAATACATGATAATGTTAAAAATGGGTCCTGCAAGAAGAATAAGAATATTTTGTATTTTGTTTTCATCCTTAAAATTTAACGATTGGAGTGAAAGCATACAACCCCACGGGTAAAGGTATAGCTTATTAAATTTTCTTTTTAAAATAAGGCACATAAAAGCGTGGCTTAATTCGTGAAGAAAAATGAAAATATATAATATAGGATAAATTCGACCTTTTTCCCAAAAAAGGCACAGTATAAGTGCAGGTACTGTTAAAGGATGTATATGAAGTATTTTCATTAAAATTTCACTCCTTCATATATTTTTATTGAAAAAAAGGAATGAATATGATATAATAAATTAAATTTAAGGGGTGGTAGCATGAAAAAAATAGTTTATATTGAAGGCATGATGTGCGAAGGCTGTGCAAAAACCATGAAGGAAGCCTTTGAAAAAATGGTGGGCGTTTCAAGCTGTAAGATTGACCTTAAAAATAAGTGTGCAACATTAAAACTTGAAGGCAATGTTGTTGACAAGGCGTTAAATGACTGTGTTCTTCTGGCGGGTTTCAAGCCTGTGGGAATAAAAGTTAAAAAGGGCTTGTTTTAACAAGACTTTTGGAAGGAGCATAAGGATGAGTACAAAGATAAAAATTTTTGTAGTTTTTGTAAGCATCTTTATGCTTCTTTTTGTTTCCGCTTCGGCAACTTCACTGCCTGATTATTACAACAGCACGGAGAGTGTGTATGCCGACAAATTGCCACGTGTACGCAATCAGGAATATTCAGACCGAAAATACCCCGACTGCTGGAGCTATGCGGCAATAGCTTCAATGGAATTTTCAGGCGTTTTTAATGATTTTTGGGATTTTTCCAATTATGCAAGCATTTTTTCAGAGCATCATATGGCGGCATGCATGAACAAAACAGATGATGAAGCGTATGTGCATTATACACGTACTCGTGACACGGGCGGCAACCGTGAAATGGCAACGGCATATTTTTCAAGAAGTGTGGCATCGGGCCCCGTATTAAATTGCGATTTTACCGAGACAGATTATAATAACTATCTTGGGTCAAAATACAATTACAGCCGGCTTTTGGGCTATAAAAAACAGGCAACACTTACAAAAGCACATTTCATAACAAATAGTTATGACGGGAGCAGTATTCTGGAGGATGGGTATAAGTACCTTAAAAATTATGATACCATAGAGAAAATAAAAAAGGCTGTACTTAAGTTCGGAGGTGTGACCGCCTCCTATTACGCATACGAAAAAGAGGAAAACTCAAAGTATTATAACATTGATACAGCCGCCTACTGCGTAAGCTGGGAGGATTTAATAAATGGTTCAACACCTGACGGTAACTGTGTTATATTAAATGATGACGGATATACATTTAAAGATTCAACAAACCATGCCATAACAATAGTGGGATGGGACGATAACTACTCTTATGAAAATTTTGTCACTACACCATATTCCTTTGATGGGGAAACTTATACCCCTGAAAACGGAGCGTGGATAGTCAGAAACAGCTGGGGAGAGGACTTTGGCATAGGCGGATATGAATATATTTCATATATGGACCCCTCCATAGGCTTCAGTGCCACAACTTATGAAGTTGAAGATTTAACAGATTGCGATGTTCATACCTATACACCAAGGGGTCTTGTGTCAAGCGTGAAATTTACAAACAGGGCATACGGGGAATATACTGCAAACAGATACCACAACGCAGACGGTGTGATTTCCTGTATCGGGCTTTATATATGCGACGAAACATTAACAGCAAAGATTGTTATAGATAATAACCCCGAAGAAAACCTTAAGAACTTTACAAACGATGAATTTGACAGTCAGAGCGTTGCACTTATAGACAGTGAAACAGGGGAAAGGTTTATCGAAATAAAGGAAGAAAACCCCGGGTATTATGTTTATAAGATAGAGAACCCATTGCCTGTAGCAGGTGATTTTGATGTATATGTAAGGTATACTGTTGCCGAGAGGGGAAATGTTTCCCTTGGGGTAGGCGGACAGTACGGTTCAAGTGACCCATATACGGAAAACGTGTCATATTATACAAATATGGAATCTTACGGTACTAAGGCGTGGAGGGCACTTTCTGCAAACTGGTGCGTTAATGCCTATGTTACAAAATCCTCCTTTGAGGTGCCTGACGTTAAAATCGAAGATGGAAAAGTAGTCTCAGAATTTGTACGCTATAACCCTTTATCTTTTGGGCGTATATACCTTGCTGTGTATAAAGATGGACAGATGATAAATTCCGTAAGCAAAATGATTGAAACAGACAGAGAAAAACTTGAAATAGATTTGGTTGAAGGGGCTGATGCGGTAAGAACCTTCATATGGAAAAGCGAAAATATGGAGCCTTATGAAAATTACAGAAAGCTAAGCTTTAATGTTCACGGACTGTATAAAATTAGTTAAGAGACTGTAAAAAAAGTGGCTCTGAGATAACAAAAAGACCATTTCGGGACTGTCCCAACAAAACCTTTAGAGGTTTCTTTGGCAAATTGTCTCCCAATTTGCCATAAGGGGGACTGTCCCAAATGGTCTTAACGATTTTTTTAGAGATTTTTTTACAGCCGCTTTTCTTTAAATCGGTGCTAAAGCATAAACATAATCCGAATATAATGTAAAAGGAATGGGGTTACCGTTAAAAAGAACGTGTGTAGTTTTCGGTGCGTAAATTTTAACAGCCTCCTGTCTGTTTGTAGAAAGCTTTAACGAGGAACTTTCAATTGTCACAACACCGCCTGATACGTGAAGATAGATGTCCTTGATTTCCTTTGGACTTTCCATCAGATTGACACCGTTTGCAGAGAGGGTCTTTCCGTATGCCAGATATATTCTGTCGCCTAAGATAAATGCACTTTCTCCGTCAAATGTGAAATCAAGGAATGTTCCGCCTGTGGTGTTTTTCGTGTAAAATACAGCCTTTTTTCCGTCAATGTCAAACATTGCAGAACCGAAGGATAAATCCTTTGGGTTAAGAGAAGCGGAAGAAACCTTTACTTCGCCGTTGTGGGGAAGCAGAAGGGTAGTCATTGAAATGTTTTGACCGAATTTAGTGAAAATGCCCTTTTGGGAATCTTCGCATACACCGTAGCCGGCGGAGAAAACAGTGTCTTTAATATTTGCCATATCAGACGCAGGACAGGAAAGGGTTAAGTTGACACCTTCGGGAAAAGAAGTTGTAATGTTATTACTGTAATCCACCTTTGGGTTGGCAAAGGGCATAAAGTTCCAGTTCTGATTAAATTTGCGTGCCGTTTCACTGCATGTTACAAAGTCTGAAACTATTACAAAGCCCATATCCTTTACAAAAAAGATACTTCGTTGATGAACAGCGTCAATATCAGTATATGGAGAAGCTGTACCTTTTGTAAAATCAAACATACTGTTGGAGGCAAAATGGGTTATTTTGCTTTTTGCTTCTGAATGTGAACTGCAGACTGCATCCTCTATTTCTATTGTATTATGTGCGGCGGGAGTTTTAAGATAGGTAGAGATGTCACCCTTTGTGTAGCCGTAACGTCCGCTGTCTGTTAAAAGGACCCTTGAAGAAGCATACAGTACCATACTTCCCAAATCATTGTGGGCATGACCGTCAAAGGGGTTTTCATGAAATAAAATATACATTCCCTTTTGTTTGTTAAAGGTGTTTCTTAAAACTGAAACAGAGGCATCTTCATACATGCAGGAAAGAGGAACGGATGGATCATCTTTCCCGTTTACAAAGCTGATAAGTTTTTTTGTGGGGAACAGTTTGCCGCCTGTTTTCAGGTAATCTGTTTTGTCGGAGTAATTGCTGTCGCCGATGTTTGTGTCGTAGAAATTCGGATAAATTAAATCCAAAGAAGCGTCAAATGCCTTCTCAAGTCTGCTTCGCATAAATGCATTGTAAGGGTCGTTGTTCATTTCGGCAACTTTAAATGCGGAAATGAATAAATCCATGCACCAGAAGGAATATGCAAACCCTGCTTCACGGAATGAAAAATCAGGTGAATACATCCTGTCGAAAAGCTCGCTCATAAGCGAACGTGTTTTTGTCTTCCACTCATCGTGTTCTTTTAATTCGGGCAAAAAGTCAATTGCCTTGCTAAGACCGCTTGTTCGTACAACTGCCCAGTTGCTCCAACCTAAATCGGGGTTTTCCATAAGGGATTTCATGTCCCTATACATCATCCACAAAATGGAAACAAGAAAATCAGCATTCATGACAGGGGTGTCAATTAACGCGTTTAAAACACAGGCAAAATTTGAAAGCCGTTCCCCTGTTTCAAGCACACGGTTGAAACCGCCCTCCTTCTTCTTGGAAAAGGCATCCATTAAGAACAAAAGCTTTTCCCCATAGATTTTGTTTTTATCAACATCGGACAAGTACTGGTACGCCATTGGTCGTGCAAACCAGAAGCGGCATGTTACGTTAAGATATTCGCTGTCACTTCCCGGGGGATTGTTCCAGAAGGGTCCCGTTGGTGAAGATTCCCATGAATATACATTCCCCTTTATGCTGTTCCATGTAAGGTTATGATTCCATGAATTGTCCGCAATATTAAAAAGAAGAATTTCCTTGGTTTCGCTTTTGTTACCCGGTGAAATTTTGGCACAGAAACGTGCCGATGCAATATTTTCTCTTTCGATGTCAGAAAGGTTAAAGCTAAGGTAAACCCTTCCTGTGTTTGTGCCGAGAGCCTCTTCATCTAAAGCACTTTCTTCGCAGATTTCGTAAATATCCTCTGCATAAAGGGGCTCGTCGGGGCTTTTGGGGGACACGAAGGCAAATTTGTCAGGCGAAATACGAGTTTCCTTACCGTCCTTATCCTTTATGGATATATATGGCGGAAAGATGGAGTTTGGGGAATAAAAAAGTGCACCTGATGATTCCTTTTGCCTTGACATGAGCATAAAAGAAAAATTGTTTTTTATAAAGGGCAATACATCTAGTGTTGTATATCCATCAGTCTTGGTGACAAACATTGATGAAAAGTAACAGTCAGCCTCATTGGGACCTGAAAGTATAGAGTACCTTGAAATATACGCAAGGGGAAAGTTTTTATCCTTTTCACATATTGGCTCAGCAGTTGAAAGGAGATACTTTTTCCTTGTGATAAAATAGCTGAGCAATTCCTTCTTGGCACTGTTGTAGTCATGACTTGCAACATAATAGTTGACCTTTTCCAAAGAAGGACGGGAAAGGTCAAAAATTTTAAAAAATTCTGATATTTGCACTCTTTTCACTCCTATCTGATTTTATAGGAATTAATTCCGTGGCATATATATGCCGTTTTATATTTCTTCCACAGAATTTCTTTGGCATTCAAGGCTTTTTTTTCATCTTCAAATATGCCGAATACTGTAGGTCCGCTGCCGGACATCTGTGATGCGATTGCACCGGATGATATAAGGTCCTCTTTCACCTGACTGAGCACAGGGTAGTGTGCTATGCTTACATCCTCGAGCACATTGCCCATATTTTGGCAAATCTGATGAAGATTGCCTTTCTCCAAGCCTTCAATAAGCCTGTCTGTAGGGGGATGAACAATATTTGGGCAAGAGTCAATATTATCATACACCCATTTGGTTGATATGGAAAATGCAGGCTTTACAAGAACAATATAGCAAGGGGGAAGCGGGGGAAGCGGGCTGAGCTTTTCGCCGATACCTTCCGCAAGGCGTGTGCCGCCAATAATGCAGTAGGGTACATCGGCACCTAAAAGTTTACCCATTTCGCAAAGCTTTTTAACGGAAAGGGAGGCATCATAGAGCTTGTTAAGCCCGATTAAAACTGCGGCGGCGTTGCTTGAACCGCCTGCCAGTCCTGCACCCACGGGGATATGTTTCTTAAGATATATATCTACACCGCCATTTATGCCTGTTTCCTTAAAAAAACTTTCAGCGGCACGGTATGCAAGGTTGTCTGAATTTGTGGGGAGAAATTTTAAAGAACAGCCTAAGCTGATGCCTTTATCCTTCTTTGTAAGCTCAACGCTGTCAAAGAGCGAAACTGTCTGCATAACCATTTTAACTTCATGATATCCGTTAGGCAGTGTTCCCAATACATCCAATGAAAGATTGATTTTTGCAAATGCCTTTATTTTAAGTGTATCCATCATAATCCCTCTAATCACATATAATTATATAAATTATATCAAAGTTTGTCGAGATATGCAACGGGAAATATGGAATTTCTGCGGTTTAAAAGATATTGACCATTTTTTAAAAATTTTTTTAAAATCGTGATAGAAACAGGACTTTACAAACGTATTATTAAGCGAAACGTTTCAAAATACCAAAAAGGATGGTGAAGATATGAATGACGAAGAAATGATCCGTGAAATAATAAAAAGGAATGAAAAAGCTTTTGAAGAATTTCTCATGCGTTACGGCGGTTTGATTAAATCCATAGTCAGGTATCACTTGAAAAGCCTGCCCATGTGGCAGGAGGATTGCATTAACGATGTGTGTTTTGCTCTTTGGCAAAACTTAAAAAGCTTTAATCCTGACAAGAACAGTCTGAAGAACTATGTTGCGGCGGTGGCAAAGTACAGAACCATAGATTACAAGAGAAAATACATAAGAAGTCTGTCCGAAGAGGAACTTCCATATCACTTAGCCGATGAAAGCGAGGCTGTAAAATGTGAAATACAACAAGACACCAAGGAACTTCTTGCCGCACTTTCGCCTTCTGACAGGGAGATATTTATCAGGCGGTATATTAACGGCGAAGATGTGGAATACATTGCCCTTAGCACAAAACGGAAACCATCCCAAATATATAACAGGCTGTCCAGGGGAAGACGCAAACTAAAAGCAATTTATGGAGGCGGAGCAGATGAAAAACGCATATGATTATTTGAACGATACCAAGGTTGACTTGTCAAGGTATGAAAAAGAGGAAATAACTGAAAGGGAGATTTTAAGAATGAAAGCGAGAATCAATAATAGAAAAGGTTTTAATACAAAGAAGTTTTATTTAATTGCGGCATGTGCGGCATTTATACTGATTGCCGGCACCTGTATTGCCGCCGGATACATACGAGAGGCTTCCACAGGACATAATCAATTTGTTCTGTATGACAGCGAAGACATGGAACTTCCAAAGGAGCTTCGCGGAAAGCTTTTTGATAAGGACGGAAACGAAGTTAAATATATGAAAGAGTACGATGAGCTCTACGATAAAAACGGTGAGGTTATGACTGCTGAAAAGTTTAATGCAATATATAAAGAAGCATATGGCGATGATGTAGCAATTTCAGTAAGTGGCGACGATTATGACCCTAACGAGGCAGAATTTGACTTTGCTTCAATAGAGGATGCACAGAAAACGGCAAATTTTGATATTAAAGTGCCGAAGGTTTTACCCGAGGGATATTCCCTTGCCCGTGTATATGCCTACAAAGATGAAAACGGCACCCCTAGCGGCGACTATATAACGCTGGTTTACAAAAGGGGCGAAACGGACATTTATATCTTTGAACGAATTATAAATGAAGAAACAGCATTTGCTACAGGAACGGATGGCACCATGGAGGTAGTGGAGATAAATGGACAAACTGCCGTTATAATGGACAACAGAAGTATCGACTGGGAAACTGAAGATGATGTTTCGGTAGGCATTTCCGGCCGCGGACACCTTACACGTGAGGAACTTATAAATATGGCTAAAAACACAAAGTAAATGTATTTATACAAAAAAGTGCGAGCTAATCGCACTTTTTTGCTGCGTACATTTTGCATGCCATATTTCCCTTGATTTTAAATTTTATTAAAAAAGTACTTGACAGGGCTGATGAAATAGTGTAAAATGACGTGGATGTAAAGTTAAAAAGCTTTACACGAGGTGCAGAATATGGAAAAAAATCTTCGTTACAGTGCCCTTTTGTCGGTATACGGCGGGCTGCTTACGGAAAAACAGTTCGATACAATGGAATATTATTACGATGAGGACCTTTCCTTAGGTGAAATTGCCGAAAATACAGGCATAAGCCGACAGGGCGTGCGGGATTTTATCAAACGCGGCGAGGAAAGTCTGGATGCTTTTGAAGAAAAGCTGGGGCTTTATAAAAAAATGGGTCTTGCTTCCGAAATCGAAAAGGCGGCAGAAAAGATTAAGGAAATTAATCGTGGTGCCTGGAGCAATCGGAATATTGAAAATCTGGCTGACGAAATCATCGGATATGTAAATGTTTTCAGAAATGATATATAGCGGAAAGGAAGATGACAATGGCTTTTGAGTCCCTCGGCGAAAAACTGCAGAATACCTTTAAAAAGCTGACGGGCAAGGGCAAGGTGTCCGAAAAGGATTTAAAGGACGCAATGCGAGAGGTCAGACTGGCACTTCTTGAAGCGGATGTCAGTTTTAAAGTTGTTAAGGACTTTGAAAAAAAGGTCTTTGAAAAGGCAGTGGGCAGTCAGGTTTTGGAAAGCCTTACTCCCGGTCAGCAAATAATAAAAATTGTTCGCGATGAACTCACTGAGCTTATGGGCGGCAGCTCCAGTAAGCTTACTGTTTCACCAAAGCCGCCTACGGTTTACATGATGGTAGGTTTACAAGGTGCCGGTAAAACAACAACAAGTGCAAAGCTTGGCGGCGTTTTAAAAAAGAACGGCAAAAAGGTGCTTTTGGTAGGCTGTGACGTGTACCGTCCTGCGGCTATTAAACAGCTTGAAGTTGTGGGCAGTCAGGTTGGCTGTGACGTATATGCGGACTATGATGAAAAAAATCCTGTAAATATTGCAAAAAAAGCTGTGTCTACATGCGATACATCAAAGTATGACACAATTATTTTAGATACTGCGGGCAGATTGCACATCGACGAAGCATTGATGGAGGAGCTTGTTCAGATTAAAAGCGAAACTCATCCTGCGGAAATTATTCTTGTAATTGATGCCATGGCAGGTCAGGATGCGGTGAATGTTGCATCAAGCTTCAATGAACAGCTTGGCATTGATGCAAACATTCTTACAAAGCTTGACGGCGACACCCGTGGCGGTGCGGCACTTAGCGTAAAGGCTGTAACAGGCAAGCCTATTAAATATGTTGGTATGGGCGAAAAACTTACTGACCTTGAACCCTTCTATCCCGACCGTATGGCATCGAGAATATTGGGTATGGGCGACGTTTTAAGCCTTATTGATAAAGCACAAAGTGCAATTGACGAAAAGAAAGCTATTGAGCTTGAAAAGAAGATTAAGGAACAAAGCTTTGACCTTAACGATTATCTTGATCAGCTTGAGCAGATGAAAAATATGGGCCCCTTGGAGAATATGCTAAAACTTATTCCCGGGGTGGATTCCAAGGCACTTAAAAATGCCAAGGTTGACGAAAAGAAATTGGCACATATTGAGGCTATCATCAAATCCATGACCCAAAAGGAAAGGGAAAAACCCGAAATTATCAACCACAGCCGCAAAATGCGTATTGCAAAGGGTGCAGGCGTGGAAATATTTGAAGTTAACCAGCTTCTTAAGCAGTTTGAACAGATGAGAAAAATGATGAAAATGTTCTCCGATCCAAAAAAACTTAAGAAAATGAGATTACCGTTTTAAATTTGGTTAAACCCAATTTATTATAAAATTTATTTTACGAGGTGTATTAAAATGGCAGTAAAAATCAGACTTAGAAGAATGGGTGCTAAGAAGGCTCCTTTCTACCGTGTAGTAGTTGCAGATTCCCGTTATCCCCGTGACGGCAGATTTATCGAAGAAGTAGGTACTTACAATCCTATGACAGAACCCTCCACATTCACAGTTGATGCCGACAAGGTTAAGCAGTGGATTGCTAAGGGTGCTCAGCCCACAGATACTGTAAAGGTTCTCTTAAAGAAGAAGGGTATCATAGGCTAATTTTATGAGGGTTTCAGATTTTTATCTGAACGAAAGGATTAAGACGATGAAAGAACTTCTCAAGACAATTGTACTTCCCTTGGTTGAAAAGCCTGAGGAAGTGGAAATTACACAGACCGAAAAGGAAGACGGTGAAATCCTTCTTTCTTTAAAGGTTGCATCAAGCGACATGGGCAAGGTTATAGGCAGACAGGGCAGAATTGCAAAGGCGATCAGAACTGTTATGAAGGCTTATGCCAACAAGGAAAATGCGAAAGTCGCTGTTGAAATTGTAGAATAATGCAAAATAACTGAAAAGACTGTCACAACAATGGTGAACAGTCTTTTTGGTTATAAAGGGGTTTGAAAATGAAAAAAGTAAGTGTAGCTTTGATTCTTATAATTACAGTGTTTGCTACGGTTTTTAAACTTTATACAATAGAAGATAACTTCGAGGATATACAAATCCAACCTACAGAAGAAATTTCCGTAAGTGTTGTACCCGAAATCATGGAAAACATGACTTTAGATGAAATGGTGTATCAGATGATGTTTGTTACGCCCGAAGCTTTAACAAATGAAAAGACTCATACTTGTGCCACGGAAATAATGAAAAAGTCACTTGAAAAACATCCCGTAGGGGGAATTATATATTTTGCAAAGAATTTCAAAGACCGTGAACAGACGATTGAAATGATTTCAAAAACGAAGGAATATTCACAAATCCCCTTATTTATCGGCGTGGATGAAGAAGGTGGCAGGGTTTCAAGGCTTGGCAAAAATGAAAATATGGGAGTGGTCCACCTTCCTCCCATGAGTGAAATCAAAGATAAGGACGAGGCTTACCATAGTGCCGCTAAGCTGGCGGCAGATTTGAAAGGGCTTGGCTTTAATCTTGACTTTGCACCTGTAGCAGATGTGATTATAAATGAAAAAAACAGCGAAATAGGCGATCGGTCTTTCGGTTCTGACCCTACAGAAGTTGGCGAAAAGGTGTTTTCTTTTGTAAAAGGGATGGGTGATGGCTCTATTATATCAGCTCTAAAACATTTTCCCGGTCACGGAAGTACGGCTGAAAATTCTCACAATGGATATTCCGAAAGCACAAGATCATATGACCGGCTTAAAAAATGTGAATTTCTGCCTTTTGAAAAAGGAATTCAGGCAGGGGCGGAATTTGTAATGGTGTCCCATATGACGCTTATAAATGCCACTGAAGAAAAGGTGCCTTCATCTTTGTCAAAAGAGGTAATCACGGGCTTCTTAAAGGGAGATTTGGGTTTTAAAGGAATTGTTATAACAGATTCTCTTTCAATGGGAGCTATAACAGAAAACTATTTGGTGGAAGATAGTGCGGTAAAAGCAGTTTTAGCAGGGGCGGACATGCTTCTTATGCCAAAGGATTTGGAAAAAGCACATGATGCAATAGTCAATGCTGTAGAAGATGGGACGATTGGCAAGAAAAAGATAGAAGAAAGTGTCCGAAAGATACTTGAAGTTAAAGAAAGAAACGGTATCTTAGATTGATATTTCTGCTAAACAAAAACGCCGCAGGATAAATCCTACGGCGTTGTGAAGTTAATTGTTTTTAGGTTTTATTAATTCTATAAAATCAATGTTTCGCTTATGCGAAACTACCACAATTATTCATTATTCATTAGCTTGCGACTTCATTATTTATTATTCATTAAAAAATCCTGTCAAAAAAGGGAATGAATAATGAATGGTGAATATTGAAAAATGAATAATACAACAAAAAATCCTGCCGAAAACCGACAGGATTTTTTGTTGGTCTGAGTGGGGAGACTCGAACTCCCGAGGTTTTGAACATCATTTCGCACGCTTCCGTTTGCGGTGCCCTCCCTCATTCGTCCGCAGGACGCGGTCGGGCTCGATTCCAATCTGCCCAGAGCAGATTGTTAGAGTTTCTCCCAATAAACAAAAACGCCGTAGGATAAATCCTACAGCGTTGTGAAGTTAATTATTTTTAGGTTCATTATTATTTTTTGCGGTATTTATTGATGCAACAAGCAATCGCTTGATTTCCAAACAATCTTTAAGAAGAGAATCCACCTCGTTAGATGTGAGAATTTCCGATTTTTCAAGCAATCTGAGCCAATATTCTGTTTCGGCAGTTTCTTTTAATGCTATATGCAATTTTGATATAAAGTCTGCTTTGCTCTGTCCATAATTTGCTTCATTTATATTTGCACCGATACTTGTTCCGCTACGCACAATCTGTTTTGAAATTATATACTCTTTTTTTGTTTTAACAAGATATGTTTGCAGTTTTATAATCCGTGCTGCAAAGTCAATAGATTTTTCAATTAATATATTTCCTTTCATATCTATCACCCAAGGTGATTTTACCATATTAATTCTATAAAATCAATGTTTCGCTTATGCGAAACTACCACAATTATTCATTATTCATTAGCTTGCGACTTCATTATTTATTATTCATTAAAAAATCCTGTCAAAAAAGGGAATGAATAATGAATGGTGAATATTGAAAAATGAATAATACAACAAAAAATCCTGCCGAAAACCGACAGGATTTTTTGTTGGTCTGAGTGGGGAGACTCGAACTCCCGGCCTCTTGAACCCCATTCAAGCACGCTACCAATCTGCGCTACACCCAGATATTAACTTGTCAACTCGTGACTACCTTATGCATTATAATTGATAAAATGTATTTTGTCAATACCTAATTTTAAAAAATATATGTATATTAATAACCATTATACAACCTGCACAAAAACCGTCTAAGTGATTAGGCGGTTTTTCACATGTAA
>JBJDXJ010000057.1:0-5482 GCA_051866635.1 Clostridia bacterium | reverse complement strand
CATTGTTATCAGTGCAAGAAGTGAAGATACAGACAAAATTGAAGCACTTGATTCGGGTGCAGATGATTATCTTACAAAGCCCTTCTCCGTTGAGGAGCTTTTGGCAAGGCTCAGGGTAACCCAGAGAAGACTCAGCTATATTCAAAGTCAGGTTGCTTCCCTGGCAGATTCGGTATTTACAAACGGAAAACTTAAAGTTGATTATGCGGCAGGATGTGCATATCTTGACGGTGAAGAAATGCACCTCACTCCAACAGAGTTCAAACTTCTGTGTATATTGTCTCAGAATGTGGGAAAGGTGTTAACACACAAGTTTATTGCCGAAAAGATTTGGGGCAGTGCATGGGAAACCGATATCGGATCTCTTCGTGTTTTCATGACAACACTCAGAAAAAAACTTGAGAAACCTTCTGATTCCCCCCAGTATATTCAGACTCATATCGGTGTCGGATACAGAATGATGAAAGTTGAATAGATTAAAAAATGGAGGCTTTAAAGCCTCCGTTTTTAGGTTAAACATAAGTGGGACTGTCCCAAATGGTCTTAACTTATTTCTTTAGAGACTTTTTTACAGCTTCTTTTTTTGACACCTCATCAGTCAGCAAAGCTGACAGCTTCTCCTCAAGGGGAAGCCTTGTACTGCCGCCCTGTATGGTCAATTGAGTAGTTTTTTTGCAGATTAAATCGGAGACACGCACAAACTCATACCCCTTCTTCACAGCGACTGTCCTTTAAGTCTAAATGTCCTCATAACATTGTACCCCGTGGTATTTGACAAAATATATAATCTGTGATAAAATGCCCCTTAGCTAAATGATTAAAGGTGGAGAATGAAAATGGATTTTAAAAGTAAAATAAATGTTCCCAATGCCATTACATCTGTAAGAATTATAGGTTCAATTGCTATGGCATTCACAAAGATTTTTACACCGGAGTTTTTTGCTATTTATACCATTTGTGGTATAACCGATGTTTTAGATGGATTTATTGCAAGAATGACTAAAAAGACAACAGATTTTGGTTCAAAACTTGACAGTGTGGCTGATTTGATGTTTTACGGAATAGCAATGATTAAGCTTTTTCCCAGAATGCTTAGTACAATGCCTAATGCAATACCTGTTATGATTGCAAGCTTGGTTGTTTTAAGAATTTGTTCTTACACAATAGCGGCTTTTCGCTATAAGGAATTTGCATCACTTCATACATATATGAACAAAGCAAGCGGATTGTCATGTTTTTTAATACCTTATCTTGTGGTGTTTAACGTTCCCGAAACAGTCGTGTACATAATTGCATATGTTATAGCACTGATTGCCGGGTTGGAAGAATTGATAATTCACTCCACTGCACAAAATTATACACGTGGCAACAAAACTGCTATAAAAACAGTTAAAGGCGATAAAGTTAAGTAAACACAACGTGTAATGTATAGCATCCGTCGGGATATCTTATTAAGGTGTTCCGAAGGATGTTTTGTTTTGAATTGCAATTTGTTTTATGAATGGAGATTAATATGAAAAATCCTTTTAAAGATTTAACGAAATTTGAATTATGCCTGTGGGCAATTTCTGTAATGGTTGTAAGTTTGTCATTTCTATTGTCAAAAGGTGGAGATATACTTACACTTGTTGCATCACTAATTGGTGTTACAGCATTGATTTTTGTGGCAAAGGGATATGTAATAGGGCAGATTTTGACTGTTGTCTTTGCCGTTTTTTACGGCATAATATCCTTTTATTTCCATTATTACGGAGAAATGTTTACATATATGTTCATGACCGCTCCCATTGCAATAATGTCTGTTATAAGTTGGATGAAACATCCCTATGAAGATACGAAAGAGGTCAAGGTGAAAAAAATGCACCGGGGCGATGTTTTTGTAATGATTATTTTGTGTATTATTGTAACTGTAGTTTTTTATTATATTCTGAAGTTTTTTAATACAGCAAACTTGTTTTTCAGCACAATTTCGGTAACTACCAGTTTCCTCGCTTGTTTCCTCACTTATATGCGAAGCCCTTTTTATGCGGTGGCATACAGCCTAAATGATATTATTCTTATAGTGCTTTGGATTATGGCAAGTGCAGTGGATATATCCTATCTGCCTATGATTTTCTGCTTTTTAATGTTTTTTCTGAATGATTTATATGGATTCTTAAATTGGAGAAAAATGGAGAAAAGACAGCGAAAACAGTAGCATTTTGTTGTTGTTCAAAAACAGTTTACAAAATATTCAAAAGAAATACTTGACAAAGAAGGAAACAGGTGGTATCTTAATGTTAGCACTCAGGGAAAGTGAGTGCTAACAAACTAAAAGGCAGGTGAGACTCTATGGAATTAGGCGAAAGAAAGAAAATGATACTTCAGGCGATTGTGGAAGACTACATTGCAACAGCTGAACCTGTAGGGTCACGAAATATTGCTAAAAACCATGATTTAGGCTTAAGTGCCGCCACCATCCGTAACGAAATGGCGGATTTGGAAGAAATGGGTTTTCTTGATAAGCCCCACACTTCCGCAGGCCGTGTTCCAAGTCAGATGGGGTACAGGTTTTACGTTGATTCTTTAATGCACCGTTACAGCTCAACGGTAGAAGAAATTGAAGGTATTAATTCAGCTCTGGAAAGAAAGTACCTTAATTTAAACAGTGTGATTTCAGCGGTATCGGATATTGTTTCAAAAATAACGAAATGTCCCACTGTAATTACAATGCCTACTGTAACAGGTTCAAGATGCGTTAACGTAAAGATGCTTTTGATTGAAAAGGACATTGCACTTATTGTTGTTGTTCTTGACGGCGGAAGTGTAAGGAATAAAAAGGTTAAGGTTAAGGGCAATATAACATATAGGGAAATGGATGCCATAAGTGAATTTTTAAATTCACAGCTTGCGGGGCTCAGCGTTAATGATATTGACGAGTCAAGGATAATGCTCATATACGGTGCAATGGGGCAGTATAAGGACTTTTTAAAAGTTGTATTAGAATTTGTACTTGAGTGTATGAGGCAGGATATGACTGAGGTTGTTGTCCATGGTGCATCAAATATATTAAACCATCCTGAATTTTGCAACATAGACAGAGCAAGAGAATTTTTGAAGTTTATTGACAATCGTGCCAACGCCACAAAGATGTTGTCCTTGGGTGAAGATAACGGTACTGATGCAATAAAAATTCTTATTGGCGATGAAACAGGTCTTGCGGAAATGCATGACACAAGCATTGTACTTGCAAATTATCATGCAGGCGGAATGTTAAGCGGTAAAATAGGTGTAATAGGTCCCACAAGAATGGACTATGCACGGATTGTTTCTTCACTGGAAACAATTAATGCACAGCTTGAAACAATTCTGACTCATGTTTTTTATGATGAGGAATAGAGGTGAATATAATGGCTAAGAAAAAGAAAGATGAAGAAGTTAAAAATACAGAAGAGGTAACCGGGGAAACTGAAGAAACTTTGGAAGAAGAAACTGAAATCCAAGAAGAAAGCCAAAATAAAGAGCTTGAGGCATTAAATGACAAATATCTCAGGCTTGTGGCTGAATATGATAATTTCAGGAAGCGTACAGCTAAGGAAAAGGAAGCGATTTTCCCCGAAGCAAAGGTCAGCGTTGTTTCAGCTTTTCTTCCTGTGCTTGACAACCTTGAAAGAGCACTTAATAACGCAGGGGATGACCCCATTTATGAAGGGGTTAAGATGACTTTAAAACAGTTTAACGAGGTTTTGAAGAATATCGGTGTTGAGGTAATTGAGGCAGTGGGCAAACAGTTTGACCCCAATTTGCACAATGCGGTAATGCATATAGAGGATGAAGCCTTCGGCGAAAATGAAATCGTTGAAGAATTCCAGAAGGGTTACAAAATAGGCGACAGAATTGTACGTTACAGTATGGTTAAGGTTGCTAACTAAAATATTGTTGAAGTTAATTTGAAAGGAAGTAGATTAAAATGGCAAAGATTATTGGTATTGACTTAGGTACAACAAACTCTTGCGTTGCAGTTATGGAAGGCGGCGAACCTGTAGTAATTGCAAATGCAGAAGGTGGAAGAACAACGCCCTCTGTTGTTGCTTTTACAAAGGACGGCGAAAGATTGGTAGGTCAGAGTGCAAAGCGTCAGGCTGTTACAAACCCCGACAAGACAGTTATATCCATTAAGAGAGAAATGGGTACAAACTACAAGGTTAATATTGACGGCAAGAGTTACACACCTCCGGAAGTTTCAGCTATGATTCTTCAGAAGCTTAAGGCAGACGCTGAAAGCTACCTCGGTGAAAAGGTTTCCCAGGCAGTTATCACAGTTCCCGCTTATTTCTCTGACTCTCAGAGACAGGCAACAAAGGATGCCGGAAGAATTGCAGGCTTGGAAGTTCTTCGTATTATAAATGAGCCTACAGCAGCAGCTTTTGCTTACGGTATGGATAAAGAAGAAGACCAGAAGATTATGGTTTACGACTTGGGTGGCGGTACATTTGATGTATCTATCCTTGAAATCGGTGATGGTGTATTTGAAGTATTGGCTACAAACGGCGATACACGCCTTGGCGGTGACGACTTCGACCAGAGAATTATGGATTATCTTGTTGCTGAATTCAAGAAGGAAAACGGCATTGACCTTTCTACAGACAGAATGGCTATGCAGAGACTTAAGGAAGCTGCCGAAAAGGCTAAGATTGAACTTTCAGGTCTTACAACAAGTAACATCAATCTTCCCTTCATTACAGCAGATCAGACAGGTCCCAAGCACCTTGATGTAACTCTTACAAGAGCAAAGTTCAACGAGCTTACAGCAGATTTGGTTGAAAGAACAATGGTTCCCACAAGAAATGCTCTTCGTGATGCAGGTCTTAATGCGAACGAGGTTGATAAGGTTCTTATGGTAGGCGGTTCCAGCCGTATTCCCGCAGTCAACGATGCAGTTGCTAAGCTCATTGGCAAGGAACCTCATAAGGGCATCAACCCCGATGAATGTGTTGCTATAGGTGCCGCTATTCAGGCAGGCGTTCTTGCAGGCGACGTTAAGGACATCGTTCTTCTTGACGTAACACCGCTTTCCTTGGGTATTGAAACATTAGGCGGTGTATGCACAAGACTTATCGAAAGAAATACAACTATCCCCACAAAGAAGAGCCAGATTTTCTCCACAGCGGCAGATAATCAGCCCGCAGTTGATATCCACGTATTACAGGGTGAAAGAGAATTTGCGGCACAGAATAAGACACTTGGTAACTTCCAGCTTACAGGTATTGCTCCTGCACCCAGAGGTATTCCTCAGATTGAAGTTACATTCGATATTGACGCAAACGGTATTGTAAATGTTTCCGCTAAGGATTTGGGCACAGGTAAGGAACAGAAGATTACAATTACTGCATCCGGTAACCTTAGTGAAGATGAAATCAACAAGGCTGTTCAGGAGGCAGAACAGTTTGCTGAAGAGGATAAGAAACGTAAGGAAGACATTGACACAAGAAACAATGCAGAC
>JBJDXJ010000056.1:0-27759 GCA_051866635.1 Clostridia bacterium | reverse complement strand
ATTTAATTGTCGGCTTGGGAAATCCAGGTAAGGAATATGAAAAAACAAGACACAATGTTGGTTTTACAGCCATTGACTATCTGGCGTATAACCAAAATATTTCAATATCAAAGATTAAGTTCAAAGGAATATACGGTGACGGTTTTATCGGTGGCGAAAAGTGCATTTTACTAAAGCCCCAGACGTATATGAACTTAAGCGGAGAAAGCGTAAGAGAAGCTGCCGAATATTTTAAAATTGATGTGAATAGTATTATAGTCGTATATGACGATGTTGATATTGAACCGGGTCGTATAAGAATAAGACCAAAGGGCAGTGCAGGAGGTCATAACGGCATTAAGTCCATCATATATCAACTCCAAAGCGATGAGTTCCCCCGTGTAAGATTCGGTGTTGGGAAAGCAGAACATGACATGGTAAACCATGTTTTAGGCAAATTCAGCGAGGAAGACGGAGTAAAAGTATCTGATGCAATAAGAAAACTCCCCGATATAATCAATACGATTATCAAGGGCAGCGTAAGTGATGCTATGAATAAATTTAACGGAAATAAGGATCTATCATGAAATTTGAAGAATTACTTTTATCCGCAGCCGAATATGACAATATCATAGAGTCGGCAAAAAAAGGACGTTATCCCATTCATATTACAGGGCCTTCAGAATCTGTGAAGGCTCATTTTGTGGTGTCTTTGTTAGCCTCATTAAATAAGCGGGGCTTTATTGTCACATACAGCGAGTTACAGGCACAAAAACTATATGACGATATTTCGTTTTTTGCAAAAGATGCGGCAATTTTAGTACCTGAAACAGACTTAAGGCTTTATAAGACAGAAGCGGCAGATAACGAGGCTGAAAATAAACGAATAGAATCACTTTTAAAGGTTTCTTCTAAAAAAATCGTGATTTTAAGTGTGTTGTCCCTTTTGCAATATGCTGTTTCCAAGGAAGATTTGGAGCTTTTAACTGTAAAAGCCCATCTCGGAGATGTGTTCTCCATTGATGAATTGTCCCATCGTTTTGTAAAAATGGGCTACAAGAGAATGGACGTAGTTGAAAACCCCGGTCAGTTTGCGTTGCGTGGAGGTATTGTTGATATTTATCCTCCCGGCGGTGAAGCATACAGAATTGAATTTTTCGGTGACGAAGTTGACCTTATAAAGGTTTTTGACCCCTTTACACAGTTATCTACAGAAAAAAGAGATTGTGTGAATATCTCTCCTGCATCCTCAAAGACCTTTGTGGGAAGCATTTTATCTTATATCGGAGAGGACGATTTAGTTCTTTTTGACGAGCCAAACCGTGTTCATGAAAGTGCAGAAACAATAAAGTTTGAAATTGAAGACAACATAAAAGCACTGATTGAAAAGGAAATTGATTTTGATGCGGAAAAAGAGTATATCCAGTCATATCATGCCCTTTTAAATAAGCTTCTTTTAAATCCTGTTGTTTCTTTTTCCGCATTGAGTAGAGCATGCCCGGATTTTCACCCAAAAACACATTTAAGCTTAACTTCAAAAACATTACAGAATTATAACGGCAACATTAACTTTTTGTATGACGATATAAGTATGTGGCAAAAGCAGAAGTATAGTATTTTTGTCCTTGGCGGAAGCAGTATGAGGGCAAAATCACTTTGTGAGGCTTTACGGGACAAAGGTTTTAAACCTGACTTATACGATAAAATTGAAGATATCAAGTCCATAAAACCCGGCAGTATTTCTGTTTTAAGAGGTTCGGTAAATAAGGGCTTTGAATATCCTTTGATAAATACCGTAATTGTCAGCGACAGGGAAATTTTTAATACCGAGAAAAAGAAACGAAAGGTAAAAAAAGACCCCAACACTTCAAAAATAACAGCTCCTGTTGATATTGCACCCGGTGATTTGGTAGTTCATAACGTCCACGGTATAGGTAAATATATCGGTATGAAACGCCTTGAGGTGGACAACGTTACACGTGATTATTTCAAAATTGAATATCGTGGTTCCGATTTTTTATACATTCCTGTTGACCAACTGGATTTGATTAACAAATACATTGGTGCAGGCGAGGGAAAAAGCGTACGTATAAATAAGCTTGGGGGTGCAGAATGGGCAGCAACCAAAGCTAAGGTTAAAAAAAGTACCGCCGAAATGGCGAAAAAGCTTGTAGAGCTCTATGCTCAGCGAAGCGTGTCTGAAGGTGTTGCCTTCAGCGAGGATTCCTCGTGGCAAAGGGAATTTGAAGACGACTTCATTTATGAAGAAACGGAGGATCAGCTCAGGGCTATTGAGGAAATCAAGCATGATATGGAGTCCAAAAGACCTATGGATCGTCTTTTGTGCGGCGATGTAGGCTACGGAAAAACAGAAGTGGCAATGAGAGCCGCTTTTAAGGCTGTTGATTCCGGTTATCAGGTTGCTTATCTTGTGCCTACAACAATACTTGCACAACAGCATTATAATAACTTTGTCCAAAGAATGAAAAAGTTTCCCATAACAGTCAGGATGCTTTCCCGTTTTTCTTCCCAAAAGGAAACAGCTGAAACATTAAGAATGTTAAAAAGTGGCGAATGTGACATTGTCATAGGTACCCACAAACTGCTTTCTCCGAAAATTGAGTACAAGAGATTGGGGCTTTTAGTTATTGACGAAGAGCAAAGATTTGGTGTGGGACATAAAGAGAAAATAAAGGAATTCAAAAAGAATGTTGACGTTTTAACATTAAGTGCAACACCTATCCCCAGAACACTGCATATGGCAATGGTTGGGATAAGAGATATGAGTGTTCTTTTAAATCCGCCTGATGACCGTTATCCTGTGCAAACCTATGTTTTGGAGCATAACAAAGTTGTTTTGCAAAGTGCCATAGAAAGGGAACTTTCCCGCAACGGCCAGGTGTATTATGTTTCAAACCGTGTTCAGGGAATTGAAAAGACAGTGGAAGAAATTTCAGCTTTAGTGCCTGACGCAAGAGTCGAGGCGGCACATGGGCAAATGAGCGAAGCTCAGCTGGAAAGAACCCTTATGCGATTTTTGAATCGCGAAATTGATGTTTTGGTATGTACCACTATTATAGAAACCGGCATGGATGTACAGAACGTCAACACCATAATAATTGAAAATGCCAACAATTTCGGATTGGCACAGTTGTATCAGCTAAGGGGAAGAGTGGGTCGTACAAACCGCCTTGCCTATGCCTATCTTACATTTAACCCCCACAAATCACTTGATGAGGTTGCTGAAAAGAGACTTCGGGCAATCAAGGAATTTACAGAGTTTGGTTCAGGCTTTAAAATTGCCATGCGTGATTTGGAAATTCGTGGTGCAGGCAATGTATTGGGTCCTGAACAGCATGGGTTTATGGCAACTGTCGGATATGATATGTATTGTCAGATGCTTAATGAATCTGTAAATGAAGTTATGGGCATTCCTATGGAAGAAAAGAAAGTGTCTACACAAATTGACCTTAATGTAAATGCTTATATACCCAATGAATTTATAGATTCTGAAAAGCTTCGCATAGAAGCATATAAGCTGATTGTCGCTATAGAAGATATAAACGACTTTAACCGTGTACAGGAGGAGCTGGAGGACAGATACGGACTTATTCCTACCTCTGTTGATATGCTGATGAAAATTGCCCTTATGAAGGCAAATGCCAATCAGTTGGGAATTACGGATATATCACAAAATTCAGACGGCATTGTGCTTAAGTTTACAAAGGCACATGAGCCTGATATAAAGGTTTTGTCGAAAATATCTTCGAGCCGTGTCGTTAGAATCTTATTTGGTTCAGGTGATAAACCCTATATTTTGATAAGATTACAGAATCCTTCTGAAAAGGATATTATTGAAAAAATAAATTTTGTATTAAACTGCTTGCAAAACCCTGAAATATAATGTACAATATCTATAATTCTATTTACGAAAGGAAATTCATATGAAAAAATTACTTAGCATTTTAATGACTGTTCTTGTTTTTTCAACATGCTTTATGGCAGGATGTTCAAATGACAAGGGTGATGTTGAAACCGCAACAGAAGAAATAACTTTTGCTGAAAATGTTGCAGCTATTGTAGGTAATAGTGAGATTACAATGGACGAACTTGCAGTTTATGTTGACAGTGTAACATACCAGCTTCAGAGTTATACAGGAAATGCACCCGGATGGGAAGATATCGTAGGTTCGAACGGATTAACGGCACATGATACTATAATCGAATATGCCGTTGAAGAAGCATGGTATCAGAACGCTATGCTCCTTATGTGTATGGACGAAGGTATTTGCACAGAAGACGAAATTGATGAGGCTTTTGATGATTATGTGGAACTTTACGGCGGTGAAGAAGCATTCCAAGAAACACTGGATGCAACAGGTCTTACCGAAGCAGGCTTCAGAAAGTATGTTGCGGCAAACTGTGCTTATGATGCATTGAGAAATTATGTTTGTTCCGATGAAGATGCGGCAGAACTTTATAACGATAAGGTACTTACAGCTAAGCATATTCTTATATCCTTTGACGGCAGAGAAAGCGAAGAAGCGGCATACGACGAAATCAGTGCTATATACGAAAGAGTGCTTGCAGGTGAAAACTTTGAAAGCCTTATTGATGAATTGAGTGAGGACCCCGGTCAGGATTCTAGTGCAGGTTATACATTTGTTGAAGGCGATATGGTTGATGAATTCTATAACGGTACACTTAATTTAAAAATCGGTGAAGTATCTGAACCTGTAAAGACCAGCTATGGTTATCATATTATAAAACGCTATGAAAACCCCGGTAGTGATGATGAAAACTATGAAAGCTACATCACAAGTATTAAGGAAAATGAGCTGAGCCAATATTTCACAGAAGAAAAGATGAATGATATGCTTGAAAAGTATCCTCTTTACAAAAATGAGGACTTAATTAAAACAATCGACCTTTCAAAATACACAGTGACACAAGAAACAGAAACTGAATAATAAAGGCAAAAAAGAGCAGTTAAAACAGGCGTTTTTTCTGCTCTTTTTTGGCTTTAGAGCTTGGCGGAAATGCAATATATTGTATGTTTTATGTTGACAATAGGAACTACTTGTGGTAAAATAAATGTAATTGTGGAATACTGTACGTTTTATGAAAATTGTTGGAGGGATTTTATGAAAGGTATTATTTTGGCAGGAGGCTCCGGAACAAGGCTTTATCCGTTAACAAAGGTGACAAGTAAGCAGCTTTTACCCATCTATGACAAGCCGATGATTTATTACCCCATGTCAGTTCTGATGAACGCAGGAATACGTGACATACTTATTATTTCCACTCCGCAGGACACACCCAGATTTGAAGCACTTTTAGGAGACGGACATCAGTTCGGAGTTCATCTTTCCTATGCTGTTCAGCCTTCGCCTGACGGATTGGCACAGGCGTTTATTATCGGTGCTGATTTTATCGGTGACGACAGCGTTGCCATGGTTTTGGGTGACAATATATTTGCAGGTCACGGTCTTAAGAAAAGGCTGAAACAAGCTGTAGAAAATGCAGAAACAGGAAAAGGTGCCACTGTTTTCGGTTATTATGTTGACGACCCCGAAAGGTTTGGCATTGTTGAATTTGATGAAAACGGCAAGGCAATTTCCATTGAGGAAAAGCCCGAAAAGCCTAAGAGTAATTACTGCGTGACAGGGCTTTATTTTTACGACAACCGTGTTGTTGAGTATGCAAAGAACCTTAAACCTTCCCCCAGAGGAGAGTTGGAAATTACCGATTTAAACAGAATATATCTCGAAAACGACTCTTTGAACGTTGTGCTTTTAGGTCAGGGCTTTACGTGGCTTGATACAGGCACGCATGAAAGCCTTGCGGAAGCAACTGAATTTGTTAAAACGATTGAAACACATCAGCACCGTAAGATAGGATGTCTTGAAGAAATTGCATATCTTAACGGTTGGATTACAAAAGAGGATGTGCTTGAAGTTTATGAGGTGCTCAAAAAAAATCAGTACGGACAGTACCTTAAAGATGTTCTCGATGGTAAATATCTTGATGTATTACACTAAAAAAGGAGTAGAATTATGAATATTATAGTAACAGGCGGCGCAGGATTTATAGGTTCAAATTTTGTTTTCCATATGCTTGAAAAATATCCCGATTACAGAATTATTTGTCTTGACAAGCTTACATACGCAGGTAACCTTTCAACTCTTAAGAGTGTTATGGACAACCCCAATTTCAGGTTTGTAAAGGCTGATATATGCGACAGAGAAGCAGTTTATAAGCTTTTTGAAGAGGAAAAGCCCGATATGGTGGTTAACTTTGCGGCAGAAAGCCACGTTGACCGCTCTATTGAAAACCCCGATATTTTCCTTGAAACAAATATTAAGGGTACGGCTGTTTTGATGGATGCTTGCCGTAAATACGGTATTAAGAGGTATCATCAGGTGTCTACAGATGAAGTGTACGGCGACCTTCCCTTGGACCGTCCCGACCTTTTCTTTACAGAAGAAACACCTATCCACACATCATCGCCCTATTCCAGCAGTAAAGCAGGGGCTGATTTGCTTGTTCTGGCATACCACAGGACGTACGGCTTACCAGTTACAATTTCCCGTTGTTCCAACAACTACGGACCGTATCATTTCCCTGAAAAGCTTATTCCTCTTATGATTGCCAATGCTCTTAACGACAAGCCCCTTCCCGTATACGGCGAAGGCTTGAATGTCCGTGACTGGCTTTATGTTGAGGATCACTGCAAGGCAATAGATCTTATTATTCACAAGGGCAGAGTAGGCGAGGTTTACAATGTAGGTGGTCACAATGAAAAGCAGAATATCGAAATAGTTAAGATTATATGTAAAGAACTTGGCAAGCCCGAAAGCCTTATCACATATGTAACCGACAGAAAAGGTCACGATATGCGTTATGCAATTGACCCCACAAAAATTCATAATGAGCTTGGCTGGCTTCCCGAGACAAAGTTTGAGGACGGCATAAAGAAGACAATTAAGTGGTACCTTGACAATAAGGAATGGTGGGAGGAGATTATCTCCGGTGAATACCAGAACTATTACGATAAAATGTACGGAGACAGATAAGTGTGAATAGAATCGCCCATCTCACCACTTTTTGCTCGGGGCAGTACCTTTGTACGGCACCGCTCGCTTCAAAGCGGCAATCTGAACGATTTTCTTTCAGACTTAGGTTTTGTGAAAGGAGTTAATGGGTATAAATATGAAAGTATTGGTAACAGGTGTAAAAGGTCAGCTTGGCTACGATGTTGTTAATGAGCTTGAAAAACGCGGACATGTAGCTATTGGCGTTGATATTGAGGAAATGGACATAACAAACGCCGAAAGCGTTAACAGCGTTATAACTAAAGCTAATCCGGATGCGGTTATTCACTGTGCGGCATGGACCGCTGTTGATGCGGCAGAAGATAACGCTGATACGTGCCGCAAGGTAAATGCCGAAGGCACAAAAAATATTGCCGATGTATGCAAAAAACTTGACTGTAAAATGGTATATATCAGCACGGACTATGTTTTTGACGGTCAGGGAACAGAGCCATGGAAAGCAGACTGCAAAGACTATAAGCCTTTAAATGTGTACGGACAGACTAAGCTGGAAGGCGAACTTGCAGTTAGTGAAACCCTTAGTAAGTATTTTATCGTTCGTATTGCGTGGGTTTTTGGCGTAAACGGTAAAAACTTTATAAAAACCATGCTTAACGTTGGCAAAAAGTTTGATACTGTAAGGGTTGTTTCCGACCAGGTGGGAACACCTACATATACCCTTGACTTGGCAAGGCTTCTGGTTGATATGGTGGAAACAGAAAAGTACGGTTATTACCATGCCACCAATGAAGGCGGATATATTTCCTGGTATGACTTTACCTGTGAGATTTTCCGTCAGGCAGGGTATGACACTAAGGTTGTACCTGTAACTACTGAAGAATACGGATTGTCAAAGGCTGCAAGACCTTTTAACAGCCGCCTTGACAAGCAAAAACTTGTTGACAACGGTTTTGAGCCGCTTCCCACATGGCAGAATGCCCTTGAAAGATACTTAAAGGAGATTGAGTTTTAATGGGACAGATTAAAGTTACAAAAGCACCTATTGAAGGACTTTATATAATTGAACCGGCAGTGCACGGCGACAGCAGAGGCTATTTTATGGAAACATATTCCCAAAGGGATATGGAAGAAAACGGACTTAATATGGTTTTTGTACAGGACAATCAGAGCATGAGTACAAAAGGTGTACTCCGTGGGCTTCACTTTCAGAAGGAATTTCCCCAGGGTAAGCTTGTGAGAGTTATTCGCGGCAGCGTTTTTGATGTGGCGGTTGATCTCAGAAGCGGAAGCGAAACTTACGGAAAGTGGTACGGAGTTGAATTAACTGCCGAAAATAAAAAGCAGTTCTACATTTCCGAAGGCTTTGCCCACGGTTTTTTGGTTCTCAGCGATGAAGCAGAATTTTGCTATAAGGTTACAGATTTTTATCATCCCGGTGACGAGGGCGGTCTTGCATGGAACGACCCCGAAATCGGCATTGAATGGCCCGAACTTACAGGGGAGTATAATGGCAGTGCAAGCGGTGAGGGATATACACTCACTGACGGAACAAAACTTAATCTTTCCGAAAAAGATCAGAAGTGGCTGGGACTTAAAGATACTTTTAAGTTCTGAGATATTGATAATTGGAGTGTTTGTTAATGCAACATGTATTTATTGTCGGCTCAAAATCTATGGGAGCTTACGGTGGTTATGAAACATTTGTAAATAAATTGACGGAATATCATCAAAACAATGAAAATATTAAATATCATATCGCCTGCAAGGCCAACGGTGACGGCTCGATGGACGAATCAAAACTTGATGGTGCTGAAAAAATCAGCGATAATGAATTTGAGTATCACAATGCACATTGTTTTAAAATTACTGTTCCGAATATAGGTCCTGCATCAGCAATTTATTACGATGTTGCGGCGTTAAAGTTCTGCTGTGAATATATTAGGAAAAACGAAATTGAAAATCCTATTGTGTACATTTTGGCTTGCAGAATAGGACCTTTTGCCGCACACTATCAAAGAAAAATCCATAAACTTGGCGGAAAAGTTTATCTTAATCCCGATGGACATGAATGGAAAAGAGCAAAGTGGTCGGCACCTATTCGCAAGTATTGGAAAATATCCGAACAAATGATGATAAAGCACAGCGATTTTGTTATTTGTGACAGTGTCAATATTGAAAAATATATTCTTGAAAGCTACGGAAAATACAATCCGAATACCACATTTATAGCATATGGTGCAGATACTACAAAATCAACACTTCAGCCTTGTGATGAAAAGGTGGTTAATTGGTATAAGGATAAAGATGTGACACCGGGCGAGTATTATCTTGTGGTAGGTCGCTTTGTTCCGGAAAACAACTACGAAACAATGATAAAAGAATTTATGAAGTCTGACACTGATAAGGATTTTGTGATTATAACAAATGTAGAAGGCAATGCTTTTTACGAAAATCTTCGTAAAACTACAAACTTTGAAAGCGACCCGCGCATAAAGTTTGTTGGAACTGTGTATGACCAGGAGCTTTTAAAACGTATTCGTGAAGATGCATACGCATACTTCCACGGGCACGAAGTGGGCGGCACAAACCCAAGTTTGTTAGAGGCACTGGCAATTACAAAGCTTAACCTTCTGTTAGATGTGGGCTTTAATCGCGAAGTGGGCGAGGACGGTGCTCTTTACTGGAATAAAGAGGACGGAAACCTTGCAAACCTTATAAACAAGGCTGACCAAATGAGTAGTGAAGAAATTAACAAACTTTCTGTATCGGCAAAGAAAAGAATTAGAGATTACTACAGCTGGGAATATATTGCCGATAAGTATGAGAAAGCTTTTTTGAAGTAAGGGGTGTTTTAAATGAATAAAAAGTATAAAATTGCGGTTGCAGGTACAGGATATGTGGGATTATCAATAGCTACGTTATTGGCACAAAACCACACCGTTACGGCAGTTGACATTATTCCTGAAAAGGTGGATTTAATTAACAACCGTAAATCTCCCATACAGGATGATTATATTGAAAAATATCTTGCAGAAAAAGAGCTTGATTTAACTGCTACACTTGATGCAAAGAAAGCCTATACCGATGCGGATTTTGTTGTAATTGCGGCTCCTACAAATTATGACAGCGAAAAGAATTTTTTCGATACAGGTGCAGTTGAAAAGGTTATTGATCTTGTTATGGAATATAACCCCAACGCAATTATGGTTATTAAATCCACTATTCCTGTGGGTTACACCCAGAGTATAAGAGAGAAAACCGGCAGTAAAAATATTATTTTCAGCCCTGAATTTTTAAGAGAAAGTAAAGCACTTTATGACAATCTCTATCCCTCCCGCATAATTGTGGGCACGGATATGGAAGATGCAAGGTTGGTAGAAGCCGCACATACATTTGCATCTCTTTTGCAGGAGAGTGCAATTAAAGAAGATATTGATACCTTATTTATGGGATTTACGGAAGCTGAAGCTGTTAAGCTTTTTGCCAATACATATCTTGCACTGAGAGTATCTTACTTTAACGAACTTGATACTTATGCAGAAATGAAAGGCTTAAACACACAAGAAATTATTGACGGTGTGTGCCTTGACCCCAGAATAGGTTCCCACTACAATAACCCCAGCTTCGGCTATGGTGGTTACTGTCTGCCTAAGGACACAAAACAGCTTTTGGCAAACTATGCTGATGTTCCCGAAAACCTTATTGAAGCTATTGTTGAAAGCAACAGAACAAGAAAAGATTTTATTGCAGACCGCGTTCTTAAAATGGCAGGCTACTATGATTATTACAATAGAGGAGACTACTCAAAAGATTGCGAAAAGAGCTGTGTAATCGGCGTTTACCGCCTTACAATGAAATCCAATTCTGATAACTTCAGGCAGAGCAGCATACAGGGCGTAATGAAGCGTATTAAGGCGAAAGGTGCAACTGTTGTTGTATATGAGCCTACACTTGAAAATGGCAGTACATTCTTTGGCAGTAAGGTTGTAAACAACCTTGACGAGTTTAAGGGTATGTGCGATGCAATTATTGCAAACCGCTATGACAGCTGTCTTGATGATGTTAACGATAAGGTTTACACAAGAGATGTATTCAGAAGAGATTAAAGGTGATTTTTGTGATACAAAGTAAAGCTGATTTAAAAGAATACTTGCGTGCAGATACATTTGTCTATGGGGGGGGGACACCACGCTTGTTTGGTGATGAACAATGGAAATATGTGATTACTCTTCGCAAGCGTGAATACTACCAAAATACAGGGAAAAATCCCATAATGCTTTTATATTACAAAATGAAACATAGGCGAATGAGCATAAAACTCGGGTTTGATATACCTTGCAATGTTTTCGGAAAAGGCTTAAAAATTAACCATTTTGGTTGCATAGTTGTTAATCCGAAAGCAAAAGTCGGCGATTGGTGCGATATTCACCAAGGGGTTAATATCGGGGAAAATATTGATAAGTGTGCTCCCGTTATAGGAGATAACGTTTGGATTGGCCCCGGGGCAAAGCTCTTTGGCGACATAAATATCGGCAATAATGTTATGATTGGTGCAAATGCAGTTGTCAATAAGTCCTTTGAAGATAACGTTAATATAGCGGGGGTTCCTGCTAAAGTTATAAATCATAACGGAAATTTTTATGCAAAGAAATTTTAACTTAAGTAAAGCTCGATGAAGGTGTGAAGTGATGATACCTAAAATAATCCATTATTGTTGGTTTGGAAACGCTGAAAAACCACCAATCATATCAGAGTATATTGATGCCTGGCACAAAAAACTACCTGATTATCAGTTCATGGAATGGAATGAAAAGAATTTTGATGTGTATAGCAGTATTGATTATGTAAAAGAAGCGTACAGCAAAAAAAAATTTGCATTTGTCAGCGATTATGTACGCTTAGTTGCTCTTAAAGAATACGGCGGCATATATTTAGATACTGATATTGAAATATTAAAACCTTTCGATGAATTGATTTCAAATTACTCTTTAGTTACAGGTTTTGAAACGATGAACACCTTGATTACAGCTTTTATAGCTGCTGAAAAAGAACATCCAATAATAAGTGAATTTGTTGCAAGATATAAGAGTATGCATTTTGTAGATGAAAGCGAAAATTGTGATTTAACGCCGATTAATAATCGATTTACAGATTTGATGATTGAATACGGATTGGTTTTGAATAACAAAAAACAGCTTTTGGAAAATGATACAGTTTTAATATGTCCATATGATGTATTTGCAGGATATGACATGGAAAATTCGCACCCTAAGATAACTGATGATACACTTACGGTTCATCATTTTCAAAGTTCGTGGAAGAAAATGACAGTAAAGGAAATTCTTAAATTTAAAATTATAGTCCCTGTTATTCAGGCGATTTTAGGCTACGATAGGTACGATAAATTGAAAGCTAATTTAAAGAGAGTATAGTATGAAAATTTTGTTTGATTGTTTCTCTTGCTCGCCATATTACGGCAGTGATGAGGGGATTGGTTGGCTTTGGCCATATTATATGAGAAAATATCATGAAGTTTGGGCCTTGGTAAGAAAAGACAGACGAGAAGATATTGAAAAATATTGTTCCGAAAACAATATAAAAGACATTCATTTTATATACTGCGACATTCCCGATTGGATGAATTTTTATTATAAAAATAAAGCAAAGAATAAAAACGGGGTGTTGGATTTTCTCTTGTATCAGTGGCTGTGGCAATACCCTGCCTTAAAAGTGGCAAAAAGGGCAGATAAAGAGATTAATTTTGATATAATCCATCATGTTTCCACAAATGACTTCAGGCTCTTAGGCAGATTGTATAAGCTTAATAAAGCATATATTATAGGACCTATCGGCGGGGCACAGGAAACACCTGAGGCACTTAGGGAATATGTTCAAAAAAACAAGAAAAGCGAGCTGTTAAGAAGTTTTTTAAATAAGTTCATGACTTCTACGCCGGGATATAAAAGAGCTTTGAATAAAGCGGCGAAAATTTATTTTTCAAATACAGAGACTTTTGATTATCTAAAGCGAAAAATAAATGATACCGGCAAATGTGGATATATGACAGAGATTGGATGTTCTGCCCTTGAAATGTATAAGGAAAAAGACACAAGAAATATAAGAACATTCATGTGGGCAGGCAGAATGGAATACAGAAAAGGCTTGGAATTTTTGTTTGATGTTATTGAAGGTTTACCTAAAAATAATTCATGGAGGCTTGTTCTTTGCGGTGACGGCACCCAAAAAGAATACTATCAATACCTTTGCAATGAAAAAGGCTTAGATGATTACGTGACCTTTACCGGTAAACTGTCTTATGAAGATGTTATTGGGGAATATAACAATGCTGATGTTTTTGTTTTCCCGAGCCTTAGGGAGACAACCGGTACGGTTATAGTTGAGGCAATGTCGAAGGGAACACCTGTTATTTGCTTAAATCAAGGCGGTGCAAAATTTGTGCTCACAGATGAAACGGGTTATCTTGTTGACGGAGCAAATAAAGAAGAATTTGTTGAAAATTTCAGACAATCTATGTTTGAATGTATTAATAACCCTGATATGTTGAAACATAAGAGTTATGCGGCTTATTGTAGAATAAGAGATAATTATACTTGGGAAAAAAAGGTCAAAGAAATGTTGCCGGTATATGCTGAAGTTTTGACAGATGATACGGAGCAGTAAAATATGACAAGGAGAGATTGCTTTGCAATTTAAAATTAACAAAAAACATATTGCCTTTGTTATGTTGTATTTTTTAACAATGGTATTTCTTCTGCTTGATGTTTTAGGCACAGTACCTTTTATGAATCAATTGCGAAAGCTCAGATTTGTTTATTTAGCAGTTATGATTGCTTGGTATTTCTTATCGTTAAAAAACACTGCTGCAAGAGACAGATTTAAAAGAAAATCGAATATAATTATAATTTTGGGACTTTTACATACCATATTGTTTGCCTACATTTTTACAAATGATATTGTTAAATCTCTTTCACACACTCACGGTATAGGTATGTTGTTTTACTTTTACATTCCCGTAATTATTACTTTGACTTATGTGTATGAAAACGAACTGTTTTTAACATATACAGTTACCACATATATTGCATGTGTTATTCAGCTTATGTATGCGGCTGTTAATAATTTGAACCATTTTGTAAATCCTGTGTCGTATTTAAAGGTTTTCAGCAGCAGTAGCCGTGTTAAGTTCGATTTTGGATTTATTACATACGGCTACACAGCACATTACTGTGTGTTTGCACTTGTTGTGTCTTTATTGATTTTCGATATTCTGAAAAACAAAAAAAAGCTTAAGAGCAATCTTAACGCACTGATAATTATGGCAATCATTGATTTTGTAATTCTTTGTATGCTAGCTTCCAGTGCAGGCAGAAGCGGTATATTGACCGTTAGTTTAATTGCAGTTGTATATTTTGGCGGAACTTTTGTGAGTGGTTTGCCTAAAAGCAAAAAGAAGATCTTTTATGCAATATTAAGTTCAGCGTTGATTATTATTCTTGTTGCCTTAATCGCAACAGGAGCTTTCGGACGCATCTGGGCGGATTCCAACCGTGATTTAAACATAACTGTTAACTATCCTGTTTTTAAAGAGTTAGGCAATATATGGACCGGTATGGGATATGTTGAAAATGCTAATTTCCAGGCTACGAGAGAAAACAACTTTACAAGTGCTTTTGGTGTTAGAACATCATCTCTGGATATGTATTACGTTTATCTTTACTTTACAACGGGTATTATCGGTTGTGTTTTAATAGGCAGTGCATTGCTGTATTTGTTGTATTTACTTATAAAAAACCAGGGGAAGCCCTATGCACTGTTTGGATTGGCGTTATATATCGGTTGGTTATTCTATGCTTTCTGGCAATGTAATTTGTTGACCTACAGATACTATTCACCATGGTTTTATCTTGTGGTACTTTTATATATTATAGATAGTTTTGATAAGCATAAGGAGATAAAAGATGTTAACGAAAACAATGCAAATCAAGAGGCTTGATGATATTGATATTTTAAAAGGTATCGGTATTATTATTATGATCATGGGGCATGTTGGTTTTAGCGGCATATTCGATGTATTCATACATTCCTTTCATATGCCTCTGTTTTTTGTAGTTTCGGGGTATTTGTTTAAAAAACGTGATCAATTTAACATCTCTGAATTTGCTTTTCGCAAAGCAAAACAGTTGTTAGTTCCCTATGTATGCTACGGACTGTTTTTTTATATTTCATGGCTGATATTCTTCCGGGATGAAAGTAATGTGTTTCAGCCTTTGATAAATTTGTTTACATATAACACCGAGGGCTTGCCGATAGCCGGTGCACTTTGGTTTTTAACGGCTCTTTTCTTTATGGAAATATTCTATTCATTAATTGTATATAACATAAAAAGTGAAAAGTTAGTAACAATTATTGTTCTTTTAATATCTACAGTGGTGTCGGTCATCACCACCTTAACAGAGTATAGGCTTCCTTTAACGATAGATATTGCTCTTGCATGTATGATATACTATCATTTTGGCACGCTATTAAGAAAAGCAGAAGCCGGAGAAAAAATTATGGCATTAGCAAAGAAAATGAACAGCTTTTATATAATAATCTCAATATTAGGTCTGCTTTTTATAAATGCTTGCATCACATTTTTTGTAAACGGATATGTGAATTTCAAGTCAGGCTGGCACGGTATTGTGCCGTTAAGCTGGTTAAATGCGTTAATAGGAATATTTGCTTTATATCTTGCGGCGTTATTTATTGACGAAAAAATACCTGTTTTAAAAAAGTTTCTTTCTTTCGTAGGAAAAACATCTATTATTTATCTATGCTTAAACCAGTTTGTGATAGAAATATTTGTTTTAATAATTGGAAACCCCATAGGGAACATGGGAAAATTCACTTTATCCGGTGCTTTTATAAGTATTGTAATACTGATTTTAACCGTCGCTGTTCTTTCGTTAATATCTTTAATAAATACACATATTAAAAGAGCAAAAAGAGGTTAATAACACAAAAGGAAGATGAAATATGTATGATGTTTTAGTAAGTGCTGTAGTGCCTACATATTCACGAAATGAAACTTTGGTAAGAGCTATTGAAAGCATTCTCAATCAAACATATAAAAATGTTGAGGTAATAGTTGTGGATGACAACCCTTCAGAGTCGGAATGGCGAAAAACATCCGAAGCTATCATGCAAAAGTATGAGAACAATCCAAGAGTTCGTTACATAAAAAATGCCCAAAACTTGGGCGGTGCAGGTGCCAGAAACGAAGGTATTAAAGCCGCAAAGGGAGAATATATTGCTTTTTTAGATGATGACGATGAGTACTATCCCGAAAAAATTGAGAAGCAACTAAGTCTTTTTAAAAATTCAAATAACCCTAAGCTTGCGTTAGTATACTGCTTTGCAACTTTCATTGATAAAGACGGTACCAGCACATATTCTGACAGAAGATATTTTAAGGGTAATTGCTTGTATGAGGCAATGGAGCAAAATTGTATTGCCGCAACCAGCCAGTGGCTTGTAAAAAAAGACGCTCTTTTGAAGGTGGATATGTTTTCCATAGTACCTTGCAAACAGGACTCACAACTTATTTTAAAGCTGTTGGCGGCAGGATATGAAGTTGATTGTGTCAAGGAAGAGCTTTCAAAGTATTACAACTTTGTTGTAGGCGATAGAATAAGCCGCGGAAATATGAAAAACATTGAAGGCGAAAAACTTTACCGTACAGAATGTAGAAAACAATATTATAAACTGGAAGACTGGCAGATTTTAAATGTTGAATATGCATTTTTGCGTCGTTTTCACGAGTTGTATAAGGGAAATAAAATGAAAACGGAAGCTAAGCATGTATATAATCTGATGTTAAAGCTTAGTTTTAGGAAAACAGTTTTGCATAGCATATATTTGAAATTGAGGCTATTGAAAAGCTGTATAATGCATAAATAACCGAAAGGAGCGATATAATTGAACGATAATAACTGTGTCATAACAGCTACGGGGTATTATAAAACCGGTTCTTCTGCAGCTTATGATTTGTTAAAGGAATATAGTTCCTGCACCTCCGGAATAGTTGGCGAAGCAGAGTTTGAGCATCTAATGTTATACACTCCCAACGGTTTATTTGATTTGGAGGATAAGCTTCTTTTGGGAAATAATATCCACCGTTCCGACGAAGCGTTAAGAAGCTTTTATGAAGAAATGAGAAGGCTTAACGATAATAATTTTGTATGGTTTGGCAATTACAGCAAAAAGCCCGGTCCCGGGTTTATGGAAGCTGTGGATGGTTTTATAGAAAATCTTACAGATATAATTCTGAACTGTAATTGGTCATACGACTATTTAACTACAAAATTCTCACTTAAACATACTTTTGGAAGCATCAAAAATGTTTTGACGGGTAGACAAGTTGTAGGTGATTTTGCAAAGGGCATCGTTTACAGAAAAAAAGATTGTACCAGATACAGTTATGTTACAGAAGAAGAATTTTATAAAATTGCAGAAATTTTCTTTACTTCTTATTGTGAATTAATAAAGGGAGAAAACCAAGGCAGTTTACTAATGGATCATTGTATATTGCCCCATAATTTATATCGTATCGACAGGTACCTTGGTAACATGAAAGTTATTTTAGTGGATAGAGATCCGAGAGATGTGTTTATTCCTGTTATGAATGAAGTTAAATCAAAAAATGTTAGCCCCAGAGTGCCTTGTGATATAGAGGACTTTATATTATTTTGGAAAAAGTTGCGTTCTTCTGTGAAAAAAGCGGATAGTAAAAGCATCTTAAGAATTAGATTTGAAGATATGTTCTACAATTATGAGGAAAGTGTACGGTTAATTGAAGATTTTTGCGGATTGGATGCAAAAGACCACGTTGATAAATATAAATATTTCAATCCGGAAAAATCAATCAAACATTTAAAAACTTTCTCTAATTGCAGTGAATATGAGAAGGAAATTAAACGCATTGAGGAGAGTTTAACGGAGTATTTATATGATTTTCCGGAAAATTTGTAAGGGAATGTAATTAAATTATGACATCTAAAACAATTCATTTTAGTGTGGATAACGGGAAAGATAAACCCGAAAATGCACAAAAAAATATGCAAATGAATAATGACAGCATTATTACGACAACCGGATTTTATGATACCGGCTCTTCTGCCGTGTATGTTTTGCTGAAAGAATATGAGTCATGTACAGAAGGTATAATGAAAAATTCTGATGTGGAACACTTAATGATGTATACACCCAACGGTTTATTTGATTTGGAGGATAAGCTGCTTTTGGGAAATAATATCCACCGTTCCGACGAAGCATTAAGAAGCTTTTATGAAGAAATGAGAAGGCTTAACGATAACAACTTTGTTTGGTTTGGTAATTACAGCAAAAAGTTTGGTCCCGTATTTATGGAAGCTGTGGATGATTTTATAGAAAATCTTACAGACATAAAACTTGATTGCAACTGGTCATATGACTATTTAACTACAAAATTCTCGTTTAAACATACTTTGGGAAGCATAAAAAATGTTTTGACCGGGAGACAAGCTGTAGGTGATTTTACAAAAAGCATTGTTTACAGAAAAAAAGATTGCACCAGATACAGCTATGTAACAGATGAGGAGTTTTACTCGGCGGCGAAAAATCTTGTACAGGCATATTGCAGTATCATACGGGGAGGAAACGAAGGCAAGCTTATTATGGATCACTTTTTGCTGCCTAATAACCTTTACAGAATGGACAATTATTTTCATAATATGAAAGTTATACTTGTTGACAGGGATCCGCGTGATGTTTTTGTACATGCCGTTGAGGAGTCAAGTCAGAAGGGATTTAACACACGTATTCCGACAGATGTTGATAATTTTATTATCTTGTGGAAAAAACTGCGTAACAGTGTAAAAAGTTTTAATAGCGAAAACGTACTTACACTTAGTTTTGAGGACTTGATTTATAAATATGAGAAAACGGTAAAGAAAATCGAAGACTTCTGTGACCTAAATCCACAGGATCATGTTTTAAAGATGCAGTGTTTTAGTGTTGAGAAATCCAAAAAAAACACGCAAATGTTTTTGAAATACCCTCATTTGGACAATGAAATTAAAAAAATCGAAAGAGAGCTTTCAGACTATTTGTATGATTTTCCGAGCAAATAGTATTTTTAAATAAGAGGTGGATACCATGGGCAGAACAGAAAAAAGCCTGAAAAATGCAAAATTTGCAATATTGGCACAGCTTGTTACAACGCTTTTGACTTTTGTATCACGTACAGTTATGGCGTGGACTGTAGGGGTGGAGGCTGTTTCCTTAAATGGTTTGTTTACTGAAGTAATAGCAGTATTATCGCTAACGGAACTTGGGGTAGGTTCTGCTATTGTATATAATTTATACAAACCTCTTGCAGACGGAAATCAAGAAAAAGTATGCGAGCTTATGACACTTTTTAAGAAAGTGTATAGAATCATTGCATTTGCAACTTTATGTATTGGTACTATTTTGTGTCCTTTTATCCAGTACATGATAAAAGAAATTGATCAGCCTATAGGTTACATAAGGCTTATATATATGCTTTTTGTATTGCAGATTTCTGCATCTTATTTGTTCACATATAAAGCATCGCTATTAAATGCAGACCAGAAACAATATGTGGTTTCTATAGTCAATGCTCTTGTAAAGATTGCAGGCACTGTAGCAATGCTTGCGGTTTTGTATATAACCGGTAGCTTTATATTGTATCTTGTAGCAAATATTTTAACAACTATTACAATAAATATTGTTACATCTTTAGTCGCTGACAAAATGTATCCTTATCTTCACGAGGCTAAACTTCCGAAAGAAGAGTCGAAACAGATATTCAGAAATGTTAAGAACATTTTTATTAAGAGCTTATCAGGTAAAATAACAAATTCTACCGATAATATACTTATATCGGTGCTTGTAAGCACTATCACGGTTGGATATTATTCTTTTTATGCAATGGTGGTAAGTGTATTCAAACAGTTAATTGATCAGCTTGAAGGAAGTGTTCACGCAAGTGTTGGCAATCTTTTTGCAAGCGAAGCCAACGATAGATGCAAAGCTGTATTACATAGATTAACATGGATATACGCATCTTTGGGAATTGTTATTTGCACTTGCATTTATTCTTGCATGGAAACATTTATGACTGTGTGGATGGGCGAGGAATATCTTTTAGGCTATACAGTTTTGTTTGTTATATGTATTAACCTTTTTATGTATATTTCTTGCAAGCCTATTTATATCGCAATGCATATGATAGGCGAATTTGAAAAAGGAAGAAATATTTCAATTATCGGTTCGGTGGTAAATTTGATTGTATCCATCGTTTTAGGCAAAATGATAGGTATTACAGGTATTTTTTTGGGAACCGTGGTGACCTATGTAATACAGGTTATCATGAAGATTTATTATGTTTATAAACTTCGTTTTAAAGAGTCACCCTTTAAATATTCGCTTTTGTGGATCAGCCTGGCATCTGTACTTATATTTTCTATGCTTTTAAGCAAGGCTGTCTGCCACTTTGTTACAACCCCTTATTTGATTTTAGATTTTATTGTTTACGGAATTATTGGTGCGGTAATTTCAGGCGTTACTATCACCCTTGTATATTGTAAATCCGATGAATTTCATTACAGCTTGAATTTAGTAATGGGCTTTTTGAAGAAGAAAAAGCGTTCTGCATAAGAAGAAACAAACAAATCTCTGAAGGAGAGTATTTTATGAAGCCATATTTTAAATGGGTTAACACCGCAAGAGGCATAGGTATTATTTTAGTAGTGATGGGTCATGCACTTACAGATACATTAGGTGCCGCAGACGGATCAATTTCAAAACTTTTATTTGATCTTATTTATAGCTTCCATATGCCATTGTTTTTCTTTTTGTCAGGTTTTGTTGGTGCAAAAGCTATGGATATGTATATACTGAAAGATAAAGCTAATTATATATTTTCTCGTTTTAAGAGACTTATGATTCCGTATTTTTTTGTCGGTGCGTTATATATACCGCTTAAATTAGTATTATCATCTGAAGTGAACACTAAGATAGATTTTCAAACATTACCGTTTGATTTTTTGGTAGGGTACAATCCTAATTATCAGTTGTGGACATTATATGCATTATTTATTTCTGCCGCAATAATTGCGATTTTTGCATTTCCAAAAAAAGAATATAAATGGATTATTCTTACTGTAGCTGTAATAATGAATGTTTTTTGGGCCGTATCATATTGCCCTATAAATGTTCTTAATGAGGTTACGTTCCAATTTCTCTTTTATGTATTGGGTGTTTTGTACAGAAAACACGGTAGCTTTGATAAATTGCCAACAGCTATGTTAATAATTAGTACAATTTTGTTTGCAACTGCAAATGTTTTAAATCAAATTTACGCAATTGATTTCCTTAAAACAATTACGGCAGTTACCGGAATTATAATTGTATGTGAAATGTGTAAACGTTTTGAGAGTATGGAAACCCCAATATTTGATATTGTCGGAAAATATGGGATGGATATTTACATAATGGCAAACTTAGTTCAGGTGTTAATAAGAAGTGTATTTCTCAACAGACTGCATTTGCCGGGTATTGCTTGTTTCTTTATGAGTGTTATATTTGGAGTATCAATTCCTATATTGGTGTCAAAATATATAGTGAGAAAATTTAGAATTACAAGAATACTTGTTTTAGGTGATTTTTCAAAAACCAACAAAACTGATAACAAATAGCGGTGATTTATATGCATTTTAATATATTAGGACACGATTTTTATTTCCTTGCCACAGATTTGCAGAGGGAAAAAGCAATGGGTATGCTTCGTAACTATATTTTTAAGTATGAGGTTTTAATTATTTTTACAATAGTTTTGATATATATAGTTGTAAGATGCATGGCATATTTTAAGAAAAATAAAGCAGTTTTAAATATTCTCAGAAAACTGTCGCCGTGGGTGTATTTGCTTGTTATATTGGCACTTACGGTTTTTAACCGTGATGCAAGTTACCGTGAAATACGATGGAATTTTGATCAATGGATTACATATAACGGTTTTCACGAAAGCAACGTACTGGGTTCGCTGTTTAACATTTGCCTGTTTGTGCCATTGGGATGGCTTTTGTATAGGCATTCATTTACAAAACATAAAGTTTTAAAAACCTTTTTTACAGGTTTTAGTGCGGCATTGGCAACAGAACTTTTGCAATATATTTTTGCAAGAGGAGTAACAAGTGTTGATGATTTAGTGATGAACACAATAGGAGCACTTTTAGGTGCTGTAGTTTGCAAATTGTTTTTTACGATAAAGAGAGATAGATTGATATGAAAATACTTTTAGTTAATAAATTTCATAATGTAAAAGGCGGAAGTGAAACATACTACTTTGGTTTGGGTGAATTGTTAAAAGCTAAGGGACACGAAGTAATATATTTCTCCATGAAGGACGAAAAGAACCAAGAGTGCAAGGAAGAAAAATACTTTGTGGAAAAAGTGGATTTTAACGAGCCTATGGGAAAGGGCAAACTTATAAAAACTGCATTTAAAATGCTTTATTCCTTTGAGGCAAAAAAGAAGTTTGAAAAACTTATACTTGATGAAAAGCCCGATGTAATTCACCTTAATATCTTTCAGAGTCAATTGACGGGATCCATTGTTGATGTAGCTGTAAAGCATAAAATACCTATGGTCTATACAGCACATGATTTAAAGAGCGTTTGCCCCAATTATCAGATGATGAATCACGGTGAGGTTTGCGAAAGATGCATTAACGGAAATTATATGAATTGCTTCAAGACAGGATGCATGAAGGATTCAAAATTGAAGAGCCTTCTTGCTACATTAGAAGCGTATGTTTATAAGTTTAATAGAACTTATGAAAAATTTGATTATGTAATTACTCCATCCTTGTTTTACAAGAAGAAAATCGAAGAGGCAAAAGTTACAAAGTGCCCTGTTGTACATATGGCAAACTTTTTGCCCGAAGGAACAGAATACACAGAAAGCGACACAGGCGATTACATTTTATATTTCGGCAGACTTAGTCATGAAAAAGGCACGATGACGCTTTTAAAGGCTTATGAAAAAGCAAATGTCGAAAAACCGCTTTATTTTGTAGGAACAGGTCCCATAAAAGAACAACTTGAAGAATATGTAAATAATCACAATCTTGAAAACAAGGTTAAGCTTTTAGGCTTTAAGAGCGGTGACGAACTAAAAGGCATTGTGAAAAACAGCCTTTGCGTAGTACTCACCAGTGAATGGTATGAAAACGGACCATATTCCATTATGGAAGCCATGGCATTAGGTAAGCCTTGTATCGTAAGCAGTTTGGGAGGGCTTCCGGAAATGGTTGAGGATGCCGTTACAGGATTTATTGTTCCACCGTGTGATGTACAGGCATTAAGTTCTGCTTTGAAGCGTATGTGTTTGCTTAAAGATGAAGATGTATCTCTTATGGGAACGAAAGCTTTAGAAAAAGCAGAAATGATATTTGACTGCAATTTATATATTGAAAAATTGGAAGAAATATATAAGAGTGTGATTTAAATGAATTCTACTATGGATTTCTATAAAAATAAAAAAGTGTTTATCACCGGACACACGGGCTTTAAGGGTTCATGGCTTTGCAAAATGCTGAGTAACGTGGGTGCGGAAGTTACCGGGTATTCTCTAAATCCACCTACAAATCCGTCACTATTTGAAATTGCCAATATAGAAGGCGATGTACAAAGCGTTATAGGTGATATCCGTGACTATGCCAGACTAAAGACTGCTTTTGATAAAGCTCAGCCGGAGATAGTGTTTCATTTGGCGGCACAGCCTATAGTGCGTGACAGCTACAAAGATCCCCGTTATACTTATGAAACTAACGTAATGGGTACTGTTAACATTTTGGAATGTGTCAGAAATTCAAATTGTGTAAAATCCTTCCTTAACGTTACAACAGATAAAGTATACAAAAACCGTGAGTGGGAATGGGGTTACCGTGAAAATGAAGAGCTTGACGGTTTTGACCCCTATTCCAACTCAAAATCCTGCTCTGAGCTTGTAACACATAGCTATAGAAACAGCTTTTTTGCAGATAACAGCGTTTCTATTTCAACAGCAAGAGCCGGAAACGTAATTGGCGGCGGTGATTTTGCAAACGACAGAATTATCCCCGACTGTGTGAGAGCCGCTGAAAAAGGCGAAGATATTATTGTGCGAAATCCTTATTCCACAAGACCTTTTCAGCACGTTTTAGAACCACTCTTTGCATATTTGATGATTGCCGCTAAGCAATATGAAAATGCAGATTATGCAGGATATTATAACGTTGGACCTGATGATGCGGACTGTTTCCAAACAGGTGCCTTGGTTGATTTATTTGTGAAAAAATGGGGCAACGGTCTTAAATGGGTTAATGTCAATGACAATGGACCCCACGAGGCAAACTTTTTAAAGTTGGACTGTTCAAAGCTTAAAAGTACCTTCGGCTGGAAGCCGAGATGGAACTTAGAAATGGCCATCGAAAAAACTGTTGAATGGTCGAAGTGCTATTTTGAAAAAGGAAATGTAAGAGAATGTATGGACAGGCAGATAAAAGAATTTTTGGGAGTATAATATGAAAAACTGGAAAAATGAAGCCGAAGCCAGAGAAGAAATAAAAGCTTTGGTCAGTGAATATTATCACGATTTCAAGGAAAATAAAACAGAATTTAAAGAGGGCGACCGTATAAATTATGCCACACGTGTTTTTGACGAAAAGGAAATGTGTGCCCTAACCGATGCAACTCTTGATTTTTGGCTTACAACGGGAAGATTTTCCGATGAATTTGAAAAAGAGTTTGCCAAGTGGATAGGTGTTAAATATGCACATTTGGTAAACAGCGGGTCATCGGCAAACCTGATTGCATTTTCCGTTTTAACATCGCCTGAATTGGGCGAAAGGCAAATAAAACGTGGTGACGAGGTAATAACTGTTGCCTGCGGATTTCCCACAACTGTTGCACCTATTATTCAGTACGGTGCCGTTCCTGTTTTTGTGGACGTTACCATTCCGCAGTACAATATTGATGAAACTAAGCTTGAAGAAGCTTTATCAGATAAGACAAAAGCTGTTATGATTGCACACACCCTGGGGAATCCCTTTGATTTGGGGGCGGTTAAAGAGTTTTGCAATAAGCATAACCTTTGGCTTGTGGAGGACAATTGCGATGCTTTGGGCAGTGAATACACCATTGACGGCGTGACTAAATTTACAGGTACTTGGGGCGATATAGGTACAAGCAGTTTTTATCCACCCCACCATATGACAATGGGCGAGGGTGGCTGTGTATACACCGATAATCCCATACTTCACAGGCTTATTTTGTCCTACCGCGACTGGGGAAGGGATTGTATTTGTCCATCGGGAAAGGACAATTTCTGTAATCACCGCTTTGACGGACAGTACGGTCAATTGCCTGCAGGTTATGACCATAAATATGTTTACAGCCATTTTGGCTATAACTTAAAGATTACCGATATGCAGGCAGCGATAGGATGTGAACAGCTGAAAAAGTTCCCGCATTTCATTGAACGTCGTCGACATAACTGGCAAAGGCTTAAAAGTGCATTGGAATGTGTTTCCGACAAGTTGATTTTGCCTGAGCCTTGCAAGAACAGTAAACCGTCATGGTTTGGATTTTTAATATCCTTAAAGCCTGACAGTGGGCTTAATAGAAATACAATTACAAAATATATTGAAGAAAAAAATATTCAGACAAGGCTTTTATTTTCAGGTAATTTGATAAAGCACCCGTGCTTTGATTCAATACGTCATACAGATGCCTACAGGGTATCGGGAAGCCTTGAAGTTACCGATTATATTATGAACAACACCTTCTGGGTTGGCGTATACCCGGGAATGACAGATGAAATGATTGATTATATGGCAAAAACTATTATTGAAGCCATAAAAGGGGAATAAAAGTGAAACAGAGACTGGCAGATTACGTTGCAGACTTTTTAGTTGACCGTGGCGTAACGGATGTGTTCAGTGTTGTGGGCGGTGGTGCAATGCACTTAAACGATGCTTTAGGTCATCACGATAAACTTACCGTAACCTACAACCATCATGAACAGGCGTGTGCTATGGCGGCTGAAGCCTATGCAAGACTTGACAACAAAATAGCTGCTGTATGCGTAACTACCGGACCCGGCGGAACGAATGCTTTGACAGGTGTTTTAGGCGGATGGCTTGACTCGATACCCATGTTTATTATAAGCGGTCAGGTACGCTATGACACCACGGCAAGATATGCAATGCAGTTTACTGATGGATTGCCATTAAGAGCAGTAGGCGATCAGGAATATGATATTGTAAAATCAGTCAAGCATATGACAAAATATGCTGTGATGATAGAAAACCCCAATGATATACGATATGCGTTAGAGAAGGCGTGGCATCTTGCAACTACCGGCAGACCCGGGCCTGTTTGGATTGATATTCCGGTAAATTTTCAGGGCGGGTTTATTGAAACTGATTCTTTGAAAGGCTACGACCCATCTTTCGATGATATTAATCTTCCGCCTGCTGTTTCGGATGATATGATAGACAAAATAATAGAAAAAATATCAAAAGCAAAACGACCTGTTCTTCATGCGGGCTATGGTATACGTTTGTCAGGCGGATATGAGATGTTCCGAAAGGTTTTAACTAAACTTAATATTCCGGTTGTAACTTACTGGAATGCTGTGGATTTAATTGAGGACGATAACCCTTTGTACTGTGGCAGAGCAGGAAATATGGGTGATAGGGCAGGTAACTGGGCAATACAGAACGCCGATTTAGTACTGGCAGTGGGAACAAGAATTTCCATCAGGCAAGTGGGCTATAATTGGAAAACATGGGCGAGATGTGCCGAAGTTATCATGGTTGACATTGACAAGGCTGAAATGAAAAAGCCTACGCTCCATGTGGATATGCCAATTTGGGCTGATGCTAAGGATTTTTTAAATAGACTTTATGAAAAACTGGATTGCACAACGCTTTATAATGACAGATCGTGGCTTGACACTTGCAAAAGATGGAAAAATGAATATCCTGTTGCAAATGATGAAAAGATGAAGTATAATGGTGAAGGCGTTAATGTATACGCTTTTATGAGATATATGAGCAGTCTCCTCCCGGAAAACAGCCTTACGGCCGTTTCTAACGGTGCTTGCTGTGTTGTGGGCAATCAGGCTTATGTTATTAAAAAAGGGAGCCGCATGGCAAATAACAGTGCGGTTGCTAGTATGGGTTATGGATTACCTGCCGCAATCGGCACCTGTATATCGGGCGGCAGGAGAGATACAATCTGCCTTGAAGGGGACGGCAGTATAATGATGAATTTGCAGGAATTGCAGACTATAATTACAAATAAATTGCCGATTAAGATTTTTTTAATAAATAACGATGGATACCATTCCATAAGATTAACGCAGAACAACCTTTTTAAAGATAAAAGTAAAATAGGGATAGGTCCTGAATCAGGTGATTTATCCTTCCCGAATTTTAGAAAAATTGCGGATGCATTTGGCTACAGATACTACTGTGCCCACAACAATGCAGAAATGAAAAATGTTGTAGACGAGGTTCTTAAAATTGACGGTGCGGTATTTTGCGAAATTTTTACTGACACAGAGCAAGTATGGGAACCTAAAAGCAGTACTAAAAGGCTTCCGGACGGTAGCT
>JBJDXJ010000055.1:0-5708 GCA_051866635.1 Clostridia bacterium | reverse complement strand
AATACCGTTTGTTTTGTGTTAAACTTTAAACTTATAGGTGTTTGGAAGGGCTTAGATAGATGTTTTAACCCAGTTTGACGTGTATTTATTTGACATTGATAAAAGATAATGATATAATGAAGATATATTATAGTATCATGGGGTGGTATCGTGAAAAACATAAAGAAAAATGATTTGGTAAAAATAGCAGTTGCTGTTATTTTGGTTGTTGCATTGGTAGCTGTGATGAAGGAGTGCTTTTCAAAAAAGGGCGTTATGATAGCTTCCGACAGCGAAATCGGTGTAACTAATAAGTATGTATACTATAACGATACTAAAAATAATGTGTATAAGATGGACTTGTCCACAGAGGAAAGTGAAATTTTTATTGAGGACTGTAAGCTTTTGGATGCAAGAGACGATGAAGTTCTTGTGATTGAAGAAAATTATCTTGCTGTTTTAGATGGCGAAACAGCTGAAGTTTTGCATGAATATGACGGAATAAATACAAATGATGCTGTTCTTACAAGTAATTATATTTATTTTAAGAGTGCATTTGATAATAGGCTTTGCAGAGCCTCAAGAGAAACAGAAATGGTAGAAGTTATACCTATGATGGAGAATATTGAGGTTGACAATTTTGATATTTATTTTGAAACAGACATATTTTTCAGTGCAAATACCGGAAGAATTGTAAGATACAACCCCGAAACTATGCTTATGAGGACGTATGCGGAAGAAGTCAATGTAGGCGATTTTTCTGCTAATGACGGCTATGTGCTTTATACGGATAAGGACGATGATTACATATTGTACAGCCGTGACCTTGAACAGGCAAGTGTAGTAAGCTTTGAGGATATTAAAACAAACAAGTTTAAATTTAAAAACGGAAAAGTTTTCTACATAGAAAATACAGAGAAAAATAAGGATAAATACGAACTTAAGATATTCAACGGCCATTCTCATTAAGGAGCAGAATATGAAAAGAATGACATTGACGGTTCCGTGCCCTTTAGGCACTGAATCTATTACAGCACACGGGATAAGACAGTTGGGATATGACAGTGAAGTGAAGGACGGAAGCGTAAGCTTTGAGGGTGACGAAGAAGCAATTGCACTTTCTAATGTAAACCTCAGAAGCGGAGAGCGAGTATTGATTAAAATGGGGGAATTTAAAGCTCTTACCTTCACGGAACTTTTTGACAACGTGAAAAACATTCCATGGGAGGATTTTATCGGAAGAAATGATACCTTTCCTGTTAAGGGATATTCTTTGAAATCTAAACTTTTCAGTGTGCCTGATTGCCAGAGTATTATAAAAAAGGCTGTTGTACAAAGGCTTAGCGAAAAATATAATATTTCATGGTTTGAAGAAACAGGTCCCGTGTACAGAATACAGTTTTCCATTATGAAAGATATTGTAACTGTTTTTATAGATACCACCGGGGCACCTCTTTACAAACGTGGCTACCGTGCTGAAGGTGTTCTTGCACCACTTCGGGAGACACTGGCTTTTTCAATGATTGATATAAGCCGCTGGCGTGGTGACAGACCTTTTATAGACCCGTTCTGCGGAAGCGGGACAATACCCATTGAAGCGGCAATGTACGCTTTGAATATCGCTCCCGGTAAGAACAGACACTTTGAATGTGAAAAGTGGGACATGTTTAAAAACAATATTTTTAAAGATGCAAGAGAAGAAGCCATAGATAACGAAAAAAGAGATGAAAAAGTTGAAATCTACGGTTCTGACATTGACTCTGATGCAATAGGACTTTCAATTGCAAATGCAAAAAAAGCAGGCGTGGGCGATAAAATCAGATTTTTCAGGTCGGATGTAAAAGATGTTAAGGCTTTTTCAGGTAAGGGCATTGTCATGTGTAACCCACCTTACGGTGAAAGGCTTATGGATAAAAAGAGCGTTGAAAGACTTTACCATGTTATGGGCAGAAAATTTACGGAGTTTGAAAACGCCTCCAAGTTAATACTTACATCTTTTGAAAATTTTGAAAAATTTTACGGAATGGACGCAGATAAGAAACGAAAATTATACAACGGGATGTTAAAATGTAACTTGTATATGTATTTCCCTCAAAAAAACAAATAATGGAGATGAGTTAATGAAAAAGAAAATTTTAATAGGATTAGGTATATTCTTTGGTGTTATTATTGTGGCAATTGCGGCGGCCGTAATTTATTTCTGGCCCTTTATACAATCTGTGGATTGGTCAATTGTAAGTGCAAGTAATATCAAGGCTGTTTATACAGCTTTTACACAGGATGAGGAATCACTTAATATTAAATTGAAGGAAATTGATGATAAGCGTGCTGAAGATATTAAAAGCCAGTTGAACATGGAAATTCGTGATTTCACAGAAGAAGAACAGGAAAGGATTGATAAGGGCGAAATTACAAAAACCCAGTTAATTGCACAGATTATCTCCGAAAGTGTAGGAAACAGCAATACGCAGGAAATAGGTAACGGAAACGATGAATTTGTTGCAGGCGGTGTTGATTATTCTGAAAATCAGGATACAAGCGGTAATAATGTTGTGGGCGGTAATAGCGAAAATAGCCAAAACAACACCGGCACAAATAATGATAGCAGTGAAACAAACAAAAATAACACTGCCATAAATAATAACAACGGTGGAACAAGCAGCAACAGTGCTTCAACAAACAAGAATAACAACACATCAACTTCAAATAATTCTTCTAAACCTTCAAATAATTCAACATCAAATTCAAATTCCACCACTAATTCAAAGCCATCTTCCGGTAGCTCCTCCGGCAGTTCTTCTGCAAATAAAACAGAAACATCCGATGAAATTATTGCAAGACATATTTCCGTATTATATTCATACTATTCAGAATTTGAAGGAAGGGTTAATACCTTAGCCTCTACTGCCAGAAACTGGATGCATGCTTACAAAAGTTCAAACAATGTAACATGGAAAGAAGCCAAGGTTGCGGCTATGCAACATTTCACAAGCCAGGCTTCCCAGATAGAAAGTGACTGTTATGCAAAGGTTGATGCACAGATTGCTAAGCTTCGTGCTGACCTTATTGCGGCAGGTGCATCTACTGATGTTGTAAACACTGTGGCAGATTCGGCATACAGCGAAATGGAAATAAAGAAGAGCCAGATAATCCAGCAGGGTATGGCAAAAATGAGTAAGGACTAAGAACAATAAGAACCGCACTTTTGGTGCGGTTCTTATTGTTCTTAGTCCTTAATATTTGGGATTTAAATTTTCGTTCCAATAAAAGATTTTAACTGCCCTATTATCTGATATATTAAGTGATACGTGATATCCGTATGTTGAAAGCTCACCGGGGTATGTTTTTATATCCGTTAAATAACCATCATGGTAAAAAGCTATGTAAATTCTTCCTGTGCCGGTATCAACAGGTTTGAAATTGTCCCAGTAATAAATTTTAACCTCCGTGCCGTCCTCTAAGACAAAGGAAATAATGTTGTCTTTAAACTGTACTCCACGGGTGTTATAAGTTGCCAGGGAGGTAAGGGTTGAATTTTCATATTCACAAACTCTTACACTTTGGTCAAAAACGGGAAATTCAGTCATATTGATATATAATTCATCATAAATAGTGCCGTTTTGAATTCTTACCTTCCATTTCCCTTCGGGCCAGCGAAGAGATTTCGGTTCTGTTTTTATAACATGCCCCTGCCTTAATTCAGATGCAGTCAGAGTAAGCGTGTATACAGCCATTCCCATATAACCGCCATCTTCAGGATAAAACAAAGACAAGACTACACTGCCGAAATCAGTGTTGCCATATATAATCAAATCTTCACCTAAGACGTGTGTCGAATAGGGATAGGGAGTCAGTGCCATAAAGGAATTTGATGCCCCCACGGGAATAGACGCAGTGATTATTAAAGCTATAATAATAAACAAAATAAATCTTTTCATATTAAAACCTATAAATTCAACAAAAATGTAGCTATGCGGAAATATACAATAAGAGAAATTGCATCCACAATTGTTGTGATAAAGGGGCTTGCCATTACAGCCGGGTCAAACCCGATTTTCTTTGCAAGCATGGGCAGAGAACAGCCTACAAATTTTGCGATAACTACCGTTACAAGGATTGTAAGACATACAACTGCCGCAACGGTAATGGAAAGACGGTCAAACAACATAAGCTTAAAAAAGTTTGCCACAGCCAGTGTTAAACCGCAAAGAAGAGAAACTCTGAATTCCTTCCATTGAACACGGAAAATATCCTTAAAACGTATTTCGTCAAGTGAAAGACCACGTATGACAGTAACAGATGCCTGTGAGCCGCAGTTGCCGCCTGTGTCCATAAGCATGGGGATATACGCAGTTAAAACAACTTGTGCTGCCAGGGCATTTTCAAAGCCGGTTATAATCATACCTGTAAATGTAGCGGAAACCATAAGAATGAGAAGCCATGGAATACGTGAAAGGTAAAGCCCCCATGCACTCATTTTTAAATAGGGCTTTTCAGTAGGGGTAATAGCCGCCATCTTTTCAATATCTTCCGTTGCTTCTTCCTGCAATACGTCCACCGCATCATCGATGGTAACGATACCCACAAGGCGGTTTTCATCGTCAACAACGGGGAGGGCGATAAAGTCGTACTTTTTAAATACGTTGGCAACATCTTCTTTATCCTCAGTTGTTTTTGCAGTTATAACATTGGTTTCCATTATTTCCTCAATCACTTTATCTGCCGAGGATATAAGGAGCATTTTTGCGGTTACAATACCTTTAAGCACACGGTTGTTATCGGTGACATAGCAAGTATATATTGTTTCTTTTTCAACACCGGAACGCCTGATAACAGCCAAAGCGTCAGATACAGTCATAGAGGCGTTAAGACGAACGTATTCTGTTGTCATAATACTTCCGGCACTGTCTTCGGGGTATTTCAGAAGTTCGTTTATAACATGCCTTGTTTCCTTATCGGTGTTTTCCAAAATACGTTTAACAACGCTTGCAGGCATTTCTTCCAGAATATCCACAGTATCGTCAATATAAAGTTCGTCGAACACTTCACGAAGTTCGGCATCGGAAAGGGAGCGTATAAGATCCTCCTGCATGTCAGTGTCAATTTCTACAAATGTTTCGGCGGCAAGGTCCTTAGGCAATAAACGAAAGAATATGGCAACCTTTTTTTCGGGAAGTTCAGTCATTATTATTGCCAAATCGGCAGGATTCATTTCAGAAATAATGCTCTTCAAGTCGGAAAAATTACGCTCGTTGAGATACGAAGTGATTTTTTCGGTTATATCTTCTTTTGTGATATCTGTTTCCATGTGCATATAACCCCACCTTTCTCTATTTATAGGGGTAATTTTATCATATTTTTAACCTGTTGTCAAAACAAAATAATTGTGTTGAAAATGTGGTGACTTAGTGGTAGAATATACGTTAGGGTATTGCGGAGAGGAGCCTTTATATGGAAGAAGAAAGAACAAACAAGAAATTAAATAGATTTACCAAAATAGTTATAGGGGAAGTTGCGTTTTTATTATTGGCACTTGTAATTTCAAGAGGTGTTATTTTCCCACGTATTGCGGGAAAAGGAATGTGGCATATAAGAATAGCTACTGAAATTATGGTTTTCGGCTTGACAGCAACAATATTTACAACATTTGCGGTGTTTTTTAAAAGGGAATGGAGAAAAAGTAAAAAATACATAGCTATACCTGCTATTTTTACCGTATTCGGATATTT
>JBJDXJ010000054.1:0-5733 GCA_051866635.1 Clostridia bacterium | reverse complement strand
GTTTAGCTCAGCTGGGAGAGCATCTGCCTTACAAGCAGAGGGTCATAGGTTCGAGTCCTATAACTCCCACCATTTTTTTGGCCCGGTAGCTCAGTTGGTTAGAGCGCCAGCCTGTCACGCTGGAGGTCGTGGGTTCGAGCCCCATCCGGGTCGCCAAAACAAAAATCCTGTCGCAAGACAGGATTTTTGTTTTGTATTATTCATTATTCATTATTCAATATTCATTAACTACGACTTCTGTGCTATAATTTAAATGACTCACTTTGAAATCTCCAATCATGTCTGGTTTGATACCTTAACATTATATCAGAGATTTCTCCATGAGTCATTTTTTTGTTGTTTTATTTTACATCTTGGCTATTATAATTTTTACTTAACCGAACAGCCTTCAAACAACGGCTTCATTCCCCATTCACTGTTCCAAATCATTATTTTAACAGTATCCGAATTTGTGTAATCTTTTATTGGGCTTTCATAAGTATTTTCGCCCTTTGCAACACTTACTGTCTGTGGCTTCATTTCAACCATTTCACCGTCTTTGTACAGCACAACCAAAAGCTCCGCCTTGGGTATTTCCACGGTGCTTTCGACAGTAATGGTATTTTCGTCTTTGTTAAAGCTTATTGTGCCGCTTGTATCTGTCGGTACGTAATCATAATGTATTGTCGCATTTGTCAAATAGTCATTTCCGGAATCAATGCGGATTTCTCCCCACTGTTCTTCACTGCCCGTATAGTATACATCTTTTAAGCTACTGCAACCCGAAAACGCATACGCATAGATGCTCGTCACGCTGTCAGGAATTGTTATGTTTGCCAAGCTGCTGCAGTAGGAAAACACAGAAATATCGATATGCGTCACACCGCCTCCGACTGTTACGCTTATTAAACCGTTGCAGCTCGAAAACGCATAATCACCGATATACGTCACGCTGTCTGGGATTGTCACGCTTGTTAAGCTGTTGCAGTTCAAAAACGCATAATCACCGATATACGTCACGCTGCCGTGTATTATTACACTTGTTAAGCTTTCGCAGCCTTCAAACGCACGCCAACTGATACTCGTCATACTGCCGGGTATTATTACACTTGTTAAGCTTTCGCAGCCTTCAAACGCACGCCAAGCGATACTCGTCACGCTGTCAGGTATTGTATAGTGACCATCCTGTTTAGCTACTGCGTACTGTATCAATTCTGTCTTATTTTTATTAAAAAGATTTCCATCAAGTGATGAATAATTTTCGTTATTGCTATCAACTGTTATGCTTTTTAAGCTCAAACAGCCTTCAAACGCACACCTACCGATACTTGTCACGCTGCTGGGGATTGTTATACTTGTTAATTTGCTACATCCGTAAAACGCCCACTCACCAATACTTGTCACACTGTCCCCGATTGTCACGCTTGTTAAGCTACTGCAGCCCGAAAACGCATACGCATAGATGCTCGTCACGCTGTCAGGAATTGTTATGTTTGCTAAGCTGCTGCAGCCCGAAAACACAGAATCACCGATAATCGTCACGCTGTCGGATATTATTATGTTTGTTAAGCTACTGCAGCCCGAAAACGCAGAATCACCGATAATCGTCACGCTGTCGGGTATTGTTATGCTTGTTAAGCTCAAGCAGTCTCTAAACGCATACTTACCGATACTCGTCACGCCACTTTCAATTGTTACGTTTACAATATCTTCCCTTTCCGAATACCACGGGACCCTAGAAGATGAATACCAACTCTTCATTGCACCGGTGCCGCTTATTGTAAGCTTGCCATCGTCAAGGGTCCATGTCAGATTTTCTCCGCAAGTGCCGCTTGTTTCCGCACTTACTGTAAGCGTAATGCCTGTCATTAAACTTACAATCATACAGATTGCGAGAAACAAACTAAAAATTCTCTTTTTCATAAGTAAATTTCTCCCTATAATTTAAAGTGTATTATAACGGACACAATATAACATATCATAATACACTTCTTGTATTCTGTCAACTATTTATGATGAAAACAATTCCAATTTTCAATTAGAAAAAATACAGACCGCAAAATGTAAAGGACACAGTCCGCCTTTTTTATTGCGTGTCGACTTTTCTACACACTCACAACAGACTTTATTCCATATACTGGGATGTATAAAGTTTATAATACAAACCTTTCTTTGCCATCAGTTCATCATGAGTACCACATTCTTTTATTGTACCTTTGTCTATGTACATAATCCTGCCGGCATTGCTTATTGTTGAAAGGCGGTGTGCAATAACAAAACCCGTTCTGTTTTTAAGAAGAGCGTTTATACCTTCCTGCAATGCTTTTTCGGTATTTGTGTCAATACTGCTTGTAGCTTCGTCAAGAATAAGTATTTTGGGGTCAGACAGCAAAACTCTTGCAAAACTTATAAGCTGTCTTTGCCCCGTACTAAGTCTGCTACCTCGCTCATTAACCTCTGTATTATATCCGTTTTCCAATTTCTCTATAAAATCGTGGGCACAAACAGCTTTTGCGGCACGTTCTATTTCTTCATCTGTGGCGTCCAGCTTTCCGTAACGTATGTTATCATAAACGGTACCTGAAAAAATAAACGTATCCTGAAGCATAACTCCCACATTTTGTCTGAGGGAGGATAATGTAAACTTTGTAATGTCTTCACCGTCAATTAAAATCTGTCCATTCTGAATATCATAAAATCTCGTCAGAAGATTTATAATTGTGGTTTTACCTGCACCTGTAGGCCCTACAATGGCTATGGTTTCGCCTTTTTTTACGGAAAAGCTCATATTGTCAAGGATTTTAACACCTTTCTCGTAAGAAAAGTCCACATTTTTAAATTCCACATCACCTTTTACATTACTCATTTGAACAGCACCCGGCAAATCGTGAACCATAACAGGTGTGTCTAAAACCTCGTAAATGCGTTCTAAGTATGCCGCAGTATTTACAAGCTGGTTATAGTAGTTGCATATGTTCAATATGGGATTCCAGAAAAGAGACACATACCCTGTAAATGCCACAAGGACACCTGCACTTCCCACACCTTTTACAACAAGGTCATATCCGCCTATCAGAAACACCGCACAGGTAGTTATTGTTGAAATGGTTTCAACCATGGGCCAGTTGCATATGTCAATAACTTTTGCCTTCATAAAGCTTGTGCGTACATTTTCGCACTGCTCGGAAAAAATCTGGCTGTTTTTAGTTTCTCTGCTAAAGGACTGAGTAACCTTAATGCCTGCAATACTTTCGTGTATATATGCATTAAGATTACTTTGCTTAGCTGAATAATTCTGCCATACACGCCTTTGCATATTTTTCATTGAAAATATAATTGCACCGAAAACAACTACGCCCACGGCCATAATAAGGGACAGTTTAGGCGACAGCATAATCATCATAATCATTGTTACAACAACGGTAAATGAATCTGTAATAAGGTTAATTAAACCGCCTGTCATAAGATTTGATATAGAGTTTACGTAGTTTATAACCCTTACAAGGATTTTACCGTGGGGACGGGAATCAAAAAAGTCAAAGGGCAACTCCTGCAATTTCTTAAACACATCACGCCTTAAGTCTGCAACAAGACTTTGACCTGCAACATTCATTGCACGGAGCCTGAAGCGTTCAATAACAGCGTTAAATATGTAAATCAATAAAAGGCACAAGCCTAACAAGACCACTTCGGTAAAGTTCTTTTCAGGCAAACTTATATCCAGTGCATGCTTTGTTATCATGGGAGAAAGCATGTTTAAAATACTTGTCAAAACAACGAAAAACAATGTTATAAACATTAAATTTTTGACAGGTATCAGATATTTTGCAAGCCTTACTATATAGGAAAATTTAAAACTGCTCTCTAACTTTTCATCCACATCAAATTTATTTCGTGCCATTACTCTCCCCCCCTTTTGTTGAAGTTTCCGGTCTGTGTGTCATAAACTTCTTTGTATTTTCCGCCTATTTTCAAAAGTTCTTCATGTGTACCACGTTCAATGATTTCACCCTTTTCCATTACAAGGATTAAATCTGCGTTTTTAACACTGCTTATACGGTGAGCAATAATGAACATTGTGCGGTTGCCTGCCTCTTTGTTAAGCATATCCTGAATATACTTTTCGGTTTCCATGTCAACAGCACTTGTTGTATCGTCCAGAATAAGGATTGAGGGGTTTGTAAGAAGGGCACGGGCAAGGGAAATTCTCTGCTTCTGACCGCCTGACAAACCTACCCCACGCTCGCCCACAATGGTGTCATAGCCTTCGGGCATTTTCTTAATAAAAAGATTTGCATCGGCACTTTTTGCCGCCCTTTTAACGTCTTCCATAGTGGCGTTGGGGTTTCCGTAGGCAATGTTACCTTCAATAGTATCGGAAAAAAGGAAAATGTCCTGCATTGCAATTGCCATACTGCCTCTCACGTGTTCAAGGCTCATATCCTTTACATTAACACCATCAAGGCATACTTCACCCTCGTCAGCATCGTAAAAGCGGAACATTAAATTTGCAACAGTTGATTTACCTGAACCTGTTTCACCGATAATTGCCACAGTCTGACCTTTTTTTGCAGTGAAAGAAATATTTTTTATTGCAGGAACGGATTCATAAGAAAATGACACATTCTTGAAAGTAACGTCACCACGGAGCCGTTCATTTTCACACTTATCGTTTTCGTTACCTTCTATGCCGGGCTGAGCAAGGTAAAATTCCTTAACCTTTTCGGCAGATGCCATCATGTTACTTGTGTCGTTAATAAGCCAGCCCAATGAACGCATGGGAGTATTCAACGCCCAGCTCATTGAATTAAATGTTACATATTCACCTATGGTCATGTATTCACTTATAACCATCCATCCGCCTACAACAAGAACCAACACATTCAATGTATTAGCCAAAAAGTTCAATATGGGTATGTACTTTTGTGATATTCTGTTCGATTGTATATTAGCTGATTTATAAGCTTCATTTGCCTTGTCAAACTTTTCAGTTTCATATTCTTCCCTTACCATGGCTTTTACAACACGGTTGCCTGAAATGTTCTCCTGGGCAACTGTGTTTAACTGGCTGAGGCAAGCACGGGCATTTCTGAAAGCGGGACCTACCTTTTTGCTGAAGCTGATACCGGTAAATGCAATTATTGGTGTAAGAACACATAAAATTAAAGTAAGACTAAGATTAATTGACCCTAAAATAATAAGTGCTGTGACAAACAGGAATAAATTTTCAATCATTCCGTTTAAAACCCATGCCACAAAATGACGTATGGAATCAATGTCACCTGTCAGGCGGTTCATTATGTCACCTGTACGGTTGGAATCAAAAAACTTAAAGTCCTGCTTCTGCAGGGAATTATACAGTTCAATACGCATATTTTTTACTATTTTCTGGCTTGTACCTTCTAATATATAGTGGTCAATCATCCGGAAAACATCCTTAAGTAAAACCGAAAGAAGCATTGCACAAACAAGTTTAACAAGGTTTGTTACATCCATCTTTTGAAAAACCTCATCAACAATTTTACCTTGCAACAAAGGTCGTACATTGCTTAAAACCGTATTTGTAACAGTAAGCATAAACGCAAAAATCATTTGCGGAACGTATGGTTTTATATATCTGAAAAGCCATTTTCTCGTACTCATGTGCCTCACCTCGAAGCATAATTTAGCATACATTTCACTGCTTGTCAATCGTATTTTACATTTTTAAAATTTACTTTTCAATAATGCAAAAGGATGCTGCAAAATTGCAAC
>JBJDXJ010000053.1:0-28667 GCA_051866635.1 Clostridia bacterium | reverse complement strand
AATCATATAAATATAAATCGCCTTTTGTGCCTAAGGTCATTTTATTGAAAATTATCTGGAAATACTTTTCAAGATGATACGTTTGTACAGGGTTTATCTTTTCTAAAAACTCCATGGCGGAATTCTCCGCTATACAAATATATGTGTTAGGTCTGAAGTGGTTTGACCTGACAAGCATATAAATATAGTCAGACAATCCTTCTTTTGCCAACTCCTCGGAAAAAATTAATGTCTGTGTATGTGTAAGCTCAATTGTCTTACTTTTAAAATTGTTTATCTGTTCAATAGCAGAATAAATAGACGGGGCCTCAATAACTATAGTTTCATCTTCTTCACTGCCGGAGGTTTTGGCACTGTCTCTCGATGGTGATGTAAAGACAAAAGTAAACCTTAAATCGTACTTTTCGCCTTTATCAAAACCGATGGCTGTAACGAAGGACTTTTCGTCAACTTCTGTTATACGGCCGCAACCTGTAAAACAAAATAACGATAAAAGTATAACAATCAGTGTTTTCACGATGCCTTTACTCCTTTGTTTTTTTGCATAATGTTGCCAAAGATAAGAATAATACAGGCAATATTGGGTACGCAATGTAGCTATATGTGATGATAAAATCATAAATTTTTTCGGTGTTTGTTTCAGAACCCGGTATAAGAGCAAGTGAATATATAATAAGGGCAAGCACAAAAACCAATGGCCTTTCGTCTTTTAAAGAAAAGGTCTTTTTTAACACCTGTGCCGTAAGACTTATGCCTATCCCCACGTATAGAAACATAGTTCCGCACCATATAAAAATATTCAAGGGCTCTATTCTTTGAAAAAACGTTCCGGCTTTTAACATTCGTGTCATTTGGTATAAGGGTATTGCAAAAGTTTCTGCGGCTTCATAGGGAACTGCTAATTGGTAGAGTAAAGTGATTGTACTTAATACTGCTACAGAAATTAACAGTGCTGTCAAGCTATTTTTCTTTACAGCATTTTTATTGCCCATATAAGGGATAAGAAAGAGAATTATTCCCAATTCAAAATAAGACCCGTTCTTTAAAATGGCGTTTGAAACAACATCTGATATTCCTGTTCCTAAAAAGGGCTGTATATTTGTTATAAACAGTCTTGAAAAGTTTATGCCTAAAGTTAAAAGAACGCTTATAATAACGAGCGGTAATATTAATCCGTTTAATTGAACCTGTGTCCTTATGCCTAAATATGCACCTACCAATCCCCCGGCAAAAATGAATAATCCTGCACTTTCGTACGAAATTCCCTTAATTACAGTATTTCTCACCAATTCTTCAAAAGAACGAAAAACTGCGGCTGAACTTATGATTAAAACTATCGAACTTGTCAGCCCTACAATAAACTTGCCCGTTTTTCCGAATGAGTATTCCGAAATATCTATTATATCCATGTTTCCGAAATTTGACATGAGTCGTAGGACAATAAAAAGCAGAAATATCTCAAAAAGTCCGCTTATTAATACCTCTATCCATCCGGCACTTTTTGAATGTCCCACATATAAAGTAGGAGCTGAAACAAAAACTTTTGTAATTATTAATGTTGTAATTAAGGTTACGATTCCGTATGAACCTAAATTTTTATCTTGTTCCATAAAATTACTCCTTCTTTTGTCGGTTATACTTCCATTTTCGGGATATTTTAGCTTCTTTAAATGTTCTTTTTGGATTTTGAAAGTCACTTCTTCTTTCTCTTTTCCAAATGGGCTGTAAAAATACACCAAAGAATCTTTCGGTTTTCATTCTTGGGGCAAAGGGTGCAAACATGGGAACCCCCATAGAATATGTGTGAACCCACAATAAGCCATGTATAAATAATCCCGCCGAAATCCCTAAAAGTCCCGCAAAGCCACCAAGAAAAACATAAATAAATTTCATAACTCTTGCACTTAAACCAAGGTAGTAGTTAGGTGTGGCAAAAGAGCCAATAGCGGCAAAAGATACAATTATTATTACAACAGGGCTTACCAGGCTTGCTTCAACTACAGCTTGCCCCAAAATAAGTGCACCTACTATACTTAATGTTGAACCTGACGGATTGGGCACTCTTATACTTGCCTCTCTTATAATTTCAAGTGCTATTTCCATGAAAACAAGCTCAAAAAATGCAGGAAAGGGTACAGATTCCTTTGCCGCAATAATGGCAATTAAAAGATTGGTTGGAATAAGCTCATTGTGAAAATTCATTATAGCTATATAAAGCCCCGGAAGCAGCATCGAACAGAAGAAAGCAACAATTTTAACTATCCTCATCATGTTGGCATAGGGAACTCTCAGATACGTATCTTCTGTAGATTCATTTAATTCGTAAAATGTTACAGGCATTAAAAGTGCATAAGGAGATCCGTCTACAATAATTGCAACTTTTCCGTCAAGTATAGCTTTTGCCGTTCTGTCCGGTCGTTCCGTTGAAAGAAACTGAGGTATGGGAGAGTAAGTTCTTTCCTCCATATACATTTCAAGCTCCGCACTTGACATAATGTAGTCAACATCGATATTCTTTATTCTTCTTTTAACTTCTTTAACCAGCTTGTCATCTGCAATGTTTTTCATATAAATAACCGAACAAGGTGTCTGACTTACTTTGCCTAAGTTAAATTCTTCGGATACAAGACTTCTATTTCTTATAAGTCGTCTTACAAGTGCTGTGTTTGAACGCAACTGTTCATTAAAGGCATCGTTTGGACCACGAATGACTTTTTCACTCTGTGCCTCCCCCACCGGCTTGGCGTCCCAGCCTTTTATATCAATCACTGCAGCTTTTTTCATTCCGTTTACTAAAACTACAGCACTTCCGTAATTCAATGCATATGATATTTTTCCGTAATATTCTTCCAAAGTAAATTCTGCCTGTGGCAACAGTATGTCGCAGATATCATCAGCTTTTTTTATAAAAATCTGCCTTGATGTAATCATAAGGGGCTTTAGAATAAAGTCATTAAGCAAACTCTTATCTGTTAAGCCGTCAATATAAAATACACAAGCATCTTTTGATTCACCATTTATTGCAACAGTGAACTCCCTGACCTTAACATCACTGCTTTGCTCTAAACCAAATTCCGTTGACAGATTGTTTTTGTCTATAAAGTAATATCCGCTTAACTTTGGTCCGCCTTCATCCTGTTGAAAATCACAGCCCTCTTCCCCATGTTCATTTTCGCCCAAAATAAACGATTCACTATCTTTAGGCTTATAAAAGAAAGGAACATTAATACCCATTGTTACACCCCTAAACTTATATGCTTTATATTTTCCCGTTTCTATAAATTTATTCAAAAGAGTGCAAAAAAGCCAATCGGGCTTTTTACCCAATTGGCTTTTAAATAAAATATTGTTATGTGAAAGAAATAATTTTTCTCATTTCAGGGAAATTGTAACAATTACATTAACAAGTAAGGATTGACGGAAAGCCCTTGAACTTACTGTTGTATTTTCATTTGGAACAGTTACTGTTTTTAAATTAGGACAATTTGAAAATGCATCTTCATTCACTCTTATTAAGTTTTGCGGCAAATTGACACTTTCCAATGAAGAACAACCTGCAAAAGCAGATGCCGCAATATTTGTTATTGAGGAAGCAAAGACAATCTCTTTTAAGGAAGTACAATTTGAAAATGCCGCAAACCCAATTGAATTGGCGTTTTCTTTGAATTTCACACTTGTTAAGGAAGTGCAATTCATAAATGCAAATTCGCATACATTCTGAAGTTTTTCAGGCATAACAATACTTGACAAGGAAGAACATTTTCCAAAAGCATTACTGCCTATTACAGATATATTTTCCGAAAAAACAACTTCAGTAAGGTTTATACATTTATAAAATGCGTAATTGCCTATTTGTGTAATGCTTTGAGGCAATAAAACTTTCTTAATGTTTTCATTTCCGTAAAAAGCTTTTTCCGGAATTTCAGTCACAGGAACACCGTTTATATATTCAGGAATTTCCGCTACACCCTCAGCATTTACAAAAAAGTTGAAGTCAACAGCCTTAACTGAAATCTGTGCAGTCAAAGCAAAAACAAACATAAATATAATTATTGCAAAGTTTTTAATTTTCATCCAAATTCTCCTTCTGTGATATTTCCTCATTTAACTCATCTTTTGATACATCAACATCTGACTTGTTTAAAATAAAATAAAATTCAACACCGTCGGGACAGTTTGAAACGCCATATTCCCCTTTGTGTAATTGAATGATTGATTTAACAATGGCAAGACCTAAACCGGTGCCACCATATTCACGTGTATGTGCCTTGTCAACCTTGTAGAATCTTTCCCATATGTTTTCCATATCTTCTTGGGAAAGATTTGCACCACTGTTAAAAATGCGAAATCTGATGCGATTTCCAATGTTTTCGACCCTGATACGGATTATTTTTTTGTCATCAACATGATTTATTGCGTTTGAAAGATAGTTTGTCACAGCCTGATATAATTGCCAGCTGTCGCCATAAGCTACAGAGTCATCATCAAATTGAAAATCAAGCTTAATATCTTTGTTTTTTATGAAAACACTTAACGATTCCATTGCCTCTTCAGTTAAATCGCTTACAGAAACTTTCCTTCCGTGAAGTATTTCTTCAGCACCGTCAATTTCCATAAGATCTAACATCTGATGTATTATGTGATTCAATCTTTCAGTTTCTTCGATAATCACATCTGCATACATTATTCTTGACTCTTCATCCGATGCAACATTGTCCCTTAAACCTTCCGCATAGCCGGAAATTAAGGAAACAGGTGTTTTAAGTTCATGGGATGCATTCGCGATAAACTCCTGTCGCATTACATCTATACGGCTTTTTAATTCATTATCTTGTCTAAGTTCCTCATTTTTAGCATACAGCTCTTGTATTGTAGATTCAAGCTTGTCACTTAAAGCATTTATACTGTTTCCCAAGGAACCGATTTCGTCAGCCCTATGATATGTATACTTCCTTGAAAAGTCAAGATTTTGCATTGAAAGAGCAATTTCAGATAACTCTTTTACAGGCTTTGCGATATTTCTTGATGTAATTGAAACGATCACAATACCCACAAAGAGCATAGCAACACCCACGAACAAAAGTAATTCATTTGAAATTGCGGCGGCTTCGTCCAGTGAAGCAATGGGCATCTGTATTAAAATTCTAAAATCCCCCGGAAGATATGCCCGTAAAAAGAAATTTTCATCTTCGGAATTTGACGAGAAATTTTTCATTGAAAAAATTTCATATTTATCATTTTTTGAAATAAAGCGTTCTTCGTCAACATCGCTGTAAAACACCGATGCCTCCATTCTTCCGAAATTTTTAAAGCGGTCATTCTTGTTAGGAAAACGGGGCGAAAAATCATTGGTTTCTGTCGGTGATATCACTGTTTGCGGCTCTTTAGAAGCGTCATTTTCAGATTTTGAAGACAAAGGCAAGGAATCAATTATCAAATTATCGTCTTTGTCCCAGATAAACACCCTAAGGTTTTCGCTACTTAGCGTATCTTTAACAGTATCAATAACAGCCCAATTATCTGAATTGTTTTCATATTGGGTATATATCGCTTCAAACAAACGCTCCATTGCGTTGATTTTAGTGTCACGGTAAACTTTTGAAAGCAAAAATGCGTTGATAATTATGTTAAGAAACACGACAGCAATCAAAATGGCTGAAAAAACTACTATAAGCTTTCCGGTAAGAGATTTTCTTATCATCTCACCACCTCTAATTTATACCCTATACCACGGACTGTTGTAAGATAAGACCCACACACGCCCAGCTTCTTTCTGAGCTTTGTTATATGAGTATCAATTGTCCTGGCATCTCCGAAATAGTCATAATTCCACACATTGTCAAGAATTTTTTCCCTTGAAAGTGTAATTCCGTTATTCTCCACCAGATATGTAAGCAAGTCAAACTCTTTTACACTAAGATAAACTTCCTCATTTTTCACCAATACAAGGTGTGCACTTTTGTCAATAGTTATATCGCCTATCTGAAATCTGTCACTGCTTTGTGTCATAGTGCGTCTTAACAGTGCTTCCACCCTTGCAACAAGAATCTTGGGACTGAAGGGTTTCGTTATATACTGGTCTGCACCTATATCATGACCCATAATTTCGTCACATTCCTGTGACCTTGCTGTAAGCATTATAATGGGAATACGAGACGTGGAACGAATTTCCAAAAGAACATCAAAACCGCTTATTTTGGGCATCATAACGTCTAAAATAATCAAATCTATATCTTTGTTTGAATAAAAAATATTAAGTGCTTCCTCCCCGTCAGAGGCTTCTATAACACTATATCCGTTTACCTCAAGGAAATCCTTCACCAACCGACGCATTTTATATTCGTCATCAGCTACTAAAATTTTTGCCTTTGTCACAGAATTTTTCATAAAACCACCTTATTCATTACCAAGTGCGGAAATTGTTTCGTTAAGTGTTGATGAAATCTCGCTCATTATTTCCGCCGCTCCGCCGATAAGTTCATTTGCAAGGTATATATCGCATCTGGGGACATATTCACCGTCAATATACTCCACGTATACGTAAAGCGTTTCTACCCTTTCAGATATATCGGGATTTGACAGAATTTCACGCATTCTTTTGTTGTTCCATTCCCTGTCATTCTGACTGTCACTTCCGTCTATATTTCTGTCTATACGTTCTGTTATTAAAGTTCCGTAGACATCTGCCATATCAGGCGATGTTATCGTTGTCATAACACCATAAGTGCCTTTGTGTTCAGACACATAATGAAATTCATACTTAAGCTTAGGGAAAATAAGATTATAAATTTCAATCTGGTCTTCAGAATCGAAATTAAAATACTGCAAATCTTCTTCACAAAGTGACTTTTTGATTTTATCTATATCACACGATATAAAAGTGTCAAGAAACTCTGCCGCGGCCTTGCTTACTGCCTGTCCTTCAGCACTTTCAAGCTCAATATTTCTCAAAACAATTTCTTCTGTAGTTTCTTCAGAATATGCTTCTTCCTGTAAAGCTACATCATTGTCTTCTGTCTTTGAACATGCTGAAAATGAAAACAATACAAAAAAGCTTGCGGCAATCGAAATAATTTTTTTCATGAATTTCTCCACCTTCTATGTAAAAATCAACACCCTCATTATACAAAAAAATGAGGAAAAAGTCAAGAAATACTCAGATTGTTTTATATTAATGTAAAATTATTCTTTACATAAAGAGTGGTTTGTGATAAAGTGACTGTGTATGAGCAAAAGAGGTGTTTATAATGAAATCGGTATTAAAATCATGTAAGGAATATGCTGTTTGTGTTCTAAAGTGGATTTTTTATTCTGTAATAATAGGCATTGTTTGCGGTGTGGCAGGCTCTGTTTTCCATCACAGTGTAGATGCCGCAACCCATTTAAGAGGAATTTATCCTTTTATTCTTTTTTTGCTTCCTGTTGCGGGATTAATAATTGTCTTTCTTTATAAGATTTGCGGAATGGAAAACGACAAGGGTACAAATTCAATAATATCGGCGGCACGTTCAGGTGAAAAAATCCCCCTTCGTCTCGCCCCATTAATTCTTGTTGGCACTACACTTACCCATCTTTGCGGAGGTTCTTCAGGAAGAGAAGGTGCCGCACTTCAGATAGGCGGTAGCATAGGTTCTTTCTTCTCGGGTATTTTCAAAACAAAGGACGAAGATACTCATATTCTTATAATGTGCGGTATGAGTGCACTTTTCAGTGCGGTGTTCGGAACACCCATTACTGCCGCAGTTTTCAGCCTTGAAGTTGTCTCTGTAGGCGTTATGCATTATGGTGGTCTTTTACCCTGTGTACTCTCTGCACTTGTTGCAAAGGATATCGCTTCCCGTTTCAACATTCATGCTACACATTTTACTTTAGCTGAAATTCCTCAGATGGACTATACTGTATTGGCAAAGGTTGTCGTAATATCTGCCCTTGCCGCTATATTGAGTATTATATTTATACTTACAATGCACAACGCAGTTAAGTATAGCAATAAATATATAAAAAACAAGTACATACGTGTTGCAACAGGCGGTGTTGTAGTAGTAATTCTCACCCTTCTTGTGGGAACAAATGATTACAACGGTGCAGGTATGGAGGTTATCACTTCTGCACTTGAAAATGGCACTGCTCCCTTCTTTGCCTTTGCATTGAAGCTTTTGTTTACTGCCATCACATTATCTACAGGCTTTAAGGGCGGCGAAATTGTACCCACATTCTTTGTCGGTTCGACCTTCGGCATCTTTATAGCACCACTTTTCGGACTTAATCCATCATTTGTAGCCGCAATTTGTCTGATTGCCTTGTTCTGCGGTGTTGTAAACTCACCGATTGCTTCAATTATTTTAAGTATTGAAATTTTCGGGGCGGAAGGCTTAATATATTTTGCCATAGCTGTTGCCGTAAGTTACATAATTTCAGGATATTACAGTCTTTATTCAACACAGAAATTTGTGTATTCAAAATTGCAATCAGTATATATAGACAGAAATGCAAAGTAACCGTGTTTTCGTAAGAAAGGTGTGTAAGGCGTGAAAATTATAATAGTTGGTGGAGGCAAGGTAGGAATTACTCTTGCCGAACAACTGTGTCTCGAAGGACATAACATTACATTATTGGACACAAACGCTGATGTTATAGAACGTGCTGTAAATAATTTTGATATTCAAGGTATTGTAGGCAGCGGAACAAGCTATAAGTCCCAGATGGAAGCAGGGATTGAAACTGCTGACATTCTTATTGCCGTAACAGGCAATGACGAAACAAGCCTTTTGTCATGTCTTATAGCAAAAAAAGCAGGCAACTGTAAAACTATTGCCCGTGTCCGTGGCCCTGAATACTATTCTGAAATCAGGTTTATTCAGGAAGAATTAGGGCTTGCGATGGCAATAAACCCTGACATTACTGTAGCAAATGAAATAGAAAGGCTTATTCAAATCCCTTCTGCCTTGGAGGTGGATTCATTTGCTAAAGGAAGGGTTACGATTATACGAATTCAAATTCCATCAAATTCCATTTTAAACGGCATGATGATTCAGGAAATACACACAAACGTATCGGATAAATTACTTGTCTGCATTGTGGAACACGGTGACGAAATCATTATTCCAAATGGTAACGTGATGCTTTATTCAGGTGACTATATATCTGTTATTCTCCCCCTTCATGAAGCAAGACCCATTTTGCGAAAAATTGGTGTTGATATAACTCCTGCCAAATCCATAATGATAGCAGGCGGTGGCAAAATTGCTTATTATCTTGCAGAAAAACTCCTTCGCGGTAAACAACAGGTTAAAATTATTGAAAAGGATTTTAACCGCTGTCAGGAATTAAGCGAAAAGCTTCCTAAAGCAATGATTATTTGCGGTGATGCCTCCGATGAAAGTTTACTTGAAGAAGAGGGTATCAGTGAAGCAGATGCTTTTGTATCTTTAACAAATCTTGACGAAGGTAATGTGCTTACTTCCCTGTATGCAAACGAAACTTCTAACGCTAAGATAATTACGAAAATCAGCAGAATTGCCTTTGAAAAAATCCTTCATGGCCTTCCCATAGGAACTACGGTATTTTCCAAAAACATTACCGCTGAAAGAATCATAAGATATGTAAGGGCTATGAAGGACTCTGAGCAAAGAAGTGAAATTACAGCACTTTACAAGCTCCTGGGAGGAAAAGCTGAAGCACTTGAATTAAAGGTGCAGAAGGATACTCCAAACCGTAAGGTTCTGGGTGTTCCCGTTATGGACCTTAAACTAAGAAATGATGTGATTATTGGCTGTATAGTTAAAAACGGAAAAATGATTACCCCTAACGGCAGTGATACTATTGATGTGGGCGACAGCGTTGTTGTTGTTACAACAGCTACTAAAAATAATACAATTTCATCCCTTTCGGATATATTGAAGAAGGATATTTAATATGAATTACTCCATAATAAGATATATAACAGGTTGGGTAGTGTTGACTATTTCAGTATTTATGCTACTGCCTGCTTTAGTTTCAGCAATTTACAGAGAAAATACATGTTTTGTATTTTTAGGATGTGCCTTTTTCTTTGGTATTATAGGCTATCTTTTAAAAATGAGAAAACCTTCAAACAAACGCTTCTTTGCACGAGAAGGTTTCATTGTTGCTACACTGGCATGGGTTGTCATATCATTGATGTCGGCAGTTCCTTTTACAATTTCAGGGGAAATTCCCTCCTTTATTGATGCTATTTTCGAAACTGTTTCAGGTTATACCACAACAGGTGCAACGATTTTAACCGATATTGAGGCATTATCTAAAGGCATGAGCTTCTGGCGTTGCTTTTCTAACTGGATAGGCGGCATGGGCGTACTGGTGTTCATTCTTGCCGTTATGCCTGCCGCAAGCGGTCAGGCGGTGTATTTTCTGAAAGCGGAAAGTACAGGTCCCTCTGTTGGTAAGCTGGTGCCTAAGCTTAAACATTCGGCAACTATTTTATATACACTGTATATCACTCTTACGTTGTTTGAAATAGTTCTTTTGATTATCGCACGAGTCCCCGTATTTGATGCATTGTGTGTTACATTCGGTACCGCAGGCACAGGAGGATTTGCCCCGCTTAACGATTCGATAGCACCTTATTCCCTTCTTGCACAAAACATTGTAAGTGTTTTCATGTTACTTTTCGGTGTGAATTTCAACATATACTTTCTTATAATTGCAAAACGCTTTAAGGAAGCTTTTTCAAATGAGGAATTAAAGTGGTACCTGATAATATATTTTACAGCTACCTTAGCAGTGGGGCTCAATGTATTTTTCACAGCTAACGAATATTTTAACTTTACGGATATTTGCTTCCAGACCTCAAGTATCATGACAAGTACGGGATTTTCCACTGCCAACTTTGACCTGTGGCCCACCTTCTCAAAAGCAATTTTAGTCATGCTTATGTTCGTTGGCGCATGTGCGGGAAGTACAGGCGGCGGTATTAAAATATCCAGATTTGTAATTTACGCAAAAACCGTAAAAAAACAGCTTTCATCCTTAATACATCCAAGAAGCATTAAGATATTGACAATTGACAATAAGCCCATAAGCCATGAAATTATACGTATTGTAAATGTTTATTTTGCCACCTATATTTTCTTTTTTGCGGCATCATTCCTTTTAATTTTGTTAGAAGGGTTTGATTTGGTAACTTCTTTTACTGCCGTTGCGGCAACCTTGAATAATGTAGGTCCCGGTTTGGCAGGTGTTGGTCCTGTCAATAACTTTTCACAGTTTTCCACAATGGGAAAACTCGTTCTTTCTGTTAACATGTTAGCGGGCAGACTTGAAATCTTCCCTGTTCTGATATTCTTCTCCCCTGCTACATGGCACAGAAAGTAGTTCAAAAATGCAATAGAAAAAGCCTCGCTTATAAATTAAGCAAGGCTTTTTCTATTATTTGTCTGAATGTAATATCAAATTTTTTGTCGTCATCCTTCGTTCGCTTTGGAACTGAATTAATCTTTCCTCCGCTTCGGCGTATCTTTTTCCCTATATGCCTGCTTAAAAGCAAGGAATCGATATTTTCTGAGGTATATTCCATTCCGTTCTGGTTAAGTGCAAAGCACCTTTTTCCCAAAGCCATTGCCGCAACTCCGTAATCCTGGGTGACGATAATATCATTCTCTTTCGCAAGGTTTATAAGATATATATCTGCACTGTCACTGCCTTTATCTACAGTATAAACGGTGGAATAGCCGTCATTTATAATATGGCTGGTATCAATTACCATTACAACCTCAAGATTGTAGGCTTTTGCCACTTTGACGATTATATCCTTAACAGGGCATGCATCGGCATCCACTAAAATTTTCATAATAAACTCAATGCCTCCATAATGCCGTCGGCAATTGCATTTGCCATAGCTTGTCTGCCAAGCTCTGTATTAAGATACTTACGATCCTTTTCGTTTGTGATAAATCCACCTTCTGTCAATATTGCAGGCATAGTTGTGTTTTTTAAAACATACAAAGATGAACCGTCCTGAATTCCTCGTCTTGTCATTCCTGTATAATTAATAATTTTTTCATAAACAATAGATGCAATTTTTTTGCCTGTAGCGGAAGAACTGTGATAATAAACCTGTGCCCCGTCAATTTCATTTTTGTTCTCCATTGCGTTACAGTGGACGGAAACATATAAGTCAGCATTAATGCTGTTTGCCAGCTCTACCCTTTCAGGTAAAGTCGGATAAGTATCCCCTTCTCGTGTCATAACAACCTTAACACCGGCATTTGTTAATATTGCCTTTATTTTAAGAGCAATATTTAATGTTATATCCTTTTCCCTTGCAGAAGGGTTGGATGAACCTATCGGATATATTGCACCGGGGTCTGTACCACCGTGTCCCGGGTCTATAACTACTACATAACCGCCTAAATTTGGATATGTAGGTTCCGTTGGGGTTGTTTCAGGCTCAGTTGGAATTTCTTGTACGGAAGAATTATTTTTTGTAAGATAAATTTCCACACCATTTTTAAGTTTAAGAATTTCATAATTAATGTCCGCATTCAAATCCGCAACTACTCTGAACCTGTCTTCGTGCTGACTGTAGCGTATACGGCTCACCACGTTGCCGCTTTCATCAATGCTGCCGTCTTTTATGGTAGTGTTCATGTCATAAATGTCAATTACAAGACGTTTGGGGTTGTCCATTTTGAAAATATTGGGGTTCACAAACTCATTCATAGCGATAAAAATACAGTCTGCATTATCCTCCACTGACAAAGCAACTTTTGTAACATCCTCTCTGACGTAATCGGGAGAAGTTATTTTTACAGTTCGTGTTTCATTTAACCACTCAACCTTAAAACCAAATTCTTCCGATACAAATCTTACCGGAATCATAGTCTTGTTATTAACAATTTTCGGTGCAGGGTCTTCAGGTGCAATAGATGTGGAATTGCCGTTAATATATACTATTTTGGAATCTATTGTAAGAACAGTTTGGGTGCCGTTAAGTTCAATTATAACGCATCTAAAGTCATTATTCCATGTGACAGTGGCACCTAACTGCTCGAAAAATTCACGTGCCGGAACAAGCGTTCGCCCGTCTATAATAATAGGCGGCATTTCTTCTGTAACAACAGTATTCCCGTCCACCACAAGTACAATAGGGTCCCATGGATAGTCAACTGTCATTCCGTCATAGTTTATTGTAAATGCACTTACGTTTATTGCCCAAGAAAAAAGTATTGCAACAGCTAAAAATAAAGCTGCCCATCGTCGCATTATATCACCTCCGGATTTGTTATTCGTCATATTTTTCTTTTCTCCTTTTAATATCGACTTGTTTTAACAGAATGTTAATAAAGAGAAGTCTGAGTATCTTTTGGTGGTATTTTATAATGTTCATATGCCATTTTAGTGGCTATGCGTCCACGTGGTGTGCGGTTTAAAAAGCCCAATTGTAAAAGATAAGGTTCGTAAACATCTTCGATTGTACGGCTGTCCTCACCTATTGTTGCCGCCAATGTATCAAGACCTACCGGACCTCCGTCAAAGGAAACCATTATTGATGTCATCATTTTTTTATCAACAGCGTCAAGTCCTAAGGAATCTATTTCCAAAAGATTCAATGCCTCATCAGCACAGGTTTTTGAAATCATACCTTCACGCTTTACCTGTGCATAGTCACGCACACGTTTTAACAGCCTGTTGGCAATTCTCGGTGTACCGCGTGAACGTGATGCAATTTCAGCGGCACCTTCATCTGCAATATCTATGCCTAAAATATTACTGCTTCGTTTTATAATACGGGATAAATCATAAGTATTATACAATTCCAGCCTTTCAATCACACCGAAACGGTCACGAAGGGGTGCTGACAAAAGACCTGCTCTTGTTGTTGCTCCCACCAAAGTAAAGGGCTGTAAGCTAAGCCTTACACTTTGTGCACTGGGCCCCTTGCCCACAATAATGTCCAGTGAGAAATCTTCCATTGCGGAATATAATATTTCTTCAACTGTTCTGGACAGCCTGTGTATTTCATCGATAAATAAAATATCCTGAGGGCCTAAATTAGTTAAAATTGCCGCCATATCCATTGGCTTTTCAATGGCGGGACCGCTTGTGATTTTTAAGTTTACGCCCATTTCGTTTGCAATAATCCCCGCAAGTGTGGTTTTACCCAAACCGGGAGGTCCGTATAAAAGCGTATGGTCCAGGGCTTCGTGGCGTTCAAGGGCGGCTTTTATGTAAATTTCAAGTGTCTTTTTTACTTTATCCTGACCAACATATTCCTCCATGGTTTTAGGGCGTATTCCCACTTCTGCATCATCGCCCATTAACATGTTGGGGGATATCATTCTATCGTCAAATTCCATTTGACAACCTCCTTAATGCTTCTTTGATAATATCTTCGGTTGTAAGGTTTTCGCCTGATATCTGCATTACAGTTTTCTGCGCTTCACTGGGAGAGCATCCCAATGCGATAAGAGCATTTACGGCAGAAGTGTCAACACTTGGTTTATAAACGCTCTCGCTTACAGCACCCTGCCCTATTGCATCTTCTGTTTCCACCTTGCCCTTTAATTCAAGAACAATTCTCTGTGCCATTTTAGGACCTATTCCCTTCGCTTTGCCGATGGCTTTTGAATCCGAAGAAATAATTGCAAGTGCCAATTCGGAAGGAGTCAATGCGGACAACAGTGAAATCGCCGCTTTAGGACCCACACCGGACACGCTTATGAGCTTTTTAAAATACTTTATGGATTCTTTATCGGAAAAACCGAAAAGCTCCATAACATCTTCTCTCACATAAAGATATGTGTATACAAGTGCCTCCTGTCCGACTTTAGGCAACTTTCCGATATCAATCGCAGGCATGGTGACTAAAAAACCTACTCCGCCTACATCAATAATGGCACCTTGATCGTCAATATGCGTAACTATACCTTTAATAAAGGCTATCATCTTTTGTTTCCTCCCAACATTTGTTCTATGCTGTTAAACCGTACGCTGTTGCCGTGACAAATTGCAATTGCCAAAGCATCGGCAGTATCGTCTGGTTTTGGAACTTCGCTAAGCCCCAAAAATGACTTGACCATCTGTTGCATCTGTTTTTTGTCTGCCCTTCCGTAACCTGTCAACGCCTGTTTAACCTCAAGTGGGGTATATTCATAAAAAGGAATATTATTCTGCTTTGCCGCCAGAAGTATAACGCCTCTTGCTTGTCCTACTGCAAAGGCAGTTTTTGCATTATTATTAAAAAACAGTTCCTCAACTGCAATGGCATCCGGGTTGTAAGTTTGAATTAATTCCACCGTTTTATTGTACACCGTTTCAATCCGCTCTTCCAGCGGTGTATGTGCTTTTGTAATTATAGCATCGTAATATATTGGCACATATTTGTTCCCTGATTTCTCTATAATTCCGGTTCCAACAATGGCAATTCCCGGATCAATACCTAAAATTCTCATAAAAAACTCCGTTTTTTCAAAAAAAGTGTTGCTAAATCCTTTAAAGTGATTTATAATATACAAAAGTAATGTATAAATAAAAACTTTATACATTTATTTTATCACATTTAGGAGGAATTGCAATATGTCAAAAGAAAAAATTGTTCTTGCTTATTCCGGTGGTCTTGACACATCCATTATCATTGCCTGGCTCCGCGAAAACTACGACTGTGAAGTTATAGCAGTATGTGGTGATGTTGGTCAGGGTAAGGAAACTGACGGTCTTGAAGAGAGAGCTAAAAGATCCGGTGCTTCCAAGTGCTATATCGAGGATCTCCGTGAAGAATATGTGCGAGATTATATATTTCCCACTGTTAAAGCAGGTGCTGTATACGAAGGCAAATATCTTCTCGGTACAAGCCATGCACGTCCTGTTATCGCAAAGAGACTTGTTGAAATCGCACTTAAGGAAGGTGCTACAGCAATTTGCCACGGTGCTACAGGTAAGGGTAATGACCAGGTTCGTTTCGAGCTTACTATAAAGGCTCTTGCTCCCCAGCTTAAAATTATCGCTCCCTGGAGAATTTGGGACATTAAGAGCAGAGAAGATGCTGTTGATTATGCAGAAGCTCACGGTATTGAAATTCCTGTAACAAAGAAGGATCTTTATTCTCGTGACCGTAACATCTGGCACATCAGCCACGAAGGTATGGATCTTGAAGATCCCGCTAACGAACCTCAGCTTGATACACTTCTTAAATTGTCCGTTTCTCCCGAAAAGGCACCAGATGAACCTACATATGTTACAGTTACATTTGATAAGGGCAACCCCGTTGCTATTGACGGTGTAAAGATGGGTCCTGTTGAACTTGTTGAAAAGCTTAACGCTCTCGGCGGTGCTAACGGTATCGGTATTGCTGATATCTGCGAAGACAGACTTGTTGGTATGAAGTCCCGTGGTGTTTATGAAACTCCCGGCGGTACAATACTCCAATACGCTCATGATGAACTTGAATATCTCTGTCTTGACCGTGATACACAGGCGTTTAAACGTCAGGCTGCCATAAAGTTTGCTGAACTTGTATATGACGGTAAGTGGTTTACACCTCTCCGCCAGGCTCTTTCCGCTTTTGTTGACAGCACACAGGAAACTGTTACAGGTGATGTAAGAGTTAAGCTTTACAAGGGTCATATTTCTTCTGCCGGTGCAAAGAGTAAGTATTCTCTCTACAATGAAAAGATTGCTTCCTTCGGCGACAGTAAGGAGCTTTACAACCATAAGGATGCAGAAGGTTTCATCAACCTCTTCGGTCTCCCCTTAAAGGTTAGAGCTATGATGCTTCAGGATAACGAATAATGAAATCAATAGGGCGGATTAAGTGTCCGCCCTATATTATTAATTGACAATGAGGTGGTAACATGAAACTTTGGGGCGGAAGATTTGAAAAAGCAACAGACAAAAAGGTTGACGACTTCAATTCATCAATAAGATTTGACCAAAGACTTTATAAACAGGATATTACCGGCAGTATTGCACATGCAAGGATGCTTGGTAATAGAGGCATTATTCCTTTGGAAGACAGCCTACTTATCATTAAAACACTTGGTGAAATTTTATCTGACATTGAAAACGGCAAGGTGGAATTTGAAATTGATGCCGAAGATATTCATATGAATGTTGAAAAAATTCTTATTGAGCGTATCGGAGATGTGGGTAAACGTCTTCATACAGGCAGAAGCCGCAACGACCAGGTGGCTCTTGATATAAGAATGTATGTAAAAGATGAAATTGAAGATATATCTTCTAAAACTGTTGAGCTTGTTGAAACGCTTCTTTCTATTGCAGAGGAACATACAAAGACTATAATGCCCGGCTACACACATCTTCAGAAGGCACAGCCCATTACATTTGCCCATCACGTTATGGCTTATGTAAATATGCTCCTTCGTGATTTGGACAGACTTAGTGATACATACAGAAGAACAAATGTTATGCCTCTCGGAAGCGGTGCGTTGGCAGGAACAACACATCCCCTTGACCGTGAAGCAGTGGCAAAGGAGCTTAATTTTGCAAGTGTTACCACAAACTCTCTTGATGGTGTTTCAGACAGAGATTTTGCCATTGAACTGACAAGTGATTTATCTATTCTTATGATGCACCTTTCCCGTTTTTCGGAAGAGCTTATTCTTTGGAGCAGTAACGAATTTAAGTTTGTTACTATGGATGACGGCTACAGTACAGGTAGCTCAATTATGCCACAGAAGAAAAACCCCGATGTTGCCGAATTAATCCGCGGAAAGACAGGTCGTGTTTACGGTTCTTTGATTGCACTTTTAACAGTTATGAAGGGTATCCCTCTCGCCTACAACAAAGATATGCAAGAAGATAAGGAATCTCTTTTTGACGCAATTGACACTGTTAAGCTTTGCGTACCTGTGTTTACAGGTATGGTTAAAACCATGCGTGTAAATAAGGAGACTATGCTTCAGGGTGCTAAGGGCGGTTTTTCTAATGCAACAGATGTGGCTGATTATCTTGTTAAAAAGGGCGTTCCCTTCAGAGAAGCACATGCTATCGTAGGAAAAATGGTTTTATTTTCAGAAAAAAACAATAAAGCCTTGGACGACTTGACAATGGATGAAATGAAAGAATGCAGTGAGTATATCGAAGAAGATATTTACACTGCTATCAGCATGACTGCCTGTGTTGAAGGCAGAAGCCTTACTGGCGGACCTGCCGAAAGTGCAGTGTCAAAATCAATTGAAGTTGCGAAGCAGGCTTTAAATAATTATAGATAACTATAGTTAATAGAAAAAGTGGCTGTAAAAAAGTGGCTCTGAGATAACAAAAAGACCATTTCGGGACTGTCACAACAAAACCTTTAGAGGTTTCTTTGGCAAATTGTCTCCCAATTTGCCATAAGGGGGACTGTCCCAAATGGTCTTAACTTATTTATTAGAGACTTTTTTACAGCTTCCTTTTTCTATGTTAAAAACTTTCTTATGTTTTTACGTTTTGTGTATTTTGTTGGCACTTTCTTTTGCAATTCCTCTATGACAAGCTCGGTGAACATATCTCCGACTTTTACGCTGTAGTTTTCACGTGTTAAGATTTCAACGGCACCTCTTAAAGAGGCTTGTTCCTTAGCTTGACCAAATTCAGCGTAAAGCATATCGGCAAGTGCAATTATGTATGAGGAAAGTGACGGTGTTTCACCCTCAGATGATAAATTTGCACAGACTGATTTTACATGATAAACAGGGAAATTTCTGCCGTAAAATGTATAAGATGCTAAATTTCCTCCCAAAAGTCCACTGTAAATCCCCCATATTGCATCTGTTGCCGTCTTTGATGCAAACAAAGTGTCAAAATCGTTTGGTCTTCTTAAAATCTCTGTACATATTTCTTTTATTTCATACTTGTAAAGATGAAAATTAGACTGAGGCATTATATAGCTTTCAAAATTTTTGTAAAACATATCTGACAAAAATTCATTTTCACTATCTTGTACAAAATACATTCTCCGTCGCCTCTCCTGGCATTTACGGCTTATATACTTTACAATATTCATTGCACTGTAAGCTGAACAAACCCGTGTTTCTAAGGTGCCTTCAACAGTTTTCTGTCCATCACGGAAATTCGTACCGCCGTCAAAATATGAATGTATACAAACATTGACAGAGGAGTCCTTCCCTGTTCCGTTTAAGGAAAGTGAGGCTGTATCACAGGATAATGCCATAACTATGTCATCAATTGAATAATCAACATCATTTGAAAAACTTGAAAAATCTCCCACAAAAAGACAGTCACACCCGGTTATTTTATCAATTGCCTCATGATTTAATTCATATCCGTATTTCTCCCTGTCGCCCAGAGGAATTTCAAGAAATTTAATCTTAGAGCGAAACCTTTTGTTAAGTGCCCTGATAATTTTTATCAAATAACCTGTAGAATAATAGCCCTCGCCTGTTCCGCGTATTATACCAATCAGCGGCACTTAATCTTCCTCCTCACTGAGCTTTTCCCATTCTTCCATATATGATAATAGTTCATTGTTTAACGTATCAAGGTTTTCATTTAATTCCATAAGTTTTTGATAATCCGTGCCGCAATTATTTATGTCTTCCGATACATTTTCAATCTTTTTCTCGGTTTCAGAAATTAATTCCTCAAGTTTAATAACTCTGTTTGCACGTATTCTTTTGGTGCGTTCTTTTTCCTTCTGTGTCTTATAATCGTTGATTTTTTCAACTTTAGTCTGGGGAACCTCCCTTGCAGTTTTATCTACAGAACCTTTTCTTTCAACGTATTCATCGTATGAACAGTTGTATTCCACTATACTTCCGTTTTCAAAAACAAACAGCTTGTCGGAAAGCTTATTTATCAAATATCTGTCGTGACTGATTATAAATGCAGTGCCGCCAAATTCTTCGATTGCATCCTCCAAGGCTTCACGTGAGGAAAGGTCAAGATGGTTTGTAGGTTCATCAAGCAAGATGAAATTAGACCCCTTAAGCATCAAACATAAAAGAGCAATTCTCGCCTTTTCGCCACCTGAAAGACGGTCTGTTTCCTTAAATACATCATCACCTGTAAATAAGAAAGCGGCAAGAGCATTTCTTATTTGTGTCTGTGTCATTTTCGGGTATCTGTCCCACACTTCGTCAATAATAGTCTTTCCTTCGGAAATATCATTTCGCGTCTGATCGTAAAAACCACACTCTATATTTGAGCCGAATTTTACAGAGCCTTTATCGCTTAATTCCTCGCCCTTAATAATTTTATAGAAAGTAGATTTTCCGCAACCGTTGGGACCTAAAACAAACACACATTCCTTTTTCTTTACAAGTAAATTGACGTTTTCAAAAAGCTTTTTATTACCATAACTTTTTGCAAGGTCCTTGATTATCATTACATCGTTGCCGCCTTCAAGATTTGCCGAGAACTTAAACTTAACTTTTTCCTCACGGCTAACAGGCTTTTCAAGGCCTTTTTCCAGTTTATCAAGAACCTTCTGTTTGCTCTCCGCTGTTTTTATATTTTTTTCACGGTTCCATCTTCTTTGTTGTTCAATCATGCCTTCAAGACGGTGAATTTCCTTCATTGTATTGTCATACTTTTTCATAGCCGCATCATTGGAGGCTTTTTTCTTTTGTGCAAAAACACTGTAATTGCCATCATATTGCGTCAGGCGTTCATTTTCCAATTCAAAAGTTTTGTTTGTTACCTTGTCAAGAAAATATCTGTCATGGCTTATTACAATAAAAGATTTGTCACAATCACGCAAAAAGTTTTCCAAAAATACGATTGCATCAATGTCAAGATGGTTAGTGGGCTCGTCCAGCAAAAGAAGGTTAGCTTCAGACAATAAAACCTTAGCAAGTGCAAGTCTTGTTCGCTGACCGCCCGAAAGCTGTGACAGCTTATGGTACATTTCTTCTTCGGTAAATCCAAGGCCTAAAATCATTGAACGGCATTTTGATTTGTAAACAAGACCGCCCTTGTCGATATATTCGTTATTAAGCTTATCCTGCATGTTTATAAGAAGCTCTGTATTGTCATGTTCATTTTCAATCTGTTTGCGGACCTCTTCAAGCCTTTTTTCCAAATCTTCAAGATGAGAAAAAACCGTCATTACATATGTAAGTGCATCTGTCTTATCGTCCTCGGGAGGTGTCTGTTCCATATATCCTATCTTCAGATTGCTGTTACGGTTAATATTTCCGCTGTAGCCTTCTTCGTCACATATAACGCGAAAAAGAGTGGTTTTTCCCACTCCATTCGCACCTATAAGCCCGATTTTCGATTTTTCATCTATATTAAAGCTTATTTCTTTAAATAAATCCCTCTCGCCAAAGGATTTGGTGAGATTTGTCACTGTAAGTAAATTCATATAATCAATCCTATTATAACTTTTTGAAAAATTCAACCATATCTTCCTGTGTGTCTGCCATATATTCAGGGCTTTCAGCTAATGCGGCTGTTTTCGTTCCAAAGCCGTAATTTACCCAAAGAGCAGGAACATTATTCTTATGGGCACCGATTATGTCAAACTCGGTATCGCCCACCATCAGAACGGATTTATTCTTTATGCCATCCTTTTTCAAAACATGTTCGATAATGTCCGCTTTTTTTACAAGCTTCCCGTCTAAAGTGGCACCCTGTATTACATCGAAAAGAGGATATAAACCCGATTTTTCAAGTATATGAATTGCCATAATCTCGGGCTTACTTGTAGCAATTGCGACCACAATTCCCTTTTCTTTAAGTATTTTGATTGCTCTTTCAATTTCAGAATAAATAATAAATTTATCTATTCCTATTGTGTGGTAATAGCCTCTGAAAATGCCTATCATTTCATTAGCTCTTTCCTCAGTCACACCGCAATATTTTACAAAGCTGTCATTTAACGGAGGACCGATAAATCTGTCCATTTCTTTATCGGTCATATTAGGCAGATTGCAAACCTTAAAAGTATACGAAAGAGCTTCCTTTATGCCCGGGGACGTATCGGCAACTGTGCCGTCGAAATCAAATAATACAACATCAAATTTACTCATTATAAAACTCCGTCAATCTTTTTGTACAATACTTTGCTTTTCAAGAAGCGGTTCATCAAACACAAAATCACCGAAGGTTGCACCCTTTTCGCCTTCAATAAGAATTTGTACGCTGTCTACATTTTCCAGACTGCAAAGAGAATTTACAATTGAATACACAATAAGTAAACCGGTATTTGTGCCTCCGGAAAATTTTGAAACAAAATCACTCGAGAAATTCACATAGCAAACTCCATCACGTGTTTCAATATTGTGAAGCTTTGTTCCCGAGGGTATTACCGCTATAAGTTCATGCGATGATGGTCCCTTAAGAAGTTCATTTATAACAGTTTTTTCTATAGATACAGTATCTGCTGTGACAACCTTACGGGTTTCAGCTTTCAAATAAGTTGCATCTGATGATGCAAAGTACAGTTGCAAAAGCGTTGTTTCGCTTTCTGTATCTACATTTGTGGTAACGTCTAAAACTATGTCCTTCTTACTTATAAGACCTACCTCCTTGCCTGTGGAATTGGATACTAAAGGCAGTCCTTCAACTGTAATAACAACAGCGGAAATGCCGGGGATATCACAGAGTGTTCTTACAACAGAAAATCTTGCTATAAGCTCATCCACACCACTGCAGGCAGTAAACTCTTTAGAAAAATCAACATTTGCAATTTCATTTTTTACAGAAATTTTCCCGTACTCCGTACCTTGGGGCAACGTGCTTGCCAAAAAGTCATTTTCCGGTCCTGTAATTAATCTTTTCATGGCAAAATTTGCCATATCAACAGTGTTTTGTGAATTTGTATACTTGACTTTCTCAACAACTAAATCGTTAGTGGAAATGCCTTTGAAATATATATTTATCTCACTTTCAGTACTATTTGATGATAAGCAAGCCGACAAGGAAAACACTGTGGCCACACACAATATAACTGCAATTAAACGCTTCATATAAAAACTCCTTATTTAAGGGTAATTGGAATAATAATCTTAAATCTGCTTCCGATACCTTCTTCACTTTCAACCTGTATATTACCGCCATGCAGTTCAACTGCAGTAAGGGCAATGGACAATCCTAAGCCTGTGCCACCTGTTTCTCTTGCTCTGGCTTTATCCACACGGTAAAATCTGTCAAAAATACGGTAAATCTTATCGCTTGCGATACCTATACCTGTATCGGCAATAGTTATAACGGCACAAGTGTCCTCACGTTCTACAATCATTTTTACACTGCCGCCGCTTTTGGTGTACTTAATGCTATTATCAAGAATGTTATACAAAGCCTCCCAAAGTCTGTCCTTTTCAATTCTTGAAAAGATACCGATATCGGATTCATACTCAATTTTGATATTCTTTGATTCTGCCAAGGGTTTCAAGGCACGGTAAACACTCTTTGTAAGCTCGGTTATATCCATAACCGTAAATTCCATTCTGCTGACAGCACCTTCGTCATCCATACGTGTGAGCGTAAGAAGTTTATCAATTATTCTTGTCAGTCTGTCAACCTGAATGTTCATATCTCCCAAAAATTCAGACACCATCTCATAAGGTGCATTTGGAGTCTGAATAAGTGAATCTGCAATAAGTTTTATTGAACTGAGGGGTGTTTTCAACTCGTGGGATGCATCCGAAACAAACTCCTGTCTCTTTTGTTCCTGAAGTTGCAATTTATCAATCTGTTTGTTAAAGGAATCCACCAAGTCACCGATTTCCCCACCATGGACTAAGTCTAATTTTTCTTCATTGTCGTTTTCTGTCATTGTTACAACGGACTTAGTCAATTTTCTTATGGGCTTTGTTATAACACCTGAAAGGAAAAATCCGAACAGGGCAACCAGAACGGAAACTACTACCGCAAGGGAAAATACACTTTTTGTTGTATGACGTGTATATTCGCTTATACTTTCTGCACTGCACTGAAGAAGTATAGCCCCTGTAATGGTTTTATCGGCAATAATGGGAACTGCCGCACTTACAAGAAGCTCGCCTTCACCAGATGTTTCGGAAACTACAACATTATTCCCCGCCAAAGCATTTAAAACAGATTGCTTCAGCATGGTTTTTCCAACTAAGGAGCCTTCACTTATAGAATCGTATATTATGCTTGCATCGCTGTTAAGCATAATTACACGTGATCCTGCGGAAAGCTGTTGCTGTTTCAGAAGATATGAAATAGTATCCGAACTGAGGCTCTGGTATTGTGAAACATAGCCCGACAAAACGTTTGCCTGTGTTAAAACTTCATTTTTCTTTTGGTTTAAAAGATAATTTGTAGTGGAATTTGATGTATACAACCAGAACAAACTGATAGTCAACAGAATTATAACAAGGTATGTGACAATAAGCTGACAGCGAATTGTCGAAAAGAAATACTTAATTTTCCCTAAAATAGTATCCAACCCCCCACTTTGTTAAAATATAAGTAGGATTTGCCGCATCCGGTTCTATCTTTTCACGCAATCTCCTCACATGAACATCCACAGTACGGGCATCTCCGGGATAGTCATAACCCCAGATAATATCCAAAAGGTTTTCTCTTGAATAAACCTTGCCGGGATTTGTTGCAAAAAGCTCACAAAGGTCAAATTCCTTTGCTGTAAGCTCAATCAACTTATCCCCCACTTTTACACGCCTTAAATTATAATTAAGTTCTATGCTGCCGGATGAATACTTGCTTTTATCCTGTATATCATTGTTTGAACTTCTTCTTAAAATAGCCTTAATTCTTGCCTTTAATTCCAAAATATTAAAAGGCTTTGTCATATAATCATCTGCACCGTAATCAAGACCTAAAATCTTGTCCATATCTTCTGTTTTTGCGGTCAACATAATAATAGGCACCTGGGAAAACTCCCTTATTTTCTGACACACGGTTAAGCCGTCCACTTTAGGAAGCATCAGGTCAAGCACAATCAGGGAAATGCTTTTATCACGAGCCATTTTCAATGCTTCTTCACCGTCATAAGCCGTTTCCACATCATAACCGTCCTGCTCAAGATTGAACTTAATGCCTTTTACAAGAAGCTTTTCATCGTCAACAATTAAAATTTTCACATAGACACGTCCTTTTAAAATCTTATATGTACCATTATAACAGTAAAATTATTTTTTTTCAATATAAATTCAATATAAAGCACAAAATATCTTGCAATGATTGTATATCTTGTGGTATGATTAGAAAAAGTAACCAAAAAGGAGCGATATAAATGCTTAGCGATATCCAGATTGCGCAGAGTGCGAAAATGGAAACTATTGATAAAATAGCCGCCAAAATCGGCATTTCATTTGACGAGCTTGAAATGTACGGAAAATATAAGGCAAAATTGTCTGACGAGCTTATTAAAAGGGTTTCTTCAAATCCTGACGGTAAACTTATTCTTACCACAGCCATCAACCCTACTCCTGCGGGTGAAGGCAAGACAACAACTTCAGTAGGCTTGGGACAGGCACTTTGTCGCATGGGAAAAAATGCTATAATTGCTCTGCGAGAACCATCTCTGGGTCCTGTTATGGGCATTAAGGGCGGTGCTGCCGGAGGCGGCTATGCTCAGGTTGTTCCCATGGAGGATATCAACCTTCATTTTACGGGCGATATGCACGCAATCACTGCGGCACACAACCTTTTAGCTGCCCTTTTGGACAACCATATCCATCACGGAAATAAGTTAGGCATAGATTCAAGACGTATAACGTTTAAACGTGTTCTTGACATGAACGATCGTGCACTTCGTGAAATCGTTGTAGCTTTGGGCGGAAAATTGAACGGTTTCCCTCGTCAGGACGGCTTTATGATTACAGTTGCATCGGAAATTATGGCAATTTTGTGCCTTGCAAATGATATTAATGATCTGAAGAGTCGCCTTGGTGAAATTATTGTTGGTTATAATTATGAAGGATTGCCTGTTAAAGCATCAGATTTGAACGCACAAGGTGCTATGACCGTACTTCTTAAAGATGCCATTAAGCCAAATCTTATTCAGACATTGGAGCATACCCCCTGTATCATGCACGGCGGTCCCTTCGCAAATATTGCACACGGCTGTAACAGTATTCAGGCAACACGCCTTGCGTTAAAGCTTGGTGATTATGTTGTTACAGAAGCCGGTTTCGGTGCAGACTTAGGTGCCGAAAAGTTCTTTGACATCAAGTGCAGAATGGGAAATCTTAAGTCGGATGCAGTAGTTTTGGTTGCAACATGCCGTGCACTTAAGTATAACGGTGGTGTTCCCAAGACTGAAGTTTCAAATGAAAACGTTGATGCACTCTTAAAGGGTCTTCCCAACCTTGAAAAGCATATTGAAAACATTAAGAAGTTTAATCTTCCTGTTGTTGTTGCAATTAACCGTTTCCCACAGGACACAGATGCAGAGCTTGAGGCTATTAAAACAGCTTGTGAAAACATGGGCGCTAAGTTTGCTCTGTCCGAAGTGTTTGCAAAAGGCGGCGAAGGTGGCGAAGAATTGGCACAAAAGGTTCTTGAAGCCTTGGAAGAACCCTCCGATTTCAAGCCTCTTTACGACCTTGAGGATACTTATTATAACAAGTTTGAAAAGATTGCAAAGGAAATCTACGGTGCAGACGGCGTTGATTATCTTCCCGCCGCAAGAAAAGCCATTGATGAAATAACACAGCACGGATATGTAAACTTACCCATTTGTACCGCAAAGACTCAGTATTCCCTTTCTGACAATCCCACACTTTTATCCCGTCCGAAAGGTTTCAGAATTACTGTTAAGGAAGTACGCCTTTCTGCAGGTGCCGGATTTGTGGTATTTATGACAGGTGATATTATGACAATGCCCGGTCTTCCTAAAGTTCCTGCGGCAAATAACATTGACATTGACGAAAATGGCGTTATTACAGGCCTTTTCTAAAGGATTGATAAGATGAAATTTGTTTCAAAAAGCGTGGAGGAAACTGAAAATTTTGCATATAATCTGGCAACTAAAATTAATGCCCCCCGTGTTATATGCCTCATAGGAAATCTTGGTGCAGGCAAAACTGCATTTACAAGAGGATTTTCCCGTTTCTTCGGCGTTGAAAAAGGTGTTGCATCCCCCACTTTCACAATACAGATGAAATATTTCGGTAAGGAAGTTATAAATCATTATGATTTGTACCGTGCCGAAGATTATGATGAGCTTTGTGACATAGGATTTGAGGATGAAATCGAGGAAGGCATTTCACTTATTGAATGGCCGAATAAATTTATGGAATATCTTCCCGCCGACAAAATTGTTGTAAGAATTGAGTACACGGAAAATGAAGGCGAACGGGAAATTACTGTAGAAGGACTTGATAGTTAATGAACATACTCGCAGTTGACACATCTGCATTGACTGCCACAGTGTCAATTATGAAAGACGGTGTCAGTGTTTTTGAAAACAACATAACAAATTCGCTTACTCATTCAGAAACTCTTATGCCCATGATTGACTATGCATTAAAAAGTGTTAATCTTTCGGCAAAAGATATTGATTTGTATGCTGTAAGTCAGGGCCCCGGTTCTTTCACAGGTATACGCATCGGTGTAAGTGCTGTAAAGGGATTAGCTTACGCATTGGACAAGCCTGTATTTGGCATGAATACACTTTTATCTCTTGCATACAACCTTTCGATAGTTGAAAATAAACCAATATGCCCCATCATGGATGCAAGACGTTCTCAGGTTTACAACGCAATATACACCTTTAAAAACGGTGTACCTGAGGAAATTGAAGCACCAAGGGCTTTATCTATCGAAGAATTGTGTCAGTCGATAACTGAACCTACCTATTTTGTGGGTGACGGATGTAATGTTTACAAGGAAAAAATAATTGAATTATGCTGTGAAAATGCTATTTTTGCCCCGCCTCAGCTTATGCTTCAAAAGGCTTCATCAATAGCATACGCAGCACATTTAGCAGATAAGAAGGATTATTTATCTCCCGAGGCGTTGGAGGTTATATATTTAAGAAAATCCCAAGCCGAAAGAGAAAGAGAAGAAAGGAATGGAGAAATATGAAAATAGCAATTGCAGCAGACCATGGCGGTTTTGAACTTAAGGGGGTTATAATCGACCATCTTTTGAAGAAAGGATGCGAAGTTATAAATTTAGGCACAGATACCGCAGACAGTGTTGACTACAGTGATTATGCCGTAAAATGTGCAGATGCCGTTTTAAACGGCGGTGTTGATTTCGGTATTGTATGTTGCGGAACAGGAATAGGAATTTCCATTGCCGCAAATAAGATAAACGGTATCAGATGTGCCCTTTGTCACTCACCTGAAACTGCCGCCCTTGCAAAACAGCACAATAATGCCAACATTATCTCTCTTGGGGGAAGAACAACATCTGGTGAGTTGGCATTGAAGATTGTTGATGCCTATATGGATGCCGAGTTTGAAGGCGGTCGCCACCAGAGACGTGTTGATAAAATCATGGCTCTTGAAAAGAGATAATTGGAGGATTTTGTATGAGATGTCCTTTTTGTGATTTTGCAGACAGCAAAGTAATTGACTCAAGGCCTACCGAGGAAGGTTCTTCCATAAGACGCAGACGGGAATGTATTGAATGTGGAAGGCGTTTCACCACATATGAAAAGGTGGAAAGCATCCCCATTATGGTTATAAAGAAAGATTTGACCCGTGAGCCTTTTGATAGGAATAAAGTGTTGTCAGGTATTATAAAAGCATGTGAAAAAAGGCCTGTGGAAACGCAAAAACTGG
>JBJDXJ010000052.1:0-94439 GCA_051866635.1 Clostridia bacterium | reverse complement strand
ATAATTTTCAATAAAATGACCTTAGGCACAAAAGGCGATTTATATTTATATGATTCATATTTTCGTCTCCTTGGAGAAAGCGAGTCAAGCGTACTTCCTTTTTGTGCTTTAAATGATATTAAGTTTCTGACAAAAAGCGAAGAACCTACCGAACCACCTTCGGAAGAAGCATCAGATAATCCAAGCGAAAATGAAACTATACCTTCGTATTTCAGCGAATACACAGACGATTTTGCCATAAATACCGTAGCAGGTGAAACTGTTGCTTCAAGCGACAACCCTGCGGAAATAAGAGGTGTTGCTGTTTTAAAAGGGGGAAAGTATGTGTGTATATTAGGCAGACTGGAAAGCAGAAATTTACAGATTATCACAAACAGTTTTCCCGACACATACGTATCCTTTTCCAATCCCGAGGCACCCCAAACTATGGTTACCTGTTATGTCTCACAGAAAAAGAGGCCCGAAATTAAGGTTGATTGCAAAGAAAATCCTGTGATAGATGTCAAGGTTTATCTTGAAGGCGATTTCACTCAGGTGGGACAATATTCTGACTGCATAAAAGACCCGCAATCATTTGAAATTTATGCAGAAGAAGGAATAAAGGAATCTTTGATTAAGTTCTTAAATAAAACATCAAAAGAAATTGACAGCGATATATGCGGTTTTTCAGAAGTTGCCAAATCAAATTTTGCAACAATTAATCAATGGAAAGATTACAATTGGAAAGAAAAATTCAAAAATGCTCAATTTAATGTGTCTGTAGATATAACAATGCGAACTTACGGTGAACTTTCACAGAAAGGCAGGTGAGATCTTGCAGTTTTTTGTACTGTTGACAATATTAGTTTTTATAGAAATTTATACCCTTTCCTATGGTTGGTACGAATTAAAATGCGGAAACAGGACAGGCTTCTGTTTTTTGGTTTTTACGGTAATATTTTCTGCATTTTTATTTTTCCAATATGCAACATAAATGTTGCAGAAACGAAAAGAATGTGTTATAATATACTTAACATATTTACTTAAAGGAAGGATGAAAAGTTATGAAAAATAAAAAGGTCTGGTTTATAACAGGCGGTCAGCATCTTTACGGAACAGATGCTTTTGCTGAAATGAATGCTCATGCTGCGGAAATTGCCGCACATCTTGATAAAAATTTGCCCGTAACTGTCATTTCAAAAGGGCTTGTAACATTGCCCGATGAAATTTCTGCTGTTTTCAAGGCGGCTAATGCAGATGATGAATGTATCGGTGTAATTACATGGATGCATGTATTTTCTCCCTCTAAAATGTGGATTTCAGGCTTTAATATGCTTCAAAAGCCTCTTTTGCATCTCCACACACAGTACAACCGTGAAATTCCTTGGGATACCATTGACATGGACTTTATGAATCTTAACCAGTCAGCTCACGGTGACCGTGAACACGGTTTTATTGCAACAAGAATGGGTATTGCAAGGAAAGTTGTTGCAGGTCATTGGACAAGCCCTAAGGTTATTTCTGATATTGAATCATGGGCAAGAGCTGCTGCCGGATACGCTTTTTCAAAGAGCTTGAAGGTTGCACGTTTTGGTGACAATATGCGTTATGTTGCAGTTACTGAAGGTGATAAGGTTGAAGCTGAAATCAAATTCGGTTGGCAGGTTAACGGTTATGGTGTAGGCGACCTTACAGACGTTATTGCACAGGTAACTGACGATGAAGTTGATGCACAGATGGCTATTTATAATGAACGCTATGAAATGAATACTGACAATGTTGAAGCTGTACGTATACAGGCTCTTTATGAAGTCGGTATTAAGAAGTTCCTTGACAATGGTGGATACAGAGCATTTACTACAACTTTCGAAGATTTACATAATCTTAAGCAACTTCCCGGTCTTGCTGTACAGGATTTACATTTCGATGGTTACGGTTTCGGTGGTGAAGGTGACTGGAAGACATCTGCACTTACCGCAATTATGAAGTATATGGCACAGGGCAAGGACGGTGCCACACTTTTCATGGAGGATTATACATATCACCTTGAAGAAGGAAATGAAATGGCACTTGGTGCTCATATGCTTGAGGTTTGTCCTTCCATTGCGGCTGGTAAACCTAAGATTGAAGTTCATCCCTTGGGTATCGGCGGTAAAAATCCTCCCGCAAGATTGGTGTTTGACTCTAAACCCGGTGACGGTATTGCCGCTACAATTATTGATATGGGCAACCGCTTTAGAATGATTGTTTCCACAATGGATGTTGTTGAAAATACACATGCAATGCCCAAGCTTCCTGTAGCCAGTGTCCTTTGGAGACCTCATCCCGATTTGGCAACAAGTGCCGAATGTTGGATTTATGCAGGCGGTGCACATCATACTTGTCTTTCAACAGCACTTACAGTGGATGAGCTTCGTGATTTTGCGAAGATGTGCGATATCGAATTTGTCCTTATTGATAAAAACACAGATGTTAACTCATTACAGAAAGAACTGTTCTATAATGACATTGCATATAAACTTAAATAAGGCTTTTAATTGTGCAGAAAGCGTTTTTAACGCTTTCTGCATTCAACTGTGAAAGGAATATACCCCTATGAAAAGATTTATTTCTTTAATGGTGTCTTTAATAATGATTTTTTCATTTACCGCAGTTGCACAATGTGCAAATATTATTGTTACAGCACCTATTGATACTGAAATTACACCTACAAGAGATTTTTATGTTGTGGGAACAATTGACCGTGATGGCAAAAGTGCAAAAGAAATGCCCTTGAATATACGTATACGCATCAATAATTCAAAGGGCGAAGCTGTGCGTATTCTTGAAAGTGATGTAGGTCCTAATGGTCTTACGTCTGCAACATATTTTTTGTCGGACTACCAGTACGGTTCTTCTTTAAACGACGTTAAGGGTCAATATGTAAACAATTTTACACCGCCTGACATTATTTACGACGGTGTTGATCGTGACAGTATCAGGCTTGCCTGCAATAAAATTGTTGTAAAAGAAAACTACTTTTCTGCTGTTATTTACGGCGGTGCTACTAAGGATTTTGATATTAACTATGTGGATAAATATGAAAACTTCCTTTCGGACCTGACGGAAGGTGAGTATGAGCTTATTATCACTGCTATTGATTTGTACGGGGACGAGGTATGCCGTACAAACCGGGTTTTGACTTTCGGCACAAAAAAGGAAAGGCTCATAGCTAAAAACGGCTACGGAGCGGAATATGCCAGGGAAAATGACTTAGTTTTAACAAATTCAATAGTCGGATTTTGGGACCCTTCACAGTACATATCGGAAAACACTGACCAATTTGTATATAAAATTGAAAAACGACTTCTTGACAATATAAATACTGAGTATTCAAAAAGTGAAAATGTAAGTATTCTTCTTAATTATCTGGATACAACCTATCTTATTGACAATATCAAGCTTGGTGTTGTTTTTGACGAAAATTCTGTTTCCGACAAAACATATTTGTATTATGATATAGGTGATGAAGCTGTACATTTTAATTTTGCAGATGCCTATCTTGTACGGGAAGGCGAAATTGTAAAGGGCAAATCAGAAGCTTTTATTGAAATATGCCGTGCCGAATCTTTTTCAAGCATTACTGATACAATAAACGTTGATTTTAACTTAAGAGACGGTATAAATGTAAAAGAAGGCGATAGCACCTATTTTTACGGTGTGTACACGCCTGCTGATTTATCGGCAACACTTTCCGGAACAAATTACAAACTGATAAACAAGGTTTCAAAAATAAAAGCCGTTGTAACCGATAAAAAGGGTAACGAATTATATCAAGTAATGGACAATCCCTTTCTTATCAGGGAAAATTCACAATCCACGGCACGTTTTGAGTTTGATATATGTGTTGAAACTACAAAGGAAATGGTTGATGCAGAAAATGTTGTTGTAACAATTTATGCAGTAGACAGCGAAGAAAATACGCTTTTGAAAAGCGAACCTGTTTCAATGAAGGTTGTTAGGGAAGGCACTTTTATTACAGGTTATGACGACACATACTGGGGAAAAATGTTCTGCGATACTGTTAATACTTTCGGAGAAACACCTTCAGGTGCAACATTGGTATCGGATGACCATATTACACGCGGTGATTTTGCTACTATGATTAACAGGCTTCTTGGCTTTTATGTTTCAGGAAAGTCAAAGTTTTCCGATCTTGACGTAAATGATATTTTTCACGATGACTGCGTGACAGCCCAGCAGATTGGATATATGACAGGTGATGAAAAAGGTCTTATAAGGGCAGAAGAACTTATCAGCAGGGAAGAGGCAATGATTATTCTTGCCAGAATTTCAAATGCTGAAAAGGGTGATGTAACAGTTGAATTTAAAGACAGTGACGATATATCTTTCTGGGCTAAGGACTATGTTGACACAATGTGCTCCACAGGTATTGTTACGGGATTTGACGGATATCTGCACCCGCTTGATAGCATCACTGTTGCAGAAGCCGCTGCACTTATTATTAAAACCGTAAAGTGGATGTACAGCCCTGATGAAGAAATTAAGCACAACGATATTGTCCAAGAGGACGATAACACGGAAGATTTTGAAGGAGTATCTGTTGACAAAGATGGTTTCTATGGTGATTTTTCCGAAGAAAATGCCGAAATGTTTTTAAAGAAGAACGAATTGGCATTCAATACTGTTGCAAATTATCTTCAAAAGAATTTTTCAAATGGTGTTTTCATAAATAAAGTAGGGAATGGGCTTGAAATTCGTGACTACAAGATGGGAAACTTCTTAACCCTTTCCGACAGTGCCATCAGCTTGATTACTCAAATTTCCGATAAGTTCCCCGTCTTTTCAATAAAGTACAATCCTGCAAGTCAAAATGCGGTAAGCTTTACTTTTGGTAAAACCGATGATAAAAAGGAATATGGTATAGTATATACACAGGAAGAAGAATTGAAAAACAAAATCTTAAAGCCTATAGGCACTGACTGGTATTACTTCATTCAGCAATAAGGAATGATGATATGTTGAAAAAAGCGTTCTATACTGTAATGGCAATATTTAATACTGTAAGCGATGATAATATAACTGTGTACAGTGCTTACACTTCATTTTATATTGTTATATCTGTTGTACCTTTTCTCATTCTGGCACTTATGCTCACAGGCAGATTTGTTACATTTACTGTTGATGAAATAGTAAGTGTTATCGAAGGCGTGGTCCCAAAAAGTGTTGAAAGTTTTGTGCGGTACATTGTGGATGAAATTTTAACAAATGATTCTGTATCGGTTATTTCAATACATGCGGTAATGCTTTTATGGACAGCGTCCAGAAGTGTTGTGGCATTGGGCAAAGGATTGGATTGTGTATACAAGGTAAAAGAAAAGAGAAGTTTTATAAGTTCCAATTTCTTCGGCTTATTTTATACCACCATGTTTTTGTTGGCAATTTTTGTGTCATTGGGTTTAATGGTATTTGGAAATGTAGTAGGTGAAATAGTAAGCGGATTTTTCCCGTTAGGCATCATGGTTGTAAACAAAGTTTTGTCTGCAAAGCTGGTAATTTCACTTATTATTCTTACCTTTGTGTTTACATGCATTTACACCTTTGTCACGGGAAGAAAACTAAATTTCTTAAAGCAAATACCCGGTGCTGTATTTACGTCTGTGGCCTGGAGCTTGTTTTCATATATCTTTTCAATATATATCGATAATTTTTCAAATAAATCTTATCTGTATGGAAGTCTTACCGCTCTGATAATCCTTATGTTATGGATATATTTTTGTATAATATTTGTGTTTATCGGCGGTGAGTTGAATTATTACCTTATGCACCGAAAGGACTAGGTTTTTAACGTTACATTAGTTTATATTTAATTTAATATATAAGGAAGCAGGTGGCGTATTGCTTTGTGCAGATACGCATAATAGGGAATCGGGTGAAAATCCTGAACAGACCTTGCTGCCGTGATATGGAGTCACTCTTATATACCACTGGGAAACCGGGAAGGGAAGAGTATGGCGTTGATATTCAGTCGGAAGACCTGCCGCTTCTTTGTACACAATACTCCACAGGATACTGGAGCGTACGAATTTTAAGGCATTGGTATGCCTTTATTTGAGTATGCTTTTTTGTTCTGCCGGAAAAAAATTTAAGGAGGTAGAGCTATGAAAACATGCTCTAAATTTTTGTCAATTTTAATTGCATTTATACTTGTCTTTTCATCTGTCAGTGTAAATGCCCAAGTAACCGAGAAAATGACACCAACAACCGGAAGCCTTAAGTGGGCAACACTTATCAGTTCAGATTGGATGAAACCTACAGGTTTTCCATTATTAGAGGGAGAAAACATCTATATCACAGCAGGTAACGAATTATGTGTTATAAGTCGTGAAAAGGGCGAAATTACTAAAAAGGCTACAATGACAGAAGCAGTAGGCTTCGTCTCAGTTGCACCAATTTACGCCGAAAACACTGTCTTTGTCAATTTGTCCAAAGGAAAAGTCCAGGCATTTGATGCAAATACTTTAGACTCTAAATGGATTTATGAAGACGCTTTAGGCGGGCAAGGTCTGGGCAAGGTTACATATTCCGACAAAACCATATTTACAGGCTTTTGGAACAGTGAAGTAAAGGATGCCTCTTTTGTTGCACTTGACAGCGAAACAGGCAGTTTAAAGTGGAGCATTACTGTTGATGGCGGTTTTTACTGGGTGGGAGCATACTGCACTGACGATGCCGTTATTTTTGCAACAGATGACGGAAGTGATAATATTGCACATATTTATTCTTGCAAAAAGGAAACAGGTGAAATCATAAGTAAGCTGGATATAGAGAATAAGGGAGATATTAGATCCTCTGTAACTTTTTGTAATGACAGAATATACCTTACTTCAAAGGGCGGATATATTATTTCTGCAGCCTTGAAAGACGGAGTTCTCTCTGATGTTCAATACGGAGAAATAGGTGGTGCTTCAACTTCTACACCTGTTATTTATAAAGACAGAATTTATATAGGCGATAGCAATAAAGCAATAAGTGTTTTTGATACCAATTCGCTCACAAAGATTTTTTCTGTTCCGGTTAAAGGTTATCCGCAGTGTACACCCTTAATATCTACAGCATACGAAGAAAGCACAGGTTATCTTCATCTTTACACAACTTATAATACAACGCCCGGTGGTATAACTCTTATAAAAATTAAGCCACAGGCAGAAAGTGTAGAGGATTGTATAGTTGAAGAACTTTATGATGCAGAAGGTTATTCACAATACTGTATATCTGACATTTTAACTGACAGTGAAGGTACTTTATATTACAAGAACGATTCATGTTATCTTTTCGCACTGGAGAAGAAAAATGCAGAGGTTTACGCATCATTGACAGAGGACGGCTTTATCCTTCCTCAAACACAGTTAAAGGTAAATATAGACCTTGCTGAAAGCTACAGCTACACCGATGCGGTAGATGGTTCAGTATCTACTTTAGATGTGCTTGTAAAAATTCATGAAGATATGTTCGGTGAAGATTTTACTGCTGAAACTGCAGATAGTTATCTTGCTGTTTCTGCTGAAGGTTGGTTGACCCGTGTTATGGGTATCGACACATATAATTTCGGCTTTGCGGTAAATGGTAAAGCACCCCATGACGATATTTTGACAAGCTATGGCTATACAGGCTACTCTCTTAATCAGGCATCAGTCGATAGCGGAGACAAAGTTGAATTTTTCCTGTACCGTGATGACTATGCTATGGATAATTATGTACATTTTGAAAATAGCGGTAAAACTACAGACCGTTTAAGTGTAAACACTAACGAAAACATAAACCTCACTCTTAAGGGATATACCTTTGCATGGTACAGCTGTATGGAGGATTCAACTATTGAAAGTATGACAGGTGCAATTAAAGGTGCTGATATTACTGTTGTTGACCCTATTACCGGCTTGATGGAAAAAGTAACAGCTACGGACGAGAACGGTAATTTCAGCATATCCTTTGATAAATGCGGAACGTATGTGTTATCCGCAAAAGAAAATGCGGAGGATTATCCCTTAATTGCTCCATGGTTAGTAATAGATGTAAAAGGCGTTAGTACAGATATAACTGATACCACAGTTACTTTATCTTCAAATCTCGAAACACAGACGGATGCAGTTGTGATTATTGCCGCATATGAAGATAATGTACTAACTGATGTAAAAACAGAAAACGTTATTTTGCCCGATAATTATTATGTTAAAGAAATAGACATATCCGACCTTAGCGGAAATGTAAAAGTATTTATTTGGAATAAAAATTTAAGCCCAATTAAGGAGGTTAAATAATCATGCGTTTACTGACTTTTTTGTTGTCATTTGCTCTTGCTTTTTCAAGTACAGCTGTTTCCACAGATATTGTTGAACCTACTGAAGAAATATTAATGGAAGAATACTTTGATGAAGATGAACCTATTGAGGAATATGTCTGCTGCTTTGTTGATGCTTCCAATATAGGTCTTGGAAATCTTGTTGAGCCCACAGATATTGTATTTAACGGTGAAAACTGTGCTGAAATCATTGTTAAGTTTTTAGAAAGCTCCAATCTTACACCAATATATTCAGGAAGTACCGGTGAGGGCTTTTATCTGTATGCAGTAGAAGGTATTGACACTGACAAAATCTTGATAAGTGACAGTGCCAAGGAAATTTTGTCCGTAAATAACATTGAATACACTGAAAATGTTTATGAAAAAGGTGTCTTAGGTGAATTTGATTTAACCGATGCATCAGGTTGGATGTTTAAAGTAAACGATGAAATTCCCTCTGTAGGTATGTGTGACTACATTCCTAAACCCGGTGATACAATAACACTTTGTTTTACACTGTGTTACGGAAAAGATGTTGAAACGGTGGAATAAAATGAAAAAAACAGCCCTAACACTATCAATTATATTTATTTTAGTAACATCATTACCTGTTTTTGCAAACAGCTCCCTGTTACATGAAGCTCTGTTACAAAGTCCGGGAAGTTCAGAATCTGATTGGTCTGCAATTTCACTTCTCGTTGCAGGGGAAAGCTTTGATAAAGAAGGTTACATGGCTGAATTGAGCCGATATGTTTCTGATAAATACCAAAAGAGCGGAACACTTAGTGCCAATAAATCAACTGAATATCATCGGATTGCCTTGCTCATAAACCTTTTGGGTTACGATGCTACTAACTTTGCAGGCGTAAACCTTATTAATGACGGTATTTATTATCGTGAAGGCTTGGGCAGACAAGGATTAAACGGATATATATGGGCATTAATCACATTATCTTCAGGAAATTTTTATGAACCTGTAGATGCCATAAACACCAAATCCTCCCTTATATCAACAATCCTTTCAAGACAAAATGCCGACGGAGGATTTGCTTTAAGCGGAAACATGTCAAGCTGTGATATGACCTCTATGGCAGTTTATGCTTTGTCTTTTTACAAAGACCGAGCAGATGTAAAAGCATCAATTGACAAAGCTGTAAACTATCTTATGGCGAACAAAAATCAGGACGGAAGTTTTTCCGAAAATGGACTTCCTAATGCTGAAAGCACAGCTCAGGTGATAATTGCTCTTTCTTCTTTAGGTCAGGAAACAGACCGTTCCATATTAAACGCACTGATGAATTTTAAATCAGGGGATGGTTTTTCACATACAATAGGCGGTGTACAGGATATTATAGCTACATATCAGGCAACATGTGCTGTTGCAGCTTACAATAAACAAAGTGCAGTTTATTTAAATTATCTGACAAATAGTGCAAAAAATACAGAAACCGTTGAATATGATGTTATTTTACATGAAAAACCTGATTTTACATCAGAAGAAGAAGAAAAAATTGCAACAGATGTTACACAAGAAATACCCAAAGTAAAGGAAGTTGTTAATTTTTATGAACCTACAGAGGTCGAAACAATTACACCTAAGGCTCCGACTGATTGTCCCACAGAAGCTGATACGGTTGTATGTGACGCTATAGTACCAACAGAAAAGGAAACCGAAAAAGAAAGTGCGGCTTCCAATCAGGAAAATAGTGATTTTAATAATGTTGTATTGATTGCAATAGTATTATTTTCATTTATAATAGTATCAGTTGTAATAATTGTAAGGAGATACAGATGAATCGAATTATAAAAAATACAGTTATAGTTTTTGTAGTTTTAATAATACTTGCCCTTCTATTGTCAAATATACAAACTATAGAAGACTTTTACATGTCAGATAGAAAGACAGGCAATGTTCCTGTTACAATTTCAATAAACTGCCAAACTGTTCTTTCAAATTATTCACTACTTGATAAGGGACTGCAAAATAGTAAGTATATTCCCCAAAACGGTGTTATACTGCCAAAAACAACTGTTTATATCAATAAAGGAGATACTGTTCTTGATGCACTTAAGAAAGTGACCAAAGAAAATAAAATTCAGCTCGAATACACTCAATCACCAAATGATTCATATGTTGAAGGCATTAATTATATTTATGAATTTTCCTGCGGTGAGCTTTCGGGCTGGATGTTCAAAGTAAACGGTACTTTCGCACAAAAAGGCTGTAATTCCTATATTTTGAACGAAAATGATTATATTGAATGGGTGTACACCTGTGATTTGGGAAAAGATGTTGGAGAGGAATTTGAATGAGATTTTACGATTTTCACCCGGTAACATTATTGGTGTTCTTTGTATCGGTGATTGTATTTACAATGTCTACCATGAACCCTGTTTTGTTATTACTGTCACTTTCAGGTGCATTTTGTTCTGTGCTTCTGATTAACAGGAAAAATTACGATATATTCTTTTATTTAACAATTTTGATTATAATAAGTATTACAAATCCTGTTTTTTCACATAACGGTGAAACTGTGCTGTTTTATCTTTTTGACCAGCGAATTACCCTTCAGTCCTTTATTTACGGTGTTTTTACAGGGGTGCTTATCATAGCAATAATGTATTGGTTTAAACTGTTTTCACATGTGTTTACACAGGACAAGCTTACATGGATAATAGGCCGAACATCGCCAAAACTATCTCTGGTATTTTGCATGGCGTTAAGATTTGTACCTCTTTTTAAAGAAAATGCGAAGGATATTTACCAAGCTCAGATTTCAATGGGAACATTTAAAACCGATACTTTAAAAGGGAAATTCACCCTTATTCAGAATGTACTTTCTGCTTTTATTTCCATGTCAATTGAAAATGCTATTGAAACAGCGGACACAATGCGTTCTAGGGGTTTTAGCGGAAAAAGAAAGGGTACATATTCTTTGTTTTCATTTTCTAAATCTGATGTGATAGTTTCATTATTTATAATTATTTGTGACGCATTTATTATATGTTTTACGTTATTAGGTAAAGCTGAATTTATTTATTATCCCGCTATTGTGTTTACACCTATTGATGCAATATCATTAATCTTTTACACCGTATATGCACTATTATGCTTCACTCCCGTATTGTGGGATATAAAGGAAGGTTTAAAATGGAAATACTTAATATCAAAAATTTAACATTTAAATACCCTCTATGTGAATTAAATGCACTTAGCAATGTGTCAATTTCGGTTAATGAAGGTGATTTTGTGCTTTTGTGCGGAGCATCCGGCTCCGGTAAAACAACACTTTTACGTCTTTTGAAAGATGAGATTGCCCCAATTGGCGAAAAGACAGGGGATGTTATATACAAAGAAAACATAAGAGTAGGGATAGTGAATCAAAATCCTGAAAACCAGATTGTGTCCGACACAGTATGGCACAACCTTTCTTTTGGGCTTGAAAACATGAACAAACAAAAAGATGAAATCCGCCAAAAGGTTGCTGAAATTTCAGAGTTCTTCAACATTTCACATTTATTCCGTAAAAATACTTTTGAATTATCGGGCGGAGAAAAACAGCTTTTAAATCTTGCATCTGTCATGGTAACAGACCCTGATATACTTATCCTTGATGAACCGACAAGCCAGCTTGACCCAATAGCTTCAAGGAATTTTATAGATATGATAAAAAGGCTCAATTCAGAAATGAATTTGACAATTATTATATCGGAGCACACAACAGAAGAGCTTTGGAATTATGCTGACAAAATCTGTGTGCTGGATAAAGGTGTAATAACACATACAGGTACAGGATATGAAGTGGGGAAAAGCATACAAAGTGATTATGTACAGCTTCCCACCGCTGTAAGATTATATAACAAACTTAATACAGGTGGTAAATGTCCTCTGACTGTGGGTGAGTGCAGAAAATACTTGTCTGACAATTTTAAAAACAAAATTGATTATATTGAAAGCAAAAAAAGTGACGGAAAAACTGCAATTACATTTAAGGATGTTTATTTCAGATACGAAAAAAACTCTCCCGATATTTTCAGAAAGCTGAACTTAGAATGTAATTTCGGGGAGATAACAACACTTTTGGGTGGTAACGGAAGCGGAAAAACCACTCTTTTAAGTCTGATATCGGAAATTAATAATCCTTATATGGGAAAAATTGAAAAGTACGGTAAAAAAGTTGCGGTTCTGCCGCAAAATGTGAAAACCGTTTTTACAAAGGATGTACTAAGGGACGATTTATCATTAATTACAAAAAATTTCCAAAGTATTTCAAAAGAGCTAGCAATAGAGCATCTTCTTGACAGAAACCCTTACGATTTAAGCGGTGGGGAAGTACAGCGGGCGGCACTGGCAAAAATACTTATGTTAGAGCCGGATATTTTATGCCTTGACGAACCTACAAAGGGAATTGATGCGGCAGGGAAGAAATGTATCCAAAAAATACTGAAAAATCTGGCAGATAGGGGAGTTGCAGTTATTATTGTAAGTCATGATGCAGATTTTTCTGCGGAAATATCGAATAAATGCCTGATTTTATTTGACGGACAGATTGCCTCACAAGGAACACCGCAACAGGTTTTCTCTTTAAATAAATTCTATACAACATATGCATCAGTGGTGTCACGCCATATGTATAAAAATGCAGTCACAATCTGTGATGTGGTCACTTTATGTGAAAGGAATGGTCGATTATAAAAAACTACTCTTTCAGCATTATATCAATAATTTCTTTGTCGGTGCTTGCAATTTTAAGTAACGCTTTGCTAGGCAGTGAAAAATACATGCTGATTGCAATAATTGCGGCAATAATAAGCTGTATACCTTTTTTTGCACGGTATGAAAAGAAGAAAAGCAATACGCGTGAAATCGTTATCCTTGCAGTTATGATTGCATTGTGCTTTGTCGGAAGGTTTATTTTCACTTTCATACCACATTTTAAACCTGTGACAGCACTTATAATAATAACAGGAATATATTTTGGCACAGATGCAGGCTTTATTACAGGGGCATTAACGGCTATTGTATCAAATATGCAATATGGACAAGGTCCCTGGACTGTTTTTCAGATGGTTTCATGGGGGCTTATCGGATTTATGGCAGGTTTTTTGCAGAAGAAGGGAATTCTTAAAAACAAACTTATATTACTTATTTTTTCAGGCATTTCAGGTATTGTATTTTCAATGATTATGGATATATATACAACATTAAGCATGGACAGTTCATTTTCAATTGTTAGATACTTTTCATATGTAGCTTTCGCCATACCTGTAATGATTGAATACTGTGTTTCAAATATTATATTTATGCTGTTACTTGAAAAACCCATCGGTAAAAAATTGTCCAGAATTAAAATTAAATACGATATTTTTAATGAATAGATTAAAACTCCCGAAATTAAGCAAAATGCCTGATTTCGGGAGTTTCTATTACTTTTTTTCTTTTTTTGTATTTGCCAAAGGATTTCTGTTTACAGCATCATGAAGCTGTTTTTCATCCACATGTGTATAAATCTGCGTGGTTGACAGTTGTTCGTGGCCTAAAATTTCCTGTAATGCACGCACATCTACATCACCGTGAACATACATAAGTGTGGCGGCAGTATGGCGTAATTTATGTGGTGAATATTTTTCAGGGTCAAGACCGGCACGCTCCATATTCTTTTTAACCATTCTGTACACCATATTGTTGGAAATACGTGTTTTTCTCTTACTTAAAAACAAAGCGTCACGGTCTATAACTCCGTCGTGAGGTCTGACTGCAAGGTAATCATTAATAGATGCAACACAAGCATCGTTAAGATAAACTTTTCGCTCTTTATTACCCTTGCCACGTATAAATATACTGTTTTCTTGTATATCATGCATATTTATACCGACCAACTCAGAAAGACGCATACCGCAATTTAAGAACAATGTAATTATACAATAATCACGTATTGCAAATTCACCGTCAACAGCCTCTAAAAGGCGTTTTGACTGGTCTAAGGTGAGATATCGTGGCAATCGTTTAGGAATTTTAGGTGATTCTAAATCCTTTGCAATATTATCATCAAGCTGATGAGTTTTTGCTGTCATATAATTATAAAACGACTTAATACAAGAAATTTTTCGTGCCAAAGCACTTGGATTATTATCACGAGTATTTCTTATAAACATAAGGTATTCATACAAATCATCTGTGATAAGTTTTTTTAGGTCATTAATAGTTATATCCGATGTATCTAATGTATCAAAGTCGTCAAAGGAAGCTTTATTAAAATAACATTTCAAAAACCTAAAAAATGTACGAAGGTCATAATAATATTCATGAACAGTTTTTTCAGATTTACCGAGAATAGTTGACATATGCACCAAAAAACGCCTTGCAAATGCAGGAATGTCACAGTATTCATTTTGGATGTTCATAGTCATATCCTCCTATTCCCAATTCAACAAAATTTTTATTTTGTTGAATTGGCTGTATTTTTGAATTTATGTTTTTTCTGCCGTTCCCTTTAATTTAACAGGTTTGATGCGGCATACATCACTGCCAGTTTTCCACTTTCATATGTAAGACCACCCTGAAGATATCCTACATAAGGTTCCTTTATGGGAGCATCTGCACTGATTTCAATACTTGCACCTGATACAAAAGTTCCTGCCGCCATAATAACCTGATGCTGATATCCCGGCATATCCCATGGCATGGGAACTGCAAAACTGTCTACCGGTGAAGCCATCTGTATGCCCTGACAGAACTTTATGAGCTTATCAGGGTCATTGAATTTTACAGACTGAATTATGTCGCACCTTTTTGCACTTGATGTGGGATTTACTTCATAACCAAGTTTTTCCATCAAAGCACCACAGAAAACTGCCGTTTTAACTGCCTGTGCAACAGTATGAGGTGCCATAAAAAATCCCTGCAAAATATGACGGTTCTGGCCGAGTGTTGCACCACATTCTTTTCCTATACCGGGGCTTGTCTGTCTGTAAGAAGCCAATTCAACACATTTCTTTGTGCCTGCTATATAACCGCCGCTTTGTGCAAGACCACCGCCTACATTCTTTATAAGTGAGCCAACTATCATGTCTGCACCGTAATTACTGGGTTCGTCACGTTCAACAAATTCACCGTAACAGTTGTCAACCATGCAAAGTGTTCCCGGCTTTACCTTCTTGATAAACCCTATAAGCTCCCCTATCTCACATGATGAAAGGGTATCACGCCAATCATATCCCTTACTGCGTTGAATTATACACAATTTTACATCATCTGTTAATTCTTCTTTGATTTTGTCAAAATCAGGCTTATTGTCTTTAAGGTCAACCTGACGGTAATTTACACCAAATTCCTTTAAACTGCCACTGTTTCCGTCACCTGATATACCTATTGCTTCTTCAAGTGTGTCATAAGGCTTACCTGTTACAGCAAGCAAAGTATCACCTGGTCTTAAAACAGCGAAAAGGGCGATCGAAAGTGCATGTGTACCGTTTACAATATTGTGACGAACCAATGCATCCTCCGTGCCGAAAGTATCGGCATAAATTTTGTCAATAACTTCCCTGCCGATGTCATTATAACCGTAACCTGTGGTATGATTAAAATGAGAGTCACTGACCCTGTTTTTTATAAAAGCATTCAGAACTTTTTCCTGATTATACTGAGCAATTTCATCTATTTCACGAAATTTGGGAGCTATTTCTCTCTCTACTTCTTTAGATAATTCTATTATTCTTTCATCTATATTGAGCATGTTCTTTCCTCTTTGTAAACAAAGTTGCCCGATAAAAATTTATCGGGCATTTCTTTAATTTTAAAATCATATCGGATGTGTTTTTTCTTCAGTATTTGCAAGATTTGGGTCAATCTTATACTTCTGACCCTGACGGTATTTGAAGAACTTGATTGCAACCTGGTCAAAGAGTGCATATGAAAGCACATCTTCTTCCTGTTCTGCATATTCAGCAATTTCGCTTCTGAACTTATCCAATTCATTGGGAATTAAGTCAGCAGGACGGCAAGTAATAATCTTCTCATCCCCTACTATCTTCTTTTTGAATTCTTCACTTACAGGGGCAGGAGTCTGTCCGTATTCCCCTCTAATCATTGCCTTGAATTCCTTAGTTACCATCTTATATCTTTCGCCCATAATAACATTAAGAACAGCCTGTGTACCAACAATCTGGCTTGTAGGTGTTACAAGTGGCGGGAAACCGGCATCTTCTCTTACTCTGGGAACTTCCCTAAGCACTTCTTCGTACTTATCTTCCTTACCCTGCTGTTTAAGCTGAGAAATAAGGTTTGAAAGCATACCGCCGGGAACCTGATATTTCAAAGTATTTGCATCTACGCTAAGAGCCTTGGGGTTAAGAAGACCACTCTTAATATATTCTTCACGAAGAGGACGGAAATAATCTGCAATTTCAGAAAGCTTGTTAAGGTCATAACCTGTATCGTACTGTGTACCTTTAAGTGCGGCAACAAGTGATTCTGTAGGCGGCTGGCTTGTACCTAAAGCCATGGGACTCATAGCACAGTCAACAACATCAACACCTGCTTCGATAGCCTTAAGATATGTCATAGAAGCTAAACCGCTTGTGTAATGTGTATGAAGCTGAATGGGAATTTTGACAGCCTTTTTCATACCTGAAACAAGATCGTATGCAACATACGGTGTCAAAAGACCTGCCATATCCTTAATACAAACACTGCTTGCACCCATATCTTCAAGCTGTTTAGCAAGAGTAATGAATGATTCATTTGTATGGAAATCGCTCAATGTATAACTGATTGCCGCCTGTACATGACCTTTTTCCTTAATTGCGGCATTAATAGCTGTTTTTAAATTTCTTACATCGTTTAATGCATCGAAAATACGGAGAATATCAATACCGTTAGCAATGGACTTCTGTACAAAATATTCAACCACATCATCCGCGTAATGGCGGTAGCCTAAAATATTCTGACCGCGGAAAAGCATCTGAAGGGGTGTATTTTTAGCTTTATCTTTAATCTTTCTGAGTCTTTCCCAAGGGTCTTCATTAAGGAAACGAAGACAAGCGTCAAAAGTAGCTCCTCCCCACGCTTCTAATGAATTATAACCAATTTGGTCAAGTTTTTCCACTATACCCAGGATCTCATCTGTTGTCATTCTTGTAGCAATAAGTGACTGGTGAGCATCACGGAGGACCGTTTCTGTTATTTTAACCATTGTAATTTACCTCCCTTTATTAAATACCTGTAAAGTTTGCAAGGAATACACCTGCCGCAACGGCACTGCCGATAACACCTGCAACATTGGGGCCCATAGCATGCATAAGCAAGAAGTTTGCGGGGTTTTCTTCCTGACCAACCTGCTGGCTCATTCTTGCCGCCATAGGCACTGCACTAACACCGGCACTACCGATAAGCGGGTTAATCTTACCGCCTGTAAGCTTACTCATAAGCTTTGCAAGAAGCAATCCGCCTGCTGTACTGATAGAGAACGCAACAAGACCGAGAAGGATAATAAATACTGTTTTGCCTGTAAGGAATGTATCGGCCTTTGCAGTAGCACCAACTGTAATACCAAGGAAAATTGTAACAATATTCATGAGCTCATTTTGTGCAGTTTTACAAAGTCTTTCAGCAACGCCTGATTCTTTAATCAGATTACCAAGCATAAGCATACCCACCAAACTTGCCGCATCGGGAACCAAAAGTACAACTATAAGAGTAACGGCAATGGGGAAAATAATCTTTTCCGTCTTTGTTACGGGTCTTAACTGTTCCATAACAATCTGTCTTTCCTTCTTTGTTGTAAGAAGCTTCATAATAGGCGGCTGAATCATGGGAATAAGTGCCATGTAGCTGTATGCCGCAATGGCAATTGCCGACAAAAGCGAAGGAGCCAATGTCTTTGTTACGAAAATTGCCGTAGGACCGTCAGCACCACCGATAATACCGATAGATGCGGCTTCCTTGAAGATTGTAGCCACATTTCCGTCAGAACCGAAACCTGCTATACCGAAGGCACCTAACAGAACAGCACAGAAGAAAGTAATGAATACGCCAAGCTGTGCCGCCGCACCTAAAATAATGCTTTTAGGGTTGGAAATAAGAGGACCAAAGTCAGTCATACAACCTATGCCAAGGAATATAAGTGGCGGATAAATGCCCAGCTTAACACCTAAGTATAAAAGGTCCAGAAGACCGCCTTCATGTAATATCAGACCAAAATTCAAATCTTTACCGTTTATAAGATATTCAGGGTCGATAAAGTATTCAGGATGCATAACACCGCCTAAAGGAAGGTTAGCAATAAGCATACCAAAGGCAATGGGCAAAAGCAAAAGCGGTTCATATTTCTTAACTATTGCAAAGTAAAAAAGTACACATGCAATAACAATCATAACAAGAGTCTTTGCTCCATCCCAAAGGAAATTTGAGGCGATGTCAGCAATACCGGTTTTCATGGCAAAACTGCCTAAACCGTCAACTAACATATCGAACATTTTTTGTTCACACTCCAATCTGCGTCAATAAAATCAGGCAATGGTAACTAAAACGTCACCTGTATTAACGCTGGAGCCCTTAGAAGTAACAACAGTAACTGTACCTGCTTTGGGTGCCTTAATATCATTTTCCATCTTCATAGCTTCCAATACAACAAGAACGTCACCTGCATTTACCTTTGCACCGTTCTGAACCTTAACGTCAAGAATTGTACCTGGCATAGGAGCCTTTACAGGTTCACCGCTACCTGAGGGAGCAGCTGCCTTCTTAGGTGCAGAAATAGGAGCAGAAGCTGTTGTAGCAACCTGAACAGGAGCAGAGGCAGTAGCACCTACTTCTTCAACCTCAACTTCATATGAATTACCGTTTACGTTTATAATAAATTTTCTCATCTGATATGTACCTCCTTAAAATTTGTTATCAAGAACTTCACGCTTTGCGGCATTGCTCCAAGCGGAAGAAACCTTTTTATAGCTTTTGATATTTACACTTGCACTGCTTGTACCCATACAAGCGGCAACAGCAGCTGTAATAACTGCGATAAGTTCACTCTCATCCACTGTTTCCTCAACCGTATTTACTTCAGCCTCGACTTTAGTGGCAGGAGCTTGAGATTTCTTTTCAGACTTCTTATTTCCTGACAATAATCCCATAGCGTATATAACAAGCATAATGAGTATAAGGATAAGGAATACAACCAAAATACCCTGAATTGTTACAACGACGCCATAAGCGATTATTTCACCGGGAGTAGTAAGATCATATATGTTCATACCAACACTCCTTTATCAAAGCGGCATATTATCATGCTTTCTTGAAGGAGCGTTTACACGCTTACTTCTGAGCATTTCAAATGCTGCTATAACTCTGGGACGGGTCTCGGAAGGAATAATAATATCATCAACAAAGCCCATCTTTGCCGCATTATAAGGTGATGCAACAGTATCCTTATATTCTTCGACCAAAGCATCTCTGCTCTCGCCTGCATGAAGTCTTTCAGAATAAAGTACACCAACGCCTGCCAAAGGTGCAATTGCGGCAATAAGTGCTGTGGGATAAGCCAAAACAATATCAGCACCTGTCTGCTTGGAATTCATTGCGACATAAGCACCGCCGTAAGCCTTCTTTACAATTACATTAACCTTAGGAACTGTCGCTTCAGTAAAGGCATAAAGAAGTCTTGCACTCTTTCTTGCCAATCCCCAGTTTTCTTCGTCGGCACTTACTTTGAAGCCTTCAACATCAGTAAATGTAAGAATACCGATGTTGAATGAGTCACAGAAGCGAACAAACCTTGCCATTTTTTCAATAGCCTGTCCTGAAAGCTGTGCACCCTCTTCATTTCCCTGATTTGCCACAACCCCTACAGTAGTGCCATTAAGGCGAATAAAGCCTGTAACAGCTCCTTTTGCGTAATTTGCCTGACTTTCCATAAAAGCACCATCATCTGCGATGTTGGCAATAAGGCTTCTCACATCATATTCACCGTCAACATCCACGAAGGGTTCACAAACCCTGTTCAAATCGTCAGAACAGTCAAATTCAGGAGCATCGCAAAGGTTGTTTGAGGGAAGATAGCTTAAAAGAAGCTTACATACTTCCAAACACATGGCATCATCTTTACCTGTAAAGTGAATATTGCCTGAAACAAAAGCATTTGCCTTTGCGTTTGCTTCATACTTTTTGTTTGTAGATGCAGTGACAACGGAAGGTGAATTAACAAAAAGTTCTGCCCCTTCTTTTTCACTCATAATAACAAAATCGCTCATTTCGGCAATTATTGCAGAAGAACCTGCACAGGTGCCTAAAACAACGCTTATGTTGGGAACAATACCTGACACACGTGCCACACAAGACATGATTTCTCCCACAGCCGCCTGTGCCAAAACACCTTCTTCCAATCTCGCACCGTTAGAATCTAAAATGCCAACAACAGGTGCACCCATTTTTGAAGCCATATCATATACTTTGCAAATCTTTTTTGCGTTCATTTCACCGATACAACCACCGATTACTGTAGGGTCCTGTGCGTAGGCAAAAGTCAATCTGCCGTCTACAGTTCCGTAACCCGTGACAACACCGTCTGCTGCAGTAAAGTTATTTCGAGCAGAAACAAATGCATCAAGTTCAATAAAACTGCCTTCGTCAAAAAGAGCTGTTACTCTTTCGCCGGCAAGCATTTTACCTGAACTTTTAACTTTATTTTGCTTTTCTGCACCACCGCCCAAAGCAATATTTGCCTTAGTGCGATTACGCATATCGAGCTTTTCATCCATGCTCATTGTTTATACCTCCTGAAAATTTTATATTATAAAATTTATTTTCTTTTTGAACCTCTTCCCATTAACCTTTGGCGTTCTGCATCGTTTAAATGTCGCCATTTTCCTTCTGGAAGATTGCCTAAAGTTACATTTCCTACAGAAATTCGTTTAAGAGAAGTAACTTCTGCACCGATAGCTTCAAACATTCGTCTTACCTGACGGTTTCTGCCTTCGTGGATAGTAACTTTTATTTCACAATTGAATTTTGTTGGCTTTAATATTTCAACCTTTGCAGGTGCTGTAAGCTTGCCGTCAAGCAAAACGCCTTTTTTTAAAGTATCAAGTGCTTCTTTATCGGGCATTTTGTTGATTTTGGCAATATAGCCTTTGTTTACATTATGACTGGGATGTGTAAGAGTATTTGCAAAATCTCCGTCGTTTGTCATAATAAGCAGTCCTGCCGTGTCATAGTCAAGTCTGCCTACGGGATAAATTCTGGCGTGTACATCCTTAACCAGTTCCATAACAGTAGGACGGTCAAATTCATCGCTTACTGTTGTAACGTAGCCCTTTGGTTTATTTAAAAGGATGTAGAACTTCTTAGCTTCGGGCTTAATTACAATTCCGTCAACTTCTACGATATCACTGTCTTCATCAACTTCATAGCCCATGTAATCAATGACTTCACCGTTAACTTTTACCCTACCGCTTTTAATAATTTCTTCACTGGCACGCCGTGATGCAACGGCACACATTGCCATATATTTCTGTAATCTCACTGCAGTATAATTCCCTTCATCAATTGTTTTATAATATCGGGCAGTCCTCTGTCAGGATAGGATTCATTTTTCGCCAAAAGACTTACACTGCCGATTTTTTCGTTATAATAATAAAGTTCACACTCCCCCACCTTTTGATTAGGAGATACGGGAAATGTAATATTCAATTTCAGTTTACGCGTTATATTCTTCTCTTCCTCTTCAGAAAGGCTTGCCACATAATCTTCGCCATATGTTATATCAATACTTTCAGCACCTTTTGATTTGGGCTTATAACAAAGTACATTTTCACCTTTTTTACACAATGTATAGGGTAAATATGTGTCGAAGCAGTAATTGTATAAACGAATATGGTCGTTCCAATCGTCAGGGTCTGACAAAGTTACTATAATAAGCTCCCTCCCGTCCTTTTTTGCGGCAGAGGCTAAACACCGTCCTGCTTTCTTTGTATACCCGGTTTTTATTCCGATTGCATAATCATACATTTTTAAGAGCTTGTTGTGGTTTGTCAAACTTCTGTTCCACTGTGAATTTTCCCATGAAATAGTCTTATTTTTTGTAGATACAACTTCACGAAAGGTCTTATTATTCATTGCAATGCGACTTATCCTAGCCAAATCATAAGCTGTTGTATAGTGATTATCATCAGGTAAACCGTGTGGGTTTGTGAAATTTGTGTTATTTGCACCTATTTCCTTTGCACGTTTATTCATCAAAACAGTAAATGCATCAACACTTCCGGCTATATGTTCTGCCAAAGCAACAGCGGCATCGTTACCGCTTGATAACATTAAACCGTAAAGCAAATCATAAGAAGATATATGTTCGCCTGTTTCAAGCCACACAGATGAGCCTTCGGTACCTGAAGCATGGGCACTTACAGTTACAATATCATTCAAATTCAGCATTTCAACAGCTAAAAGACCGGTCATTATTTTAGTGGTGCTTGCCATGGGAAGGGGTATGTATGCATCCTTTTCAAAAAGGACACGCCCTGATCCCGAGTCTATCACCACTGCACTTTTTGCTGAAATCTCCACGTTTTGTGCATAAGCAACTTCAGTAAAGAACAGGAATAAAAACATCAATGTAAATAATAATCGTTTCACAAAATCACCGTCCTTTAACAATGTATGAAAGGCAAGTAATTTTATGAAGAAATCCAAGATTTACACCATGATATAGTATACCACAAACAGATTTCCATTTCAACAAAAATTTACGAATAAATACAAAAACAGGAGTAATTTTTTTTATTACTCCTGTTTGGTATAAACCTTAGTCTTCTTTTGATTCCTTATGCTTTTCAATGATGTTATTAACCTTGTTGATTGCAGTGGGAATATAGTCAACCAACTTATCAACCGCAGAATTTGATGAATTTACTGGAATCATTCTAATCTGGTCCTTTGTTACCACAAGAAATCCCATAGGTGCAATAGATACACCGGCACCGCTACCTCCGCCAAAGTTGGCACAAGTGGATGCACCGTTAGCTGTTGTTCCGAAATCACTTCCGCCTGCGGCAAAACCAAAACCAACCTTAGAAACGGGAATGATTGTTGTTCCGTCAGGTGTTTCAACGGGGTTGCCAACGATTGTATTTACGTCAACCATTGACTTTAAGTTGCCCATAACGTCCGTCATAAGCTCATTGATAGGATGTGTACTCATTTGTTTGTCCTCCTTGATTTATTTTTATTCTTTTTATAATTAAAATATTTAATTGCAAAAACAATAGCTACCGTTATAATATGTGCAAGGCGAGATGTTACTATACCACTCACGCTCATATTCCAGGTTGCTTCATTGAACACGGGCTTAATGTCAACTTTAGGTTTTTTAACCAAAACAAGTTTATCAATTAGCCCTAAAAGATTATAGGAAATTGCCCACAGAGCACCGGCGGAAACTGCCGTTGAAGATGCTTCAGCAGTGCCGAAAGTAATATTTAACTGAAAATCCTCAAGGCTTACCCTTTTCCTTACAAATTTCCTGAAATCCCCCAAAAGGTCTAAGATAAAATCAACACCTACAATGCTTTTATCTATAGTTTTTTTCGCATCTGAGTCCCTAAAATTTTTCTGCGACAGCTTTTTTACCTTACGGTTAAACTTAAATTCATACTTAAATACAGCTATTTTTACAATCATAAAAATGCCGTTGTCATATTTCACACCTATACCAACACGAATACATAAAATCAGAATAAGAATTGCAAATAATATACCTAAGATAATAATAAGGTTCAATTTGCTTCCTCCTCGCTTGAAGCTGTCTCCTCTGCTCCCTTTTCCGGAAGTGGTGGCAAATCCTCAAGTGTTTTTAGTCCGAAGGTTCTTAAAAATTCCAGCGTTGTGCCATACAAAATAGGTCTTCCCGGTGTTTCAGCACGCCCAAGTTCATCAATAAGACCTCTTTCAATCAGCTTGTTTACAGAATAAGTAGAATCAACACCACGTATAAATTCCACAGTTCCTTTAGTTACAGGCTGATTGTACGCAATAATTGACAGCGTTTCTATCGCCGCCGAGGAAAGTCCGGATTGCTTTTTGATCTGACTTACCTTTTTTATATGTTCATAACAGGCAGGATTAGAAGAAAGCTGGTAACAGTCTGCAATTTCAATAAGCCTTATTCCCGACTGTGTATTTACATACTTTTCGGAAAGTATTTTGCCTCCTTCTTTAACCTCCTCTTCGCTTATCCCAAGGCTTGATGCTATATCGGAAATTTCAACAGCATCGCCAATAGCAAAAAGTATTGCCTCAATCGTCTGAACCACTTGATTCATATCCATCGAAATCATCACACCTTTGACAAATAATTTTGCCATTTTCCTCAAGTGCAACCATGTGACTATCCCTTATTAATTCTAGTATAGCCATAAAAGTTGCCACCATTTCACCTCTAGAAGTCATCGAGTCAAAGATTTCTTCAAATAATACTTCCTTTTTTGATTTCAAAAGATGCATTACATATCTTGACTGATGAGGAATAGAAACCCTCTTTTTTCCGATTACACCGCTGAAATTCTTTGGTGAAAGAGGTTTCTTTGCCAGATTACGCTCCATAATCATCAAAAAAGAAGCGTATAATAAATCAGGCTTCATTGTCTTATTTTCAATTACAACTTTAGGAATATCTAAGTTTTCGGGAGATTTAAACACACTGTCATCCATTGCATGCTGCATAACGTCAAGCTGTTTTGAAATCTCCTTATAACGCTTATACTCTTCAAGTCTGTCAACAAGCTCTGCTCTGGGGTCTTCCTCTTCTTCATCGTGAACAGGAAGCAGAAGCTTAGATTTAATGTACAACAATTGGGATGCCATAACGGCAAACTCGCTTGAAAGTTCCATATCCATAGCTTCACATTCCTGAAGATATTCAAAATATTGATCTGTAATCTCCGAAATGGGAATATCGTATATGCTGACCTTATTTTTTGAAATAAGATGCAACAATAAATCCAACGGCCCTTCAAAAACCGCTGTCTTAAAGGAAACATCGCTCATGGAAATACTCCTTATGCTATAATCGATAACAGGAAATTAATCCAGTTAACATACAAATTCCATATGGGGAGAATTACAGTATTTAAAATTCTGCCTAAAATACCTGTAAAAGAAAGTAAAAGAAGAACTATCATACCATATCTTTCATAAGTTAAAAACTTATTATAAACATGGTTAGGCAAAACTGCAAACAAAATTTTACTGCCATCAAGTGGTGGAAACGGAATAAGGTTAAATACTGCAAAAGATATATTCAGTTGCATACACGCTATTAATAAATCCAGCAAAAAATCGGTGACATCTCCACCGGGTATCAGTTTGATTGCAAAAGGAAAAACTGTTGCCACACAAAAAGCCAATAACAGATTAGACAAAGGTCCTGCAAAAGAAACTAGGACCATATCACGTTTTGGGTCCTTAAAATAATAAGGATTTACAGGAACGGGTTTTGCCCAGCCAAAGCGGCAGAAAACCATCATAATTGCACCTAGTGGGTCAAGATGTGCCATAGGATTAAGTGTTAATCTACCCATCGACTTTGCAGTTGGATCCCCTAATTTATAAGCAACCAAACCATGTGAATATTCATGCACGGTTATTGCAGTAAACAGAACTATAAAGTTTTGAAGTAAACTAATAATGTTATATGTCATTTCTTATCAAATCCTCAAAAGTTTCTCTTTTTACAGCTATTCTGTCAACGCCGTCTTTTACCATTACAACAGGAGGACGGCAAATTCTGTTGTAATTGGAGCTCATGGAATAATTATATGCACCTGTTGTAAGAACTGCAATATTATCCCCTATTTCAACGGGCTGAATTCTCATATTCTCGCCTAAAAGGTCCCCTGATTCACAGCATTTTCCTGCTAAAGTTACCGCAACGGTCTTTTCGTCACCGGCTTTATTTGCCACAAGGGCAGTATATTCAGCCTGGTAGAGTATATATCTGGGGTTATCACACATACCACCGTCTACAGACACGTATCTGCGGATATTGGGTATGTCTTTTATGGCACCTACGGTGTATAATGTTACACCGGCAGTAGCAACAATGCTTCTTCCCGGTTCCATCATTATGAAAGGTAAACATAAATTTCGTTTTTCACATTCATTTTTTACAATAACGCTGATTTCTTCGATATACTTGTTAAACTCTATAGGATCGTCTTTTTCTGTATATGTTACACCGAAACCTCCGCCAAGATTTAATTCGGTCATTTCATAACCTGTTTCGTCCTTAATATCCGCCATGAAATTCACCATTAATTTTGCCGCTTCCTTAAAAGGTTCAGCCTCAAAAATCTGTGAGCCTATATGGCAGTGAACACCGCCTACCTGAAGGTTTTCGTATGTCATAGCCTTAAGAACAGCATCCTTTGCCTCGCCTGTTTCCAATGCGAAACCAAACTTTGAATCAATCTGACCTGTCATTATAAAGTTATGTGTATGTGCATCAATACCGGGTTTAATTCTGAATAAAACCTTCTGTTTAACTTCAAATTCCTCTGCAATACGATTAATTTTCTCCAATTCGGAAATGTTGTCAACAACAATTCTTCCAACCAAATTACTTATGGCAAATCTTAATTCTTCTTCTGTTTTGTTGTTACCGTGTAAGCATATTTTTTCAGGCTCCATCCCTGCACAAAGAGCCGTGTACAACTCACCTGAAGATACAGCATCACAGCCTAAGCCTTCGCTTTTTACAGTGCGAATTATCTCTTTATTACAGAGAGCCTTTGATGCAAAAAACACAAGGCCTTTGCCGTTATAATATTCATCAACAGAGTTTTTATATAATTTACAGTGATTTCTCACTACATTTTCATCTATAACATAAAGCGGAGTTCCGTATTTTTCGCAAAGCTCTACGCTGTCGCATCCGCCAATTGTGAAATGATTTAAATCATTCACACCTTGTCCTTCCAAAAACATTAAATCGCCCCTATCGGATATATTTAGTTTATTAATTATATCATTTTTATATACCAAAGTCAAGGTGTTCAATGTGCTAAAACGCTTTATACATCTACGATTGCATATCCTTGTCTTTTGCGGCAAATGCAATAACATCTTCTATACTTCTGTTTTCAGGATATTCCTCAACTTTAATATTTTCTCTTTCTGAAAAACGCAGAAAATCAGAAGTAGTATAAATCTCATTAATATACACTTTTTCCGCACAAACCAGTTTTTGCAGTGCCTTAAGCTCATTTTCCAGACCGTTTACATTGTTTACTGTAATAATAAAGTCAACATCAAATTCTCTTCCCCACTGCAAAATATCGTCTTTTACATATTTCAAATCATCATTACAAACTAAGAAGGATGTTTCATTTGATAAAACAATATATGAATTTTCGCCTACATCATAGCGTTTATCTGCAAGGGTCTTATTATAGAAATTTACACATAACACAATTGCACACAAAGCCATAGCTAAATAGAACAAAACATCACACATTTTCTTTTTGAAAACATAAATGACTATAAGGGCGTAATAACAGACAACTTCCGTTATGTTAAAGCTGTTAATCCCGATATAACTATAGGGCATATCACAAAAAAGGTTTGCAATTGCACATACTGCATCAAGAAAAAGGTTGCACAGGGATGAAAACAGTATGTTTACACCGGGTATGTTCGACACGAAAACAAAGATTATGCATAAATAGAGAACAGTTGTAAATATAGCCGAAATAACTATATTCGAGAGAACTGAATAAGCTGAAATCCTACCAAATATTATTGTAATTGCAGGGAAAGTCATTATCTGAGCCGATAGTGTTACAGCTATTGATTCGCCAAAATATCCCGGTAAAAATTTTAGTGCATTATGTAAATCATTATAAAAAACCTCTATCCCCAGAACGCTCAAAAACGAAAGTACAAAACCCCAATCATAAATTACATACGGATTTATTGCAATTAAAATCATAGCCGAAAGACTAAGTGTCGTGAAGCTGTCGTTTTGTCTCATGCTTACCTTTGAAAAAATGTAAACCGTAAACATTATTGCGGCACGTACAGTAGATGGTGCCGCACCGGTAATGACGGTAAACAAAACTACACTTCCAACGGATAACAAGAAAGCTAAATACTTTTTCCTTTTTAACAGCATATACACGCCCATACCCACCAAAGAAACATGTAATCCTGACACACAGGCAATGTGAGATATTCCCGCCTTTGTCAGCTTATCGGAAAATTCTTCGGAAAAGCCTGTTTTATCTCCTAAAGCAATTGCTTTAAAAAGCATTTTACCTTCATCGCTTAAAATTTTATCACTTACTTCAAGTGCGTTGTTCTTTAAATTTGCAATGATATTGAAAGGAAATTTCCCACGGTTCACTCTTAATACCGTAACGTTATTAGCTTTTAAGGGGGCACCTTTTGCAAGATAATATACTGTTTCGGCTGTTTTAGTTAAGTAGCCGTTAAAAACTATTTCATCACCATATTTAAAATAGTTTTCTTTTGCAATTACATAAACTTTAATGTTTTCGCCGCTTTTACCACTGTCAGAGTAAATATTATCTGCATTTACGTAAAACGTGGTTCTTCTTTCGCTTACATCGGGAACAGAGCTTATCCTTCCTTCCACACGTACATGAGTAAAATGGAAAGTTTCCATTACACTTTGTGTATTTAATACAGATTTATTAGATATGCAAATACTTAATAATGCGGCTATGAATATAAAAACCGTAATAAAATTATCGATCTTACCACGTAAATTTAAGGTGATCAATAACATACCTAATAAAAATGCACATACAAACAGAGGTTGTACAGAAACATACAACCTCATAACAGAAAATATAAAAAATACTATTGAAAATGATGCTAAGGGTCTGGTATATAACCCGAACGAAATAACATCAAGAACTTTATCAAACAGCTTTCTCATATTTTTTGCTGCTCCACTGCATTTATATTGATACTTTGTTTAAAACATTCATATCAAAATCATATATGGTAAACAACCCATCCTCATAAATCATAAATGATGGCGGATTATTCTCTTTAGGGATAGATACACTTCCCGGATTTATATACAGATTATCATTGAACTTTTCAACAGTCTGTATGTGAGTGTGTCCGTGGATTAGAATATCACCTGATTTCAATTTTGGGGGATTTTTAGTGTTAAACAAGTGACCATGAGTAATAAAGAACATTTTGCCTTTATCATACATAATTAAACTGTCACTCATGCAGGAAAAATCCAGAACCATCTGGTCAACTTCTGCTTCGCAGTTACCTCTGACAGAAAGTATTTCACTGCTCATTTCGTTAAGAATAGAAATTACACCTTTAGGATTATACCCCTCGGGTAAATCATTCCTTGGTCCATGATAAAGAATATCCCCTAAAAGTATCATTTTATCGAAAGAAAGCTCGTTGTATTTACAAGCGAGCTTTTCCAAGTAATATTCACTTCCGTGTATGTCCGACGCAAACATCAGTTTCATACTTATTACCTCTTATAATTTTATAAGTGTTTCAAGTTTTGGGGTAACGGATAATATTTCTTTTAACCTGAAATATTCTTCCCTGGCTTCCTTTTGCCTTTTTCCATCACGGAATGCCTTTATCAAAAGGTTTTTCGGTGTTTCAACAGGGGAAATATACTCCTGGGCAGTAACGGTATATCCGCTTGCCTCCAACAAAAGGCATCTTAGGCTGTCAGTTAACAAATCAGCCATTCTCGCTTTGAATATGCCGTGCTTTAAAAGGGGGGCAAATTCACTGTAAGAGAACTGACCCAAAAGCTCTTTATGGCAACAGGGAACTGCAAAAATAGCCTTCGCACCGTTATTTATACCTGCCGCAATGGCCATATCGGTTGCAATGTCGCAGGCATGAAGGCTTATTACAACGTCGGGAGGCGTTGTAACCTTATAATCGGTTAAATCTGCCTTAACAAATGTCATATTTGAATAGCCCATGTTTTCAGCACTCTTTTTTGAAGCGTTAATTACTATATCCGAATAGTCAACACCTGTAACGTGACATTCTTTCTTTAATACATCTTTAAGATAGTAATTTAAAGCAAAAGAAAGATAGCTTTTTCCGCAAGCACAATCCAGTACCTCTACCTTGCCCTCAAGACGCTTTAAATGGTCAGAGATTAATTCAACAAAATGGTCAATCTGGTTATACTTTCTGACCATATCGTTCTTGATTTTCCCGTTTTCGCCCATAATGCCTATTTCCTTTAAAAGCACATTTGCCTTAGGTGGTTTTATGAGATAATTACGACTATTTTTGACAGTTGAGGTAACCTCCTCTTCTTCCTTGGCAGAATCCTCATATTTTAAAGTAACATTTCTGTCGTTGGCATCTATAACTGCATTTGTACCACGTTCTTTGTAAACAAGGTGCATAGAGTCATAGTTTTCAGCCGCCTTAGGTATCAAACTCCAACTGAAATCACTTTTTTGTGCATTGTGAATAAATATGAAGCTATCCCCTTCTTTTACAGCCTTTGCAGGGAATGACTTTGTACCTGATTTAAAGCTTATATCAATACCGAGGAAATATTCCTCTCCGTTCTGAAACCTTTCTTCCAGAACGGAAAGGAAAAATGAAATTTTATTTTGTGTATTCTTGTTCATATCAATACTTTTTTATACCAATATCATTTCTGTAATGCATTTTATCGAAATGTATTTTCTTAACACCCTCGTATGCTTTTACAATGGCATTGTCAAGGCTGTCTGCAACAGCTGTAACACCTAAAACTCTGCCGCCTGCCGTAACCAGCTTACCGTCCTGCATTTTTGTGCCTGCATGGAAAACTGTAATATCGCCCAATGCTTCTGCATCAGAAATTCCTGTAATTTCAAAGCCTGAGTCATATTTAACAGGGTAACCGCCACTTGCACAAACAACGCACACAGCACCGCCATCACGCCACTTTATGTCAATTTCCGAAAGTCTTTCGTCAATGATTGCGTCAAAAATTTCATACAAGTCACTTTCAAGACGAGGAAGAACAACCTGTGTTTCCGGGTCGCCGAAACGGCAGTTATATTCAATAACCTTTACACCGTCTTTTGTTGCCATAAGTCCGAAATACAAAACACCCTTGAAGGTTCTGCCCTCTTTGTTCATGGCATCCATTGTAGGAAGGAAGATGTTATTCATACATTCCTCAGCCATTTTTTCGTCATAAATCCTTGAGGGAGAAAAAGTTCCCATACCGCCTGTATTCAAGCCCTGATCATTGTCATAAGCACGCTTATGGTCCTGAGCTGAAACCATGGGCTTAATTGTTTTACCGTCTGTAAAAGCAAGAACGGAAACTTCGGGACCTGTCAAAAACTCTTCGATGACAATTCGGCTACCGGCGTTACCGAAAACCTTGTCTTCCATCATATCGTGGACGGCTTTTTCAGCTTCTTCTAATGTATTTGCAATAATAACACCCTTACCCAGTGCCAGACCTTCAGCCTTGATAACTGTAGGGATAGGTGCGGTTTGAAGGTATTTAATTGCTTCTTCCGCATTGTCAAATACTTCGTACTTTGCTGTGGGAATGTTGTACTTTTTCATAAGGTCCTTGGAGAAAACCTTACTTCCTTCGATAATAGCCGCATTTTTCTTGGGACCGAAGGCTCTTATACCCTTTTCCTCCATAGCATCAACCATACCGAGAACAAGGGGGTCGTCAGGTGCAACCATTACCATATCTATTTTATTTTCTGCCGCAAAATCAACCATTTTGTCAACATCTGTAGCTTTTATCGGAACACATTGTGCCAAAGAAGCAATTCCTGCATTGCCCGGGGCACAGTAGATTTTATCAACCTTAGGGCTTTGGGAAAGCTTCCATACAATTGTATGTTCTCGTCCGCCGCCACCTACAACTAAAACTTTCATTGCGTACCTCCAAAATCAATGATGGAACAATCTGTTATGTGTCATACACATTGCAATACCGAAACGATTGCATGTTTCAATAACTATATCGTCACGCTTACTTCCGCCGGGCTGTGCAATATATTTAACACCACTCTTATAAGCTCTTTCAATGTTGTCACCAAAGGGGAAGAACGCATCGGAACCCAGTGCAACATTAGTATTCTTATCAAGCCATGCTCTCTTTTCCTCACGTGTGAAAACAGGGGGCTTTTCTGCAAAAATGTTTTCCCATACACCGTCAGCTAAAACATCCATATAATCATCGGACATATATACGTCAATGGCGTTGTCTCTGTCAGGTTTACCAACTGTTTCCAAAAACTTAAGATTAAGAACCCGGGGAGACTGACGAAGCCACCAGTTGTCAGCTTTACTGCCGGCAAGACGTGTACAGTGAATTCTACTTTGCTGACCTGCACCGATACCTATAGCCTGTCCGTCCTTCGCATAGCAAACGGAGTTGGACTGTGTATACTTAAGTGTAATAAGTGCAATAAGTAGGTCACGCTTTGCACTATCCGGAATTTCTTTATTCTCTGTGACAACTTCTGTAAGCATATCAGCGTTTATGTCAAGCTCGTTTCTGCCCTGTTCAAATGTAACACCGAACACCTGCTTGCGTTCAATAGGGTCAGGCTTGTAGTTTTCATCAATTTTAATAATATTGTATGTTCCTCTTCTTTTGCTTTTTAAAATCTCAAGTGCTTCAGGTTCATAACCGGGGGCAATAATACCGTCACTTACTTCAGGCTTTAAAAGCATAGCTGTGGGCACATCACATACATCGCTGAGTGCAACAAAATCACCAAAGGAACTCATTCTGTCAGCACCTCTTGCTCGTGCGTATGCACATGCCAATGGTGAAAGCTCTTTATCTTCCACGAAGTAAATCTTTTTCAATGTGTCGGAAAGAGGCTCACCAACAGCCGCACCTGCAGGGGAAACGTGCTTAAAGCTTGTAGCCGCAGGAAGTCCGGTTGCCTTCTTAAGCTCTCTTACAAGCTGCCAGCCGTTAAAAGCGTCAAGAAGATTTATATAACCGGGGTTACCGTTTAAAACTTCAATGGGAAGCTCGCCGTTTTCAACATAAACGCGAGAAGGCGTCTGGTTGGGGTTACAACCGTATTTTAACTGCATAGAATTCATGTTCTTTCTCCTTACTTATTTTTGTTTATAATACGTGTTTCATATGTTCCGTCGTTAATATTTATGTAACGCACAAAGAGAGACACCTTATTTTCTTCGTTTAAAGAATTCCAGATTGTGTTTGTAAAAGAGTCAATGTCCTCATTTATAACAACATCCTTAGGCTCGCCCTTAAAAGAAGGAAGGGGACTTCCGTCGCCCATATATGTGTGAATAAAGTGACCTTCACCGTTTACGGGATTTTTATAAGAGAATGTAAATCTTTGGCATGACTTTGGGTTGCCGTTATTACTTTTAAGAATACTCATTGCATAGCTGTAATTTCCGTTTTCCACTTTTAATATGCCTGAAATTCTTGGTGTGTAGTTGGGGGCATCATCTTCAAATTCACGTGTACGAAGTGCCTGTTCAAATGTCAACTGCTGATCCATAAGTTCATAGATTGTATCAGTCTGGTCACCGTTTGTCACTATGGTTTTGTTGCCCAAAACCCTTACAGGAGCATAAATAATCAAATGTGGGTCTGTAAGCTTGGAAGGGTCAAAGGCTTCTGTTCTTATGCCTTCTCCATCTTCTACAAAAACCCTGTTTCTGCTGTTTTCGCTTCTGCCCATTATAAAATATGCCGTAACCGCATACTTACCGCATGCACTTTTACCTATTACAATACCTCGTCCCGGGTACGAATTATTTTTAAGTTCTTCTGAAAGTATCATTTCAACTGTCCTTTCTTTTATATTGATGCACAAATTTCTTCAATTGCCTCGGGAAGAATTTTCCACTCTGCTTCTTCCATAATACGTTTCTGAAGTGTTTCGGGGGTATCACCCTCTTGAACATATACAGCCTTTTGCTTAATAATCTTACCACCGTCAACAACGCCTGTTACATAGTGTACAGTGGCACCTGACACCTTTACACCGTAGTTTAATGCCGCTTCATGAACCTTTAATCCGTAAAAGCCTGCACCGCAGAAAGAAGGAATAAGTGAAGGATGAATGTTTATAATTCTGTTTTCAAACTCCCCTATAAACTTATCCCCTACTATGCATAAAAAGCCTGCCATAACAATAAGGTCAACATTCCTTGATTTCATGTGGTCGCACAGAGCCTTATCAAATTCAGCTAAAGAATCAAAGGATTTCTTTTCTATAACCACGCCCTCAATGCCCGCATTTTTTGCCCTTTCTAAGGCGTATACATCCTTTTTATTTGAAACAACGGTAACAACCTTTCCGGATTTAATAGTGCCGTTTTCACAAGCGTCAATAATCGCCTGGAGATTTGTACCACCGCCTGATACAAGTACACCTATTCTTTTCATATAAGTTCTACTCCGTTTTCGCCTTTTTTAACTTCTCCTATGATGTATGCCTTTTCGCCCATGGCAGTAAGAACATCAACAGCCTTTTGTGCGTCTTCTTTAGAAACAGCGGCAATCATACCGATACCCATGTTAAATGTGTTGAACATATCTCTTTCGGGGATATTTCCTGTTTCCTGTAAAAGCTTGAATATAGGAAGAATTTCAAAGGAGTCCTTCTTTATAACTGCCTTAAAGCCACCTGTTAACATCCTGGGAATGTTTTCATAGAAGCCACCGCCTGTAATGTGAGAAATTGCCTTTACATCACATTCTTCAATAAGTTTCAACGCACTCTTAACGTAAATCTTTGTAGGTGTAAGCAGTGTGTTAAGAAGTGTATCGCCTAAAGAATCAACATATTCATTGAGTTTTTCGTTGCCCTCTGTTATATCAAAAACCTTTCTTACAAGAGAAAAACCGTTTGAATGAACACCTGAAGATGCAATGCCTATAAGTGCATCACCTTCAGTGAGCTTACTGCCGTCGATAATCTTCTTTTTGTCAACAATACCTACAGTAAAGCCTGCAATGTCATATTCATCAACAGGGTAAAAACCGGGCATTTCCGCAGTTTCACCGCCTACAAGAGCACAGCCTGCCTGAACACAGCCGTCAGCTACACCCTTTACAATTGTTGCAACCTTTTCGGGCACATTTTTACCTACTGCAACATAGTCAAGGAAGAAAAGAGGCTTAGCACCGCTACATACAACGTCATTAACGCACATTGCAACAGCATCAATACCAACAGTGTCGTGCTTGTCAGCAATAAAAGCAAGGCGAAGCTTTGTTCCTACACCGTCTGTACCGGACACCAAAACAGGTTCTTCATATTCATCCTTGTTAAGGGAGAACAATCCGCCAAAACCACCTATATCGCCCATAACACCATCAATAAATGTTTTCTTAACATCAGCCTTCATCAATCTGACAGCTTCATAACCGGCTTCAACGTCAACGCCGGCATTCTTATAACTTTCACTCATCTTAATCTTTCCTCTCTTTTATATCTCATCGGCAAGAGCCTGAATTTTTGCATCCTTTTCCAGAACCTTTGCACGCATTTGGACTTTTAATTCCTTTAATTTCTCGCCTAATTCTTCATATCGGAGAGAAAGAATTTGGCACGCAAGTATAGCGGCATTATCGCTACCGTTAATTGCAACTGTTGCCACGGGAATTCCCGGAGGCATCTGAACGATTGAAAATAAAGAATCCATCCCGTCCATAGTGGAGGACTTAATCGGAATACCTATTACCGGAAGCGTTGTAAATGCCGCAAGCACACCGGGAAGATGTGCAGCCTTTCCTGCCGCCGCAATAATGCAGTCAAAACCGTTTGCCTCTGCATTTGTAGCAAATTCTTTAGATTCCTCAGGTGTTCTGTGTGCTGATAAAACACGCACAACTGTTTCAATGCCGAAACTTTTAAGTCTTTTTATACAAGGCTTAACTGCTTCAAAGTCAGAGTCGCTACCCATTATAAGGGCTACTTTAGGAGTCTTCATACCAAGTCCTCATTTCTTTTAAAAATATTCATCTTATTTTATCAAAAATAGGTGTTTTATGTCAATAGCAATCCACTAAGTTTAGTTGTTTTCTTTATCATCGGAAGCATATTTTGAGTTAAATTTGTCACTTGATGCTATTTTCACAGCATTTGTACCGAATTTTTCACGTATCGAATCAATAGCTGTCTCAAGTTTTTCTTTCTTTTCATCTTCGCCAAAGCTAAAAAGTGACGTTTGTTCTTCCCCATCACGGATTAAATTAGACCCTGTTATTCCCAAAAGCCTTATCCCGTTATTGCCTTTCCACACCTCTAAAAATAAGTCCATAGCATACTTTTTCAAATCCTTTCTGTGATTTGTGGGATTGGAAATTGTCATCTGTCTATTTATGGTTTTAAAGTTTTCATCCTTAATTGTAATACCAACCACACTGCATCTTACTTTCAATTTCCTCATTCTGCCTGAAACAACATCGCTAAGCCATGTAAAAGCATGACTTATATCATCTTTATCTGTCAAATCATATGGAAAAGTGTAGGAATTGCCAACGGATTTTATTTCTTCCTTGTCGTATACACTATGTACCTTATCTTCATCGTTTCCCTTTGCATAATTATACAAAAGCATCCCGTTTTTACCAAAGTGCTTTTCGATAAAACTTTTATCGCACCGTGCAAGATCACCTATCGTTACAATACCGTACTTATTAAATTCTGCACATATTTTCTCCCCTGCAAAAAGAAGGCAGTTTAAATTCTGCGGGTATACAATTGTTTCAACATCATCACGATCTATAACAGTGGTGGCATCGGGCTTTTTATAGTCACTGCCTAATTTTGCGAAAGACTTTGTAAAGCTTACCCCCACAGAAACAGTTATGCCAATTTCTTCCCGTACCCTTTTTCGTATAGTATCTGCTATTGTTTTTCCATCGCCGAAAAGCTCCTTTACATCAGTTACATCAATCCATGATTCATCAATGCCAAAAGGCTCTACAAACTCGCTGTATTCTTTATATATTTCATTAACCTTTTCGGAAACGGCAACATATCTGTCGTAATGTGGGCTAACCACCACAAGCTGAGGGCATTTTTTCTTGGCAGACCATATAGTCTCTGCCGTAACTACGCCGTATTTCTTTGCGGCTTCGTTTTTCGCCAGTATGATACCTTTACGGCTTTCTTCACTGCCGCCCACAGCCATAGGTATATTTTTTAACTCGGGATTGTACATACTTTCCACTGATGCAAAAAAAGAATTACAATCACAATGTAAAATTGTACGCATAACTATCTCCTTGAAATGTACTGTGTATATTGTATCACACTTAATCCCATATGTCTACAAAATACAAAAAATCCGCAACAGTGCGGATTTTATGCCCTTGGGTGTGCTTTACGATACACCTCTTTAATTTTGTTATTCATAACCTCAATATAAATCTTAGCTGATGTACTGTCACTGTATCCGAGCATTTCTGAGACAGAATCCATATCAGCTCCGTTTGTCAGAAGGTGAAGTGCAAAACTGTGCCTTAAGGTTTGTGGAGTAATGTTTCCTTTTATACCTGATTTATTTATATAATATTTCACAATTTTCCAGAACCCCTGTCTTGTAAGAGGGTTACCGTAAAAGTTCAGAAACAGAACATCGCTTTCATTTGAATGATGAATTTCTTTTCGGGAGAAACGCAAATAATCAACAACAGCATTTGATGCAATCTTTCCTATCGGAACAAATCTGTGATTTTTTCCTGAAGACAGCATTACCATTTCGTTTTTCAAGCTGACATCGCTTACCTTAAGGCTTATCAGTTCGCTGACTCTGGCACCTGTTGCATACATAACCTCAAGCATTGCCTTATCACGCATACCTTTTACACTGTCTCCCTTAGGTGAGTTCAGAAGCTTTTCAACATCCCCCATAGACAACGTGTCCGGAAGCTTCCTTTTTTGTTTTGGTGTTTCCATATTAAAGGCAATATTATCGTGAACAATCCCTCTATCCACGCAATAGCCATAAAATTTTTTAAGAGAAGCTATCGTCCTTGATATTGAAGAATAGGCATTGCCACGACTTTTTAAAAGAATGATATATTCTTCAAGCTGTGTTTTTGTAACTTTAGAAAGTTCTTTTGGTTTTTTAAGATTCATTTCACTTGTAAATTTGTAAATATCTCCCATATACGAAGAGACTGTATTCTCAGACAATGTTTCTTTTAAAAAGCTTTCATATTCCTTTAAAAATGCTTTCACTTCTGTCACCTCCTACTTAGTAATTCTACACCAAACAATTAAAAAAGTACATCGGCAAAATAACAAAAATTAAGCTTTTCATTTTATTTATTTTTTATAAAAACCTTGTTGCTGCCGTCTGGGCAAGGGCGACAAGTGCCGCCCCGAAAAAAGTAACAGCACTTAGCCAAACACAGCTCCAGTATGTACTTTTTCCTCTTTTATTTTCCAAAAAACATAAAATGTTAAAAACGGTAATAAAAGTCAACAGCGGTATTCCAAAAAGACACTGGGGAACGATGGTTTTAAGAAGTATTTTAAAACAATTATCGCTCGTGGCAAAAACAAAGGAAACCGTAAACCCTAGCACAAAACCACGTACTGCCAACACCGATGATGATAAAGGCACTAAAAAACCAATCTGTCCAATCAAAAAAGCCAGTCCTGCCCAAAGAATTTCCACCATGAAGCTCTCTTTATATGTCGTCATAAAATCAGTGTCGTGAAAATTTGTGTTTATCCCCACATTTATCGCATTTAAAATGTCTTTATCCATACAAAGAAAAGCAACCGAACCCAACACCACTCCCGTTGTAAACACAAATGCCAAAATTAAAAGAATTGAATTTCTATCCCGTCTTGCATCAGTTATCCGCAAAAAAATCCCCCCGTTTAATCCATAGTTAAATCTATGATTAAAAAGGGGGATTTATGAATGCTTGTTCCTTATTACTTCTTTTCACCCATACTGTTAGCTTTCTTTACACAGCGGTCAATAGCGTTGATAAGAGATGCTCTGAAACCGTCCAGCTCAAGCTGATATACCGCTTCAATAGCTGTACCACCGGGTGAACAAACCATATCCTTCAACTGACCCGGATGAGTGCCTGTTTCCTGTGCAAGTTTTGCGGCACCTAAGATGGTCTGTGAAACAAGAAGATATGCAGTATCACGAGGGATACCGTGAAGCACTGCAGCATCTGCCATAGCTTCAATCATCATAAACACATACGCCGGTCCGCTACCATTTGTAGCTGTAGCAGTATTAATAAGTGTTTCAGGTAAAACGGCTGTTTTGCCGATGGAATTGAAAATATCAAGCACAACCTGCATTTCCTGTCCGCTTACATCATTAGTCTTACATACCGCTGTCATGCCTTCGCCTACAAGGGCAGGTACATTGGGCATAGTTCTTACAACTTTTGCCGCATTGCCAAGTACGTTTTTCATGCTTTCAACACTTATGCCTGCCGCAATGGAAATAACAACTTTGTCAGCAACAAGGTCTTTAACTTCATCCATAACCTTAAGGATCACATTAGGCTTTACACCAAACATAATGTAATCGCTTTTTTCAACAACTTCACGGGCAGATGTCGTTGTATGAACACCCCAATTTGCGGCTTTCTCTAATTTATCTTCTAAAATTTCACTTACATATATATCTTCTACTTTAAAGGCACCTGCTTTAATAACTCCTTGCAAAATAGCAGAAGACATGTTACCTGCACCTATGACACCTAATTTCATTTTTCTCTCCCTTTCTTTTATATGTTAGTTAAGCTTTGAAATAAAAGACTGAAGTCTGTCAAGACCCTTGTCTATATTTTCCATACTTGTAGCATAGCTCCATCTTACGTGTATATCTGTTCCGAAGCTCTTACCGGGAACTACTGCAACCTTTTCAACTTCAAGGAACTTTTCAGCAAAAACATCACTGCCTGTAATTTCTACGCCGTCAATCTTCTTGCCGATAATCTTTGAAATGTTCATCATAACATAAAAAGCACCGTCTGGCATAATACAACTTACACCGTCAATACTGTTCATTCTTTCAACCATATGGTTTCTGCGTTCTTCAAATGCACTCTTCATTTCTCCAACAGGTTCCTGTGTACCTGTAAGTGCGGCAACAGTTGCAAACTGTGCTATAGAGTTGGGGTTAGATGTTGCATGAGACTGAACATTGCCCATAATCTTTGCAAGCTTTGCATTGGAAGCTGTGTAACCGATTCTCCATCCCGTCATTGCATAAGTCTTGGAAACGCCGTTAACAACGATTGTTATATCCTTAACTTCTTCACTTATTGTTGCAATGGAAAAATTCTTTTTTCCGTCATAAACGAGGCTTTCGTAAATTTCATCAGCGATAATATAAATATTATTCTTAACGCAGATATCTGCAATCTTACGAAGAACATCTTCAGGATAGCACATACCTGTGGGGTTAGAAGGATTGTTTATGATAATAGCTCTCGTTTTATCTGTTATAGCTTTTTCAATTTTTTCCAGAGAAGGAAGGAAGCCCTCTTCTTCAGTGGAATTAACTATTACGGGAACACCGTCTGCAAGAAGAACCATTTCGGGATAGCTTACCCAACATGGAGCAGGTATAATAACTTCGTCGCCGGGATTAAGAACTGTGCCTAATGCATTGTTTAAAGAATGTTTTGCACCGTTGGATACAACAATGTTCTCAACATTGTATTCCAAACCGTTCTCACGCAGAAACTTTTCGCATATAGCCTTCTTGACATCAACTGTACCGGAAGCGGGTGTGTATGTTGTCATATTATTTTCAATAGCATGGATTGCTGCATCCTTAATATGACGAGGTGTGGGAAAATCAGGTTCTCCTGCACCAAAACCTACAACATCCATACCTACCGCCTTCATTGCCTTGAACTTGGAGTCAATAGCCAATGTTGCGGAAGGGCTGATTGAAGAAAATTTCTTAGATACGTACATTGTCATCATCCTTTCGTGGTCGTAAAACCTATCTAGTGTATTTTAATATAAATATAATAAAAAATCAATACATTTTTTTATTATATCAGAAAAAGCGACCCGAAAGCCGCTTTTCTGTATTTATACTAATTTTCATCCTTCTTTTCCCGTTCGCCAACTTTTACAAGTACGCTTAAAACTCTGGCTGAATCGGTAGATGTTACAGTGAATTTTAAATGTTCGTACTCAAAGCTATCACCCACATCCGGGATTTTTTCAAGCTGTGCCGTAACAAAACCGCCTACAGTATTAATATCGTCATTTTCTTCTTCGTCAAAGGCTATAGAGAAAAACTCAAACATGTCCTCCAAAGATGCAGAACCGTTAACTTTGTATACGTTATCTGAAATTTTTTCAAATTCTTCTGTTGAAACATTGTCATATTCATCCCAGATTTCACCGACTAATGCTTCAATTATATCTTCAAGAGTTACTATACCTTCCGTGCCGCCGTATTCGTCGGTTACAACAACAAGGTGAGATTGTGTTTTTTGCAGTAATCTCAAAAGCTTTGAAATTTTCATAGTTGAGAATATAAACTTAACGGGTTTGATTGCGTTTTCAATTCTGAATATTTCGTTCTTTTCCTCTGTTACAAAGTCACGGTGATTCAACACGCCTATTATATTGTCTATAGTGTCCTGATACACGGGAAGCCTTGAAAACCCCGATTCATCAAAAACTTCCGCTATTTTTTCCTTATCCCACTCAACGTCAATGGCAACAACGTCAACACGCGGCGTAAGCACTTCGTCAACTTCTATATCATTAAACTCAATAGCGTTCTTTATAAGCTCACTTTCCTGACTGTTGATACCGCCATCCTGTTGTGCTTCGTCAACAATTGTAAGAAGCTCATCTTCGGTAATTACATCACCTTCGCCAAGCTTGAATATCTTGGTTATTAACTTTTGCCAATGAATAAACACAAAGCTTAAAGGAGAAAGTATTATGTTCAGTGCATTTAAAACCGAGGCTGAAAACATAGCAACTGCTTCAGGTGCCTGCTTTGCCACAGATTTTGGAGTGATTTCGCCGAAAATAAGTACCGTAAGCGTCATAAAAACTGTAGAAACAGTTGCTGAAAGAGCAGGGTCATCAATAATGTTTGCAAAAACAAGTGTTGATATGGTAGACGCTGAAATATTAACAATATTATTGCCTATAAGAAGTGTTGATATAAGTTTGTCAAAGTTATCAGATAACTTCAATGATATAGTTGCCTTCTTATTGCCGTTTTGTGCATGATTTTTCATTTTTGCACGGTTGTAAGAAGTGAATGCTGTTTCACTTGCAGAAAAATATGCAGATATTGCTATGAGAATAATAAGTACAATCCATAGGCTACTGTTACTGTCCATAAAAACTATCAAATCCTTTACATACAAATATTCTTTTACATATTACACTAAACATAATATTTTGTCAAGTGGTGCAAAATATAGAACAAAGTGTCACCCATTATTGACAATTGTACAGTATTTCTTTCCTATAATGTAAAAAAGGCATTGATTTATTGGCATTTTTTTGATATTATAAATTTATTAAGGACTAAATCTTATAAAAAGGACGGTGATAGAATATGTTTAACCATGTTCACGAAATCGGTATTGATTTGGGAACATCAAGTGTACTTATTTCCACCAAAAAAGGTATCGTCCTGCGAGAACCGTCTATAGTTACAATTTACCGTTCAAGTAAAAAAATACATGCCGTAGGTCAGGCATCCGAAACAATGCTTGGCAGAACACCTGTCGGTATTGTTGCCGTTCGTCCCATGCGTGACGGTGTTATTGCTGACTATAAAGCAACAGAAGAAATGCTTTCTGTGTTTATAAAAAAGGTTTGTTCAAAAAACATTATAAAGCCCAGAGTTGTCGTTTCCGTTCCCGGCGGTGCAACCGAGGTTGAAAAGAGAGCCGTACAGGATGCACTTATGCGTAGCGGTGCGGGAAAGGTTCATATTGTCACCTCCCCCATCGCCGCAGCAATCGGTGAAGGCATTGACATTTCACGTCCTTCGGGTCGCATGGTTATAAACATAGGCGGCGGTGTAACTGATATTGCCGTTATATCAATGAACGGTATTGTATCTTCAAGTTCACTTAAAATTGCGGGTGACCGTTTTGACGATGCCATAATTAAGTATGTACGAAAGAAGTTTGCCATTATTATCGGTGAAAAAACCGCAGAATCTGTAAAAAAGGAAATCGGATGCGTTTCTGAAAGGCCCCAGTCTCTTACAACCGAAATAAAAGGCAGAAGCCTTGTTTCAGGTTTGCCTCAAAGTATGCTTGTTTCATCTGAAGAAATTATGGAGGCTTTAAATGAACCTGTCAGTGCCATTATCGAAGCAATACGTGATGTTTTGGAAAAAACTCCTCCCGAGCTTGCAGGTGATATTTCCGATTCAGGCATTACTTTAACGGGCGGCGGTAGTATGCTTTACGGCTTTGATAAGCTCATTTCTTCCGCTACGGGCATAAAGGTCAATATTTCTGAGGACCCAATTTCCTCCGTGGCAAGAGGAACCGGCAAATTCCTTACAAAAAAGGATTTATTACAATAAAAAGTAGTCTTTCTGCCAATTTCGTTAAGTTTAAAAAGGTATTGAAATGTGTAAAACGATAAAAGAGTTTGAAGTCTTAAAGATTTCAAACTCTTTTTCGTTACTGTTTTAAAATTTGGCATAGCAAATGACAGATTGAAAAATTTGTATAAACAACTTGCAGATGGGGACATTCTTACTTGAAAATTGATACTATTTCATTTGACATAGGATTTGTGACTATCACATGCCCGTTCTGAGTATGAAATTCAATACTTTCAAATCTATTTTTAATGAATTCCCTATTTAGTACTCTATTTTTTAAATAATTCACTTTTTCTATTTTGTGAAATCCATCATATGTCCATGCTAAGCTCGTGTCAAATCCAACGATATGGTCGGGCGTTTCAAAAACAATTTCACTTGTCAACATATCAACATTAAACATGCAGATAATATCATTGTCATGATAACGTTCTGTTCTTTTTGTAGAGGGTGTATACTTCTCCAAAGCAAAATAAATGAGATTGTTGTGAACAAAAGTTCTTCCCGGTCTGTAACAATAACCTTCTTTGATTTCAAATTGCTTTGTTTTTTGGGTCTCGAAATCAAATACCTTGATATGTACCCTATCTATATCGGTATATATGGCTTTATTTTCGTCATAATACAATACCGTATTTTCAGACAATTGCTGATTTCTATCCGTGAATAACACCGTACCCTGCGAGTTTATAACAGAAGTTACTGTTGAATTACCATTATCACTTAAAAACACATAAGAGTAGCCATCATGCGTTTTTAAAGCTACAGGGGTATTATTTTCAACAGAAAAAATTTCAGTAATATTTTCTAAAGACTTATTCTTACGATCTATTTTTAAAAAATCAGCATTTTCTGAAGAAATTGCAAAAATATATGATTCATCCATAAACAAGGGGTAAATTTTATCAAAGAATACTTCTCTTTCTCCGTTATACTCATTTATTTTGTATAATCTTTCACCGTAGGAAACATACAGCCCAAGCTTATCTTTCAATATGCCACAACTGTCCTTATTCAAAGCTGTGATAAATTTATCATCCTTGTAAAGAGCACTGTTGTAAATTTTATAGCAAGAAGTGTCCGTTAAATAAATGATATTTCTGCACACAGGCTTGCTTTCAAGATATATGTCAGTGGCTACAACATATGTATCCATAACATCAAAATAATAGTATATGCACATACATATGCATAATAAAACCAATATCATCACAGTTCTAAAAATATGTTTTTTCATTTCTGTCCCCCTCTATAGCTTTAAACCCATAAATTGAGATAGTACATCTTTATTTAAACGCTCATTAATTTAATGACATTGGCCTTTATTCCTTTTAGAGGGTGCCTATTTAGACACACTGCTTAATTCTTTTTATGTATTACTTTTCTTCCGCCTCACGTGCTGCATCCTCAGCACGCTTTTTTTCTGCAATTTTTTCAAGCTCTTCTTCCCTTTTACGCCAATCTTCATAAACACGGCATCCAATCATCTTCTCCAGTTGACCTACCAAAAGTACAACTATGCAAAGGAAAATTAAAAGCATACCTGCCGCCCCGGCACTTAAATCTGCAAAAACAGCCGGAAGTTGGCTGAAGCTGATATCATTTGCAATCATAAAAACAAGCCCCACTATTCCAAGAAAAATTGATACACCTAACATAAGAGCCTGTCTCACACCGCTGAGAGCATCAAGAGTCGAAAAATCAATACGGTTGCCGCAATTTTCACAACCCACCGTTTCCAAAAAAACAGAGTTAATTTTAATCTTTTCGCCGCACTTATTGCATATAATCTTACTCATGATAACTCCTCCTATAAAAAGTGCCCCACAATGCCGTAAATGAAGCTTATTTGAAACCTGCAAAGCAGGTGGGTGAATTCCGAACCGGTTATGGGTTTCTCTCTTCGTCGCAAAGCGAGGGAGAGCTTACACGCAGCGATCCGAGGTCATTCTCCCTAAAAAAATGTGTTGGTTCAAATAGTGCCCCGATATATACGCACACCGCAGAGCAATGTATTTCGCTATTTTCTACTTCTCTTTTATTATAACCTATAACAACAAAAAAATCAATCTAAAAAGTCAAATTCGTCAGCATTATTTTCTTTGAAAATATTGTAAACCTTGTCAAACAATTCATCGTCTTCAACAGATTCAAGCATTTCTGCACCGTCAATATCAACAAGTTTCATAATAAATACTTCGCCCTCAGCCTCTTTCCCTTCAATAGGTGTCATGGCAAAATAAGTTGCTCCTTCAAATTCGATTTCGTCAAGCACGTCAAAATCTTCCATAGCGTCAAGTATTTCATCCTTATTGTTTTCCATTTTAAATACATCCTTTCATATTCTCATTTGGCTGTCAAGATAAGTCTGCAAAATCAAAACCGCAGCAATCTTATCAACCTTGGTCTTTCGCTTTTTTCCGCCTACACCACCTTGGTCAAGGACTTTGTGAGCTTCTGAAGATGACAGCCTTTCATCCCACATAATAAGAGGAAGATTGCATCTTAAGCTTAGCTCCTCGGCAAATTCCTTTGTGTACTCAGCTCTGTGTCCCAAAGTTCCGTCCATACGTTTAGGAAGACCTACAACTATTTTTTCTACCCCTTCACGTTCAATAACCTTTATAACCTTTTCAAGCTGTTTTTCACGGTCTTTCTCGCTTATTGTATCAAGGGGATTTGCAATTGTTTCAAGAATATCGCTCACCGCAACCCCTATTCTTGCTTCGCCGTAGTCAAGTCCTATAATTCTCATAGCACACCTCACTGAGTTTCTCTTAGGTGATTATACTATATTTTTAACAAACTTGCAACTATAATCATGAAATTTCTTCAATTTCTCCCACAGATACTTCGTATGCCGTCCTTATGGAATACTCATCGCCGTTGCGTTTTGTGTATTCACGGGATTGAAGTCTTCCTTTTATAAGCACATTTGTTCCCACCGGCAAATCACGGCAGAAAAGTGCGTTTTTTCCCCAACAAATAGTCGGAATGTAGTCTGAACGGTTAAATGCACGGTTAACTGCAATAATTACATCGGTGATTTCACGCCCGAAGGGAGTTTTTCTGTAGGTAGGTGTCTTGCAGACATATCCGTTTAAAACCACATTATTGGGATTTTCTTCTTCATTCTTTTCTTCGTCTATTGTTTTGGCAAAGGCTGTAAGTATAAGTCTTGTACGGTTATCAGAATATTTGTTATAGCTTCGTAGCTGCCCCGTTACAGAAATATTGTCACCGCTTTTTATTGCGTTCTCCGAAAGTAACTTCTTTGAAATTGTTATTGGAAGTGAATCTATAACCCCTGAAAGACGGGATACATTCAGCATGAATTTATAAAATTCTTCTTCCTGAACATTATGGCTGTATTCAACATCACCTTCAACTACACCCTGTAGACTTATAAAATTATTCTCCATTCATAAACACTCCTTTATGTACAAAGCATGGCTTTATTTAATTATATGCAGAATTTTCTTCTATATTACAAGAGTGTAAAGTCATTTTTCCCGTAAGGCTTTCATACAGTGTATAAACGAGGTGGAAATTTTGATATTAGTTATTCGACGTGGAATACTTTTTTTAGGTATAGGACTGATTATTCTTATTATTGCAATGTCTTTTATGCACAGTGATGTACCTGCCATGAGTTTTAATCATGAAAACTACAAATGTATAATTATCGATCCCGGGCACGGCACGCCTGATGGCGGTGCAGTCAGTAAATCGGGAACAGTTGAAAGCAGTCTTAATTTAAGTATTTCAAAAAAACTTGAACAAGAGCTTACAGAGCGTGGCTACAAGGTAATTATGACACGTGAGGGCGAAGACGGTCTTGATAAAAAGAAAAAAGCCGACATGGAAAAAAGGCTTTCTATAATGAAAAACACGCAGGCAGATATGTTTATAAGCATACATATAAATAAGTTTCACCAGTCAAAGTACCGTGGTGCGGAAGTTCTGTATTCTGATAAATTTATTCAGTCCACACTTTTAGCACAGTTAATAATGGATGAAATGACTTCCATAGACCCACAAAACCAATCACGGCAAATCAAAAAGGCTGATAATTCTCTCTATCTTATGAAAAACTCAACAATTCCTGCCATTATTGTAGAATGCGGATTTCTTTCAAATGCCGAGGAAGAAAAACTTTTATGCGATGACATTTATCAATCACGGATTGCAAGTGCAATATGTGACGGGATAGTGGCATATTATAAAAATATTGAAGACTTTGAAAAAATTGACAGTGCAAAAAGTGAGGGGCAATCATGAAAATCTTTGTAATTACAAAACACACTATTTTTCTTCTTTTAGCCGCCATTCTGGTATCATCTGCCTGTGTACCAAAGCTGTTCAAAAGTGTTGAAACAAGTGTAAAAAGCAAGGAACTGCCTATCTACTCTGTAGAAAGACAGGATAAAAAAATAGCCGTCACCTTTGACAGTGCATGGAATGATGACGACATTGACCAAATTATAAATGTACTGTGTGCATACAGCTGTCCTGCCACCTTCTTTGTAACAGGTGATTGGGCAGAACGTTTCCCCGAAGCCTTAAAAAAACTTCATTCAAACGGTCACGAAATAGGCTCGCACAGCTATAATCATACACTGTATTCTACACTTTCAAAGGATGAAATTATATCAGACATGGATAAATGCGACAGCGTAATTGAATCTGTTTTAGGTTTTCGCCCGAATATAATGCGTGCACCATCAGGGGATTATACAAATAATTCAATTTTAGCCGCAAAAGAAACAGGGCGTTTTTGCATACAATGGGATGTTGACTCTCTCGACTGGAAGGATTTAACAGAGGAGGAAATGAAAAAGCGTATTTTTGACCGCATACAGTCAGGCTCAATCCTACTTTTCCATAACGGTACAAAGCAGACTGCTTCTGCCCTTCCGGGAATACTTCAATCTCTTAAAGATGAAGGGTATGAATTTGTACGTGTTTCTGATTTAATTTACAAAGAAAACTACTCAATTGACCATACAGGGCGGCAGTACAAGGCTTCCCCTTGAGGAGAAGCTATCAACTTTGCTGACTGATGAACATCTTTCATTTTATACCATTTTCATCAAGCTGAATGTCAGCTATTTCGCGAATTTCAAAAACTTCGTGACTTATGTAAACACTGTAAAGACTTTTGTGTCGAATGTTGGCTCTCTCGACCGGAAGGATCTAACCAAGGAGGAAATGAAAAAGCGTATATTTGACCGCATACAGTCAGGCTCAATTCTGCCTACTTCATTACTTTTATAAATCTAAACATTTCATCAGGTCCGTCTGAGGGCTTTTCTTCCGGGCAGTTATTGTCAGTATTATATTCACAGAAAAATTCCACAATATGAAAGCCTAACTTGTTCACATAAAAATGTATATTCCGTTTTTCAAAATAAGGTGTACAGGTCTCCCAAATTTTGGTTTCAGGGTGCATCTCTTCTACCGCCTGCCATGCTTTGTAGCCTATACCTTTGCTGTGTACCTTTGGGGAAACAAAGAGAATATCAAGATGGTTGTGATGTGTTTTGTTATCAATTTTAAGGATCACACCGCCAACCTTTTCGCCGTCAAGCATAATGCGATATGTTTCAGCATCCTCGGAGTCAATACTCTCCTCAATAGTTTTTCGAGAAATAATTTCCCCATCAAGATCCAAATGGTCATCACGTTTGCCAAACTCCTCAAGTGCTCCGAACCTAAATGCTTCCTGGTTGTCAAGAATGAACTGTTCACGGTCGTCCGCCGTCAGCGGCATAAGAGCAACCTTTGTGTTTTTCATATAATAAATCCCCCTAAAAAATAAAAATACCCGGCTGTTACTAAAAGTAATAACCGAGCTCACTCGACATCTTATCCGACAGGCGGCCGCAAACTGAATTTGCTCCCCTACACTACGGTGTACTGTCCTCCGATGACTTTCGTGCTAAATTATACCACACTATAACGTAGTTTGCAATATGTTTTAGTGAAATATCCCACCTTGAAAACGTTAAATTGAAAAAATTTACTATTCATTACAAAAATCCTTTCTTAATAAATAATACAAAACAAAACCATAGAGATATCTAATTTAATTAGCGATATACTCGCTCTCGCTCGTGCAATATATTTGCTTCGCAAATTCGATATAACTCCACTTCGCTTTGTTGCGATATGATATAAATTCCTCTACTCGTTGCCATAAGGCAACATATCGAATCGAAGATATATCGCATATGAAGTATATATAGCAAATTCCTTCAGGAATTTATATCGATGAAAAAACGACTTGTCGAAACAAGTCGTTTTTTCTGGCGTCGATAAGAGGATTCGAACCTCCGACCTACCGCTTAGGAGGCGGTCGCTCTATCCTGCTGAGCTATATCGACAGATATAATTAATACAAAGGAAATAAGGAGAGCAGAATCAGAAGATTCTGCTCATCAATGCGTCTCTTACGCTTCTACCTTTACGATTTCCTTACCGTCATAGTAACCGCAAGCCTTACATACCATGTGGGGCTTTGTATACTCGCCGCAATGAGAGCACTTTACCATGCCGGGAATAAGAAGCTTCCAGTTTGCTCTTCTCTGACGCTTCTTCATTTTAGAAGTTCTGTGCTTAGGAACTGCCATTTTTCACACCTCACCATTTCCTGCTAATTTTCTGAAAATAGCGAAACGAGGGTCATACCTTGTCGTATCGCAATTACATTCTGATTTGTTTAAATCTGTACCGCATTTAGGGCATAAACCCTTACAATCGTCACTGCACAGATTACGCATAGGAAGACTACTGTACACTAAAGATTCAACCGCACCGGAAATATCTAACGTATGTCCTACGATTGAAAACATCTCTTCGTCAAAATCATCATTGCCTTCTGTAATGTCCTCCTCTGTTGCACTAGCAACAGATTTTGTTACATCACAGCCGCAACGATCACAAAAAGCCGTGTACTCACCCCAAACATTGAGGATAATCCTCAACGCACTGCCGATATTTCTGATTTCACCTGTAACTTTCACAGGTTTTTCAAAGGAATACTCATTCCCTGCAAACTCAAAAGAGCCTATGGGGAACTCCTTTTCAATATCAAGCTTTGCGCCGTCACAGTTGATGACACTTGCAATATTTATTTTCATGTTATCACCTCTGCCACCTATGGGCATTTTCAGCGAGTTCAATTCTACTACAAAAGAGATAATTTGTCAATATAATTTTTACATTTTTTTAGTCTTAGTCCTATAATTTTTCCGAAAAAACCTATTGTTTATAGAATTTTACCTAATGATGTATCAACGTATTTTCTTTACAATCTTGTCAATTTCCTTTTGTGATGCCACAACTATAAGATGCTCGTCTTTACTTATTACGTAATCTGCCATGGGCATAACATTTGTTTTTTCCATAACTTTAGTCCCGATAACATTAACGTGGTAATTGGCACGTATGTTTGATTCTTTAATGCTTTTCCCAACCCATTCATCAAGAGCAGGGATTTCATATATTCCGTATTCGCCCGTTAATTCAATATAGTCAAAAATATGGTTTATGCTTATCCTTCTTGCCAATTTTTCTGCCATGTCACGGTTGGGATAAATGACTTCATCGGCACCGTTACGAAGAAGGAACTTTGCCTGTATATCACGATTTGCTTTGCTTATAACATATTTTGCACCCATGTCCTTAAGCTGGCTTGTAATTTCCAGACTGTTTTGAAAATTATTTCCTATGCACACAATGCATATGTCAAAATCCGTCACACCGATGCTTGATAAAACTTCGGGGTTTGTGCAGTCCGCAATACGTGCTGTGGCAACATATTCGCTCACGTTATCAAGAGCAGGTTCGTCTATATCAATTGCCATTATTTCGTTATTAAGCTCATAGAGCTTTTTGCAAAGATGTTGACCGAATCTGCCCATGCCTATGACCAATACATTTTTATTTTTCATTGTTTTTCCTCCTTAACCTATCGCAATCCTTTCAGGCAAATAGCCTATTGCAACTTTTTTCTTTTTTTCAAAGAACGATACCGCAAATGTCATACTGCCAACTCTCCCCAAATACATCAGGATGGCTATAACATATGCACCAATTCTGCCATAGTTTTCGGTACCTGCACTGCTCATACCCACAGTACTTATGGCAGATACCGTTTCAAACAGCGTGTCCGTCAGATTTATATTTGTAATACTACAAAGCACAACACTTGCAATTATAACAAGGGAAAGATTTGTTGCAAATACCGTTGTAGCCTTTCTTACAGAATCATCTTCAAGCCTTCTGCCGAAAATATTTGGTTGTGTCCTTTTAAAGTTCGACAGTATAAAAACAAGAATTACCAGAAAGGTTGTTGTCTTTATACCGCCTGCCGTGCTGCCGGGGCTTCCGCCGATAAACATAATAACCATTGTGATTAATTTACCGCCATCACTTAATGATGCAACATCAATTGTGTTAAACCCTGCCGTTCTGGCAGTCACCGCACCGAAAAATGATGCAGTTATTTTTTCGCCCCAAGTCATACTTTCAAGGACAGTTCCCCTCTCTGTAATAAACAAAAGCACCGCACCCGATAAAGTTATTGCAACTGTCATTAAAACAACTATTTTGGTGTGCAAACGCCAACTGGCAAAATGCAGTTTATTTACATACAAATCATCCCACACTATAAATCCCAAACCGCCTATAGTTACAAGGAGCATTATTACAACGCAGAAGAATATATTATCGTGCATATTAATCAAATTTCCATCCAAAGTGGAAAATCCCGCATTGCAAAATGCCGATATTGAATGAAAAACGCTGTAATACAATGCTTTTGGAACAGAAAAGCTTTTTAAAAAGGTTGGCAACAAAAGTATTGCACCCATAAGTTCAAAACTGAACACGCCTATCATTATCCTTTTTGTCAAATGTGTTATTCCCGACATCTCAAGGGTGTTCATGCTTTCCTGAAAAAGTCCTCGTTGATGCAAACTTAGCTTTCTTTTCATCATAATGGACAGGTATACGCTTATGGATATAAAACCCAATCCGCCCGTCTGGATTAGAAACAAAATCACCAATTGACCGAAAAGTGACCAATGTGTTGCAGTATTAACAATTACCAGCCCCGTAACACACTGTGCACTCACCGCAGTAAAGAAGGCTTCCGAAAAACCTGTCCAACTGCCACTTTGTGATGATATGGGAAGCATTAAAAGCATAGTGCCTATAAGTATCATCACAAAAAAGCCTATTGCTATTATTCTTGAATATGATAGATTTTTCATTTAACAACCCTTCCGTAAAGCTTTCCGCCATCATAGTTTAAAATTTCAACAGTTGCACAATTATTGTGAAGTGTTTCGTTTTCTTCCACAAACACCCTCAGATAATTTTTAGTTAACCCTTCCGTGTAACCTTTTTTAGTCTGCTCAAAAAGGACTTCCACTTTTTTGCCAACAAAGCTCTTTTCATAATTGCACTTTAATTCTTCCCCGATTAAGCCCAGTTCCTTCGCCCTTCTTTCACGCAAGGGCATCGGTATTTGGGGCATCTGTGCCGCCGCTGTGCCACGACGCTCGGAATAAGGGAACACATGTATCTTTGAAAAGCCTGCTTTTCGTGCAAAAGATTTTGTTTCTTCAAAATTTTCTTCCGTTTCCTCCGGGAAGCCTTCTATAATGTCAGTGGTTATGCCTACATAAGGCATTTTTGCCCTTATGCGGTTTAGCATATCAAGGTATTCTGCCGTTTTGTACTTACGGTTCATATTTTTTAACACTTCATCACTGCCGCTTTGAAGGGAAATGTGAAAATGGTCGCATACCTTAGGTTGTTTTGACAGTCTTTCAATAAAGTCATCACTAAAAGCAACAGGGTCAATTGACGACAGTCTCACTCTTTCAATTTTGTCAATTTCGCAAACCTTTTCAATAACATCAATAAGTTTACATTCCTTAGTATCTTTGCCGTAACTTGCAACGCTGATACCTGTAAGCACAACTTCTTTAAAGCCTAAATCTGCAATTCTTTGTGCCTCTTTTATGATACTTTCAAGTTTTCTTGACCTTACCGGGCCACGTGCATAAGGCACAATGCAGTATGAGCAGAAGTTATCGCATCCGTCCTGTATTTTTATGTTTGCCCTTGTTCTTTCTGTTACGCTTTCACATTCCAGTTCTTCAAACCCTCTGACCTTCATAATGTCAACATAGGCATTTACATCTTCCCCGTTTAAGGCTTTCTCTGTAAGCTCCACAATCTTTGAGCGAAGGCTTGTCCCTATACAAAGGTCAACCTCTTCCATTTCAGAAACCTCATTATAGCTGACCTGTGCATAGCAACCTGTGGCGACAACAATTGCACAGGGATTTTTTGCCTTTGCCCTTCTTATCATCTGTCTGCTTTTTCTGTCACCAAGATTTGTAACAGAACATGTATTTATAACATATATATCGCACACATCGTCAAAAGAAGCAATTTCAAATCCTGCTTCTTTAAACATTGCCGTATACGCATCAACTTCATATTGATTAACCTTGCACCCAAGTGCAAGAAATCCAACTTTCTTTCCCATAATAAAACTCTTTTCGTTGCAATATTTTAATTTTGTGTTATACTTATTGTAACAGATTAAAACTATAATTGCAAGGAGTGATTAAGCATGTTTAAAATAGGTGCACATCTTTCGGCTTCTAAGGGCTATACCCATATGTATGATGAAGCCTTATCCATAGGAGGCAACACCTTTCAATTTTTTACACGTAACCCCCGTGGCGGAAAAGCCAAAGATTTAGATTTTGACGATATCGCTGAATTTAACGAAAAATCAAAAGACGGTTTCGGACCAATTCTCGCCCATGCACCCTATACATTAAATGCATGTTCCGCAGATGAAAAAATCCGTGAGTTTGCACACATTACAATGGAGGACGATTTAAAGCGTCTTGAATATACCCCCGGTGCAATGTATAATTTTCATCCCGGAAGTCACGTAGGACAAGGCATTGAAACGGGCATTGAGCAGATTACTTCTCTTTTAAACAGCATACTGTTTCCTGACATGAAAACAACAGTTTTGCTTGAAACAATGGCAGGAAAAGGCAGTGAAGTGGGCAGTCGTTTTGAAGAGTTAAAAGAGATTATTGATAAAACAAACCTTAACGAAAAGTTATGTGTATGCCTTGACACCTGTCATGTTTACGATGCAGGATATGACATTGTAAATAATCTTGACGGTGTCTTGGAGGAATTTGACCGCATCATAGGCATAGACAAGCTTAAGGCAATTCACTTAAATGATTCCAAAAATGTTTTTGAGTCCCACAAAGACCGTCACGAAAAAATCGGCGAAGGAAGTCTTGGCATTGATGCCATTGCAAGAATTATAAACCACCCGCAGTTAAAGGTTCTTCCCTTCTACCTTGAAACCCCAAACGAAATTGACGGATATGCAAAAGAAATTGCACTTTTGAAATCTTTAAGATAAACACAAAGGAGAAATATAATGCTTCCAAATGACCCTGTTATACTTTTAAGTGTAATAAACACAAAACTACGTGACTTCTATCCATCCCTTAACGCCCTTTGCGAGGATTTGGAGATGGATATGGATGAAATAACAAAAAAACTTTCTTTAATCGGCTACAGTTATAACGAGGAAAGAAATCAGTTTGTTTGAAAAAAACAGGGGACGTTTTAAATACAACGCCCCCTGTTTTTTACTGTTCTATAATTTCGGAAACTATGCGTGCTTCCAGAACACCGCCTGCACAACTGCTTTCGCCGTTAACCTGCCACTTTACAGTCACAGCTTCTTTATCCTTTGTCAATTCCTTAGGGATTTCATAATAACAATAATAGGGACTACCCGGCTTATTGTTATTAATTACCTGTGTTGCAATTTTCACGCCGTCAACATAGATGGAGAAATCACGTGTATAAGTTTTTCCATTCTTATTGAAAGGACCATCGCTTCCCCAGTAAGCAACGCAGAGATAATTCTTTATATCCTTGTCAACACCTAACATATAAGAGAAATAACTGTCGCTACTGCCCCATGCATCACGCCACATATAGTTATTGCCGCCCGATGAGAAGGAGCCGTTATGTCCTGTGCCCGTAGAATTAGTTTCAAGGTTATGACCTAATTCGTCCTGCTGACCGTCAGGCTGTACCTGATCGATTGTCACATTGTTAAGTCTCTTTAAGAACAAATCCCCCGCCATGTTCATGTTCCAGTAAACATTATGGAACTGGTGGTGTATTTCGTAGAAGGGCTTTAACAAAACATCTTCCCCTTCTGACATATATTCGCCCTTAAGTTTAAATGTAAGACCTTCACTCTCAACCATTTCTATAAGCTCATTTATGTTGTCACCTTCATAAACGATAAACGGGACATCTGTAGTTGTGGTATCTAAGCCTGTTTCCTTTTCAACAGTATCATTTGGAAAGTTTTCTGTTCCCAAGGGTGCCGCAAGAACAACAGGACCGTATGTAAATGCAACCTGATTAGCCGTTCTTGAATTATAAATTTCAAGCTCCATAGGTATTGTAAGCTCGATTACATCACCCTTTTTAAAGCTGTTTGTAATTTCAAGGTATCCTGCACTGTTCTTTGTATAAACTTCACCATTATATGTAGCAGTTGCACCTGTCTTTGCCCAAGAGGGAACACGGAATTTAAGTGTGGCATCAGCTTCTCCGTCAGCTATTGTAATACGAATTTTGTCCTCGTAAGGATAGCTAGTCTCTTGAGTAAGTGTAAGATTCTTTTCCTCCCATGTAACAGTTGAAGGAATATAAAGGTTAATATACAAATCGTTATTATCTTTATAGTAGATACACTTTGAATATCTGCCCGGGTTTTCCATACCTGTACCTGTACAGCACCAGAAAGAATCATGCATTGTTCCGTAAATACGGTAATGACCCTGCAGAAGTGACACAAAGTACATTTTATTTCCCGTTTCAGGGTCCTGTGAACCTAAAATGTGGTTGTAGAGAGCTTTTTCATAAAAGTCCATGTATTCGGATTTATGTTCCCAATTATAAAGATGCTCTGTCAGCTTTAACATATTATATGTATTACAGCTTTCCGCAGTTTTGTGATGAAGTGATTCAAGACCTATTGCCTCGAAATGTTCTGAAACGCTGTTACCGCCTATTACATAAGAACGTGTGTTTACAACTCTGTCCCAGAAAAACTTTGCGGCTTTACCGTAATTCTGATAGGTTACACTGTCATTTTCAAAAATTTCAGCCGCACCTATAATTTTGGGTATCTGTGTATTTGCATGTAAGCCTGAAAGTGCGTCCTGTTCGTTAATTAAGGGGTTTAATATGTTATCATGTGTAAAACGCCTTGCAGTAGTTAAATATTCTTTTCTGCCTGTCAATTTGTAAAGACGGGCAAAAACGTCATTCATGCCACCGTATTCCACATTTAACATCGTCTGAACTTGGCTGTCTGTCAGCTTATTTAAGCCATCCATAGCCCAGTCGGCAAAGTTAGTGCAAACATTTAATGCCTCATAATTTCCTGTATATTCGTAAGCATCAATAAGTCCCTGATAAATTTTATGTATGCCGTACCATGGCACCCAGTAATTATTTGCCCATGAACTTGTATTTCCGCTGAAAAGCTTTGTAAAACATTCTTCATTGCAGCCGCCTATATATCCGCTTTTTGTGGTTTCCTGTATATATCCAAGCTGTGAAACGGCATAATCAAGCCGGGATTTAACTTCTTCATCTTTGGTTGAGGCGTACATAACGGATGCCGCACTCATCCAGTGACCTAAAGTATGACCTGCCAATGTAAATGTGTCAGCCGACCAGCCCCAGTTACTTGCACCTTTCTTTTCCCATCCGCCGTAACGCACTTTACCGTTTGGTGTAGGTAAGCCCGCCATTTCAAAACTTGGAGCAAGAAGTCTGTCAACGTCCATGCTAAGTACATAATCAAGACCCAAATCTTGACTTGTTTTAAACATACCGTCGTTTAATGTTACATTGTTCATGTCAACAAAACCTTTTGAAGGATTGTTCTCGTACACAATTGTTTTACCGTATATTAAAGGGTTCATAAACTTGTTCCACAGCATAGTTTTTATGCTTAATCCTTTCTCAGACGGAATAACTGTTTTAATTGAAAAATCTGTTTTGTCTTTTCCGTCAAATACTTCTGTTTCAATTGATTTGATGTTATTTTCATCATCCTTTACAATAATTGATGCCATAAGATTTTCTTCATCACTTTCAACGTGAAAAGATGCTTTTGCTTCCCCGTTTTCAACAGATAAGGAGCAATTTGCATAATCTTTGGCGTATGCAGTAAATTGACCGCACAGGATAATGCCTGCCGCAGCAAGTGCCAAAATCCGTTTTTTCATTTTTTCATTTTCTCCTTTACTTATATTATCAAATATGTTAAACTACTTATAGATTACACTCAATTATGTAATAGTGCAATCCATATTTCCGTGATAAAGGTGGCAAAATCCGTGATAATGTTTGATGAATGCGGCAAATTTCAGTTTGAGAAAAATTTCATACACATGAGACGGGTTATGCGTTTTAACGAGCTTATATTAATGCGTAAGGGTACAATGTACCTGTCTTTTGAAGATGAAAAGCTCACAGTAAAGGAAAATGACCTTGTTTTCCTCCCGGCAAACCGCCTCCATTACGGGTGGCGTGAAAGCGAAGAAAAGGTGGAATTTTACTGGGTGCATTTTTTGACAGACGAAGAAATCTCCATCCCCCTTATTTATCATTTAGATAATTCCACTCAGGCTATTCAGCTTTTCAGACAGGTGTTTCATTTCGCATATATAAAAGGCTCTGATGCCGATTGTGCCACAACACTTCTTATACATGGAATACAGAACGAAATTTCAGGAAATAACAACCCTCACCTTTTGTTAGGAAGCGAGATTTGTAAATGGATTGAAAAGCACTTTTCAGAAAACATTAATGTTACTTCTATTGCCCGTGAGTTTGGCTACAGCCCTGACTACATTTCGGCAAAAGTCAGGGACAAAACAGGCAAAAGTGCAAAAAGCTATATTACCTTCTGCCGCATTGCAAGTGCCAAACAGATATTACTCTGTTCCCACCTTCCAATAGACGAGGTTGCAAGGCAGTGTGGCTTTACAGACAGTAAGGCGTTTTTCAAAATTTTCAAAAAACATGAGGGTGTTACCCCCACACAATACAGAAAAACTTTCCCAAACGCAGACAGGGTTGGAATTTCTATAAGGAGAAATAACAGTGATTAATATTAAAAACCTTACAAATGATGAATTAATAAACTTAATAAATACAGATAAATACGACAGTGAGCTGTTTTTACAAGCAGATAATATCCGCAGAGAACATTACGGCACCGACGTTTACATCCGCGGACTTATTGAATTTACAAACTACTGTAAAAACAACTGCTATTACTGTGGAATACGTGCAGGCAATAAAAATGCAATTCGTTACCGCCTGACAAAAGAAGAAATACTTGAATGCTCAAAAGAAGGTTACTCCTTAGGCTTCAGAACTTTTGTGCTTCAGGGCGGCGAAGATAACTTTTTTACAGATGATAAAATATGTGAAATAGTTTCTGCCATCCGTGAAAAGTATCCCGAATGTGCAATAACTCTGTCAATCGGTGAAAAGAGTAAAGAAAGCTACAAAGCCTACTTCAACGCAGGGGCAAATCGTTATTTACTCCGTCATGAAACAGCGGATGAATGTCATTACGGCAAACTTCACCCAAAAGAAATGAGCCTTGATGTAAGAAAACGCTGTTTGTATGACTTAAAGGATATAGGATATCAGGTAGGAAGCGGTTTTATGGTGGGTTCACCTTTCCAGACTACCGAAAACTTAGTTTCGGATTTAAGATTTTTACAGGACCTTTCTCCCGATATGATAGGCATAGGTCCTTATATAACACATAAAGAAACTCCCTTTGCAGAGTATGAAAGCGGAAAGCTGGAATTAACACTGCGTATGGTTGCAATACTAAGGTTACTATTCCCCTATGCACTTATCCCTGCCACAACAGCCCTTGGCACAATACATCCCCAAGGGCGGGAATTAGGCTTAAAGGCAGGGGCAAATGTTGTAATGCCGAACCTTTCTCCCCTGCGGGTAAGAAAGCTCTATGCTTTATATGAAAACAAAATCTGTACAGGTGACGAAGCGGCAGAGTGCCGTATTTGCCTTGAAAAACGTGTAGAAAGTGTCGGCTACCGCATAGTAACTGCACGTGGAGATGTGAGGAGATAGAGATATGACTAAAGTGCTTATAGCAATGAGTGGCGGCGTTGATTCCTCTGTTGTTGCTCTTTTAATGAAAAAGAAAGGCTATGATTGCCTTGGCATAACTATGAAGCTTTTTGACGGTGACAGCGAGCCTGCATGCTGTACTAAGAAAGATATTGAAGATGCACAAAGCGTTGCAGACAGCTTGTCAATACCCTATTTCGTGAAAGATTTTGCACAAGGCTTTCAGGAAAATGTAATAGACAAGTTTATTTATGCATATGAAAACGGAATGACCCCCAATCCTTGTGTCGACTGTAACCGTTACATGAAATTTGAAAGGTTATTTAATGAAGGGGAAAAAATGGGTTGTGACAAAGTTGCAACGGGACATTATGCACGTATTGAAAAGAACGAAGAAAACGGCAGATTTATATTAAAAAAGGCCCTTGATGACTCCAAGGACCAAAGCTACGTTCTTTATTCACTTACACAAAAACAGCTCTCCCGTGCAATCTTTCCTTTAGGTTCTATGACAAAGGAGGAAACAAGGATGCTCGCTGAAGAAGCAGGCTTTGTCAATGCAGACAAAGGAGACAGCCAGGATATTTGCTTTGTAAAGAACGAAATGTATTATGATTTTATCGAACGCACACAGAAAAAGAAATACCCTCCGGGAGATTTTGTAACAGTGGGCGGTGAAGTTTTAGGCAAGCATAAGGGCATAATCCGTTACACAGTAGGTCAAAGGAAAGGTTTAGGTATTGCCTACTCTGCCCCTTTATATGTAGTAAAGGTGGACATAGAAGAAAACAAAGTTATATTAGGCTCAAATGATGACCTTTTTACAGATACGCTTATTGCAAAAAACATCAATCTTGTTTCCGTAGACAAAATAAATGAACCTATGCGTGTTAAAGCTAAAGTCCGTTATCGCCATAAAGAACAATTTGCCACTGTAACACAGCTTGACGAAGATACAATAAAGGTGGTATTTGATACGCCTCAGCGTGCCATAACAAAAGGTCAGTCAGTAGTTTTATATGATGGTGACATTGTTGTGGGCGGCGGAATTATTCAATAACAGAACTGTCTTCTTCATCAAGTACAGGTATAAGATAAACATCTAAACTGTCACTTAACAAGGATGAAAACAAATGCTTTTCAATCTTTTGAAATGTTATATCCAAATCCTTTGAAAGCACAATATATTCGCTATCACAAGCGGCATTTGGGTGTCTGCCCTTAACTTTTACACAATAGGTATATTGACTAAAATCCATTTCATCATCAACAATTTTTTTGAAAACTACCCAAGTATCATCTATTGGTAATTCTTTTGTGGTGTCTGTTACATTTTGATAACCTGTGGAGCCTTCAAAATTACATTCATTGTCATTTTTCGGTATTTCAAATTCGCCTACGGTTTTTGTAAGATTTCCGTCCATTGTACCGCAACGGGCGGTTAAATTGCTGACCTTGCCGCTTTCATAATACAGACTTCCGTCAACCTTTATCATTTTTACAGGAGTTATATCTGTATTTTCATTATCGGAAATATAAATACTTGTGGGTCCGTCACTTCCTCCTATAATGGCTACATTTTTACCACAGCCTGAAAGCACAAGGCACATAAAAATCAATAATAATTTTCTCATTTACTTCATCCCCTTTTTAATGTTACAACAACTATTTCAGGGTTATTGTTCACCCTGAATGGAAAAAGGCTGTTTCCTAAGCCTCTACTTACAACCATTGTCAAGTCACCGTCTTGGTAAACGCCACCGTCATACTTTGGAAAAATTCCTTGTCCCGGTGCAAAAAGCCCGCCTATAAATGGTAGCCTTACCTGTCCTCCGTGGGCATGACCTGAAAAAACAAGGTCCACACCTTTGTATTTTTCAAAGTATTCAGGTCTGTGGGCAAGAAGTATTTTGTAGCTTTCATTATCAGGCAACACTGACTTTAAGGAGTAGTCAATACCTGTATTAAAATCAAAACCTGTATCATGTAAACCTATCAGTGTAATTTTTTCACCGTTTTTTTCAATTTCCGTTACAGTGTTTTCCATAACGCTAACGCCCAAATCAATTAGACCTTCCTTTAAAAAATTGTATTGTGTTATTCTTCTGGCTTCGTGATTACCTGTCACATAATATACAGGTGCGATTTTTACAGCACGTTCAGTAAAATCCAAAGCAACAGAAACCTTTGTGTTTCTGGCATCAATCATGTCACCTGTTATCACTATTATGTCAGGCTTCACGCTTTTAAGCTTTCCTATTATTTTTTCGTTATTGTCAGTGTTGTGCAAATCTGAAATCTGAGCAATACGAAAGTTTGAAAAACTTTCGGGTATTTTTTTATCTGATATTTCATATTGGGTAATTCCCACCGCACTGTTGCCAACATAAATCATAATTCCGCTTACAATTGCTATAACAGCTATAAATATAGCTAAAATATATTTTTTCTTAAGTTTAACCATTTTTTATCACCTATATATAATACTTCCCAAATTTAAGAAAAGTTGCATAATACAGGAATAATCATATTATTTATCATCTTAAAAGTCAATAAATTTCAAAAACATTGACGTAATTTATATTTTTTTGTATAATAGATACAGTATAACAGAGGAGAGATATAGATGGCAGAAGGACACAGACAAAGAATGCGTGAAAGGTTTTACAACGAAGGCATTGACAGCTTTGAACCTCATGAAGCCTTGGAAATGATTTTGTATTTCACTATTCCCAGAAAGGATACCAACGCTCTTGCACACAGTCTTATACAACGCTTCGGCAGTTTTCATGGTGTACTTGATGCCAACCGTGAAGACCTTGTTAAGTTCGGCTTAACAGAAAACACTGTTGCTCTTTTAAAAATGTTCCCGTCCTTTTTGAATTATTATACCCAAAGCCACGCCACAGGGATACCATATATCCCCGACACAACTGTTGCAGGGGAATATGCAATTAAGAAAGTCGGAAATCGCACTACTGAAATTTTTGGAATAATCTGCCTTGACGCTCAGCGTAAACTTATTAATTTTGAAATTGTGGAAGAAGGCACAGTTGATAAAACAAATGTCAGCGTAAGAAAGATTGCTGAATGTGTTCTCCGAAACAATGCATCAAAGGTTATTTTAGTACATAATCATCCCGGTGGTACGCTGTCACCTTCCCAGGCTGACATAGCCTTAACAAAACGAATATATGGTATGCTTACAACAATAGAAGTGGGCTTGCTTGACCATATTATAGTTGCCAACGGAAAATCTTATTCCATGCTTGACCATGGCTTGATTGACTAAAAAAGACTGTGCAAATGTGGGGTGTAATGTATGGAACAGAAAATCCGACGTGATCGTAATATGGGTGACAATTTAAGAAAACTAAGACTTGACAACGATATATCGCAAGAAAAACTCTGTGCCGAACTTCAGCGACGAGGTTGTGATATCGGAAGAAGCACTTATGCAAAATACGAAGCCGGCGAGCTTAATATCAGAGCAAGTGTTATTATTGAATTAAAGAAAATCTACAATTGTTCTTACGACGACTTTTTTAAAGGACTTGATATAAATATTTAAAACAAAGTATAATATCATGTAAAAGGAAGGTGAACAGGAATGAGTGGTGTAGTCAGTTTTAAAAACCGTGATAGATTTATACAATTGGGTATTGCAATATCAACCATTAGAAAAATGAGAGGTTTATCGCAAGAGAAACTTGCCGCACCGGCACATGTCAGTCGCTCCCACATCAGTGCAATTGAAGCACCCGATATTGCTTGCCCTTTTGCTTTTATAATATTACAGATGCACCGGAGGCAAATATTTCCGATTTGATTAATGCGCCTGTTTTTTTCCGACAGAATTATCGGAAATAGAAAAGATTGATAGAAGGCATAAATTTAGCCGTCTGTAGGTTGACTACAGACGGCTTTTAATTTTAAAACTGCTTATCTTATTTATACCATTTTTTAGTCATGTCTTTCATCTGTATTATCGAACATTTCGCAAAATCTTGCCGCAAAGGCAGGTTCTTCCCCTTTTGCATATAAATGGGAAATATCGCCGTAGCTGTTCATTCTGAAAGATGCAATTCCTCTACGCCTTTCCTCTGTTGTTAAAGTTGTAACGGAAGAAGGTGCGGCACAAAGTCCGTGCCACAAAACCATGGGCGAAATACCTAAAAGGTGGCTTATGAGTACGCATCCCGACCCAAAGTGACAAAAAAATGCCAAAGTGTCATCATTCGGCTTTTCAGCTCTGTAGTAGTTACCCTCACGAATATAACCGTGCTTTGAAATGATTTTATCAAATTCCTCCACCACACGGTTGTATTCTTCTAAAACTTTGCCCTCTGCCATAACGGGAACTTTGCCCCATTGGTCTTTGTTATAAAATTCATCTACCTTTGTCCAATCTGAAGGGAGCCAGTCCCACGCAATACTTTTGCCGCAATCGGGACGGATTATTGTAGGTGGAAATTCCTTAAGCCATTCAAAAACTCCGTCAGGTTCTCTGCCAAGTTTTTTCAATGTACATGATGCCGTATCCTTTGCCCTGCCTAATGTTGAAGTATAAAAGGCATCAATTTTCATGTTTACAAGCTTTTCGGACAGACATTCAGCCTCAAACCACCCCTTTTTCGTAAGTGAATCGATTGAATAGTCAGGGTCCGCATGACGTATAATTAAAATTTTCATCTTAACCCCCTATTATCTGAACCAGGAAAGCCATAACTGCCGCACCGATTGCAACAGTTAAAAGGCCCTTATTGAAATATGCCAGAACTATGGCTGTAACACAGCCTAAACTTGCACCAAGTACACTGCCTGTACTGGTAAACACGGCAGGAAAAGTCATGGCAGATAAAACCGCATAAGGTACATAATACAAAAATGACTTTATCCACTTGTTTTCAATTTTCTTTCTGAAAATTGCCATAGGCAACATTCTTATCAGATATGTGGTGATTGCCATTGCGAAAATAGCCATAAAAATATACTTACTGCTCATTTGTTTCACTCTCCTCCACGGGGAATAATGTTGCCGCAATACTGCTTACCAATACAGTTATAATAATTACCGCCCAACCTGAAGATATCTTTTCCAAAAGAGGTACATAGGTGAATATTACACTCAACAAAATTGCCATGACAACGGTAACAAGAACATTCCTATTTTCCTTACTTGGAGGCACGATAACTGCTATAAACATTCCGTACAATGCAATCCCCATGGCATCTGCTAAAACTGTAGGCATAAAATTTGTTGCAACAGAGCCTACCAGTGTACCGCTTGTCCACCCAATAATCGGCGGCACAATCAACCCAACCATATAAGGGAATGACAAACTTGTTTTTCTCGCCATGCTGACAGCATATATTTCATCGGTTATACCAAAAGACACCAATAGTCTTTTCTTTAAGCTCATGTCTTTCTCAACTTTCTGCGACACGGATATACCCATCAGAAAATACCTGAGATTTATAATTAATGTGGTAAGAACCAAAAGCAGAAAACTGCCGCCTATTGCCATAACATCCACGCCTGCTTTCTGTCCGGCACTTGTCAGATTTGTAAGGGATATAAGCGTTGCACCCCATGCAGGCACACCTGAATGTACTGCTGACACCCCGAATGCTACCGATACAGAAAAGTACCCTAATGCTATAGGCACACCGTCTTTAATTCCATCTGATATTTCTTTTCGTCTCATTTATCTGCTCCTTATGGTTTATCTTCTGTCAGGGACATTTTCCCAATCATGTTTTTTAATTCTGTCATATTCTTCATCAGTTATTGCAATGATTGTGCCGTGCTTAAATCCGTAAGGGAAACTAAACTCCTCATCTGCCCTTACAAAAACACCGGAAGAAATATCCTCAGACACAAAGGGTATGTAACCCTGTTCTTTTCCGGGCTTTCCGTAATAATCCAAAAAGAGACACCATCTGCCACAATCAAGCTTCACCGCGGTTGGTGCTTCATACAAGCCTACCTCAATTTTTTTCATGCTTTCGTCAAATGCCTCTACCCTTTCCCAAGGTCCTGTAGGAGAATCAGATTTCAGCATAACAATGGTGGTGGGGTGTCCGTCCTTTACAAACATGTAGTAAACCCCGTTCTCCTCATACATTGCAGAATCTATAATATCCCTACCTTCACTTCTGTGCAAAACCTCAGGGTATGTAAAGTTTTCAAAATCCTTTGTTCTGGAATAATAAATCCCCTTATCACCAAAGCCGTTACAGTCGTGGCTGGAGGACCAGTGAAGGATATAGTCACCCTTTTTTCTGTCGAAAATAACGTCAGGTGCCCACATACAGCCGAAATGCTCATCGCCGATTTTCACAAGTTTTTGCTCGCTCCAGTTAACCAAATCTTCACTTTCCCATGCAGAAAAGCACTTACTGCCATGTTCACTGATTTCTTTCCATGAATGGTTGTACTGATTTCTCATTCCGTAGGACAGGCTAAGGTCTGTTGCTATAATAAAATATTTACCGTTGCATCTTGTTATTGTAAAGTCCCTTACGCCTTTATCTCCGTAATATGCCCATAATAAAGGCTCTCCGCCGTTAACCTCTTCCCATTTAAACCCGTCTTCTGACAAGGCAAAGTAAACCTGCTCTCCGTCGGGGGTTGTTTTTTCTTTAAAATGAACAAACAAATATCTCTGCATAAAAATAACTCCTAAAAATAATTTCAGCTACCATTTTACCACATTTTATTTAAAATTCAAGAGATATAATAAAGCTTGGAAGAAATCGTATGATTTAACCGTGAACCGTGCATAAACAAAATTTTCGGACAACGCAAAAGAGAGCCGTTTAAAACGGCTCTCTCTCAAATTTTAACTTACTTAGAGTATACTTCAACTTCAGCTACGCTGTTCCAACCGGAAACAGTGTTGCCGTAAGCAGTAATTCTTACGTATTGTGCATCTGCAGAGAAGGATACATACTTTGTTGTATCTGTCTGAGGTTCACTGTCGCCACTCCATACCTTTGTGTATGTTGTGCCGTCAACAGAAACTTCAATATCATAAGGAATTGTTCTTGTGTCGTCATACATCTTCATAGCTACGCCTACGCAAGAAAGTGTTTTCTTACTGCCTAAGTCAATAACTACGTTAGACTGGTTCTGAGAAGCCCATACTGTCTGCTTGTTGCCATCAATAAGGTTGCCTGCATGGTTTTCAGCTTCAGGAGTAGCAGAAGCCTTAAGCATATTAGCTGTAAGTGTAACCTTTGAACCTGTAGCAGCGTTTACAACCTTACCTTCAACAGTATTTGCTGTTGTAGTAGTTGTTTCTGTATCAGCCGCTGTAACATCACCTGTGTAAACTTCCATTTCTGCAACAGAAGACCAACCTGATACTGTGTTACCTTCAAACGTAAACTTAACGTATCTTGCATTCTTGCCAACTGTTACATAAATGAAGTCAGCACCGTAAGGTACGGAAGAACCTGTGTAAACAGTCGTCCATGTTGCCTTGTCATCAGATACTGCAACAGAGAAAGGAATTGTTCTGTCGTCTCCGTAAACCATGAACTTAACACCTGCACTGCTTACAGGAGTGGACTTACCAAGGTCGATAACTGCATTAGCAGCGTTCTGAGAAGCCCATACTGTAGCTGCATTGCCATCGAATGCGTTTTTGCCGGGGTTTTTAGCTTCGGGTTCCTGACTGAATGTTACAGAAGAAGCTGAAACATTAATCTTTGTACCTGTAGCCTTGTTAGTTGTAGTTGTATTTGCAGTATTAGTTGTTGTATCGTTCTTTATTTCGGATACGGAAGAAGCATCGCCTTCGTAAACTTCTATAGCATCAACGCTGTTCCAACCTGAAATGGAGTTACCATCGAACTGGAACTTTACATATCTTGCACTCTTGTTAGCATCCATGTAAATAGGCTTATTGGAACGTGCTACGGAAACAGAAGCACCCACAAGTTCCCATTTTGAATTATCGTTGGAAACATAAATAGAGAATGGAATTGTTCTGTCGTCATCATAAACACGGAACAATACACCAACACTGCTTACAGGTTTGTTTGAGCCAAGATCTACAACAGCTGTTGCTGAACCGTTAGAAGCCCAGTAAGTACCTGTTGTGTTATCGATTACGTGTCTGCCGGGGTTATTAGCTTCAGGTTCCTGAGAATATGTAACTGATGTAAGGTTAATCTTTGTACCTCTTGCAGTTGCGGAAACAGGAGTAATCTTAGGAGCGAAATCCTTAACCTTCTGTGCAGGTCTTGTAGGATATGTTTCGGGCTTGCCGAGCATATTTCTAAGCATTTCTACAAGATTTGTATCGCAAGAATAGAAAGGTGTTGCCTTATGACCGATAACGATAAGACCGTTTTCGGGAGAATCGCCCTGGCTCCAGTAAACCTTCTTGCCGAGAGATTCAGCAAGTGCACGGAGAGGAACGAATGTTCTGCCACCTACAATTTCAGTAGCTGTGGGAGCTGTCATAGCTTCACCGTTAACTGTGATAACATTGCTGCCTACAGTAAATACAACTGTTCTGTCGCCGATCGTAGCTGTAACTGTTCTTGCAGCTTCATTCCATGCTACGTTGCCGCCGAATGTTTCAACGATAAGACGAGCAGGAATCATGCTTGTTCTGTTGCCGTTGTCATCTACCTTAAGGTAAACTTCAACCTTGTGGTCTGTTTCTTCAATATGACCAATCTTACCACCTGTATAGTAGTGAGGTGTGTTTACACGGAATGCAATGTATGTTTCCATCTTTCTCTGGAGCTGGGGATAGATATCTCCCTGGCTACCGCCAACAAGACGGGACATTTCACAACCTGCAAGGAGGTAAGCACCTGTACCGAAGTTCTGATTGTTTCTGGGGCCCATAGCTTCAACAGCGTTAGAACCGATATACTGTGTATAACCAACCATACCATCAGGCTGAAGAGCAATGTTTGCAAGGTAGTTCCAAGCACGAACTGCTGTTTCAAGGTATTCATCTCTGTCGAGTACGCCGGAGTTAATACCCCAAGCGAAACCGTATGTAAAGAATGCTGTACCACTTGTTTCATAACCGTTGGGGTTAGAAGCGGAAGTGGGATAACCCTGGAGCATTGACTGTGTCCAGAAACCGTAACCATTTTCGTCCACTCTCATACAAGCCTTGATAGCGGGAGCCATTTCAAGGTATGTCTGAAGGAAGTCGTTATAGTGTTCGTAATCATCAGGCATATCCTGGAGTACCTTTGCCAAACCTGCAAATACCCAACCGTCACCACGTGCCCAGAAGTTCTTTTCATTTTCATGACCGGGGTTAGGCTTTAAGGGATATACATAACCTGCATCACGGAAGAAGAGGTACGCATAATTGTCAGGATCTGAATATTTTGCACCGTTGGTAAGCTTAGCTGATGTTGTATAACCTGTCGCATCAGAAGGAATACCGCCGGGACCATCATACATAAGTTCCTTAGCATACTTCCAGAATCTATAAAGACCGTCAAGGTATTTTTCGTCCTGGGTAACCTTGTAGAGCTTTGTCATAACAGGCATAACCATGTAAAGAGAGTCTGCCCACCACCAGAAATCGTCATTGCTTCTGGAGATTTCTTCGCTCATTACTTCGATTGCTCTTGCAATCTTTGAGTTGTCAACAACTGCACCCTTTGATTCGTTCTTTTCAATGTTGTAAAGATCAATATAAGTCTGGAAACAAATCTGGAAGTCACCGAAGAGTGCTGCATTACCACTCATTGTCTGGCTGTAGCCCCATGTCCAAGCAGACTTATTTGTAGAGCCATGACCCTGCCAATTACAGTCCATAGCCCAAGCTGTAGCATAGTCACGATATGCTTCGATACCTGTTGTGTAATATGCTTCCATATTACCTGTTTCGTAAGCAGCCTTTGCCCAGAAACAGTTTGGAATACCATATTCCTGCTTGTTATAAGCTACCGTTGACTGGTAATAATCGTTAGCTTTTTCAACAGCTGCAATTGTGCTTTCGTAAGTAGGCATAATTGCACCCTTGTCTTCTGCAGCACCTGCAGTAACCGCCATTGAAGCCGCGACAGAAAGGCTCATAGTTGCAGCAGTTACCAAAGATACTACTGATTTGAATAATTTGTTCATATCTTTTCTCCTCCCATGCCTTAAAGGCATAAATTTGATAACATAATAATAACATCTTTTTTAGAAAATATCAACAAAAATTATTAAAATTTCTTGTGTTTTTTATGTAATTTTTTTAAACGCCACAATTTAAGGAATTTTTTATATTTTCTTTTCCTTTTTTAAGTATTCAAAAAACGACCTGCAACCTTTTACAACATCGCGGTATGTTTCTTCAAAGTTTCCCGTATACCATGGGTCTGCAATATCCCCACTTTCCCCTGCAAACTCAAGAAATTTGTAAACATTGTCATCGGTGCCTAAAATTCTTGTCATATTCCGTATATTTGCGTCATCCATACCTATAAAATAGTCATATTTATCAAAATCAGCTTTTGTAAGCTGAACTGCTCGTTTCTTTGAATAATCAATACCAAGCCTGTCCAGCACCCGTGCGGTGCCATAGTGAACCCCGTTACCTATTTCCTCACGGCTTGTGGCGGAAGAAGCAATACAGAATTTATCTCCCATCCCTTGTTTTTCCACAAAATCTCTGAATAAAAACTCAGCCATTGTGCTTCTGCAAATATTGCCGTGGCACACAAACATTACCCTTATCATAACAGTTCCTCCAAAAGTTTCTTTATCATCCCCACATCAGCACGGTTGCCGCTTTTTTTCATACATTGCCCAATTAAATACCCAAAAGCGTTCTTTTTGCCGTTTTTGTAATCTGTCACGCTCTTTTTGTTTGAAGTAATTACGTCTTCTGCAAGTTTTCTTATCTCGTTTTCATCTTCAATTACTATAAAGTTGTTTCCCTTTACAATATTTTCAATTGTCCTGCCGGTGTTAAACATAACCTCAACAATGTCCTTCGCCATAGTTTGCGTTATCCTTCCCGTATCAATCAGGCTCTGCAAATCAGCCAAATCCTTGCCGCTGAAAGGAATTTTTTCAGCATCCATACCGCTTTTATTTAATAGTTTTGAAATCTCGCCTAAAAGCCAATTTGCCACAACCTTAGCACTTGTCCCCAGTTCCACTGCTTCCTCCAAAAGAACTGTAAAGTTTTTTATCTTTACAATATTTTCGCTATCTGTTTTTGATAAACCAAATTCCTTTACATACGTTTTTACTTTTTCATCAGGAAGCTCGGGCATATTTTTTCTTATTTCATCAATAAAATCCTGCCCGATATATATGTATGGTATATCAGGCTCAGGAAAATACCTGTAATCTTTTGTAGTTTCTTTATCTCGTAAAACCACACTGATATTATTTTCCCCGTCCCAGCGTCTTGTTTCGGCACAAACCTTTCCGCCTGAAAGCATGATTCTTCTTTGACGTGCTTCTTCATACTCAATGCAACGTATAACCTCGGAAAAAGAGTTTATGTTTTTCATCTCGCATCTTTCATTATATTCCCTCTGCCCTTTTTCCCGCACGGAAACATTTACATCACATCTTAAACTGCCTTCTTGCATCTTACAATCCGAAATACCAAGATACAAAAGCAAATTTTTTATTTTTTTCAGCAATTCCTTTGCTTCATCACTGTTTTTTATGTCAGGCTCGGTAACAATTTCAATTAAGGGAACTCCTGCACGGTTATAGTCTATTTTTGTTATTTCACCAAAATGAAGAAGTTTCCCTGCATCTTCTTCAATATGTATGCGGTTAATACGGATTTTTCTTCCGCTAACCATAACAAAGCCGTTAACACAAACAGGTAAATCATTTTGTGAAATCTGATACCCCTTTGGCAAGTCAGGATAAAAATAATTTTTCCTGGCGTTTTTTATCACATTATTAATGGTACAATTTGTTGCAATCCCCATTTTAATGGCATTTTTCACAAGTTCCTTATTTAAAACGGGCAACGCTCCCGGAAGTCCCATGCAGACAGGACAGCACCGTGTGTTTGCCTCCCCGCCGAAAGCTGATTTACATGAACAAAATGCTTTTGTTTCAGTTGACAATTCTACATGTATTTCCAGTCCTATTTTTGTTTCAAGCTCCAATATAATCACCACGCTTTTCGTAATTATATGCCACTTTCAATATACCTTCTTCATCAAAGGGCTTTCCAATAATCTGAAAACCCACAGGCATATTGTTTTTATCTGTGCCACAGGGCACACTTATTGCCGGAAGTGATGCTAAGTTTACCGCCACTGTAGACTTGTCTAAATTATATTCCTCATACGCCTCACGAATTTCGCCCCTTTTTGGCACTCTTACAGGGCTTGAAGGTGCTATTATAACATCAAATTTTTCAAAAAGCTTATTAAATTCAGCCTTGATTATTTTCACAGCCTCTAAGGCTTTTCTATAATAAAGGTTATAATAATCCCCCGTAAGCACAAATGTTCCTATCATAATTCTACGCTTCACTTCATCACCAAAGCCCTCACTGCGGCTCTTTACGTACATTTCTTCCAATGAATTGTATTCTTTTGACCGTGTTCCAAATCTCACGCCGTCATACCGCTGAAGATTGCTTGACGCCTCGGCGGAAGATAAAATGTAATATGCACCCAAAGCATATTTTAACGAACCAGCAGAACATTCTTCCAGTTCCGCACCAAGGTATTTATAGTCATCAATTGCCTTTTTTACGGCTTCTTTTACATCTTCATCAATGTTTTCAAAAAACTCTTTTATAACTCCTATTTTAATTCCTTTTACCCCGATTGAAAGAGCTTTTGTATAATCTGGAACCTCTTTTTTCGATGAGGTCATGTCCCTTTTATCAGCCCCAGCAATGGCATTTAACATAACAGCACAGTCTTTTACACTTTGACAGATTGGACCGATGGTGTCAAGACTTGAACTAAAAGCAATAAGCCCGTATCTTGAAACACGGGAATATGTGGGCTTTAGCCCATAAAGATTGCAAAAGGAGGCAGGTTGTCGAATACTGCCGCCTGTGTCACTGCCCAAAGCTGCTATTGCCTGACCGCTTTTTACTGCCACAGCACTACCGCTTGAGGAACCGCCTGAAACATATGTATAATCAACAGGGTTTGCTGTGGATTTATATGCACTGTTTTCACCTGTTGAACCCATACCGAATTCATCCATATTGGTTTTTCCGATAATGATTGCACCTTGCATTTTTAATTTTTCCACCACGGTAGCATCATACGGGGGAACAAAGCCTTTCAATATTTGACTTCCGGCAGTTGTCATTACATCCTTTGTGCAAATATTGTCTTTCACGGCAATAGGTATCCCGGAAAGAGGATAATTTCGCCCCTCTTTATCAATCCGTTTTGCCTCGTTTATGGCACTTTCACGGCAAACTGTAATATAAGCACCTGTGGCACAAGCTAAGTATGAAATATTGTTAAGTACAAGCTTAACCAATTCCTCACAGGAGAAAATCTTTTTGTCAAGCATTTTTTGCACATTTTCAATTGTCATTTGAAAATCCATCTCTCCTACCCCACAATCCTCGGAACAGTAAAATAACCTTCTGAACTTTCAGGTGCATTTTTAAGCACATCGCTCTTAGGAAGGGATTTTTCTTCTTTATCAGCCCTTAAATCACAAAAATCCCTGTCAGGTAAGCTATCTTTAACATTTATTTCATCCATAATGCTTAAAAGGTCTTTCATTCCCGAAAATACTTTTTTCATATTTTCAATCTCATCTTCACTAAATTCAAGCTTTGCAAGATTTGCTATCTTTTTTACATCCAAGTCTGAAATTGTCATTTTAGTCACATCATTTCTTTTGTTTTGCTTTATTATATACTTTTTTCAAAAAACTTTCAATACGTAAGCGACTTTTCTCAGACTGTCGATAAACCTATTTTTATTCAATCGCAAGGGGTTTGGTGAGTAAGACTCCCCAAAATAAAATAGGCAGGGCAATACGATTACCCTGCCGAAAGTGGCAATTCTAGGGGGCTATTAGCCCCTTGCACGAGAAATTGTCACTTTGTTCATTAGAAAAAATACAGACCTCAAAGTGCCGAAGGACGTAGTCCGCCTTTGAGGTCGCGTGTCGACATTTCAACACGCTTAGAAAAGCCGCTTATTGTACCTTTTCTTTGAAGCTGCTTTGTGGATATCCGCACACGGGACAAAATGAAGGTGCGTTTTTGCCCTGCTGAATATGACCGCAATTTTCACATTCCCATATTACGTCTGCTGATTTGGAAAAAGTTGTTCCATTTTCCAGATTGTCTGCAAGGCTGGCAAATCGCTTATGATGAAGGCTTTCTATATCTGCCACTTTTTCAAAAAGGGTTGCTATTTCATCAAAGCCCTCCTCTTTTGCTGTCTTTGCAAATTCAGGATACATTTCTTCCCATTCGTATTTTTCGCCACTCATGGCACTTTTCAGGTTACTTAGTGTATCTCCGATACCATTACAAATAAATTTAAACCACATTTCTCCGTGTGCATATTCATTGTTTGAAATCAAGTTGAAAATTTCAGAAATTTCATCATATCCTTCTTCTTTTGCCTTTTTTGCAAAAATTGAATATTTCACCCTTGCCTGTGTTTCACCGGCAAATGCGGCAAAAAGGTTCTTTTCTGTTTTACTGCCTTTAAGATTTTCCATAAGTATACCTCCATAAAAAAATTACCGTATCTATTTTTTTACAGATACGGTAATTTTATTCACCCGTTTATATATATTCTTGGGACACGGTCACTTATTTTGCAAACGGTTTCATAATTGATTGTACCTTCTAATTCTGCGATTTCCTCCGCCGTAATCATTTCGTCAATCAGACTTACTTCATCGCCAACCCGAACATTTGGGATATGTGTAACATCAACCATAAACTGGTCCATACAAACCCTACCGATTATAGGTGCATACTGACCCTTTATGACAACCCTTCCTCGATTTGACAGTGCTCTCGGATACCCGTCAGCATATCCCACAGGGATGGTGGCAATGACCGTTTCCCTTTCAGTTACGTATGTTCTGCCGTAGCTTACAGGTGTGCCTTTAGGTACGGTTTTAACATATACAACATGGGTTTTAAGCTTTAACGCAGGCTTTATGTCAATATCGCCTACATCCTTTGAAGGCTTAAGCCCGTATGTGATAATACCTGAACGAACCATATCAAGACTAAAAGATGGCATATCAACAATAGCCGCACTGTTTGAAACGTGCTTTATAGGTATTACAACACCATTTTCCTCAAGCATTTTGACAAAGTTTGTGAATTTCTCAAACTGGGTATTTGAAAAGAATTTATCCGTTTCGTCCGCTGTTGCAAAATGTGTAAAAATGCCCACCAGATTGATACCCTCAAGAGATGCAATCTTCTTAATTGTTTCAACACTTTCTTCATTGGGAGCGAAACCTATTCTTCCCATACCCGTATCAACGGCAATATGAGCTTTGCCGCCCACCTTAGATAGCAAAACTGCACTTTCGTAATCGAACAAGGTTTGTTCAATATCATATTTGACCAATTCAGGGAAATATTCGGGGGAAACGTAGCCCAAAATAAGTATAGGATTTGTTAAGCCTCTCTCACGCAGGCTTATTGCTTCCTCAATAGTTGCCACCGCAAAATAATCTGCAATATCTTTTACAGCTTCAGCAACCCTGCCTGCACCGTGACCATAAGCATTTGCTTTAATAACAACCAAAAGCTTTTTGCCTATTTTTTCTTTTATTGTAATAAGGTTCTGCCTGATTATACCTAAATCAATCTGGGCATACACTCTCTGATACTTCATGAAAACAGTCCTTTTCTAAATAATCACTGTCCTTAATTATAATACTGTCTTATGCTTTTTTCAAGGGTTTATACAAAAAAATGGAGCTTTACGCTCCATTTTTTAAAGAACTGAATCTTTTAATTCTTTTATACAGTTAGCACAAACCAATTTATCCTTATAATCGTAAAGGTCTCCTTCTTTTCCACAGAAAGTACAGCCCGGAGCATACTTTTTAAGAATAATCTTGTCGCCTTCAACATATATTTCAAGGAAATCTTCATTATCTTTAATATCAAAATTCTTACGTAACTCCTTAGGTATTACAACACGACCTAACTGATCCACCTTACGCATAACACTTGTTGATTTTGTTGTATCTTTCTTTGACATCCTTTTTACCTCCTGTTAATTCTTCTTTCATGATAAATATTAACATTCGGACCATTAAAAGTCAACGGAATTTCGACTGAATTCACAATTTATAAACATAATTTTACAAAATATCACAACTCGTTTTCAATTTGTTCATAAAGAGGAGGTTTTTACAATATTATCAGTAGTATGGTTTCTTATGATGGTGGGAGGCATAGTATATTGCCTCATTACGCAAGACGGCAACAGTGTTGTTTCACACCTGAACTGCGGTATGGAAAAAGCGTTCACACTGATTATAACGCTTACGCCTATAATGTGCTTTTGGTCAGGTATAATGGAAATTGCCCAAAGAAGCGGTGTAACAGAGTTAATTTCAAAAATACTGTCACCTTTAATAAACCTTTTGTTTGGAAATATTTCAAAAAATGCAAAAATACGCGAAAAAATAACAATGAATATGAGTGCAAACATGCTTGGAATGGGCAATGCCGCAACACCACTGGGGCTTGAAGCCATGAGCGAGCTTGACAAAATTAACCTACATCCCAACAGGGCAAGTAACGCCATGTGTATGTTTATTGTAATAAACACAGCATCCATTCAGCTTGTCCCCTCATCTGTAATTGCACTTCGTGGTCAGTTCGGCTCTCAAACGCCTTCAGATATAATTATTCCCACCTTAATTACAACAATGTGTGCATTTTTGGTAGGAACCATATCTGCTAAAATATGTGCGAGGATATTTAAATGATTAAAAACTTAGCATCATACACTATTCCTATATTTATTGTTATTATACTGATGTTTGCTTTTATAAAAAAGACTGATATATGGTCAGCTTTTACAGAAGGCGGCAAAAAGGGTTTAAGGTGTGCTATCGACATATTGCCACCAATTACGGGACTTGTTGTTGCAATTGAAATTCTTTCTGCGTCAGGAGCATTGGAAGCCTTTTCTTCATTTTTTTCACCTTTATGTAATATTTTAAATATTCCCCGTGAAATACTGCCCTTGTCACTAATGCGCTGTGTTTCAGGCTCAGGGTCTATGGCACTTTTTCAGAATATTCTCGGGACTCATTCGCCCGACAGCTATATAGGCAGATGTGCCTCTGTTATTATGGGAAGCACCGAAACAACATTTTATACCCTTAGTATATACTTTGCGGCAACACGTGCAAAAAAATTACGATACTGCCTTGTCTGTGCCCTTCTTGCGGACCTGACAGGAAGTATCGTAGGGTGCTTTATCTGTCGTTTTATTTAGTTTAATTCCTTTCCTGCAGTTTCCAAAGCCGCGGCTATTACATTATGCATATCAAAATACTTGTACATTCCCAATCTTCCGCCAAAAATCACTTTATCCTCCTGCTTTGACTTTTCAAGGTACTTTTTATAAAGACTGTTGTTTTTTTCATCATTCATTGGATAATAGGGTTCATCACCTATTTTCCATGTTGCAGGGTATTCTCTTGTTATAACAGTTTTGGGAACACTCTTTCCTCCATGACACATATATTCAAAGTGTTTATGCTCAATAATCCTTGTAAAAGGCACTTCCTTCTCTGTATAATTTACCACGGCATTGCCCTGATAGTTTTCTAAGTCTATCACTTCCGTTTCAAATTTCAAGGACCTGTATTCCAGCTGACCGTAACAGTAATCATAAAATTCATCTATCATACCTGTGAAAAGTATCTTTTTCGCACAGTTCATATATTCTTCTTTTTTTGAAAAAAAGTCTTCGTTAAGTCTTACTTCTATGCCATCGAGCATTTTTTCTGCAATTTGTGTATATCCCCCTATGGGTATGCCCTGATACAAATCATTAAAATAGTTATTGTCGTAAACAAATCTTACAGGAAGCCTTTTTATTATAAAGGAGGGCAAGTCTTTGCAATCTCTTCCCCATTGCTTTGCTGTATATCCCTTAACAAGTTTTTCATAAATATCTGTACCTACCATGCTTATCGCCTGTTCTTCAAGGTTTTTAGGTTCTGTTATACCTGCCTGTTTAATCTGCTCTGCTATTTTTTCTTTTGCCTCTTGAGGCGTCTTTATACCCCACATTTTTGAAAATGTGTTCATATTAAAGGGCAGATTATACATTTCGCCTTTGTAATTTGCAACAGGCTCATTGGTGTAACGGTTAAACTGTGCAAACTGATTAACATATTCCCAAATATTTTTATCGCTTGTATGGAAAATGTGTGCACCGTATTTATGCACATTAATACCTTCGATTTCCTCGGTGTATATATTTCCTCCAATATGATTGCGTTTATCAATAACAAGAACCTTCCGGCCCTTTTTCTTTGCCTCATATGCAAATACAGAACCAAAAAGCCCTGCACCTACCACAAGATAATCGTACATATTTTCCCAACCTTTCAATTTTCGCATATATTATGTAATTACAGCAGTAACGCCTTCTGTTATCTGTCTTTTTCATTATAATATATTTTTCGGTAGAAAACAACAAAAAAGAGTGATTTCTCACTCTTTTTTTGTTATCTGATTATTCAGTTACTTCGCTTGCATTTTCAAGATAAGCCATTATTTCAGCTAATTCTTCTTCGGAAAGTGTTTCTTCTGCCTGAGGTTCGTCATAAACTTCTTCGGGATTAACTTCATTCACTTCTTCAACTTCGTTTTCTCCTTCGGGAGCTATGCTTCTCTCATATTCAAACTTAAGAACCTGTTCTCTGATTTCACCCCAAAGTGTATCTTCTGTTACAGTTTCGGGAAGGTTGTATTCCTTAACGAAGTTCGCAAGGGTGTCACCTGTACCAATATATACAGAAAGGGGAATTGTAGCTTCTGCATCAAGCCAAAGTGTTTCTCCTGTAACTTCATCAGGAAACATAAATCTTTCCTTAGCTGTTTCAAAATCCATACCGTACATTTCTACAACTACAGATGTGGGCATAAGATACTGGATTACATCATAATAAGTATTTTCTTTTACATTATCGGGAAGCTGATACTGTTCAATAATCTCTTCAACTGTCATGCCACTCATCCTTGCCATATCGGCAATTGTCATACCTGATGTGTTATAAAATCCCATATGATTATAGGGGTTATAACTCATGTAAGCCTTTGCACCGGCAAAAATAACCAGTGCCGCAATAATAACAGCCAAGATCACGGATAAAACCCTGTTCTTTAACTTAAGTGATTTAATTTCTGCAATAAGGCTTTCAATAGAAACATACTTTTCTGCTTCTGTAGAATCTTCAACCGCTTCTTCGGTTGCATTTTCCTCGAATGCGGTTTCTTCGGCAACTTCTTCAGCTACTTCTTCGGAGACTTCTTCGGAGACTTCTTCAGTTACTTCTTCAGTTACATTTTCTGTTTCTTCTAAAATTTCATTTTTGTTTTCGTCCATTTTTTCTACCTCCTGAATTTTATCTTATTCATGATATCATATTATTTACCTAAAGTAAAGCCAAATTTTTAAATTTACAACTTGTACAAAATTTTAATTGTTCCTAATATTTCCGGGAGCCACTCCGAATTTTACTTTAAATTGTTTATAAAAGCCTGCAATATCACTAATCCCCACTTCTTCTGCCGCTTTTTCAACGCTTATGTCTGTACTTTTAAGAAGCTGGGCTGCCTTTTTAAGACGCATATCCTTTAAAAGAGCATAAAATGAATATCCGCTTTCACAAGCTATATATTTATTCATATATTCTTCGTTCACGTTAAACTTTTCTGACAAAGTTTGTAAACTTACTGTTTTAAGATTGTCCTTTATACACTGTATTATTGCCGGAAGATGATACGCCTCCTCCGACAGCTCCTCCACGGCTGTAAGATCGCCTATATGCACTCTTACGGAAATTCCAAGAAAAATCGTAAGATAATTTTTCATAATCAGATTGCTGATAGAGTCATCATTTCTGCTCTCAAAAAATATTTTTTCAACTATTCTGTCAAGCTCTGTATCATTTGAGCATGTAAACAACAAAACACGGCTACTCGAGGTGGTGTACATAATTTTACGAAAAAAGTCCGACAATACGTTCTTTTCTGCCATCAAGCCGGAAAATGCCCTTGTAAATGTGCTAAATCGCATCAAAAGATTAACAACAATATCCTCATCAGAATTTGAAAACACAGCCTGCTCCACATTAGGAGTTATAATACAAAAGCTACCGGACATAAGAGAATATCGTTTCCCGTCAAGATAAAGAACGGCACTGCCTCGAAATACATACACTATTTTTATAAATTCCAGTCTGTGGAGAAAAGCGGGTCCGTATCTGGCATTGGTTAAACAGTGTATATCCCTATGGGGTTTAAAAAACTCCTCCTCTGTGAGAACATCGTCACAAATACTGTAAGGTGCGAGTGGAACATTGAAATTTCCAATACTTTCAAATCGCTTGGCTAAATCACGCCAACTTATTATAGGCTCTTCATAGGCTTTTGGGTTTTGAAGATATAGCTCTTTATATTTACGCTCAATTACAGAAAGCTCCATTTTGCATAATTCACCCTTATTCATCTTCTCCACCCTCCCTTGCAAGACCCATTAAAAATCTCAATCGGTAAGTTTTCGGAGTAACTCCGTATTTTTCTCTGAAATTTCTGTAAAAAATGCTATTATCTGTATAGCCTATTGTTTCAATGATTTTTTCTACACTGAAATCCGTATTTTCAAGAAGCTCTGATGCAGTTTTTAATCTCATTTCTTTTATAAGTTCACTGTATGTCTTACCCGTTTCTTTTTTGAAATATCGGCTAAGATACCCTTCGCTTAAAGCAAATTTCTCCGAAAGTGAACGGAGCGTTACTGTTTTAAGATTGTCTTTCATATAACTTATATATGCCGGAAGGGGAAAAGGCTTCTCTTTCAAGTTAAATTCATTTTGGTGATTTCTTAGAGCATATCCAAGGAAAATCAAAGCCAGACTACTTAGTATAAGCTCGCTTTTTTTCTCTCCTAAAGACGCCTCATCCATATAATAAACTGCCGCCTCTTCCATATCAGGGTCTATATTGCAACGGAAAATCATATGTTTACAGTCAGATTTATTGTAAATCATCCGCCACAAAAACTCTCCACTAGAATCAATATAAGATTCTATGAAACATTCTTCAATTCGGCTTTTAAGGATGGTCATGGAAATAGCTACGGAATTTCCCTTTACATGTACATCAATTTTATCCGATGAAATACAAAAGTTTCCTTCCTGAAGCTTTTCACACACATTGTCAAAAGAAATTTCACAGCTTCCCCTTAGAACATATGTAATTATTAACCCTTTTTCCATGACCCTCCCCCTTTCAAATTCAATTCAATTCCAAAACTCTTGTCAGCGGTTTTTCACCCTCGCCCCAGACAAAGGACCTTATTTTAAAAGGTGTTTTTCCAACACTTATTTTAACTTGATTCATTCCCTTTTCAAATACAACTTCCTTCATTTTTACATTTTCCATACTGCTATCGGAATTATAAACAGCGGCAATCAACCTTGCATTACATATAGCACCGGAGGTGTTACACACATCATATGAGATTGTCATACTCTCTTCAGTTTCCTCTGTACTGACTGAAATTTCAAAATCTTCATTTAAGGAGATATTTTTACCATCGGAAAAGTAACCCTCTGTATGGCTGACACTTACACCATTATTATCAATTGTAAATTCATACCCACCGGAGGAAAGATAAAATTTAGCTGTGCTGACAGAATTATGTTCTGTTATTTTTTCAAACACAACTCCGTCAATTTCTTTGAAATTCTTCATATTCTCCCCACTTACGGGCAGATAAAGAGTTGCAGAAGTATTTGCCGGGATAACAGCTTTATAAAATGTAAGTTTATCGCCGTCACTTTCCCATACAGATTCTATATCACCGTAATAGGAGTTATACGAGCCGTAAACCGAAGTTACACGGTCCTCGGTGTTATATTGTCTGCCGAAATCACAGGAAGGCTGAAGCACAATTTTCTTAAAGCCGGCTACATTTTCATCTGCCGAAATTCCTGCCATATATTTGTACATCCACTCCACAACAGAACCGTAAGCGTAGTGGTTAAAGGAATTCATCTCGCAATCGCCAAAGCCTTTTCCCGGAGTAAAGGAATTCCATCTTTCCCAAACGGTAGTAGCTCCTGCTTTTACCTCAAATAACCACGAGGGGTTTTCATCCTGAAGAAGTAAGTCATATGCTATATTTGTGCATCCTTCATCACTCAATACGGGAAGGAGTACATTTGATCCCAAAAATCCTACTGCCAAGGTGTTCTTTCCGCTGGAATATCTCACACTGTATGGTGACGGATTTTCATTTTTTATGTTAGCTGTAAGTAAATCAAGAGCCGCATCGTGCATTTCTTCACTGCTGTAAAACTTCAGTTTAAGCATCCACAAAAGTGCGGTCTGGGAATTATCCTCCCATTTTCCGCCCTTTCCTTCACGATATCCAAACTGCTTGCTTGTATCGCCTGTTCCTGACTTTATTGTAAGATTGCCTTTTTCAAATGTAACGTGTGTTGACAAGAATTTATTTTTTATATCTTCAAACTTTTGCTCGTATTTTGTTTTTCCTTCCTCGTCACCTAATATTGAGGCAACCTCCGCCATTATCTTAGTTACATAACCGTAGTAATAATCGGACATAACCTCAATGCACGTACCTTGGAAAGAAAGCCAATCCCCAAAGTTCATATGGCTAAGGGGTGACTGGTTTAAAGAACGCTCGTTCTCTTTAAGATATTCCATATATCTTTCCATTGCTTTGTAATTCTCTGAAAGTATATTCTTATCCCCTGTCTGTTTATAAAGGGTCCATGGAAGGATAATTAAAACATCGCTCCAGCCTGCCGCCCAATTACTGAAATATCCGTCGTTATCTACAACAGATGGAACATACCCCTTTCTCATTGTGTTTTCGGAAAGTATATCCTGTAAATCATTTAAAAACGGAAGGGAGTTGAAATTGTATACTGCAGTCTGGGCAAATGCTTGTGTATCACCACTCCAGAAAAGGCGTTCGTCACGCTGGTTACAGTCTGTAGCGGTGGTGAAATAGTTGCTGAGTTGACCGTATAGGGTATTTGAAAACAGCTTATTCACATTTTCGTTATTTGTATGTATATAACCCGTCTTTTTATTTACCGATGAAAGAGCCTTTGATTTAAGGGAATAAATAGTTACATCATCGGTAGCGGTAATTCCCACATATCTATACCCAAAAAAGGACATTGACGGCATATAATGCTCTTTTTCATCTCCAGAAAAAATATAATTCACCTTTGAACGTGCATTTCTCAAACTTTTTTGATAAATAGAACCCTTTGGTCCATCTGCTTGTGTACGCTCTGTACCAACAGCACTACCATCGTTTAACATTTCACCAAAACACATAGTAAGTTGGGTTCCTTTTGGTGCGGAAAACTCAATTTCAGGCACAGCACTCATATTCTGTCCCATATCAACTACCATTGTCTGTCCCTTTTTTAGAACTATTCCACCGTCAAAAAGCTTTTGCCCTTCTTTAACAGGAATATATGCACCGCTGTAGAGTGAATCTTCGGGAGCAGTGAAGGCATAATATTCATCAACTTTAATTTCTCCGCCTTCATATTGTGAATTTTCATTGGTAGTCGTGTACAAAACCGCATACTGAGGCTCCGTAGAATACTCATCTATAATTTTTCCCACAGTACCCATTTGTGAACGGATGTCACCTTCAAATTCAGTGGTGCTCATCGTAGTATTTTTTAAACTTTCAATTTCATATTCACCTATAGTCTCCCAGTTTTCACCGTCTGAAGATACTTCTATAGTGTATTTTTTAGGGTAATTTACACATTCGTTACCGTTTATAGATTCAATCGTCACTCTTGGGTAAATTCTAAGTGTGTTGATTTGTGTTTTTTCAGAAAGGTCAAAGGTAAAAGTTATGGGCTTATCTAAAGAAAGAGAAGTCTGCCCTCTGCCCAAAATTGTTGAACTGTAACCTTTGTCCGAATTGTATCCTTTGTCACCATCAGATATATTTGCTCTTATCCACTGACTGCCCCATGTGAATTCATCGGAAACTTCGGGAACTATTCCGTAGGCGGCATTATTTCCCTTTTCGTCTAACAGCTCAAGCTCCATTATCTGTAGTCTGTTTTCCTTGTCGGCTTTAACGGCAGGGCCGGTCTCAGAAACAGACAATCTTACATATCTTGCAGTACGTGCAGGGAATGTATTTTCTATTACGGGAATATCTTTTTCCAAACCGCTTACCCAACAACTGTCATCATAGCCGAGAAGGGTAAAATCTCCCAGTTTTTTCGCAAGTCGTGCGTCGTAGTTCTCGCCGTAGTAAACGCCGTTTTCAGTTATTGGTCCGTCAATGGTACCTTTCCAGTTATCCGTATCAGTTGAGATATACTGCTTTTCTCCGCTTTTATAAGTAATCGTAAGGAGTGCCTTAAGAGCAGGCTGAGAAGATGTGGCACTCATAGAGTTGTACCACCCCGTTCCGCACATAGCCGAAAGGACCACACTTTCCCCTTCTATAAAATCTGTTACATCATAAGTCTGGTATCCAAGGCTTACGTTTCCGTTTCCATAGCCCGGGTTCATATGATGGTACACCCTTTTCCCATCCTCATAGGCACAGACCCTGTTTCCGTTTACATATGCTTTGTATACTCCCAAAGCGGTAATATATAGTCTTGCAGAAGAAATGTTTTCATTTACAAGCTTTTGTTCCGTTCTGAAAATGGGTGCAGAGGAGCTTTTGTTCATACAGATAAACTTTGCTTCCTTCCACTCCTTCTGATTTGTAACAGATGTTTCAAAAATTGCTTCATCGGAGGTGAAAGATAATCCCATTTCATCCCAGATGGTAACAGACCATTTATAGGCTGTAGCCTCACCTAAGGAGTCACCCTCATATTTTATACCTACTGAGTGGCTATCTTTTATCATTCCGCTGTCCCATACAAGAGTATCTCCATCCTTTTCATATACACGTATTTCATAAGCTGTCTGTCTGCTTCCTATTTTATCAGACACCATTTTCCAGCCAAAACGCACACAATCTGTATCAATGCCAATGGGATTAGTCTGATATTCCACCGTCATATCCATGATTTTCATACTATAAGGTACCCCCTCCTTAGCAAAGCAATTTACCACTCCTACAGTCAATAGACACGCCATAATTGCCGCAATTGACTTTTTCCCACATTTTTTCATATTTCGTCTTCCTTTCATTTCTTCCTTATTTTGAGTATAATAAATAATTCAATGAAAGTCACTATGGGTAAAAGTTGTTTTATATGACCTCGTTTATTGATATACAAAAATGTGGCAGCCTTTCGACCGCCACACGATTTTAATTTAATGATATGACAAGTTTCAAAATATTTTTATCATTCTCATAAATATACTCCATGCTTTCAGTCATTTTCTTTACCATAAAAATTCCTAATCCCCCGATTTCTCTCTTCTCTGCAGAAAGGGTAATATCAGGTTCCTTGGCCTCAAGGGGATTGTATTCCATGCCATCATCGGTAAAAGTCATATAGAGCTTTGAGTCATCTATGCTGTAAGAAACCGTTGCTATTTTCGCATGGCTGTAATTTATTATATTGGAATATATTTCATCCACGGCTATGCTAACTTTATTTGCAATTTTCGGCACAACTGAAAGTTTTTTTGTAAGGCTGTTTGCAAACTCACTGACAGGAATTATGGATTTATCATCGGCAATTACACTAATGGAATTTTCATCCATGATATATTTAAGTTCCACACTGAGCATGGTAATATCGTCAAACTGCGGTGCATTGCCAACAAACTTATCCACCTCCATCTTTACGGCTTCACATAAATCTTTTGTGTCCTTTCCAATGTTTTGGTTCACCGTTTTCAAAAGGCGTTCCTCACCGTAAAGCTGATTATTTTTGTCTGTTGCCTCGGTTACGCCGTCTGTGTAAAGGAATATTCTATCTCCCGGCATAAGCTGAATTTCCTTTTGACGGTATTTAACTCCCTCCATGCCTGCAAGTACCATACCGCTTCTATCTTTCAGATAGATAAATTCACCGTTTTCTTTCTTTATAAGTGGCGGATTATGTCCTGCATTGACAAATTTCAGAAGTCCTGTTTTCAAGTCCAGTATTCCCATCCACGCAGTGACAAACATACCCGCATCATTGTTCTCACATAGCTTCTTATTGGCTGAAACAAAAATTTCGGATAATTCCATACCGCTTTCAGCAAGGTCTTTAATGATGGTCTTTGCCCGCATCATAAACATTGCCGCAGGGATTCCCTTCCCCGATACATCAGCAATTAAAAAGGCAAGGGTGCTTTCAGAAAGCATATAAAAATCATAAAAATCACCGCCGACCTCTTTTGCAGTTATCATTTGTGCGTAAATATCAAAATCCTTTCGGTTTGGATACGGAGGAAATACAGACGGAAGTGCGGAATACTGAATTTGTTTTGCAAATTCCAATTCCTTATCAATTCTTGCCGCCGCTTCTTTAATATAATGCTTTAAAGTTCCAACGGTATGGTTAATATCGTCAGAAAGAGATGCAAATTCCTCATTAGTACGGACATCTACCGTTACATTAAGGTTTCCTTCGGTAATCTGGGCAAGGCTACCGTTTATTTTACGCAAATTGTCTATGATTACTTTCTTTATTAAGAAATAAATCAAAATAAATAAGGCGGCAAAAATGATAATTTCCATAAATATACTTACATATACGGAAACATTTCGCATAAACATGGCTTCACTCTTAGGCATTGCACCTATAATGTAATAACCCTCGGCAAAAGTGTAGGCAACAAAATAAGATTGGCCGTAGACTTCTGCCTCAAACACCGTATTTTCGGGCATTGTGTCCATATCAATCCAACTGTACGTTGTGCTCAGATTTTTTCCCGAATAGTCGCCGCGGTCAACAACAACATTCCAAGCTTCGTCACAGATTGCAACAAAACCGCTGTTGCCCACATGGCGGTTATTTGCAGCATCTATAACAATGCTGTCAATATCATTTTGGAACTGCTCGGCATCATAGCCTACCTGTATAAATCCGCCGTCAGGCAACCTCACAGCGGCATATTTTCTTGAAATCGAATTATCAATTGAAAGTGGCTGATATTTCTGTGCAAACTCTTCCTGCCCGTCAAGAAGCACCAAAAATTCCTTTGACTGTTCTCCACTGGCCATATCGTAGTCTATAAAGTCAGGAATTGTAGAATTAACTATTTTCCCGTTTTTATCAACAATGTTTATTCCCTTTATATTATACTTTTCGCAAAGAACTGAAAGAGGCGTATTATAAGAAACATATTCATTCTTTACAGCACGTGTAATTTTAAGTAAGTTTTCATCGGAAGCATCGGTAATATCCTTATGAACATCACTTAAATTAATATTTATGACTTCCTCTGTTTCCTTGCTTGCCATACCTGTTTGCAAGCTATATGTAAAGACACTTGTAGTAACATAAGCGATTACAATGCATATAAACAGCCAGAATTGAAAGGTTTGGGAAATCTGCTTTTGTTCCTTGCGAAGATTTATCTTTTCTTTGCCAAGAATTGACACCGCCATAACTGCTAATCCCACCCCAATGCCGTTAGCCAACACCATGGAAACGGTACAACTTTGTACAAATGTAAATGCACGTGTTGCATCGGTCATGTTTGTAAGGAAAATTAATAGCATGTGTAAAACTTCACACACCATACCTACTCCAAGACCGTATATCCAAGAGGGCTTTTTATCGTCAAACATATACTTTCGCAAAGTAGCGGCTATAAAACCTGCAAGCACTGTTGAAACAGAACAGGCAAGCCTTGTATATTCACCGGCACCCCAAAAAACGGCAAAGTAGCGATACGCACCGCCGATAACACCCGAAATAATTCCTGCAGGGGCACCGAAAATAAGCCCTGCACAAAGGGGCGATGCGTCACGAACATTCATTACGGCACCTCCCACATCAACACCGTATTCTGAGGAAAATGCTGCCAGTGCACCGAACAGTATGCCAATAATGCATTGCTTAATTCGGTTATTTACTTTTGTAAAAGGAGTTTTTTTCTCTATTAAATAAAGAACAACCGCCAAAACTGCATTACAAAGTGCAGGTATCAGCAATTTCAAAGTCATAGCTTTCTCCCCTTATTACTCAATAGTAAGAATATCTAAAAATCCTGTAATATCAAATACTTCCATAATACTGTCATTTACGCCCATAAGTTTCATACTGCCCTGTGTATTCATAGCCTTCTGTGCTTTTAAGATTACTCTGAGTCCCGCCGATGAAATATACTCAAGACCTGTCATATCAAACACAAGCTCTTTTGTACCTCCAAGTACATCATCAAGTGTTTTATCAAGTTCCGGTGCTGTTGTTGTATCAAGTCTGCCTTTTATTGTAAGTGTTACGTTTCCATTTTCGATTTTCTTTTCAATAGTCATAATAAATTTCCCCTTTAAATTTAATTTATTTTCCATGTTTCAATGGGTTCATATAAAAACGGCAGTTCTACAAGCGGTGTGTCCATTGATTCCGCAAGGGTTTTTACCGCTTTTGGAATTTCAGGCGAAAAATCTAAATACCAGTCAACTGTTTCTAAAATATATTTTCGCTTAAAATCCCTATCTGCCACAACTGCACAATTTAAGTTATGCAGTCTGTCTGCCCCCTTTACTATAAATGCTGTTTCATTTTTGCGGATACCTTCTACGTATTCTGCCATATTATAGCCCTTTTGCTTTGTTAATAGCTTTACGGCTTTTAAAATTTCTTCGTTTCCGTAAGATAAAATTTCATCCTCTGTTGCATCGGTATCTTCCAGTAAATCGTGAAACAGTGCTGTAATTTGAACTTCAATTCCGTAACCTTGCTCTTTCACAATTTCAGACACCGCCATAGGATGTGTGATATACTCCTCACCGCCTATGCGAAACTGCCCCTTGTGTTTTTCTCTTGCAAACTGCAAGGCTTTATCTATACGTTCTTCATCACTCATTCACATTCCTCCTTCACTTTTTCATAAGTACGAAGCAAATGCTTTGCCTGCCTTTGTGCTTTTTCTTCTGTTCCCATAGAAAGCTTCAAAAATTCTGTTATCGTTTCTTGTGAACAATTTTTGTTTAACAGCTCTGCCCTACACAAAAACCGCAAGCCGACACTTGAAGAAAGTATGTCCAAATCGGCGTTTGCTAAGGACTTTTCAGCAAGCTTTACTGCAAGGCATCTGTTTTCCTCTAACATATTTTGTAAATCACCCAGTGTTTCCTTGCCCAAAAATTTAAGCTGAACAATATAACTCTCCGGGTCAATCTCGCTTATTTCCGCATTGCTTATCTTTGCAATGTGTGAAATTAACTCCTGCATCCTGACATTTCGCTTCACATATTCATTTAAGGAAATCATATCAATATGTACATCATCGGCTTTATTTTCAATGATTTTCTGACGGATGTCCTCGGTATAATTTTTCATGTTATTGCGGACACGCACAAATTCATCATCGGCAATTTCCAAAAGTCCGGCAATCCGTGCAAACTGTCTTGAAACTTCCCTGGGAACACCAAACTGGCTCTTGTAACCTAAGTCGTGATTTATTGCCGCCCATGTATGCTGCAAAGTTGTCCTTATCTGTATTTCAAATCTTTTTCCGCAAATCTCGTCAGGCCACTTGTCCCCAAAGGGCAGTGAACAGATGTAGTGAAGGGACAAATATCCAAAGGTGTCTGCCTTAATCAGTGCTCTTTTGTCCGATGAATTTTCCCAGTCAATTACAAAAGACTCCTCAACTTTTTTACCTATTTTATCAATTTCATCAGAGAAAAAGCAGATAACGCGAGCACCTAAAATATCAGTTAAATCTTCAAATTGAGAATACCAATCTCCGTTTCGCTCCAGCTTGCCTGCAAGACTCTTCTCTGCCTTCACACGGTGTTCGATGCCAAGCACTGTAATTCCCAATTCTGAAACAATATCGGTAAGCATATTGTGAACAACATCGCCCAGTTTCACAAAATCGTCCCGCTGTTTTCTATAGTCCTCTAAAATAAGCCTGTTTTTTAAGTTCATATATCATTCCTCCTCACAATAATAGCGTAATTATAAGCTTTATCAAATCATACAGTGCACTGCCTGCTACCGCCGTAACTAAAATAATAAGCACATACAGCATTACACTTTTAGGGCTGATTTTGCTATGCACAATGTCAAAATAAAAGTTAAAATGGGCCTTCATATTCTTGTCTCTCGCTTCCACCCATTGATATGTGATAGCACCGGAGCAGTCAAAGCCTAATGGTGCATAGTTCTTGTATAAATCTTCTTCCATGCGACGTATGCGATAGCAATTAGAATCGTTCAGTTCATATTCTTCATTGATAGAAATGGTAATAAGTGCCTTGCGAATTCGTTGCTGATGCAATACTTCAATTTTATTAATCTCACAAGGAAGAAGCCTTGCTTCATTAATGCGTATAGAGTATCCGTATTTCTCTGTAACAGTGGGCGTTGAAATAAGCTCCTTAAGCCTTTCTATGCTTCCTCGGACATTTCTTTGTGGTACAAATATTTTATCTAAGGTTATATGGGGTATTCTGAATATAACATAAGCCTCATCACTTGTTATACATTGCCTGATTTTATTCATTGCCACCTTTATTACGGTTCCGTCAGCTACATATTCTGCTTTCAAAATCTCATCATAAAGCTTGATAAGACTTACTATGCGAGAGTCATACTTAATTTCAGACGTATATTTATTTTTCTCTGCATCAACAATGCCATAAGTATTAAAAAGTCCTCTTAAAATATCTCTGTCATTAAGCTCACCTGATAAATCCGTTATTTCGTTACTGTTTATTTTAAAGGGAACATAAATATTAAGCTCATCTGCTTCTTTGGCACCGTAAATTCTTACACCTACATCCACATAGCTTTTGCCCTTCGGATTAATCCATTCGTTTAAGTAAACTGTACTTCTGTCATCTCCGTCTATCCATATTCCCCAACCGTCGTCGGCAAACTGTCTTGCTTTTATGCCCAAGGATTTCACTCCCAACTTTCCGCATCTATTTTATCCTTTGCTTTATCTATAATTTCTGTTACATCATTGCCTTCTATATCAAGATTTTCTGCCTTGAAAAGCAGAACTTCATTTATACCGTAAAGCTTCTGTGCCAGTGCCTTCACATATTCAAATCCAAAGCTATCATAAACTAAGCCGCCTGCGGTTGTTATGTAAATTAGCCATCTTGCACGGCACATTCCATGGGGGCACCTTTTTTATACCTAAATGTAATTCCCGAGACTGTTATCTGTTCAAGATAGATTTTCAAAAGTGCAGGGAACGACAAATCCCAGTATGGTGCGGCAATTACTATGGTATCCGCCGATGCAAAATTCTTTGCGTAATTAAACATATTATCACAAAAATTGTTTTCGTTTGTAAGTTGTTCTCTTTTTTTGAGCATATCGCTGTCAAGTGGCTTTAAGTTTTCCTTTTCTAAGTTTATTTCACAAATCTCACCGTTTAACTTGTCCAACATGTACCTTGCCAATTCAAGGGTTCTGGAGTTTTCACGCACGCATGCATTTACAAAAAGTGTTTTTTTCATTTTATCACCTGATTTAAGTAATAATATTTGATTAAAACTACTTATTACCCATGTCCATAAATCTGTAAAGTATCTGTGCTGTTTCTGCACGTGTTAAATTATCTTTGGGGTTAAAAGTATTTTCGGCTTTTCCCCTCATAAATCCGCTACCGACAGCATACTGTACGGAAACTATCGCATCCTCGGAAATGTCAAATGCATCATCATAAGACAAAATATTGGTGTTTTCACCTACTGTTGTGTCATAGCCCTTATACTGTGCATAACAGTACATCACTTTTGCAAGCTGTTCCCGTGATATGGGATTATCCGGCAAAAATGTGTTCTCGCTTTCACAAATAATAAGCTTTTCAGAAACCGACCACCTGACAGCCTCTGCATACCAATCATCATCTTTAACATCAGTAAATGTTCCCGTTTCTTCCACAGCAGGCTTATCCTCCATATTCCACAAAAGCTGAGCTAACTGACAACGGGTAATTTCTTCATCGGGATGAAACATATTATCCGAATATCCCTGCATAATATTATTTTTCGTGCAAAATGCGACTGCGTCATGATACCATGCTTGCTTTGGAAGGTTGTAAGCATTATTCTTTGTCAAAGACCAATAGGGCACGTTTGCAACGGTCAAAGAATCAAGCCATGTAACACCGCTTGTCCTTCTTATGTCCAAGGTGTTTATAATTGTACTGCGGATACGCTGACGACTTAATCCTTCTTTCGGCTCAAGAATATTGCCTGTAGCACTGATAACATAGTATTTCCCGTTTTCTTTTCCGAGATAAAGCATCTCGTGACCCTTGAAAAACAGAATTGACCCAAAGGGAAGTGCATCAAGAACAGTTATCCGTTCTTCACGGCACATATCGGTCATATCAACATTTGCCATGGGCATTACAGCCTGCCAAGAGGTATTACGTGCAAGTTCCAAGCCAAAGCACTTGTATATGTTTCGTATGTATCCTGAGCAGTCTTCGGAGAACAACGCTCCTCCCCAACCATATGTATCGCCAAGTGCACCAAATGCAACCTTTGCAATATTCTTTCCTGTAAGGGGTAAATACCCCTCTGAAACATCTGCGTGCTCGGGAATAAGGGTAAGTTTTTTTGCATAACTTCCGTCCTCATTCCGAACAGGAATCCATACCGCAAAATTTTGATATGCGGCACGGTTATCAATCAATTCATTTGGGTTTTCAATATCTGCAAGTTCAAGGGTTGTACCCATTGTTAAAAGCAGATTTGACGTAATTTCACCGCTTAATGACACTTCGGTATATACCCTGTCACCGTATACAACAAGGGTTTTCTCCTTAGGTAAATCCCATGCGGAAAGCCACTGGGCTTTGTCGGCACATATGGCAACATCTGTAGCGGCAACCCAACCTGTGCAAGCTATGCTTTTTGCCAGATAATAATTCCCGTCGGAAGATACAGAAGTAATTACCAATGGCTCATTTACACGAATACCTGTAAGGTATTGATAATCACATTCCTTGTCAGCGGGGTCATCCCATATTGGTATATCTGATGGGAAAGTACGAAGAAAGGTTCTTGAAACAGCTACCGCATATTTTACAGGTTGCACCTTTTGCGGATTTGGATTTTGCGTATTTTCTATTAAAATGTCATAATCTGTCTGCTCTGCAATCTTTTCATTTCCAAGGTATGTCCACCCGAGATAGTATGATACATCGGCAAGAGAGGATTGTTTAATGCTCTCATTTAAAGCTATACCGTCTATTGTTTCCGGCTGATTTTTTAAATCATGCATATATGTACCGTTTGTGGATACTGTCAAAGCATTAAGTTCTTCAATTTCCTCGTATGTCATCAAAGAATCATCATTTTCAGTCCAATAATAAGGATCTGACATTTCTTTAGTAACATATGGCAAATAGTTTATGCCTGACGCACATACCTCTAACATAATGAAAGAAGTCAGTATTAATGAAACTATTATCGTTATAAATGCTTTCTTTTTCATAATTGATTAGTCACTTCCTGTTGAATAATTATTTTTGCACTTAAAACTCTAACCTATAGATGCATTTTACCATGATTTTTCATTAAATTCAATATTTACTCATGTTTTCTTAGGATTTAATTATTATTTTTTATAAAAAAGGCGATAATTTCTTTTTAGAAACTATCGTCGTAATGTCTATATAAAAATCCACAAGGTTATGATAAATGATTTTCCAAGAAAAATATTCAGAGGTGTGCCTTAAAACATGGTAAAAAGTCAAATAAATGCAGCCTGATATTTGTGGGCGTTTTACATTGCAATTTTGTAATTTCAAATTTTTCAAAAAAAGTGTTGACAAAGCAGAAAGTTTATGCTATATTAACATTGTTGTTGAAAGACAGCAGATGGGAGTTTAGCTCAGCTGGGAGAGCATCTGCCTTACAAGCAGAGGGTCATAG
>JBJDXJ010000051.1:0-29360 GCA_051866635.1 Clostridia bacterium | reverse complement strand
TTACATGTGAAAAACCGCCTAATCACTTAGACGGTTTTTGTGCAGGTTGTATAATATTATGCCGGTTCTTCTGTAGGAGCTGTAGTAATATCTCCGTCTTTGACAGAGTATGTTTCAGTTAAATAAACATTACCTGTTTCATAATCAATTAAATTTACCATAACTGTTGCATTTTCTTCCATATTACATACATGATAAAGTCTTACTGCATAAATAATAAACTGTGTTTCGCTTTGTAAAGTTTCGCTTTCTTTATCTACAGTTATGTCAATCTTAGTAAAGTCCTCGTTTGCCGTATAGTCTTTCACCGCTGTAGTATCGCTTATGGCATAAACGGGGATACCGCTTACTGTTGAATATGCGGCATTTCTAATTTTTTCATATCTCTCTTCTGTCATTTTAAGTGTCACAGAGCCGTCAGAGTTCACAGTAACCTTTTTCATACCTTCTGAACCTTTTAGACTGTCAACTGTTTCATTTAAAGCATCCTCTGTTTCAAAAAGATAAGAAGGATAAGTAAGTGTTACATAATCGGAACAGCCTGATAAAAGAAATACACTGCATAATAAAAGTATAATAACTTTTTTCATAATTTTTACACCTCAGAGAACCGGCTACAGTTTTTTGTAGCCGGTTAGATAATTTATTCGGTTTCAGAAGGTTCTTCGGAGTCTGTAATTTCTGCAGAGTCTTCCTCTCTCTCGCATTTTGCAACAGAAACCACATTGACACCGTCTTCAAGACGCATAAGCCTTACGCCGGCAGTGCTTCTGCCGATGCTTCGGATTTCATTTGTATTAAGTCTTATAACAACGCCTTCGCTTGTGATAAGCATAATATCATCTTCTTCCGTTACGGAATGGATAGATACAATCTTGCCTGTCTTATCGGAAATATTATAATTTTTAAGACCTATACCGCCACGGCTTTGTATACGGTATTCGTCAAAGTCAGTCTTTTTGCCGTATCCGTTTTCTGTAACAACAAGAAGGTCCTTACCCTCGCTGGCAACAGCGGCACCTATTACATAGTCACCTTCACGGAGTGTGATACCCTTAACGCCATGTGTTACTCTGCCCATTTCACGGACATTATTTTCGTCAAACCTTATAGCCATGCCGTCATGTGTGCCGATAACTATATTGTCACTGCCGTCTGTAATCTTAACAGAAATAAGTTCATCTTCTTCGTCAAGATTAATGGCAAGAAGTCCGCTGTTCTTTCTTACGGAATCATATTCTGTAAGGAATGTACGCTTAATAATACCGTTTCGTGTTACCATAACGATAAACTTACCTTCCTCAAATTCACGGATTGGAATAAGAGCAGTAACTTTTTCACCGTTTTCGATGGGGATAAGGTTAACGATAGGAGTACCCTTAGCCTGTCTGCCTGCTTCAGGAAGCTGATAAGCCTTGAGGCGGTACATTCTGCCCTTATTTGTAAAGAAGAGAAGTGTATCGTGGGTTGAGGTGGATATGATAGTATTTACAAAGTCCTCTTCCCTTGTCTGTAAACCTGTTATACCTCTGCCGCCACGACGCTGAGCTCTGTAAACATCGGAATCCATACGTTTTACATAGCCGAAGTTTGTAAGTGTGACAACATTTTCTTCTTCTTCGATAAGGTCTTCTATGTCAATATCTTCAAAGGAGTTTGTGATTTCCGTTCTTCTTTCATCGCCGAACTTATGCTTGATTTCACCAAGTTCTTCCTTGATGATATCAAGAACCATAAATTCATTTGCAAGAACTGCGTTATAATATTCAATCTTTTTTGTCAGCTCGTCATATTCTGCCTGGATTTTTTCTTTTTCCAAGCCCTGGAGCCTTGCAAGACGCATATCAAGAATTGCCTGAGCTTGTTTTTCGGAAAGGTTGAACTTAGCCATTAAGTTTTCCTTGGCATCGTCATAGCTTTCACGTATTGTTTTTATGATAGCGTCAATATTGTCAAGGGCAATAAGCAAGCCTTCCAGTATGTGAGCACGTGCAATTGCCTTATTAAGGTCAAACCTTGTTCTTCTTCTTATAACTTCCTTTTGGAATTCAACGTAGTGGTTAAGAATTTCCTTAAGGTTAAGAACCTTGGGCTGATTATTTACAAGGGCAAGCATAATTGCACCGAAGGTGTCCTGCATCTGTGTATTTTTATAAAGTGTGTTCAATACAACATTTGCATTTGCATCACGCCTTAATTCAATAACAATACGCATACCTTCACGGTCAGATTCATCTCTTAATCCCGTAATGCCGTCAATACGCTTGTCACGGACAAGCTCTGCGATTTTTTCAATAAGGCGAGCCTTGTTAACCTGATAGGGAAGCTCGGTTACAATAATCTTCTGTTTACTTCCTTCTTCCCCTTCTATATGAGTTTTCGCCCTTACATAGATTTTGCCGCGACCTGTGTGATAAGCACTTCTTATGCCGCTTCTGCCCAGAATAACACCTGCTGTGGGGAAATCGGGACCTTTGATATAGTTCATTAACTCATCTATTGAAATTTCGGGGTTGTCAATAAGTGCAACAATACCGTCAATAACCTCTGTTAAGTTATGTGAAGGAATATTTGTTGCCATACCAACGGCGATACCGTTTGAACCGTTAACTAAAAGGTTAGGTATCTTTGAAGGAAGAACAGTAGGCTCCTGAAGTGATTCATCGAAGTTGGGCATAAAATCAACAGTGTCCTTGTCAATATCGCCTAAAATTTCAAGAGCGATTTTGCTCATCCTTGATTCTGTGTAACGGTAAGCAGCCGGAGGGTCACCGTCCACGCTACCGAAGTTACCATGGCCGTCAATAAGTGTATAACGAAGGGAGAAATCCTGCGCCATACGGACCATTGCGTCATAAACGGAGGCATCGCCGTGAGGATGATATTTACCTAAAACATCACCGACGGTTGCCGCACATTTTTTATAGGGCTTGTCAGGAGTGTAGCCTGACTGATTCATAGTATACAAAATACGTCTGTGAACAGGCTTAAGACCATCCCTTACATCAGGGAGGGCACGGGAAACGATAACACTCATGGCATAATCTATGTATGATGTTTTCATTTCATTAACCAGTTCAACATTTATTATATTACTCTGAGGTAAACCTTCCTCGTTTGTGTTGTTCATATTTTCAAAATCTGCCATTTAAGCCACCTCATTTTAAATATCAAGGTTTTTAACAGTGTGAGCGTTAGCCTCGATAAATTCACGTCTCGGTTCAACCTTATCACCCATCAGCACTGTGAAAATTTCGTCTGCTCTGACTGCATCCTCAAGTGTTACACGAAGCATAATTCGTCTTTCCGGGTCCATAGTTGTTTCCCAAAGCTGGTCAGGGTCCATTTCACCTAAACCTTTATATCTCTGTACATCGGGAGTTACATTATCCCCGTATTTTTCACGGAATTCAACCATGATTTTTTCCATGTCACGGTCGTTATAAGCATACCACACATTTTTTCCGCGGCTTACCTTAAACAGCGGAGGCTGTGCAAGATATACATGTCCCTGTTCTATCAAGGGACGCATAAATCTGAAGAAGAATGTTAAAAGAAGTGTTCTGATATGGCTTCCGTCAACATCGGCATCGGCCATGATGATAACCTTGTCATACCTGAGCTTATTCAGGTCAAATTCTTCCCCGATACCGGCACCTAAAGCAGTTATAACGGGAGTGAGCTTTTCATTTCCGTAAACCTTGTCAATTCTTGCTTTTTCAACGTTAAGCATTTTACCCCAAAGAGCAAGGATGGCCTGGAAATTACGGTCTCTGCCCTGCTTTGCACTACCACCCGCAGAGTCACCTTCCACAATGTAAATCTCTGTTCTGCCGCTGCGGTTTTCAATACAGTCTGCAAGTTTTCCGGGAAGTGTAGTATTGTCAAGGGCATTGTTTTTCTTTCTTGTAAGTTCCCTTGCACGCCTTGCGGCTTCTCTTGCACGGTTGGCTGTTAAGCTCTTATCTATAATAGCTCGTGCAATGGAGGGATTTTCTTCAAAGAAGGCTGTCAAAGCTTCGTTCATTGCACCTTCAACCAATGGTCTTACTTCAATATTGCCAAGCTTTGTCTTAGTCTGACCTTCAAACTGTGCTTCTGTAATTTTAACGGAAATAACCGCAGTTAAGCCTTCACGAACATCTTCACCCGAAAGCTTTTTGTCAGCTTCCTTAATAAGATTATACTTTCTGGCATAATCGTTCATTATTTTTGTAAGAGCGTTTTTGAAACCTGTTTCGTGGTAACCGCCTTCTGTAGTATGGATATTGTTTGCAAAGGACACTATAACCTCATTATAGTCAGTGTTATATTGCATTGCAATTTCAACTTCCATATTTTCCTTTTTGCTTTCTATATAGATAACTTCAGGGTGAACGGCTTCCTTTGTTCTGTTTATATATTCAACAAAGCTCTTGATACCGCCTTCGTAGCAAAGACTTTTTTCTTTCTTCTCGTCTTCACGTTCGTCTGTAAGTGTAATTCTTATACCCTTGTTCAAAAATGCCTGTTCACGCATGCGACGAAGGAGAACGTCATAATCGTACACAAGTGTATCGAAAATTTCACCGTCTGCCTTAAATTTAATAGTTGTACCTGTTCTGTCTGTATCGCCCACAATCTTAAGACTGTCTTCGCTTTTACCACGGTTGTATTTTTGGTAATGGACATGCTTTCCGTCGTGTACCCACACTTCAAGATATTCACTAAGTGCATTTACAACGCTGGCACCAACACCGTGAAGACCGCCTGACACCTTATAGCCGTCACCGCCGAACTTACCGCCTGCATGAAGCACGGTAAAAATAACTTCAACTGTTGCAATACCCATCTTAGGATGAATACCTGTGGGAATACCTCTGCCGTTATCGGAAACGGTAATTATATTATCCTTTCCGATAGTGATTTCAATATGTGTACAATAGCCTGCCAGGGCTTCGTCTATTGAGTTGTCCACGATTTCATAAACCAAATGATGAAGACCGTTTTCGCCTGTAGAGCCGATATACATACCCGGACGCTTTCTTACGGCTTCCAGCCCTTCCAACACCTGTATTTGGTTTTCGTCATATTTAGCGGTAATTTTATCTTCCATGGTTCTTACCTCTCTTTATTTTATCTATTCTTCTGCTTATTGTTTGTGAGCTTGACTGAGCTATATAAACCTTGTCTTTTGTCACAACAAAGGAGTGAGGAATATCCGTAACGGAGCTTTCGCTTTTATTTTCCTTTTCGCACCTTTTAAGAAAATCCCTTGTCCTTTTGCTTGTGGTAGTGTTTTCCAAGTCAAAAACACCTATGATGTCATTACAAAAGAGAAACTTATCTCCCCCGATGTTTATATACATACTCTACCGTCCTCTATTTTTATAAGATTTGCGTTATCTTTTATGTTTATATTGTTTAAGTCGGTACAGCTTATAACAACCTGTTTTCCTTTTATTTTTTCCGTGAAGTAATCACGTCTTTCACCATCCAGCTCGCTTAAAACATCATCCAATAAAAGCTGGGGGTATTCGTTTTGCTGTTCCTCTATAATTTCCATCTGAGCAGTTTTCATAGAAAGAACAATACTTCTTTGCTGACCCTGGGAACCATAATTTTTTGCATTAAAGGAATTTATTTTAAATAAAATATCATCCCTGTGAGGTCCTGCCAAGGAAATTTTATAATCTATCTCCCTCTTTTTTGCTTCCTCGAGCTTTTCTAAAATAAAGCCCTTTGTTTCTTCCTTATTTTCGCCTATTTTATAGGCATGGGAATAAATTACTGAAAGTTCCTCTTTTCCGCCTGAAATATCAAACTGTGCCTTTTTAGCCTTCTCTGCCAATTTTTCCACATAGCTTTTTCGTAAATGAGCAATCACGGCACCGTATTCGCTTAATTTTTCGTTCCATATATCAAGCATTACATAATTACCGCTTTTTAAAACAGCATTTTTTTGCTTTAAGCAAATGTTATATGCCGACAATGCCGAAAAATAAGAAGGGCGAAGGGAAACTATAGAAGAATCAAGAAACTTACGCCTTTTTTCGGGACCGTCCTTTACAAGGCCTAATTCGTCAGGCGTAAACAAAACACATATAAATCTGCCAAGTAAATCGCTTGTTTTGCTGACGTTTATCTCGTTAACCCATATTTTCTTTTTATTTTCTTTGTTAAATACAATCTGAGCACTTTGTTTTCTTCCTTCACTTTCGTAAAGAAGATTAAGCCTTGTCAATTCACAATTATGGCGTATCATTTCCTTTTGCTTTGCCCTGAAGGAGCGTGCATAGGAAAAGGAGTACAAAGCCTCTATAAGATTAGTCTTACCTGCACCGTTTTTTCCGTAAATTATATTAATTTCAGGAGAAAGGCACACTTCTTCCTTTTCATAGTTTCTGAAGTTTTCCAAAGTTAATTTTTCTGCAATCATATTTTTTTTATAACAAAGTCTTCCCCATCAAAGGAGAATATGTCAGAGTCGTAAAGTTTTCTGCCCCTTCTTGTTTCAACCTGATTATTTACTGAAACATAGCCATCTGAAATGACATTTTTTGCAAAGGCACCGCTTTCGACAACATTGGCGAACTTCATTGCAGAATCAAGCTTTATAAATTCAGTTGTTATTTCCAGTACATTCATAAAGTTATCCTCTTTTTTTACGATATTTTTACAGGTAATACCATAAACAGATAGGTATCGTCGTCCTCACCTGAAATAATCAAGGGATTTAACGGTGAATTCATACGAAGAACAGTGGATTCATTTCCGCAACGGGAAATTGCATCGTATAAATAGCGATAGTTAAAGCCTATTTCAAAATCGTTTCCTGTATATTCAACGTCAAACTTATCGTTTACGCTTCCCAAAGTTGTAAGGCACTTTATCTTCAAGGAGTTTTCACTTAAAATGAGTCTTACGGGATTTTTTGCAACGTCATCAATAATAGGTTCAACACGGGAAACTGTTTTTGAAAATTCGCTTGTTGCAACCTTTGTGTTTATTTTGAATTCAGAGGGTATAACCTGACGGTAAGCGAAGAATTCGCCCTCTATCAATCTTGTAATCATAGTAAACGTGTCGTTCTCAAAAACGGCATAATTATCGCAAAAGCCAACTTCAATAATATCACTTTCATCGTCTGACATAATTTTTACGATTTCATTTTCAGCCTTTCCGGGAACGATAAACTTGCCTTCCTTACAGCTTTCACTTAAAACTTCTTTCCTAAGAGCCATTCTGTAGCCGTCCACAGCTACAATAGTAAGTGAATTTCCGTCCATTTCAAAAAGCGAGCCTGTAAGAACCTTTCTGTCCAGCTTCTGGCTTATGGCAAAGGAGGTTCTTGAAATCATATCCTTCAATAAAGGTGAAGAAATTTTTATTGAGCTTTTTATTTCAATATCAGGAATTGAGGGATATTCATTGGCGTTTAAGCCTATAATACGATAGTCAGAATTAAGGCAATTTATAATGACAGCACTGTTTTCTGTTTTAATTTCACAAACATCCTTAGGAAGTTTTCTTATAATGTCAGATAACATTTTACAATTTAAAACAATCTTGCCTTCTTCTGAAATATTACAAGGTATACTTGTTTTAATGCATATTTCCAAATCGTTACCCGTTAAGTAAAGTCTGTCACATTCAGCCTCCAACAAAACGCCTTCAAGGTACGGTATGCTTGATTTACTGCTTACAGCTTTTGAAACAATATTAACAGCTGCCGAAAGTTCTTCTACGTTACAATAGATTTTCATGATTGCCTCCAAAATTTTATTATATATAAATAATAAATATATAATTTTAATATAGTATTATTAATACCTGTGAGTTTTGTGGAAATCTTAAATAAAGCCCACGGTATAAGGGTTTTTCCTGTGTTAAAAACTTGTTTAAATAATTTAAAGATAAAAATTCAAAATTGTTAATTAACATGGAAGTTGTTAAAAACATATATAAATGAAACTAAAAAAGGATGAATTTCTTCCTATATAATAGTATACTTATGCGGTTTCATTTTTAATATCTTTTATTAACATTTCGATTGTATTTTTAAAAGCCTTGTCTGTCTGGATATCCTTTTCTATCTTCTTAATACCGTAAAGAACAGTTGTGTGGTCTCTGCCGAAAACTTGTCCTATTTTCTGAAGAGAAAGGTCTAATATCTCCTTACAAAGGTAAAAAGAAACCTGACGGGCAAAGGAAACATCCTTTTTCTGGGATGTTGAATAAAACTTTTCGGGTGAAATATTATAAAATCTTGCACAGTATTCAACAATAAATTCCGGCGTTAAAATGCTTCTTCCGTCATTTGAATAATCTTTTAACACCTTTAACACTGTGTCAACTGTAATATCTTCCTGAACAAGGCCCTTAAAGGCTACAACACGGTTAAAAATGCCTTCAAGTTCACGGATATTGCTTGTAATTTTTTCCGCAATAAAGGACAAAACAGAATCGTCAATATCTATTTTTTCGTCCTGTGCCTTTTTTCTTAAAATGGCAATTCTTGTTTCATAATCCGGAGGTGCAATATCGCATATAAGCCCCCATTCAAACCTTGAACGAAGCCTTTCCTCCAAAGTTTTAATCTCATGAGGAGGGCGGTCAGAGGTCAATACAATCTGGCTGCCCGCATCCTTTAAGGCATTAAATGTATGGAAAAATTCCTCTTCTGTAGCCGTTTTTCCTGCGATAAACTGAATATCATCAACTAAAAGAACATCCATATTTCTGTATTTGCCGCGGAATTCTTCCGTTTTTTTATCCTTAAGTGCGTTGATAAGCTCATTTGTAAAGGTTTCACTTGATACAAATGCTATCTTTGATTTTGGATTATTGTCTTTTATGTAATTTTTAATAGCATGCATAAGATGGGTTTTACCAAGACCTACACCGCCGTAAATGAAAAGTGGGTTGTATGCACTGGCAGGTGCTTCTGCAACAGCTAAAGCGACAGCTTGTGCAAAGCGGTTTGAATTACCTACCACAAAATTATCAAATGTGTACTTTGCAAAAGGGTCCTTTTTATCATCTTTTTGGGAATTTTTATTCATCGTATCAAAATCAGATTGTGAAGTGATTATAATATTAATGATATATTCTTTGCCTGTAACTTCAAAAATAGCGTTTTTAAGAAGGTCCATATGTCTTCCCGAGACCATTGTTTTAACAATTTCAGTGTCTGTTGAAAAGGTCATTGTTTCAGAATCCATTACTACAGGCTTTAAAGGCTTAATCCATGTATTGAACCCCACAGCTGTCATTTCAGCCTGGATAAGGGGTAAAACATTTTCCCATATAGTGTATATGTCGTTATACATAATTATCTCCATTCTGCCGCTTTGCGTCAGCAAAAATAGTAGTTGAATTTACCTCTTATCCGCAAAGCAAAAAAATGATAAGAGTCTTTTACGTTTTCCAAAAAGAGCAATAAGATTATTCCCCTATCTTTAACATAAACTGTGGAAAAAACTTGTGGAAAATTCTATTAATAATGTAAATAAACCTAAAAATAAGGCGTTTTGTAGTTGTGGAAAACTATAAAAGCAAAAATAAAAATTAACCGCAAATATATATACTATTATACCAAAAAACCGAAAATTTTTCAATACTTTTTATGAAAAATTAAATAATTAAAAAAAATCATTGACATTTTTTTAGACTTTCTATATAATATGGTAGTGTTATTGTGGTAGCACTATGATTGCATGAAATTGTAGAAGGAGGTGCTTAAGGATGATTAGAACATATCAGCCCAACAATCATAAGAGAAAGAAAGATCACGGTTTCAGAAACAGAATGAGTACAGCAAACGGTAGAAAGGTTCTTAAGAGACGCCGTCAGAGAGGTAGAAAAGTTCTTTCTGCATAATTGAGGAATGGTTTTGATGAAGAACACATTTTCTATAAAGCTTAATCGTGATTTTAAGCGGCTTTATTACAAAGGCGGATGCATGGGATGTGACATTATTGTAGTTTACTACAAAAAAAATTCACAAAAGTGCAACCGCCTTGGTATAACAGTCGGCAAAAAAATAGGCGGTGCGGTTGTTCGTAACCGTGTAAAACGCCTTATAAGAGAGAGTTACAGACTTTTGGAAAAAGATATGCACTTTGGCTACGATATTGTCATTGTGGCAAGAAGTAAGTGTGCTGATGCCGATTTTCATGCGGTGTCGGGCAGTTTGAAGCGTATTTTGAGAAAAACGGGTATACTTATACCAAAACAACCGGAAAAAGAGGTTTAGTTATGAAAAGAATATTTATTTTTTTCATAAATGTGTACAGAAAATATATATCTCCTTTAAAGAAGCCTTGTTGCAGATTTTATCCCACATGTTCACTTTATGCAATTGAAGCAATCAATAAATACGGTGCATTAAAAGGCGGATGTAAGGCGGCTTATCGCATTTTGCGGTGCAACCCCTTATGTAAAGGCGGATATGACCCGGTTAAATAAACTATATTGGATGAAGGGTATTTTTAACTATGGATTTTATCGCAGAAATACTTTCTATTTTAATAAGACCGTTGTATAGCATTATACAGAACTACGGTTGGACAATCATTATTTTCACTATTCTTATTAAACTTGTAACTGTGCCCTTTACTGTAAAAAGCCAGAAAAGTATGGCAAAAATGCAGCAGGTCCAGCCTCTTATTACGGAAGTACAGAGAAAATATGCAAATAACAAAGAAAAACAACAGCAGGAACTGATGAAAATTTACGACAAATACGAAATCAGTCCCACAGGCGGCTGTATGCCCATGATATTACAGCTTGTTATTCTTATGGGCTTTATTCAGATTGTATATAAGCCATATACTTACCTTTTGGGTATAGGTAAAGACGTTATTGCCAATGCTGCAACAGAGCTTGGTATTGATTCAACATTTATTGTTTCAAATCAGCTCAAAATGTCAGCATATCCCGAATTGATGGAAAAATTAGGTCTTGATGCAACCAGCTTAAATCTTAATTTCTTAGGTTTTGACCTTAGCAAAGTTTTGTCCGAAAATATGGGCGATATTATGATGTGGATTCTTCCTGTGATTGCACTTGTTCTCACTATTTTGTCCACAGTTATGTCTCAGAAAAGTGCTGAAAAAAGCCAGAACAGCAATTCTAAAAACGATCCTCAAACGCAGCAGGCTCAGGCTATGAGTAAATCTATGTTTATTATGATGCCTGTTATGACAGCTTATATAACATATAAATGGCCCTTGGGATGCGCACTTTACTGGATTATTTCCACACTTACACAGATGATTCAGCAGTTTATTGTAAATGAATTTGTAATTAAGAAAATGAAACCGATTACACTTAAGAAGAAAACTCGGGTAAAGCCTGTAGTTTTAGACACCGAAGAAACAAAAGAGGGAGATAAAAATGACTAAGATTATCGAAAAAACGGGTGCCACAATTGATGCGGCTGTAGAAAGTGCTTTAAAAGAGCTTGATTGTTCCCGTGAAGATGTTGAAATTGAAATATTAAACAAGGGTAGCAAAGGTTTCCTTGGTTTAGGTGTGTCCGAAGCAAAAGTAAGAGTTACTTTGATTAAAGAAGATGTTGTTTTGGAAGATATATCGGAAGAAAACAACACAGATGTTGAAAAGTATCTTTTAAACATCCTTGAAAAGATGGGCATCAATGCCGAACTTGATGTCAAAGAAGAAGAAGGAAAGCTTGATATTGAAATTTCTGGCGACCTTATGGGTGTTGTAATAGGCAGACGCGGTGATACACTTGATTCACTTCAGTATCTTTGTTCACTTGTTTATAATAAAAACCGAGAAGATTATGTAAGAGTAAATCTTGACACGGAAAATTACCGTGCGAAGAGAGAGGAAACACTTGTAAATCTTGCAAAGAAAATTGCAGGAACAGTTTCCAGAACAGGCAGAAGTATTACACTTGAGCCTATGAACCCCAACGAAAGAAGAATTATTCATTCTACACTTCAGTCCTATGATTATATTAATACATATTCCATAGGCGAAGATCCAAACAGAAAGATTGTAGTTTCATCAAAGAATTCTTCCCGTTCTCCCAGAGGAGGATACAGAAGAAATTATTCTTCTTATAAGAGAGAAGAAATAAAGACTGCAACAGAAGAATAAGAAAAAAAGGGCTGTTGTATAAACAGCCCTTTTAATTTTTTAAGGTGGATTAATATGGATACAATCTGTGCAATAGCCACTCCACGCGGTAAGGGCGGTATCAGCGTCATAAGGGTATCGGGTGACGAGGCTTTTAGTATTGTAAAAAAGATATTTGTCTCAAAAAAGGATATTGAAAAAGCAGAAGGATACACTATTTTATACGGTCATATAACAGACGGTGAAAAAAAAATTGATGAGGTTTTGGTAAGTGTTTTTCGTTCTCCAAAATCCTTCACAGGGGAAAATGTCTGTGAAATAAGCTGTCACGGCGGTGTTGTTGTAACGGAAACGATACTTGACCTTTTAATAAAAAACGGGTGTAATCTTGCCTCCCGAGGCGAATTTACAAAGCGTGCCTTTATGAACGGCAAAATGAGTCTTACTCAGGCAGAGGCGGTTCATGATATTATAGAGGCTAAAACACTAAGAGGAGCTAATGCGGCAGTTAACCGCCTGGCAGGGGCTTTAACGGACAAAATTGTTAAGTTAAGGGACGATATTATTACTCTCATTGCCTCTGTTCAAGTGTCAACGGATTTTCCCGATGAAGATATTGATGCTTTTGCCGACGGCAGTTTAAAGAGCTTACTTGACCAATTTGAAGATAGGATTATTCAATTATTAAACAGTGCAAAGCGTGGCATATATCTTTCAAACGGTGCAAAATGTGCTATTGTTGGCATACCGAATGCAGGCAAAAGCTCCCTTTTAAATGCCCTTTTAGAGGAGGAAAAGGCAATTGTAACTCACATTCCGGGAACAACACGTGACGTTGTTGAAGGAAGATGTGAAATAGGCGGTGTTTTAATTAACTTCCTTGACACTGCAGGTATACGTGAAACAGAGGATGAAATTGAAAAAATTGGCGTTGATAAGGCAAAAAAACTTATTGACGACAGTGATTTTGTGATTTTTGTGACAGAGTGCGGAAGAAATTTAACTAAGGAAGAAGAAGAAATTTTGTCTGCTACAAGTAATAAAAACAGAATTCTTGTTTTAAATAAAAGTGACGAAAAAGATGAAACAAGAGATGGTTTTTTAACAATAAGTGCTAAAAACGGAACGGGCATTGATGAATTAAAAAGAAAAATCGGCACATTTTTGTACGAAAACGAAGAAAGCAGTACAATGCTTGCCAATGAAAGACAGCGGGCAGCTGTACAAAACGCACTTGATTCAATAAGAAGGGCAAAAGAAACATTGGAAGAAGGATTTTATTCTGATTTGACCGTTATTGATATTTCCCTTGCGGCTGAAGCCTTGGGCGAAGCTGAAGGGATGAGTGTTAACGATGAAGTTGTTGACAGAATATTCAGGGATTTTTGTTTAGGTAAGTAGGTGAAAATATGGAAAACACTTTTGACATAGCTGTAATAGGCGGCGGCCATGCAGGATGTGAAGCCGCTTTGGCTTCTGCAAGGCTTGGCATGAAAACCGTAATGTTTACAATAAACCTTGATGCTGTAGGTAATATGCCATGTAACCCTTCAATCGGTGGTACTGCAAAGGGTCATCTGGTTCGTGAAATTGATGCATTAGGCGGAAGTATGGGGAAACTTGCGGATAAAACACTTATACAGTCACGTATGCTTAACACAGGTAAAGGCCCTGCTGTTCATTCCTTAAGGGCACAAATTGACAGGGCAATGTACCGTATTGAAATGAAAAGCCTTCTTGAAGACACAGAAAACCTTACTGTCCGTCAGGCAGAGGTTAAGGATTTGGTAAAAAATGAAAAAGGCTATGAAATGACTATACACACAGGGATAAAATATTTTGCAAAGGCAGTTATCATTGCAACAGGTACATACCTTGAAGGTAAAATAATTGTTGGTGAAACTATTGAAAAGGGCGGTCCTGACGGTATGTTCCCCTCTGAGGGCTTAAGCGGAGCCTTGAAAAAGCTGGGGATAAAGTTAATGCGTTTTAAAACAGGCACCCCTGCAAGAATACACGAAAAAAGCGTAGATTTTTCAAAAATGGAGGTTCAGTATGGTGATGAGTCTATTACACCCTTCTCCTTTGAAACAAGTGAAAAACTTGAAAATAAAATATGTTGCTACCTTACCTACACAAATGAAAAAACTCACGATATTCTAAGAAACAATATTGATAAAAGTCCCTTATATTCGGGAAAAATTGAAGGTGTTGGACCAAGGTACTGCCCTTCAATCGAGGATAAGGTTATGCGTTTTGCGGACAAGGAGCGTCACCAGCTTTTTATGGAGCCTATGGGACTTAAAACAAGAGAGGTTTATGTTCAGGGTCTTTCATCATCTATGCCTGAATATATACAAAATGATGTGCTTCACAGTATAAAAGGCTTGGAAAATGCCTCTGTTATGCGTTGTGCATATGCAATTGAATACGATTGTGCCGACCCCACTCAGCTTAAATCAAGTCTGGAATTTCGTGATATTGAAAATCTTTACGGTGCAGGTCAGTTTAACGGCACCTCAGGATATGAAGAAGCCGCCGCACAGGGGCTTATGGCAGGTATTAATGCATCAAGAAAAATTATGGGTAAGGAAGAGATTGTTTTAACAAGAAATCAGGCATATATAGGTGTTTTAATTGACGATTTGGTCACTAAAGGCACAAATGAGCCGTACAGAATGTTAACCTCCCGTGCGGAATACCGCCTTCTTCTTCGTCAGGATAATGCAGATTACCGCCTCACACCTATAGGTCATGAAATCGGTCTTATCAGTGATGAGCGTTACGAAAGATTTTTGGAAAAATGGCGTAAAATAGATGAAGAAGTTGAAAGGTTACGTACTGTTGCACTGTCCCCCTCTCCTGAAATAAAAGCATTTTTGGAGGAAAGAAATTCACCGAATATTGAAAACGGTGCTAAAATATGCGACCTTATCAAAAGAAGCGAGCTTGATTATGAATCCCTCGCTCCCTTTGATAAAGAAAGACCTGAGCTTGACAAGGATATTTCCGAAGAAGTGGGCATTATTATTAAATACGAAGGCTACATCAAGCGTCAGGAAGATCAGGTTGCCAAGTTTAAACGAAATGAAGAAAGAATTATCCCCGATAATATTAATTACGATGATGTTTACGGTTTAAGGCTTGAAGCAAGGCAAAAGCTTAATAAGTTCCGTCCGAAAAATGTGGGCATGGCATCAAGAATATCAGGGGTGTCCCCGGCAGACATAGGTGTTTTGTTAATATACTTATCATCACTAAAGAGGTAAATTATGGAAATTTTAAGACAGGAAGCATTAAAATTCAATATAGAACTTACCGATGAAATGCTTAAACAGTTTTCAGATTACACAGATATGCTGTTACATTATAATTCTTTTATGAATTTAACGGCAATAACAGACCCTTATGAAATCAAAATTAAGCATTATCTTGATTCTCTCACCCTTTTAAAAAGTGAAAGAATAAATAAGGGTGACAATGTTATTGATATTGGTGCCGGTGCAGGCTTTCCTTCTATTCCTAATGCCATTGTAAGAAGTGATGTAAATTTTACAATGCTTGATTCTTTAGGTAAAAGGGTGAACTTTTTAAACTTAGTTGCAGAAAAACTTAATTTAAAAAATGCAATAGCAATTCATTCCCGTGCAGAAGATGGCGGCAGAGATAAAACCATGCGTGAAATGTATGATGTGGCAGTGGCACGTGCGGTAGCTGATTTGGCAGTTTTAAGTGAATATGCACTTCCCTTTGTGAAAGTCGGAGGTTATTTTCTTGCAATGAAGGGTACAGCTCCCGAAGAAGAAATAAATAATGCAAAAGAAGCCATCAAAACCCTTGGCGGCAAAATTGAAAAAGTTATGGAAATTAAAATTGAACCATTGGAATTAAGCCACACATTTGTTGTGGTGAAGAAAATTGACAAAACACCCACTCAATACCCCAGAAAAGCGGGAACACCGTCGAAAAAGCCCTTATAATAGAGTAATTATTGGAAATCTTTTTATTTAAACTAAAATCCTTCTATGTTATAATTTTTGTAGAAAAAGTTATACACAGGAGGATTTTTTATGCAGGAAGAAATGAAATTCAAAGCTTTGAAGGATAGGTTTAAATTCATTGTTCAGTGTAACGAAGAAAAAGAAAAGCATATAGACATAAATGTAGATGATATAATGCCAAATCCTTATCAGCCAAGGCGGTATTTTGATGTAAAAGGGTTGGAAGAACTGGCTGACTCAATAAAACAGGTTGGCATTATCACCCCTGTGACGGTAAGACGTGCCCCCGGAGGATTTGAACTTGTATGCGGTGAAAGGCGTGTCCGTGCCGCAAAAATGGCAGGGCTTGAGAAAATACCTGCAATAATAGTAGAAATGAGTGATAAGGACTCTGCCATAATAGCCATAACTGAAAATTTACAACGTAAAGACCTTAACTTTTTTGAAGAAGCTGAAAGTATGCAAAATCTAATTGAATTTCATTCTTTAACACAGGAGGATGTGGCAGAAAAGCTGGGAAAAAGTCAGGCGGCTGTTGCAAATAAACTTAGACTACTTAAACTGCCCGAAAGTGTAAGACGTATTGTAAACGAAAACAATCTGTGCGAAAGGCATGCAAGGGCTTTCTTACGCCTTCCCACAGAAGAACTGAAAATTGCCGCCGCAAAAAGAACAGCGGAATTACAGCTTAATGTTGCTTCGACGGAGCGAATGGTTCAAAAAATGCTTGAGGAGGAGCCTAAGCTGAAAATGATGAAGCGAAACAGTCTGTCTTTTGAAAAAACAGGACGGCTTTTTAAAAACACACTGCACAAAACAGTTGAAATGCTAAAAAAAGGTGGTGTAACACCATCTATAACAGAGCGTGAAGAGGACGATTACATAGAATTTGTAATAAAGTTAGAAAAAAACTAAAAAAATATGTATGTTTAATAAAAAAATGTTTCACATGAAACATTTTTGTGATATAATAACCTTGTGGTGGTATACTATAGCTATATTCTCCACAAGGTTTTTCATTGAAAATGGAGGTTTACATATAATGAAGGTAATAGCAATTGCTAATCAGAAGGGTGGCGTAGGTAAAACAACTACAGCGGTGAACCTTTCTGCTTGTCTGGCGAAGCGTGGTATGAAGGTTCTGCTTGTTGACTGTGACCCTCAGGGCAATTCAACATCAGGCGTAGGCGTTGATAAACGCAGATGTGAAAAGACAGTTTACGATGTTTTAATTGGTGACACAAAGGCGGACGAGGTTATTGTGGAAACTCCCTACATGAACCTTTCCATATGTCCCTCAAACATTTCTCTTTCAGGTGCCGAAATTGAACTTGTAAGCGAAATGGGCAGAGAATCAAAGCTTAAAAACGCCCTTATGTCCGTAAAAGATAAATTTGACTATGTTATTATAGATGCACCGCCCTCTTTGGGTCTTATTACCATTAATGTTCTTACTGCGTCAGATAGCGTGATTGTGCCTATCCAGTGTGAGTATTATGCTCTGGAAGGTGTTTCACAGCTTATGAATACAATTAAAAGAGTTAAACAGGTGTTAAATCCTGCTCTTGAAATCGAAGGTGTTCTTCTTACAATGTTTGATGCAAGAACAAATCTTTCAATTCAAGTGGTTGAGGAAGTTAAAAAGTTCTTTCCGGGTAAGGTTTACAAAAGCTTGATACCCAGAAATGTAAGGCTCTCGGAAGCACCGAGCTTCGGAAAACCTATTATTTACTATGACAATACATCCAAGGGTTCTGAAAGCTATCTTGATTTAGCGGACGAGCTTATGGAAGAAAACAGATAAGGAGGATGATGTAATTGGCAAAATCATCTTTGGGAAAAGGCTTGGACGCCTTCTTTGATACTCCTGTAATAACAGAGAAGGAAAAACCGGATGGTGTAATGGAATTAAAAATTACACAGGTTGAACCGAGAAGTGACCAGCCAAGAAAACACTTTGACCGTGAACAGTTAACGCTTCTGGCAAATTCCATAAGTCAGCACGGAGTTATTCAACCTATTATAGTGACCGAAGGTAAAAACGGAATGTATTCCATTATTGCCGGTGAAAGACGTTGGAGGGCATCACGTATGGCGGGGCTTACAACAATTCCTGCCATTGTAAGAAGCTATGACGCTTTGGCAGCGGCAGAGGTTGCACTTATTGAAAATTTGCAACGTGAGGACTTAAATCCTATTGAAGAAGCCCTCGGTTATCAGTCTTTGATTGACCAGTTCGGCTTAACGCAGGAAAAGGTCAGCGAAAAGGTTGGTAAAAGCAGACCTGCCGTTGCCAATATGTTAAGACTTTTGACACTTGAAAATGAAATACAGGAAATGCTTGTAGAAGGTGTGCTTTCATCAGGTCATGGACGTGCACTGTTGGCGGTTGAGGATAGTGAAAAGCGTCTTTCCATGGCAAAGCGTGCGGCACAGGAAGAATTAACTGTACGAGAAATGGAACAGCTTGCCCGTGAAACGAAAAAGCCCACTGCTAAAAAAGGCGGAAAACAGAGGTTCTATCCTGATATAGAAAAGGATTTAAAGGACAAATTCGGCACAAAGGTTAAGCTTACGGGAGAGTCAAAAGGTAAAATTGAGCTTTATTATTATTCTGAAGAGGACTTGATAAGGCTTATAGATATTATTCAAAGTTTATAATGTTTCACGTGAAACAAAACATATACTCGAAAGGAAGTAATTAAAATGTTGGACATTAAGTTAATCAGAACAGAAACAGAAAAGGTAAAGGCGGCTCTTGCAAGAAGAAAGGAAAACGTTGATATTGATGCTCTTTTAGAGCTTGATAACAAGCGTCGTGAACTTGTGTTTGAAGCTGAACAGCTTAAAAAGAAGCAGAACGAAGTATCTAAGCAGATTCCTAAGCTTAAAAAAGCAGGAGAAGACACAACAGCTATCTTTGCTGAAATGAAAGAAATTTCTGACAAGGTTAAGGAGCTTGACAGCGTAATAAAGGAAACTGAAGATAAGATTTCCGTTATGATGTACACAATTCCCAATATTCCCAATGAAAATGTTCCCGATGGTGATACAGATGCAGATAACGTTGAAATAAGAAAGTATTCCGAACCTACAAAGTTCGATTTTGAACCTAAAGCACACTGGGATTTAGGTAAAGACCTTAACATACTTGACCCCGAAACAGCCGCTAAGATTACAGGCACAAGATTTACTCTTTACCGTGGTCTTGGTGCAAGATTGGAAAGAGCAGTTACAAACTATTTCCTTGATATGCATACAACTAAGCACGGCTATACGGAAATATTCCCTCCCTTCATGGTTCACCGTGATTCCATGGTTGGTACAGGTCAGCTTCCCAAGTTTGAAGAAGATGCTTTCAAGGTTGCAAATACTGATTATTTCCTTGTACCTACAGCAGAAGTGCCTGTTACAAATATGTACCGTGACCAGATTTTGGACGGTAATCAGCTTCCCATTAAGCATGTAGCTTATACAGCTTGTTTCCGTGCAGAAGCAGGCAGTGCAGGAAGAGACACTCGTGGTCTTATCCGTCAGCATCAGTTTAACAAGGTTGAACTTGTAAAGTTTACAAAGCCTGAACAGAGCTATGAAGAACTTGAAAAGCTCACACGTGATGCGGAAGATGTTCTCCAGGGCTTAGGACTTCCTTATAGAGTTGTACGCATCTGCGTTGGTGATTTGGGCTTTACAGCGGCTCTTAAGTACGATATTGAAGTATGGATGCCTTCTTACGGCAGATATGTTGAAATTTCTTCTTGCAGTAACTTTGAGGACTTCCAGGCAAGAAGAGCAAACATTAAGTATAAAGACAGTAACGGTGATAAAGCACAGCTTATTCACACGCTTAACGGTAGTGGCGTTGCAGTTGGCAGAACTGTTGCCGCAATTTTGGAAAACTACCAGAATGCTGACGGAACAGTTACTATTCCCGAAGCACTTGTTCCCTACATGGGAGGAACAACTGTAATTAGATAAAGAATTAAAAAAAGGGGGGCGTAAAATGAAAAAGATAATAAAATCAGCCTTCTGTTTTATGCTTGCACTTGTGTTTTGCTGTTCAATTATCCCTGTTATAAGTGCTGATAATGAATTTGATGCAATTGTAAAAGCTAATTCTTTAACAGATGGCGAAAAGCTCTTTACTGTGGCACAGATAACAAACCTTTCTCAAAAAGATGGTGTTGTTACCATTCTTAAAGGGGTTTATAACGCAAGTGGCGAAGAAATCAGGGCAGAAAAAGTAAAGGTTTCTGCCCCCGGCGGTAAAACAGTTACTGAAAATGTGTATGTAGACTATGATTCTTCAAAAGGTGAAGTTGCAAAGGTGTTCTTTTGGAAAGAGAATACATTGGAACCTTTGTGCGATGAGGTGATTTCCACCCTTGTTCCGGAAGGAAGTATCGAAGAAGGTAAAATCGAAATTACATCAAGCATGGTGTTTGCCTCTGCAGAAAGCGAAGGTGACCATCGTGTAACAAATGTTGCCGATGGTGATGCAGACACATACTGGTCCGCAAAGGGCGTAACACGTACAAGCCGGCAGTCTGTAACTGCCGCTTTGGAGCATGAACACACAATTACAAAGGTTGGTATTGCTTTCGGTCTTGGTGAAGAAAGACAGTACGTGTTTACTGTTTCCACATCCTCGGACGGTAAAAACTATACCGAGGTTTTGGACGAAACAACAAGTGAGCTTACAAACGAAATGCAGTATTTTGACATTCCCATGAGCGTGGGCAAATTTGTAAGATTTACCATTGTTGAAAGAGTGGAACCCGACGAGGATAACTGGGTGAGAATTTCCGAAATTGAAGCATACGGTATGCTTATCCCCTACGACACGGGCGAAGAAGTGGAACTTTATTCTTTCGATGATATTGACGATTGGACAATACAGAACATGGACGAAAGAAATAATAGTGACTACGTTCCCTCTTTAGGTGAAAAGCTATATGCAGAATCTGCACCACTTCCCGAAGGTGCGGCAATGGGCACAAATGAAAATGCCCTTCATCTTGTGGACTATGTGGGAAGAACAACAGATGAAACATTGGGTGCAGGCGGTGTTATTGCGGCAAAACGGTATCAGACAAATGCTGACCGTGAAAAATACAATATTTCCTTTAATATGTTTATCCCTTCCGTTATGGAAAACGGCGAAAATTCCGATACGTACTGGTCAGGATTCAGCTTAACAGATGAGCTTGTATCAGGCGGTGACGACCTTAAGCATTACGCCGCAATCCAGATCCGTTTTGAAGACGATAACGGTAAGGTTAAACTTAAATATCTTAGATCTAACTACTTTAACGAGGGTTCTCTCTTTGACTTTATGTCAACAGGCTTTGAAAAGGACAGACTTTGGACAATTTCCATGGATGTTGACCCTATCGCAAGACGCAGCGATATTACAGTTACAGACGGCATAAATACTGAAACAAGACCTATCTACTTTAGCTACAACGATGCGGAATACGCACGTATTTCCACATGGTCAGGCTTGGAAGCAAAATGGCTTGTGTTTAATACAGGCGTAGGTAAGAAAACAGAAATATACGTTGACGAAGTTTCTGTAAAGCATTATGAACCAAAAGAAGATGTTTCAGGCTATGAAACATGTTTGGGTCATATTGATATGACAGAAGAAAACAACGGTGAAATGACCTTTAAGAACATATCCGACGATTTAGAGGATTACGAAGGTTCTTTAGGTGAAAATCTTTATGCAGAGCTTACAAAATCTCCCGAAGAAAGCGGAATTAATGGCGATGCCCTCCACCTTTACGACGCAGTTGGAAGGGCAACAGACGAAGAACTTGGTGCAGGCGGTGTTATGGCTTATGTAAACCTTCCCGTGCCTGAAAATCCACTTAATTCTTACAGAGTTGACTTTACTTTGTATGCTCCCGTTGCCGATGAATACGGCGGATTTAATTTAAGTAACGGTATTGACGGAAGCTACGGCATGCAGATGAGATTCAAACCTTCAAAGGCTGATGAAAATAACTTACAGCTTAATCAGTATGAAGGCAATACCTTTAACGGCGGCACTTATGAGGCTGTAGTAGGTAGTTATACACCACTTATAAAAGGAAATCCCTGGAAAATTTCTATAAAAGTAGACATGCTTAAGCGTGAATATGTAATGACAATTGACGATGGTGTAAACGTTCAGGAAAGAACAAAGAGCATGCCCACAAAATATGAAAACTGGGTTGATAAAAACCTTAACGTACTTTCCTTTAATACAGGTATAGGCGGCACAGCTGATATTTACGTAGGCGATATTACAGTTACCGACTTGGGCTTTAACCCTGCAGGACAAAGTGCAATCAACGGTATTTTACGTCTGGTTGCCGTTAACGGTACAGGTAAGATGCTTCACCATCAGGGCAACGAAACAAGTGATTTTGCGGAAAAACAGGACCCTGCATATACAAGATTTGTTGAAAGAACAGGTCTTATGGATTCTGACGGCGTATCCTTTGAAGTTATGAACCGTCCCGGATACTTTTTAACAATCGTTCCCGGTACAGATAATGTTGTACAGGTACAGCCCTTTAGTAACACTGCACGCTTTAAGGCTAATGCCACATTCTACAAGCAAGCCGGCGGCATAGACCCCAAGGGCTACGGAAAGAGTACGGTTGCTTATGCTTCCTACCGTGACCCCAACAGGTATTTGTATGACAATTCAGGTCAGACGGTTGTTTGGAAACGTCACTCTGCGGAAAGAACTGTGTTCTATCTCCGTAACGAAGCATCAAATTCACGTGTTTCCGACAACTTTAACGGAACAAGCCTTGATACAAGTAAATGGATGGCACAGTATCCCTGGGGCGACAGCCACAATCACTACGGCTTGTGTCGTGCAAGTGCAATTGAGGTAAAGAACGGCAATATTACTCTTAAAGCAAACCGCATAGGCGATAACGAATGGCCCACAAGCTCTTCCGGCAAAAACAAGGGAGCAACAGGTATTGACCTTACAAGCTTCGGCTTTGGCGGCTGGAAAAAGTGGCAGGCTTATGTAGGCGTTATTTGCCCTGCAAAAAATTACAACGCTTACGACGGCAGTGTAAAATATTGGAGTCAGAGCTATATGGAAGGTAGTTTTAAACAGCCTGACTGCGGCTACGGTTATTGGACAGCATTCTGGCTTGCAGGTGCCAATGCTTGGCCCCCGGAAACAGATATTTTTGAATATCTGTCCTCTTCAGGGCAGAAGGGTGCTCACGGCTGGTTTACAAATATGCACTATTCATCAAGTGTGTCTGACGGAAATTGGTACCAGGGTAGCAACCTTCGCACACAGTACCATCGCTATGCTCTTGACTGGGGCTATGACTATATGGATATGTACTACGACGGACAGCTTTTCAGACGATACACCGGCTACATTCCCGATTCTCAGGACGATCAGGGCGGCATGTGCCTTATTATTAACACAGGTATCGGCGGTTGGGAATCTGCTCTTCCCTCCCAGTATGGCATAGGTATGAGCCTTCAGTGGTTCCGTTCCTTCCAGTATTAAAAAACGCACATAAGGCATTGCAAAGCAATGCCTTATGCAATTAAAAGGTGACTTAAAATGAAAAAAATTCTACTGATTTCACTTTCAATTATCCTTGCAATGAGCATGTTTTCCGTACTTGTTTTTGCAAGTGACGTGTCTTTGGAAATCACAGGCACAAAAACAAATACCGAAGCGGAATTTTTGTTAAAAATTGCAAATAACGGTGAAGAAAGTGCCGATTTAAAGGTTTATGTGGCATCATATAACATAGACGGAACCTTAAATGAGGCAAAAACACATAAAATTTCCGTTGAACCAAACATCAGAGAAGCCTTTTCCTTTACTGCACCACTAAAGGGCGGTAATGCTAAGATTTTTGTTTGGGATGGGTTTTTAAGACCTTCATCACCGCTGTTTACAAGCGATGAATGTGTAGAGGCTGAAAAATTAAATCCCGAAAAATTAAATATAACAACCTTAGATGTGTGGGCAAGCTATGAACCTGAAAGTGCAAATCCTGTCACAAATGTGGCAGACGGAAATCTTGACACAAAGTGGACAGCTTCCGGTTCAACAAGCGAAAATCCAAACTGGGTAACTGCATATCTTGGCGGAGAGTTTGTTTTGTCAAAATTTGGCGTAGCTTTCGGTTTGGGAATAGAGAGAGAATATATTTATTCCGTTGCCGCATCCGAGGACGGGGAAAACTTTGTCCATCTTACAGGCAAGAAAACAAGCGAAAAAACGAATAGCGTTCAGTACGTGTCCCTTCCGCCCGTTAAGGCAAAATACATAAGGCTAAATGTCTACGGGCGGACAGACAACGGTGCATGGACACAGGTAACCGAAATAGAAGCTTACGGTGCTAAGGACAATACAGGTGTACTTCTTATGGAAAACAGTCAGGATGAAGATTGGAACATAAGTGCAATGGATGAGCGAAATTACACCGACTATGAGCCATCTTTAGGCGAAAAGCTCTATGCAGAAAATACGGAAGACGGTCTTTTCCTCTATGACGATGTTGACCGAAACGGCAAGGTTTCAGGCGAAAAGATAGCAGTTTCAACTGTTACGGCATCACAAACACCTGAAGAAAAAAATAAACCTGAAAATACTATAGACGGTGACACTTCCACAATCTGGACAGCAAAGGGCGTTACGGACACTAATACTGCCACCCTTACTTTGGACTTGAGCGACTCCTTCTACCTTACAAAGGCGGGTATCGGCTTTGATATGGGTGATTCCAGAACATATGCCTTTGACATTTCTACATCTACGGACAACCGTAACTTTGTAACGGTTGTGGAAAAACGCACAAGTGCAAGTACAAATGACATTCAGTATTTTGAATTTCCACAGACAGAGGCAAGGTATGTAAAATACACATTCTATCAAAGAACCGATAGCAATAATAACGGATGGATACGCATAAGCGAAGTGGAAGCTTTTGGAAACAGTGAGCCTATAGAAGGTGCAGGCGGTGTTCTTGCACAAAAGAGGTTAACTATCCCATCTGACAGAGGCAATTTTGAAATTTCCTTTGACCTTAATCTGTCAGGAAATGTTTACTTTAGCGGTATTTCAATAACAGACGACACAGTTACTGGCGGTGCCGACCTTGACAATTATGCGGCACTCCAACTGCGGTTTGACAACGACGGCAATAAAGTAAAAATCAATCGCATTATAAGCAACTATTTTAACGAGGGAACTCCCATCAGCCTTTTTGAAAACTCCTTTTCCAAGGATGAATATATTCATTTTGATATGCTTGTATCGCCAAAAGACAGAACAATTTCAATCACCGCATCGGATTCAACTGTAAGCGAAACACAGCTTGTTTACTTTAACTATGCTGATGATGAGCTTACCCGCAACAGTAGCTGGACGTGGCTGGAAGCTAAAAATATGGTGTTTAACACAGGTGCAGGTGCAAAGGCAGAAATGACCGTAACAAACTTTAACCTCCGCCAATCAGACAGTGAAAAAGCAAATCTTACAGGGGTTGAGCCTGTAAACGGCATTATACGACTTGAAGAGGTGCGTCTTGAAGACGACCCAACCACAAGTGCCTTTTACGGAAAGTATGTTTATCACAGCGGTGCGGATGAAATTTTGGCGGTTGAAGCTGAAAAGAACCCTGCTAACACCCGTTTTGTGGAACGTAAAGGCCTTATAGGCGTAGGTGTTTCCCTGGAGGCAGTTTCCATGCCGGGGTATTTCGCCCTGTGCGACAATGGAGGCATTTACCTGAAGAAGCTTGAAAATACAGGCGTGTTCTACGCAAACGCCACCTTTATTAAAACCGAGGCGGAAAATGTAGGATATTACACAGGGAAAACATATTCCTACCAAACCTACTTAAACCGTGACAAATATATTTACGACACAACCGCACGCTACGAAATGCACGGTGACCTAAAAGCGTGGAGCATGTATAATCAGGCAAACGGTACCTTCTATCTGCGAAGCGAGGCGTCGGCTTATGTCTGCGATAATTTCTTGGGCAACTCAATATCCTCCCAGTGGTGGACTAATTTTCCGTGGAAGAGCAATCACCCCACAAACGATTCCTACAATTACTCGGCACTTATTACTGAAAAGAACGTAATTGTGGAAAACGGAGAGCTGTTTTTAAAGGCGACAAAGATAAACGGCTGGCCCACAAATAAAGACGGCGATACAGGTATTGACTATAACGGTTCCTATGGTAAAGGCTGGACAAGATGGAAGGGTTATGTTGGCGTTGTCAGCATACAGAACAAGGTGTTTAACAGGCAGTGCTATGTTGAAGGTAGCTTCAAACAGCCTGAAAGTCCCATCGGCTATTGGAACGCCTTTTGGCTGTCGGGACGTGATTCCTGGCCCCCTGAAATCGATATTTTTGAAACCCTTTCATCCACCTACGGTGCAAATGCATGGCATACTGCCATCCACGGCGAGGGCAACAAAAATAATCTTTTAGGTAAACAAACAAGCAGTGTAAATGTTACGACAGACTACCACACATTTGCTATGGACTGGGGTTATGATTACATAAAATTCTACGTTGACGGAAAAATCTTTGCACGAGCTCACAATAAAGATACTCTTAATTTCCAGAAAAATGTCCGCCTTATCCTAAACACGGGTATCGGTGGCTGGGAAGCAGAGCCTGACGATACTATGGTTTGGGACGACGGCTTGCGTTGCAAATATATCCGTTCATTCCAATATTGATATGGAGGATTAAACATGGGCTTTAAAAATGACTTTACATGGGGCAGTGCCACAGCAAGCTATCAAGTTGAAGGTGGGGCATTTGAAGACGGAAAAGGTCTTAGCATATGGGATACTACAACACATATGAAAAACTACGCCTTTGAAAATCAAAACGGCGACACCGCCTGCGACAGCTACCACAGGTATAAAGAGGACGTACGCATTATGAAAGAGCTTGAAATAAAAGCGTACCGTTACAGTATTTCCTGGGCAAGGGTCCTGCCTGACGGCACGGGCACTGTTAACGAAAAAGGGCTTGACTATTACGACAGATTGACAGACGAGCTACTCAAAAATAATATTGAACCATATGTGACACTTTTTCACTGGGATTTACCCTATGAACTCCATAAAAAAGGCGGTTGGCTTAACCCCGATATGGGAAAAATTTTTGGTGAATATGCTCATATTGTATCAAAAAGGCTTTCCGACAGGGTTAAAAACTTCTTCACAATAAACGAACCCCAGTGCGTTATCGGGGCAGGCTATGTACAAGGTGACCATGCCCCGGCACTGAAGGTGTCTGACAGGGATGCACTTCTTGGCATACATAACACCCTTCTCGCCCATGGATATGGCTATGGTGCAATACGTGCAAATGTACCAAACGCCAAAATAGGCTATGCACCTATCGGAAGTGTTTGCCACCCGGTGAGAAACACAAAAGAATGTATCGAGGCGGCAAAACGTGAAACAATGGCAGTTTACGAGCCATGGTGGTCAAACACCGCCTGGTCAGACCCCATCATGTTCGGTCATTACCCTATTGATATGCTCCAAAAATTTGAAAGCATCATGCCAAAGGGCTTTGAAAATGATATGAAAACCATTAACACCTCCCTTGATTTTTACGCCTTTAACACATATCAGAGCAGTGGTGTTGATGTTGATGAAAAGGGCAATGTTTTCCGTCCAAAGCGAAAGGACGGCTACGCCAGAACAATGATGGACTGGGCAGTTGAACAAGATTGTCTTTACTGGGGTGCAAAGTTTTTCTATGAAAGGTACAAAAAGCCCATTATCATTTCGGAAAACGGCGTAAGCTGTACAGATTGGGTGTGCCGTGACGGAAAAGTACACGATAGTATGCGTGCTGACTACATACAGCGTCATATTGCCTCTTTAAAAAGGGCAGCTGATGAAGGTGTTGACATTGACGGATATTTCCTTTGGTCCCTTATGGATAACTTTGAATGGAAAATGGGTTACAGTCAGCGTTTCGGCATAGTTTATGTTGATTTTGAAACAAAAGAACGCATAATAAAAGACAGTGCATATGCCTACCGTGATATTATCCGTGCAAATGGGGAGAATTTGTAAAAACTGTTGACAGTACATTTTAAAAATGGTAGGATAATCTTAAACATATACAAGAAAGGAAAATTTCATATGAGCAATGGAAAAAAAGAAGCATTTTTGTTTGTCCATTTTACAGATACACATCCCAACACACCTATGAGCGAGCAGATCTATTTTTCGGTAAGTCTTGATGGACTGACATGGAAAACGCTTAACAATAAAAAACCTGTTATTGTTTCCGAAATCGGTGAAAAAGGTATCCGAGACCCTTTTATAATCCGTTCTCATGACAATAAAAAATTTTATATGATAGGTACAGACCTTAATGTTTTTCTCCGTCCCGACCACTGGGGCAGTGCAACATTGAACGGCAGCCATGATATTTTAGTTTGGGAAAGTGACGATTTGGTAACATGGAGCGACACAAGAGCAGTTACGGTTTCCCGTCCCGATGCAGGTTGCACATGGGCACCTGAAGTTGTTTATGATAAAGAACAGGAAAACTACATGGTGTTTTGGGCGTCCAGAGTAGATAACGGAAAGGGTCATCACAAGATTTTCCAATCCAGAACAACAGATTTTAAGTCTTTCACTCCTGCCGAGGTTTACATAGAGCGTGACTGTGACGTTATCGACACTGATATTGTTGAACATAACGGCGTTTACTACCGTTTTTCTAAAGATGAAACAAGCAAGTGCATCTTAATGGGAAAGAGCACATCTCTTTCCGGCAAATTTGAAATTGTTGACTCTAACCTTAAAGATATACACGGTGTTGAAGGTCCACAGTGCTGTCAGCTTCCCGACGGCAGATGGTGCCTGTTCCTTGACCAGTACGGCTCAAACTCGGGCTATGCACCCTTTGTAACAGACGACCTGGACGGCGGAATGTTCACAAAGATTGACGGCGATTTCCATACCGAAATCCAGTTTAGACACGGTGGTGTGCTTACCATCACTATGGAAGAATACAACCGTTTGTTAGAAGCATACGGCGAATGAAATTCAATTAATAATTATTAATTTTTATAAAGAGCGTGCCAAAAAATTAAATAGCCTCCCTCTGACGAGGGAGGTGTAGCGTGTCGAAAAAGCCGACACGCGACAAAAAGGCGGACTATGTCCTTGGGCACTTTGAGGTCTGTATTTTTTCTAATGAACAAAGTGGCAATTTCTCGTGCAAG
>JBJDXJ010000050.1:0-5943 GCA_051866635.1 Clostridia bacterium | reverse complement strand
GTATCGCCGCAGATAATTGATCATCATTTGTAATATCAAAATCGTAAACGATATCATTTAATGCCACCAGAGTGTAAAGATCCGGTTCACCTGTGATATCAAGTTCTTTACGAAGCTGGATGTATCTAAGTGCTTCCCTTGTTTCATCATCAAATATTTCATCAGGTTCGCTTTCCATGCATCCTAATGCATGCAATCTTTCTTCAATTGCTAAAATATGCACACCTTCGGTTATGTCAAGACTCTTTTCCAAATTCATGGGATGGAACTTGGATTCATCTACTGTGTAAGAGGTATTTTCAACCGTATAATCAGGAGTAATTCCAACCTGATGTATTCTGTTATCATTGGGGCTGTGGAATTCGGCAACAGTATACTTTATGCCTGCACCTGTATGAAGCCTTTGCATAGACTGCATACTTCCCTTACCGTAAGTTTTTGTTCCTATTACTACGCCTGCATTTCTGTCCTTTACTGCACCGGTAAACAGTTCGGATGCGGAAGCAGAATACTCATTTACCAAAAGAACCAGATTGTAAGGTGCTTCCTTTAAACCGTTAGTTATTGTAATATCCTGATTATTTTCAGGGTCCTTGTACTTCACTTTTGAAATAACGCCTTCGGGAATAAAGTGGTTTGCAAGACTTATTGCCGCATTTAATTCGCCGCCTCCGTTGTTTCTTATGTCAAGGATAATATCTTTTATTCCTTTTTCTTCGAATTCAGCTAAAATAGGTGTAATAAAGCTATCAAGATTTACGGTAAAGTCAGATATATAAATATAACCGATTTTTCCGTCTTCTAAAATTTCATAAGTTGTGGGGTTCTGGTCAACCTCATCACAGTAACAATCAATATAAATTGTCTGCACGCCTCTTTTAATTTCAAGGGTTACCTTATTTCCTTTTTCACGCTTTATAAGGCGAGCCACATCAGCCACGCTCATACCCTGAATTTTATTTCCGTCAACAGCTAAAATTGTGTCATATGTCTGTATACCTGACTTTTCCGCAGGAGAATTCGGGAACACTCCCATTACAACAACATTGTCGCCCGAAAGTGTTATTGTAACGCCGATACCATAAAACTCACCTGTTACATCAGTATACAAAGACTGATATCTTTCAGCTGAATAAAATTCGCTGTACTTATCTTTCAGCAAATCCATCATATTTTCAACAGCCAAATCATAGTCAAAAGAGCCGTTGTCAATTGCACTGCACAAAGCACGGTACAATAAGTCCTCATCAGTAACACCATAATAGTATGTTTCTGCAAGCCTTATTGTCAAAGCAGCTATATTGTTTTTAAGTATTGCCGCATCATAGGCGGAAATAGCACTGTCTGCTTCCCCATTTTCCACCGTAACAGCTTCTTCTGCCAACACTGTTGTAAAGCAGGAAAAGAACACTGTCAGGGCAAGCAGAAATGATAAAATTTTCTTGTTGTTTTTCATTATAATTCCTCTTTATTTTACATTTGTTCAGGTGCAGATACACCTAAAATACCAAGAACTATTCTTATAACCGTTCTTGTAGAGTCACAAAGCTTAAGCCTTGCTTCCTTAACCTTCTCATTGTCATCACGAACCCTGCAAGCAGAATAGAAAGAGTGGAACGCACCTGCCAGGTCCATTAGATAACGTGTAAGATGACTCGGTTCAAACTGTTCTGCCGCATTTGTAATTTCCTGGGGCAATTCGGCAAGCTTCCTCATAAGTTCAAATTCTTCATTTGCAGTAAGAACGCTTACGTCAACATCCTTCATTTCAGGAACTTTAACTCCTTCCTCTGAAAGAAGCCGTATAATTGAACAAATACGAGCATGGGCATACTGAACGTAGAACACAGGGTTTTCATTACTTTGCTCAACTGCTAAATCCAAGTCGAAATCCATATGACTGCCTGCGGCACGCATATTGAAGAAAAATCTTGCCGCATCTACACCGATATCGTCAATAAGGTCAGAAAGAGTTACCATCTTGCCTGTACGCTTACTCATTCTTACAACTTCATTATTGCTCATAAGTCTTACAAGCTGAATTGTAAGAACTACAAGCTTTTCAGAATCGATACCTACGGCTTCCAGGGCACCCTTCATTCTTGCGATATGGCCATGGTGGTCAGCACCCCAGATATTAATGCAAAGGTCAAATCCCCGTGTTTCAATTTTGTTTCTATGGTATGCAATATCAGCCGCAAAATAAGTGGGAATACCATTCTGGCGGACAAGCACGTCGTCCTTATCACTGCCGAAGTCTGTACTCTTAAGCCACACTGCCCCATCACTTTCATATGCCTTGCCACTGTCTAAAAGCATTTTTACAGTATCCATAACCTGATTTGACTCATGGAGTGTACTTTCACGGAACCATACATCGTAATTTATGCCGTACCTTTCCAATGTTTCGTGGAGAGCATTAATGTTAAGCTCTAATGCATATTCAATAAGCTTCTGTTTTCTTTCACTGCTACTAACATTTAAAAGGCTGTCACCATGCATATCGATGTAGTTCTGTGCATGAACCCTTATGTCGTCACCCTGATACCAGTCAGGAGAAAACTCAACTGCATCTTCACCTTTAAGAATTTGGATGTATCTGCCCTCTAAGCTGTTTCCGAACTTTTCAATCTGAGCACCCGCATCATTTATATAAAATTCTCTTGTAACTCTCCAGCCTGCTCTGTCAAGAACATTTGCCAATGTATCACCAAGTGCACCGCCACGTGCATTACCCATATGCATGGGACCTGTGGGGTTTGCACTTACAAATTCAATCATGACATTTTTGCCCTCGCCCACATTCACATTACCGTAGCTTTCACCCATTTGCTCAATTTCAGACAAAACATTATATATATATGATTTATCCAGTGTAAAATTGATAAATCCGGGTCCCGCAAGTTCCACGCATGTTGCACCTACAGAATCCTTATCAAGGTTGTCCACAATTGCCCCGGCAATTTCTCTGGGGTTCTTTTTAAGTGTCTTTGCCATAATCATTGCCGCATTTACAGCAAAATCACCGTGAGTTTTCTCACGGGGTTCCTCAACTGAAAAGACAGGGATTTCACAGTCTCCAAAAGCCTTTACAATGGCATTTTTCACAGCATCGTTAATTTCATTCTTTTTCTTAAGTAAAGTGTACATGTTATCTATTTCCTTTCTGTAGCCACCGGATCCTTGTGTATACTTATTACCAGCTTATTTTCAACGGTGGTAATATTATTAATGTCAAGAACGTAGTCAATCCGTATGTATCCGCCGTCATCCTTAACGTCAATCTGCAACATATCAGTCGAAACACAAATAGTAAAACTTCCCATAGGCGTTTCATAATGGCTTGTATGCTTTTTCCCGCATTCAAACACCATCTGAGTACTTGAGGAACCTGTACGTGTCATTACCACTGTATTAGTATCTATTTTTATCATCGTGGTATACTCAAACCCGTCATCTGAAAGCTGTTCTTTGTATTTCAACAGATATTTGCCGCCTCTAAAAATCATTTCCCCCTCTGTGACAAGCTCGGTAACATCTTCCTCGCCGTCAATTAAGGTTGTTCCCTTAACGGAAACATACACTTTCTTATCCATACGTTCACCCTCTGCATATATCATACCATACAAAGCATTATAACATCAACAAACCCCTTTTTCAACAGTTAATAATTGCTTTTTCAAAGTTTATTGATTCTTTGGATTTAAAAAATTTCTCCAATCCAAGTCGCCCCGTTCCAAACCCTGCATAAGAACCTCTGCTGTGGCAGAATTTGTGGCAATGGGGATATTATGCACATCACAAAGGGACATAAGATTGCTTACATCAGGTTCGTAACGCCTTGCAGTAACAGGGTCACGGAAGCAAAGCACAAGGTCAATTTCCTCATAAGCTATACGTGCAGTTATCTGCTGAACGCCTCCCTGGTGACCTGCAAGAAGCTTTTCAACGGGAAGACCGGTAACTTCAGCAATAAGCCCGCCTGTTGTTCTTGTGGCACAAAGATGGTGTTTTGCAAAAATGCTTTTATACGCCAAGCAAAACTGTACCATAAGTTCTTTTTTCTTATCATGTGCTATTAATGCTATATGCATTTTTCATTTCTCCTTCCTTTGATGTCCTTAGTTTTTAAATCAACTAAGGAAATTGTATACATACCGTTATTTTCTGTTTTATCAATTTTTATTTTCAACTTGCCTTCAAATTCAAAATACTTTTTGATGATATTTTCCATTTCAAGCCTTATGGATTCTGTTGGCAAGACAAAAATCTTTTCTCTGTCGAGGGATATGCAATTAATCAGTCTGGCTTTTGCGTTGTTTTTAGAAGCCTTATGAAAGAAACTCATCATCCCCGTATCACCTCTATGAGTCTTGAGAAAATGTTTTTCCTTTCTGATAAATCTTCAAGAGGAACATTTTCTCCCAATACCCTTTTTGCTATATTTCTGTACGCCTGTCCTGCCTTTGATTTCATATCTGTAATACAGGGCGTACCGTTATTTGCACAAACGATTATGCTCTCATCATCAGGCACGGCACCAAGTAAGTCAATTGCCAAAATATCAAGCATATCTTCAATTGAAAGCATATCACCACGATCTACCATTTTTTGTCTTAATCTGTTGACAACAAGCTTAACATTTTCTATATCGTGCTTTTCAAGAAGACCGATTATCCTGTCTGCATCACGAACGGAAGAAACCTCCGGCACCGCCACAACAATTGCTCTGTCGGCACCTGCGACTGCATTTTCAAATCCCTGTTCGATACCTGCGGGACAATCTATTATTATGTAATCATATTCTTCCTTCAATTTTCTGACAAGATTTTTCATCTGAAGTGGTGTAATTGCTGTTTTATCCTTGGACTGTGCCGCAGGAATAATAAAGAGCCCCTCGAAACGCTTGTCCCTTATTGTAGCTTTTTTAAAATCACAGACACCTTCGCATACATCCACTATGTCGTAAACAATCCTGTTTTCCAAGCCTAATATTACATCAAGATTTCTCAGACCTATATCTGTATCAATCAAAAGAACTTTTTTGTTAAGAAGTGCCAGTGCTGCTCCAAGATTGGCAGACAAGGTGGTTTTCCCCACTCCGCCTTTGCCACTGGTTATTACTATTGCTTCGCCCATTTACAATTCTCCTTTTGTTAGTAGTTTTACATATTTTACCACTTTAACAATAAAAGGTCTATAAATTTTTTACATCATTTTCATTGTTATTACGCCATTTTCAACCTTTGCAACACCGTTTTCGACAATTTTAAAGGTATTGGAACAATAGCCGGCAATATTTGAAATTCTCAAATTTTCAGGTCGCATTTCCTTTGCGTAAATCATAGCTTTATCATCACCGTCACAGCCTGCATATGCACTGCCCCGTAAAATGCCCAAAACGAATATATCTCCTCTGGCAATAAGAGTCGCTGTGGGATTTACATCACCCACAACTATCAGATCACCGTTTGATTTTACGGTTTCTCCTGCCCTGACTATGCCAAAATGCTTTTTCAAAAAGGTTTCGCCATGTGAAGTTATGTGGCGTATAACTGCCTCTGGCGGAGCAGTCTTATAGCAAAACTTTACCTTTTGGCTGAAAGCATTATCCAACATACGACAAAGCTCCAGCTCTTCACTATATGACAATTCCAATCCGTCGTAGCCAACCTTAATATCGCCCTTTGACAAAAAATTCTTCATGTTTGACAAATAGCCTTCAATCTCAGATTGCTGATGGGAAAAACTTCGTTCTTTATCAAGTTTTATTACAAGCATTTCCCTTTCCAATTTCACGGAAACTTTCACTTTTCATCATCCTATAACTGTATTTCTCTCTATAAAATCGTCACTTTCTATGTCATGTGAAAAATATTTTTCAATAACACGTCTTGCAACAGGTGCCGCATCACTGCCGCCGCCTGATTTTTCCAAAACAAC
>JBJDXJ010000049.1:0-95162 GCA_051866635.1 Clostridia bacterium | reverse complement strand
TTCTGCATTTCTGCTGATTTCATTGTATAATGAAACGGTTGTATAGTCAAAAAAATTTCAAAACAGAAATTTTATTTGCGGTAATATAAACCGGAATTTACTTGTTATAAACTACATATCTGTAATGCGGCATATCTACGCCTCTGTAATGCTTTATCCACCTATCTTTTACAGTCATTCCATTCCTAACTGCTACATTTTGAGATGCAATATTCGTATCTCTGATAATGGAACAAACTTCACTTGCTTTCAATATTTCAAAAGCGTATTTTTTACAGGCTTTTGCTGCTTCTGTTGCATACCCTTTATGCCAATATGTACGATTGAAAAGATAACCTATTTCAAGTACTTCCGTATCTTTCCATGACTGCATCGTAAGTCCGCATTGCCCAATCAGTTTATTTGTGTTTTTCAAGATAACAGCCCACAATCCAAAATTCCATTTCTGATAACGCATAAGCTGCCGGTCAAGCCATTCTTTCACTTCCGAATCACTGAATGCACCTTCATAAGCGTACATTGTTTTTTCGTCCTGCAAAATTTGACATAAAGCATTGTAATCAGATTGTATTAGCTCTCTCATGTACAGTCTGTCTGTTTCAAGTATCATATTTAACCTCTTCAAATTCCGATTTATCTATAAAGACATTATACCGCAAAGCAGGCAGAAAAGCAATCCTTTCGGACTGCTTTCTGCCTTTTGCACAAAGGATTATTTCACCCAAGTTTCGCTATCCTTATGTGTAACAGCCTTATGAGTATTAGCTGCTTCCATAATATCATTGTATGCCCAATGAGAGTTATTCTTGAGGTCTGTAAAGCGGTTAAGAGTTGTTACATTCTTTGTGATAAAATCTTCATCAGGAGTTCTGCCTGTTGCGTGATTTGTTACTGTTACAACCTCGGCTCTTGTGATGTTTTTATCACCCTTAAATGTTCCGTCAGCATATCCGTTCAGCCAACCGATATTCTTTGCAAAAGCTATGTCAGTATATGCCCAATAGCTTGAAGATACATCGGTATATTTAACTGTGTAGCCTGTTTTCTTGACCTCGTTAAATATTTCGTAGTATCTGACTGCCATTGTAACAAACTCTGCTCTTGTAACATTATCCTCCGATCTGAATGTGCCGTCATTGTATCCGTTTATGACATTGTATTTTTCAAGATAACCTACATAATCAGCATACCAAGCATTTTTATCAATATCCTTGAATGTGGATTTACCGCCAATCTTTTCGTTCTTTTCCTCTGAAATAAGCCTTGCAAAGATAGCAGCAGCTTCAGCTCTTGTCATATCATTATCTGCTCTGAATGTGCCGTCATTGTAACCAACGATATATGCCTTGTGTTCCTTTGTCGGAAGAACAAGTATTCCTTCGTCATCGGTTTTGCCTGTAAGCTCGTTTGAGTTCTTATCCTTTAAGACAACTGTATAATCAGCTTTAGCCTTGCCGTTTCTGTCTGTAACAGTAATGGTGTAGTAGTTATCATCCTTTGACAAATCTTTACCTGTTGGAAGTGTAAGTGTGATTTTGTCTGTGCCTGTTGATTTTGATACAGTTACAGCTTTTCCATCTTTATCAATTACTTTAACATTTATAGTAGAAATGCTGTATCCGCCACCGCCGGAGCTGCCACCGCTTGATGAACCACCGCCACCACCGGAAGAAGTCTTAACGGGAACTGTAATCTGTCCGCTTGAATTTGTGGTTGAACTCTTTTCGGTTGTAGCATCTTTAACAGTTACCAAAATACCTTGAACAGGCTTATTATCTTTGCCAAGAACAGTTACAGTTGTCTGATTAGATGTAGTTAAAGTCTTATCTTCGGGAAGAGTAACATAAACTTTTCCGTCTTTGATTTCGATAAACGCACCTGTGATAATGCCTTTAGTATCATTTACCTTAACAATGTAAGATGTAGTTTCAACTTCACCCGTTTCGTCTTTTGGCTTTTCTTCGGTTACACCTGAATCACCATTGTCATCAGTTATATCTTCAGAAAGCGGAGGATATACTGCCATACCTTTTTCGTTGGTCTTATCCTTTAACACTTTAGGCTCTGCATCGGATTCGGGAAGCTCTGAAACGATTACTTCCATATCCTTAATCGGAGTATTATCAGCTTTGTTAAATACTGTAACAGTAATTCGGTTTGCATAATCGAACTTGCTGTTTTCCGGAAGCTCGATTGAAATGTTTTCTTCTGTCTTAACAGTTTCATTTTCGTTTTTAACTTCTGCATTGTGAGTTACAAAAGCCTTCTCAATAGCACCTTTTTCACTTGTTACAGTTACTACGAAACCATCAACCTCTGAATATCCGTTTACATCTGTATAGTCAATGTAGATAGGCGGTACGGTTGCTTTTCCGTTTTCGTCAGTGAGGTTTGTTTCTGTCTTATCTGTGCTGTCGGTAAAGGTTACTGACATATCCTTGACGGGTGCATTGTCCTTGTCTGTGATTGTAGCGGTAATTCTGTTGTTATAATCGAATATTATGCCTTCGGGAAGTTCAACATAGATTTTATTGTCCTTAATATATACAAAAGCATTTTCAATTGGCTTTGTTTCATCTTCGATAAGTATGTTATATCCGTTTACAACAGCCTTACCCTCATTATCTGTCATATCCTCAGAAAGAGGAGGTACAACGATAGTACCGTTTTCATCTGTGTTTGCAGTATATGATTTTTCTGCAACATCGCTTACGGTTACATTAACATCTACAACAGGCTTTCCGACAGAATCAAGCACAGTTACGGTAATGCGGTTTGCATAGCTGATTGTCTTTTCATCGGGTAGCGTTACATTGATTGTTCCGTCCTCGTTGTGCTTGACATAAGCATTGGAAATTACGCCGATTTCATCATTTACGATTACATTGATATTATCAACATTAACCTTTCCGTTCTCGTCCGTGTATCCGTCCGATGCAGTAGGGAGTGTAATCTTGCCGTACATATCGGTGCTACCTTTTTCCATAAAATCAGAATCACCGATAGCAATTATTGTAATACCTTCCTGTGCTTTGCCGTTGTGGTCAACAACAGTTACTAAAACAGGATTTTCACGAGTAGGTTTAATGCCCTCCGGCAAGTCAATAACTATGTTATTGCTTTCACCAATCTTAATATCACAGTTTGAAATAACAACATTTGTTTTATCGGTTACAGTTACAACGAATGTATCATTTTCTTTGCCGATTGTGCCGTTATTGTCACCTGTGGAGGATTGATTGTTGGGAACTTTCAATATTCCGCTTTTATCTGTTTTGCCTGTTGCATTGTTATTGTTCTTATCTACGATAAAGATTGCAAGATTTGGTGCAGCTTCACCGCTTTCTGTTCTTGTAGCTTCAATAGTTGTTTGGTCTGCATAATCTAAAAGTCTGCCATCGGGTAAGATGATTGAAACATTATCATTTACATCAATAGTTACTTCTGCGTTCCAAACAGGCATATTGTTCTTATCATAAAGCTTGATAGAATAATCGCCTACAACTGCAAGCCCGTCCTCGTCAGAAAAATCTCTGCCCATAAGCTGCGGGAGTGCAACTGTCATAAGTCTTAAACCGCAGACAGAACATTCAGTATGCTTTTCTCCGGCATTGTTGATAGTCGCAGGAATATCAATTATCCAATCTGAAGGAGTATGTCCTAAAGCTTCTTTGTATTCAGCCTTATAGGTATCTCCGCAAGCAGAGCATACATAGGTTGTAAAGCCAAGTTCGAGACAGGTCGGCTCGGTTACTGTACCTTCGTATGTGTGATTGGCTTGCTCTGTGTAATCACCTATATATTCTGCGTCACAATCTTCACAAGAATATGTTGTATATCCGTGCGAGGTGCAAGTTGCTTCTGTTATTGTACCTTTGTAATTGTGAGGAATCTTATCTGTGTAGTTACCTTTGTATTCATCATCACAATCCTCACACTTGAAAATGGTATAACCCATTGATGTGCAAGTCGGAGCAATTACTGTTTCGGTATAGTGATGTTCTTTACAATCTGTGAAATCACCGATATATGACTTTCCGCAATCAGGGCAAGTATATACAGCATAGCCGTGTTCTGTACAAGTCGGCTCTACAGTTTCCTTGTTATAGTTATGCTCTGTCATATCAACATAATCAGCTTTGTATGCGTCACCGCAATCCGCACACACATAAGTTGTATAACCCATTGATGTACAAGTAGGTGCAGTTACATTTTTATCGTAGCTATGATTTATCTTCTCCGTGTAATCAGATACAAAAGAATGACCGCAATCTTTGCAAGTATATGTTGCATAGCCGTGACTTGTGCAAGTAGGAGCAGTCACGGTCTTTTTGTAATTATGTTCTGCTTTGTCTGTATAATCTCCCGTGTAGGTATCGCCGCAGTCACGGCAAGTATAAAAAGTATATCCCATTGAGGTACAAGTTGGCGCTATAACCTCGCTGTCATAGTGATGTCCTGTCGGAAGTTCCAAAACTGTATCACATACAGTACATCTTTGAGGTTCTGTGCAAGTTGCAGCAGCTCCGGAAGTGTGTCCGTTTGCGTTTGTTGCCTTAATCATCTTTTCTGTACAACCATCATTTAAACAATGATACTCAATAACACCTTCAGCTTCACAAGTGGAGTTTGTTACTGTATGACCTTCATCCCAAGAATGACCGAGTGCATCTGTGTAATCACTTACATAATGATAATCACACATTGTACAAGTATGTGTTGTATAGCCTTTTTCCGTACAAGTCGGCTCTTTTGTGATATTTTCGTATGCGTGAGAGATAATCGGTGTAATATCGGTTATATAGTTATCACCGCACACCTCGCAGATATGCTCCGTATAACCTGTTATTCTGCAAGTTGGATTATGCTTTACTGTTTTGTAGCTGTGAGTAGCAAGGGGAGTTGTTTCCTCATAGAAATCTCCGCAGTCGGAACACAGCCATAATTTAAGACCGCCTTGCTTACAAGTTGCTTCACGGATAGTAACTGCCTTATATGTATGCCCTGTTGATGGAGTGTAATTTGTTTTAATTAAATTACCACAGCCATTACATTGGAATCTGTCATAGCCAAGATTTTCACAGCTTGGTGGAACTGTTTCAAGATAATGATAATCGTGTTCGTGAGCCGGGGGAACTGCTATAATAGTATCATTGCTGTCCGAATCATCATTATTTACAAGCCATACATAGGAAACACCATTCTCTGTCATTGTTTCTCCGGCATAGCTGTAATTGATTCTGTAGTACACAGTATAATATCCCGGTTGTGTGTAGTTGGGAGCAGAACTTTTTGTACAGTTATCGGCAGTATCACCGTAACGGATACTTGTTTTAACGCCGCTGTCCGAGATGTCGGAAACAGTCAGTGTATGCGCTTCGCCGTCTGCTGTTCCGTAATAGGAAGCCACAACCGATTTTGCAGTTACATATTCGCTTGTTTCATATCCGCAGTCATCGCATTTTTCAGCAACATAAAAACGGTTATTGCCGAGCTGTGCATCTACGCTTTCTGTAAAATCATGTGATTCAAGTCCTCTTGACGCTCTTGCAAATGTTCCTTTACAGAACTTGCAGTATTCGCCGCGTTTTAATGTAGTTAAATGTCTGCCTTCATCATACGGCTCGTATGTGGTGGCGTCAAAGTCCAAGAAAAAGTTATGGTCGCAGCTGTTTAAGCTGTAAACATTGTTATTAAAATCATAATCGGTGGGACCGTCACCGGAGTTTATCGTTCCGCAGGTTTGGCATACAGCCTTCGTAAAGTGATACCCTGTATAGTACGCATCAATACCGGGAGTGCCGTTATCAAGGTTTCCTTTTGAAACGCCGTCAATGCAGGTACCGTCCGAATATCGTACTCCACGATTAAGCGCTGTTTCTCCCGTCTTTGTATATTCGGGAACACGATAGGTAAGTACGCTTGTGAATTTCTTGCAGACATTACAATATTGCGTTTCGTTTGTGATAGTGGCATTTACATCAAGCTCGTTGGTACGGTTGTTTGATGACAGCCAATTATCCGCCGGATCGACATATTCATTGGACTGTGCCGCAAAGACCGACACAGGGAGTGTGCCTCCGATAATAACGAGTGCAAGCAGCATGGAAATAACTGATTTCATAGAAAAATGTTTGGTTTTCATAAAGTTAAAATCTCCTTTTCAAAATGTATTTTTGTTTGTGTTTATCAGAAAAGCCGCCATAATTTACGGCGGCTCTCTGTACCTGTTAGGTTGATATTTCATTATCTTGATTTACCTTTCTTTTTATTTTTCTTCTTTTGCCATTTGGGCTGATAATATGTGTGAGTTTTTTCTCGTTCGGGAGTTTTTTCGGCTTTCTTCTGAGCCTGCTCCGCCTTTATATCCTCAACCTTTTTCTTTACTGATGGTTTCCCGTTAGAAGGGTTTTCCATCCCGTCCGTAACCCCGTGCTTCATAGATTCGCTCTCTCGCTGATTTTCTTTGGCACGGGGATTGCGGTTTTTTGATTGTTCTTCCTTTGCAGGTTCTTCATCGGTTTTTTCCTTATCCGGTTCCGGTTCGGGTTCAATTTCATTTTCGGGTGCAGCATATCCCATTTTCTCCATAATGTAATTGAGCTTTGTAACATCTTCTTGCTTAGCGATAATGTCGCAAAGTCCGGAATCGTTTGTATTGTCTTTTACCGCTGTGAAAAGAACACCATATTTGTTTGCTTCTGAGTTAAATTTTTTAATGTCGCTTTCTTTAATTTGCATAATACAAAGCGGTTTATCAGATTTAAGAAGTTTTTTAAGATTGGTTTTGCCTTGCAACTTATTATCCTCTTTCAAAAGGGCGATAATAATAGCTGCAAGATTTTTGGCACCAAGTCCCGTAAGCTTCACGGCTTCTTCGGTAATCTGCAAGCCTTCTTTGACCATTAAATCAGCGACCTCGCCGCTTGTGTTCATTCGCTTTCATCTCCATTTCTGCCTGTTTTAATAGATTTTTGACTTCTTGGCTTTTCCTTGCGATTTTGTATGAATCAACTGCGATTGCTTTACACATTCGCACATCAGCTCTCAGGTATTGAAGTTCTTTGTTGATTTCGTTAGCCTTGTCTTTGATTTCAGATTCATTCTCATCTGTTCGGGAAGCATATAAAGCCTTTCGCTCATTTACTAAGTCATTGATTTTGTCCTCCTTTGATTTTTGTAATGCGGATAGCTGTGTGCCATTTTCAATGTTGTTCTTATATAGAAATTTGAACTGCTTTTGGTAGCGGTCAAACTTTATAAGCTCATCACGCAAGAAAAAGGAAACCCTTTGCGGAGTTTCCTTTCTGCGTATGATTTTGAAAAAGTACATATAGTGGAAGTACAGAGCAACAAAGCCTTTCAACTTTTTAGGCTTTAATGATTTCAAATCTCCATTATATTTATATACCTTTCGTTTCGGTAATTCAGATGGTGAAGCAGTACGGATACCGTTTCTTGCTGTTGCTATTCTTTCCATAATAGCTTCTTCGGTATATTCCGGACCAAGTTTGTCAAGTCTAATTTGCTTTTTACCATTCGGGGGAATGAAAGAAGTATATTGATATTTCGGTCTGCGTCTGCATATAACAAAACCTCGTTTCTCTAATATCCTCCAAAAATCTTTCATTGTATAAGAAATGCTGATAATATCATCAAGCTCTTTTCTTACACTACCTCTAATAGTATCCTTACCTTCACGCAAGGCTTTAATTTCTGCGTAGTGCATACCTCTGTGTTTGGGTTTATCAATAACAGATAAACAGTTCTCACGGCATATTGCATCTGAAACACCTCGAATATCGTGAAAGTAATCTTTGAAATTATTTTTATATTTTGAGCCATCTACAAAGGAAGTAGAATTTATGATGATGTGATTATGAATATGGGCGTGATCAAGATGTGTTGCAAGCACACATTCATACTTGCCCTCAAACAATCGTTTTACAAGTTCCTGTCCGCACCTATGAGCCACTTCCGGTGTTGTTTCAAAGTCTTTAAAGCTTTGAACTATATGATAAGCGACCACTCCGTTTTTTCTTCGTTTTCGTTCATACATCATTTGAGTTGCCATCATATCAGAAAAAGCCAAGTCCTCCGAACAACCAAAGGCTGTTACAAATTTACATTGTTCCGTTTTGTCTTTATTTTTTATGTACTTGATAACACCTTCTCGTGCATCAATGTCGGGTTGAATTGATGTTTTATCCGGATTGGAAATGTAGTTAAGGCTTGTATCAAGTCTTGATTTAACAGACCATATTTTTGTAATTGCCATTTATCTCAATCCTCTCACAAGCTGCATAATATCACTCAGATATTTTTTTACCTCGCTGATTTTGTTGTCGCTGATTCGACCTTCAGCATTTGCAATATGAGCAATCTGATTTATGTTATTACCGATTGCGTTTATCTCTCTAATGAGAGTTATATATTCATTAGGAGGTCTTGCCTTGACCTCATAGCCTGCTATCAGTTTGCGAATATATGGCTCCATTTTTAAGTCGCATTTATCAGCTTCTCTTTTTAAATGTTCGTGTTCTTTTGGAGTAAGACGAACCGTTAGTTTTATAACTCTTTCTTCCACAGGTATCACCTCATTTCTAATGCGGCAAGCATCGGGGTATTAGGGTTCACCCTAACAAGCGGGAAATTTGACGGCAAATTTCCGTGCTTGCTAATACAAATGCTCCGCATTTGCCACGTAGCCTTATCAGTCTACATCATCATAATCAATCTCGTCATCGGGATTGATTTCCTCGTCCATCTCTTCAATTTCTGCCATATTGCACAAGTCTTGCAACGGGCAGTCGATACACTCGTCATATACATCTTCGCAACCTCGCAACTGCAATGAAGTCATAACTTCTTCAGTTAAATCGAGAATGAATTTATCTGTATCAAAGATTCCTTTCAGATTGTTTACGCTGTTTGTTTCAAGATATAAGTATCTGCAACAAACAACCTTATCGTCTGTTTCAATATCAATATTGTAACCGGGAACTGCGATAATGTTCATATTATCAAGCAGGATGATTTCATATCCCTGCATTGCATCGGTAGGATTGTCACCGTCTGTATCAAGAATACTTACCGACAGCACACAGCCATCTCGTCTGAATAAAGGTGTTTTATGTATTCTTTCTTCATCAGCGCCGTAAGTGAACTTCTCAAACGCATAAATCGGCGTGAATGTAAAATATCTCAATGGGTTAAAACCGTGCGGCACAAGTTCATATATTTTGCTCATAGCTTCATCAACCTCTTTTACAGAGAAACATACTCTGTATAAGAAATTTTCAATGTTGTTCAAAAATGTATCTCTGTTGTAATCACTCAAAATATTTCTGTTTTTCATTATAAATTACCTCAACTTTCTTTTTTGAAAATAGAAAAAGCCTGTCATATTTCTACAACAGACTTTCTTGAATTATTAAATTTTTGTATAAGAATTTTATTTATTCATTTGTGATGTTTTCCATATTGCCATAGGATGATTTCGTATGCGTTCTAAAATTTCGCCATCATCAAATACAAGCTCCGGTTCATAAATACCATCTGCAAACTTATGTAAAAACTCTTGCTCCGGTTCTGTTATCTGCATCAGCTCCGTTATATAATCTCCAACCTTTTTCTTTGTAGCTTCAAGATCAAAATATTCTCCCTTTCGGATAACAGGAATTAAAGTGCGTTTTACTTTATTAAATGTTAGCTGCTCAAAATGCTTTATACCAATAAGCTCATTAAATTCCTTTGTGCTTCCGACAGCGTGATAAAATACTGCACATTTTCTCAGCATTTCTTGCTCGCTTTCATCGAAAACTCCAAAGTCAATAAGATTGCATACATCATACATATCTCTTGCCGCAGTCCGTTCCATAAGTGCTTTGATTTTGCTACCGAACAGTTCTTGTGCTGCAAGTGTTCTCACCTTAAATTTGTTCGGTAAAAAATCAACATCAACATCTGCAATTCGTATGGGTAAAACATGATTACGTATTGAATAATTTATTTCAACTTTAATGTTATCATTATTACCCGCAGAATTTGTAAAGGCAAACACCCAAGAATCAAGAGAATGCGGCGTCTTACTTTTATCTGCCATTTGAGTATATCCGTTAGCTTTCATATATGCAAGAATATTATCGCCTATAATTTTTCTCGCTTCAAGCATTTCCTCTCGGTTGCAATTTTCGTTGAAATCAAGGTCTATATCAACTGAAAGACGAGGCATATTAAAAACAGTAAGATTGATTGCTGTACCACCTTTTAATACAAGTCGCTCTGAAAGATTGGGGTTAGTATTAAGGTACATCAAAACATCGGTAAGGCGGTAAACCTTTTCAAGATTATCACGCACAAATCCTGTTTCTTTTGCTTTCTGTTCCAAAAAAGCTTTATCGTATTTATACAAGTTCATCATCTCCTTGGTTTAGTATTTCAAGTGGATTTTCGGGTGCATACAGCTTCCATTTGGAATGGTACAATTGTTTTCCATAATATCCGTCTGTAAAATTCTTTTTGCGATTGTTTATATTCCTTTCGCATTTATTAAAAAAGTTATCGGATAAAGCCATTTTTCCCTTAAAGGCTTCCAGAATATATCCTGTCTTTTGATACAGATAAATTTGATTATACTCCGCAAGATAGTGGAGTAGCTTTTCTTCATCAAGGTAAGGAATCAAATTAAAGCATTCAAGGACTTCTTCAATTCCTCCGGAGCGTGTTATATCATAGATGCAATCAATAACCGTTCGCTCTATGTCGGTAACACGAATTAACGGACTTGAGAGAGGAACAATAACACCATCGGTAATTTTAGGAGAATACACAGAATAAGATATTCCGTCAAAGCTAAACTCCTTAAATTTTGACTTGGATGAAACTGTAACTTCGTAATACACTTGATTTGCATAGCCGTGAAATTCCAAAGCACTATGATGCGAAATATATGCATTATCATTTATCATACTTCCGATTTCAAAATGGTTAGCAATAACATTGCCGCCTACAAGCTCGGTTGCGGCATACATATTTTGTTTTATTCGTATTATATATCCCTTTTTCAAATATGTTTGTATCAAGCATTTTGCGGTATTGTCATTGCCTGTAAGCTCGATTACATAAGCCATATTAAAAATCTTTTTTTCTTGAAGCTCACTTATATATTTCACTTCCGCACCTCCAATCTGTACCTATTATATCACAAGAGTGTGGGTTTTTCAATACTTTGGAGCAAAAATAGGTACAGATTTTAGATTTTTTATCTTTCCGGTTCGTGCTTTTTCTTGTTTTTCTTTTCGGCTTCGTTTTCCTTAACAAGTCTTTTTGTGTAATCGTCAATGGTATCTCTTAACATTTCCATATGAGAATAATCGGTATCCATCCATTCCTCATAGCAAGCAGACAATGGATAGTCAAGCTTTATAAGCTCTGCTACTTGCTTGTCAGATAAATAATCATCCTCAAAGGTCATAAGAATATCATCACGCATTACCTTTTCGTAAGACTTATCAATAATTTCCTGTAGTGAAAGCGTTTTAAGATGTTCAATATAATCGCTTTGCTCTTTAGCTGCTTTCTCCCAAAGCAAACCTCTTAAATTCTCTGTACTCATTTTCATCTCTCCAATCCTACAACTTTTTTTAGTGGTATTTCATTTTCGTCAGGCTCTCCGAGCTCAGCACCTTCGTGGTCTTTTTTATCCATATCGAGAAGTGCATCAACCTCTGCAAGTCTTTCGATTTTTGCCTGAAGCTCTGCTTCTTGCGGGAACTCTTTTTGACTTTCAATTTTTGCAGTTTCAAATTGCTTTTTTGTTTCTTCAAGATTTTCCTTTACAACCTCTAATCTCTTTGGAAGTCCCTCCAAAGCATTATCAAGTCTTTGCAAGTTACCGAACACATCTGTACCAAGCTCAATCTTATGACTTAAATTACCTTTAAGTGATACATAGAACACCTTTGTTGTTGTATCAAAAGACAAGTCCATTGAAAAACCTCTGTAATCGCCAATAGGTGTCGGTTCAGGTGATGTCATTTTCTTGCATCTCTCAAGTAATGCCGTACCGGCTTTTTCTTTGTCGGTATAGGGTAATCCGTCAATGGTCATCGGATAGAATTTATCCTCTTGTTTGGGATATTTCTGTGTAATAGCAATATCACCCTCAAAGCCTTTAATTCGCTCTGTGAGGTCTGCGATGGTTCGAGGGTATTCTTTTATAACTTTGTCCTCAAGCTCGTATTTCTGACTCATAAAACTTGATTTAATGAGTTTTAATTTTGCTACCTGCGTATCCAAGTCCATTTTTTCTTTAATATACGGATTACCCGTTGCCAAAGCTTTAATCTCTGCATACGAAAGAGCAGTTTCATCAATATCTTCAGCACTTCTTACCGGAGATTTGCTTGTCATAATCTGTGATATGAATTTCTGCTTATTTTCAACAAGCTGCCACATATAACTGTCGAAAGTATCTTTAGTTACATAACGGCGAATATGAACATCAGGATTTGTGTTGCCTTGTCTTATGATTCGACCTGCACGCTGTTCGAGGTCAGCGGGCCGCCAAGGACAATCTAAATCGTGTGAAGCATATAGAAGTCTTTGCACATTCGTTCCTGCACCCATTTTAGGAGTAGAACCAAGCAAAACTCTCACATCACCCTTACGAACCTTTGAAAACAGTTCTTTCTTTTTAACCTCTGTATCTGCATTATGTATGAACTCAATTTCATGTTCAGGTACACCGTTTGCAATCAGCTTATCTCTGATGTCTGTGTAAACATTAAATGTACCATCATTCTTTGGGGTAGATAAATCGCAGAATACAAGCTGAGTCCCTTTAATGTCAGATGTTTGCTCCCACAACTCAAAGACTTCTCTTGCACAAGCTGAAACTTTAGAATTTTCATCATCTGGCAAGAGGGGGTTTATAAGCCTTTGGTCAAGTGCAAGCTTTCGTCCGTCATTGGTAATCTTGAGCATATTATCAACCGAAGGATCAACCATTTTATTGCGAACTTTTTCTGCACGGTCTGCAAGCTCTGAAACCATATCCTTTTGAATTTCAGTAGGCTCAACTGCAATGGTCTTATAGTGTGGCTCCGGAGTAGGGAGATTAAGCATATCGGCAGTTTGAATATCCGCAACATCTTTGAACATAGCCATAAGTTCCGGCAAGTTAAAGAATTTAGCAAACCTCGTTTTTGCTCTGTAGCCTGTGCCTTCCGGTGCAAGCTCAATAGCTGTAATTGTTTCACCGAAAGTAGATGCCCAAGCATCAAAATGTTGTAAATTCTTTTCTCTGAGTGCGTTGTACTGCAAGTATCTCTGCATAGTATAAAGCTCAACCATACTGTTTGATACGGGAGTACCCGTTGCAAAGATAACACCCTTACCGCCTGTGATTTCATCAAGGTATTGTGTTTTCATGAATAAATCTGATGATTTCTGTGCCTCTGTCTGTGCGATACCGCCGACATTACGCATTTTGGTGTAGAGATAAAGGTTTTTGTAATAATGTGCTTCATCAATAAAGATTCGGTCAACGCCGAGTTCCTCAAAGGTTACAACATCATCTTTTCGGCTTTGGTCATTAAGCTTTGCAAGCTTTGTTTCAATGGATTTTTTAGACTTTTCAAGCTGTTTGATAGTAAATCGTTCAGCTTTTTGTGCTTTAGCTTCAATAATGCCGTTCATAATCTCATCTTTTTGCCGTTCAAGAATAGCAACCTGTCTTTCATAAGACATTGGTATTTTCTCAAACTGCGAATGACCGATTATAACTGCATCATAATCTCCCGTAGCAATTCTTCCGCAGAACTTTTTACGGTTCTTTGTTTCAAAGTCTTTCTTTGTAGCAACGAGAATATTTGCGGCAGGATAGAGTTGTAAAAACTCTGAGGCCCATTGTTCCGTCAAGTGATTAGGAACTACAAAAAGCGACTTATTACAAAGTCCCAAACGCTTACTTTCCATAGCAGCCGCAACCATAGTCCAAGTCTTTCCGGCACCGACAACATGACCTAAAAGAGAATTGCCGCCGTACATAATTCTTGCAACTGCATCTTGCTGATGTTTACGGAGAACTATTTCGGGGTTCATACCACTAAAGGTAATATGACTACCGTCATACTCACGAGGTCTTGTTGAATTGAACTTTTCATTGTATAGCTTTGTAAGTCTTTCTCGTCTGTCAGGATTTTTCCATATCCAATTATCAAATTCGGCTTTGATAAGGTCTTGCTTTTGTTGAGCTATTGTAGTTTCTTTCTTGTTCAGAACAGGTTTCTTTTTACCTTCTTCATCCTCAACATAATCAAAAATGCGTACATCTTTAAGGTTTAACGATTCCTCAATAATTTTGTACGCATTGATTCTGTGAGTACCAAAGGTGTTTGTAGCCTTTACACCCTTATCATAGCTCTTGTTTGAAATAGACCATTCGCCCGTGATATTGGAATACTTGACATCAATCTTATCCTTTGCATAATATCCGGGAGAGAGAAGTTCAAAGATAAAGTCCTTTATATCCTCTTGCGGTATCCAAGTTGAGCCAAGCCTTACTGTAATTTCGCTTGCAGATAAGTCTTTGGGTTGCACCTTTTCCAATGCTTCAACATTTATTTTGTAATCACTATTGTTTGCGGCAATGCTTTTTACAACAGAAAGTTTTTCTCTGACATTGCCCGAAAGATATTCGTCTGCCGTTAGATACGCAGGTTCATCATCTTCGTTATAATGGGGATTTAGGAATATAACACCCTTCAAGTCCTCATAAAGCTCATCTTCGGTTTTGCCCGTAAGCTCTGACATAAAATCCATATCAATCTTTGCTTTTTCTCCAAGAGAAACCGCCAATGCTTCGGAAGATGTATCAACCTTTGTTATTTCGGGTTTAGCACCGATTGTTCGCTTCGTGAACATATCGGCTTTTCTTTCAAGCTCTCCGTTTTCGTCAAGTACTTCAAGAGAACATAAGAGGAAGTACGAACTATCATCCGAAAAAGCCATTGAATTACCACGAGAATTGATAAGCCCGTATTTCTGTGTGAAATCATCATAGAGCTTATTCAACTTATCTTGTTGCTGCTTTATGGCATAATCTGAATAGCCTTCGGTTTGATATTCTATCAGTTCACGAACACAATCACGAATACCAATCATACCTTTTATACGGTTCTGTGCGGTTGCGTTAAGCTCAACCTTTCGCATAAAACTGTTTTCACGAAAGTACACATCACCGTCAACCAATGTAAAGCTGAAATTTCGCACGTTTGGATCAGCAGGGATAGTCAGTTCCTCATCATTTGAAACATCATCAATCTCATATTCGGTAATGGTAGCGTGTATGTTTTGAATAGCATCGTTTAACTGCTGCGAAAGGTCAGCGCCTTCAATGGGAGTGCAGGTAGGAGTAGGTCCGAAAGGTCCACTCACCATTTCCATCTCGCCAAGTATCATATCGGGGTTATCCGCAAAATACTGATTGACAGTTATGCCATTCTCCAAAGTGCCAAGATGCACCCAACCGGGCATTAAATCTGTCATTCGATCTCTCTTTTGCAGGAATAAAATATCAGCAGTTACCTCAGTTCCGGCATTTTTAAGAAAAGCATTGTTAGGAAGTCTGATTGCACCAACAAGGTCGGCTCTTTGTGCTATATATTGTCTGACCTTTGAATTGCGTTTATCCATAGTTCCGCTTGATGTAATGAAAGCAACAATACCGCCGGGGCGAACCTTATCAAGAGTTTTCGCAAAGAAGTAATCGTGTATCAGGAAATTGTGCTTGTTATATTTCTTATCCGAAAGCTTGTAATCTCCGAAAGGCACATTACCGATTGCTACATCAAAAAAACTATCTGGGAGTGTTGTATCTTCATACCCCTGAATAGCTACTGAATTTCTTTGATAAAGTTGTTGTGCAATTCTGCCCGTTATACTGTCAATTTCAATGCCGTATATCTTACTGTCTTTCATACTTTCTGGAACAAGTCCCATAAAGTTACCGATACCGCACGAAGGCTCCAAAATATTACCCTGACTAAATCCCATGTTTTCAAGTGCTTTATACATAGACTTGATTATTACAGGAGATGTGTAATGAGATGTAAGGGTTGAAGCTCTCGCTTGTTCATATTCTTCGGGAGAGAGTGCAGTATATAACTCTTGAAATTCATCTGCCCAATTAGATTTTGTTTCATCAAAGGCATCAGAAAGACCGCCCCAACCAACATATTCAGAAAGTATTTTTTGTTCTTCGGGAGTTGCAAGCCTGTGGTCAAACTCACACTCCTTCAAAACCCTTATAGCTTCCATATTCTTTCTGAACTTTTCTTTTGCACCGCCAAAACCTAATTCATCATTATCAATGACAAAGTTAGTCCTCTGTGCCATTGGTATTTCGGGATAGACAACCGTGTTTGCAATTTTTGCAGGCTTAACCTTTTCAAATTCAGGTACAATCTTTTTGGTTTCGTTTTGCTGCTTGAGTGCCGCTTTTACAAAGTCAACACTTTCTCTGCGAAAGATTGGAAAACCAACATTGTCTTGGAAAGTAATGTCTTTAAGGCTTACTGAATTAAAATCTTTGCTGACACTATCCACAATGAACTTGCGGTCATCAATCGTAATTTCTTTTCCAACAAGTTCTGCCGTTTCGTCAACCGGTAACTCAACTCCGTTTTCCTCAATATACAAAGCAACGGCATTTTCTTCTCCTTCAACATTTATGATTTCGCCTTTTTCATTATACGAAACCTCAATGTCTGCATCTGCATATTCAAGTCTTTCCATAGCTAAATGGAATCCCTGACTACGAATGTTTTTGAACCATTGAACTGCAAAAGACGATAAATCACGGTCATTCACATTTTCGCCGACAACCTGATATATTCCCATATTGTCCTGACGGTATTCAAGAGGTTTTAAGGCTCCGTTTTCTTCGTCAATCTCAAATACCATTTCAGGATCATACATCAAATCGCCGTTTTGCTTATAGGTATGAGAAATAGAAAAGGTATCTTCTGATAGTCTGTTAATATGAATAGGCATAAAGCCTTGAGATTCATACAAAGCGTATCTTACATTACCCTGAAGAACATCAGGGGCAAACTCTCGCATAAAATTGTAGTTGCGTTGTTCGTATGTAGGTTTATGAACAGGTGCTCTTGTTGCTTTTTCCCATTCTTCCTGTGCAACACGAATTGCAGTTTCTTCATCCCAAAGAGGAGTGGTAGCTTCAGAAGTATCATTCAATGCTTTTTCTCTTGAAATTACCTTGTGTGGATTTCCATCATCATCAACCAAAATAACATCAAAGCCTTTTTCGGTTAATACTTCAACATTTTCTTCAAGTCTGTGTTTAGGAAAGCCACAAAGAGCATACTCAACACCTTCAACGGTTTTATGTGTTGTCTGAAAATTAAGAGCTTCTGCAATGGCTTCTGCATCTGCTCCGTAGCTTTCATAGAAATCTCCTAATGGCAGAAGTGCAACTGTCTTTCCGTCATCTTCTTCGTGAATACGGGCAAGGAAGTCTGCAAAGGCTTCGTGTTCGGGTTCAGGATTTTCCATAAGAGTATCAGGCGATTTATAGAATGGTGCAAGCTGTTCATCGGTAAAGTAAACTAAATCATCAAAGCTCATTCCGTAAAGCTCTTTTTCCGTAAGTTCCGATAAAGAGCCATATTTAAGTTCTTCAACTAACTGATTATCAATGCTTCGTATGATTTTATGATTGATTAGGTCTGCCTCAACATCAATAAAATGCTTTCCATCTTCAGTTTCCGTAAATGCAAGAGAAACGGAAGTTAAATCAGAAAAGTCAGCTTCATCGCCTTCAAATTCCTCTTTAGAATATTCATTGATAACCCGCATAGCTTCTTTGAGGTCTTTTACAGAATTGGGCGCAGGTCTGTCGATACCGGGGAACAGGTTAAAATTACCCTCCATATATTTTTCAAGGGTATCTCTTGCTTCGATTCGCCACTTGTAATCTCTGTCATCAGGTAGAGTTTCACTTAAAAGGATATTAAGTTCCTCAAAGATTTCCTCCATCTGTGCAGGCGATTTTATTTTTTCCGCAATCAATTTCATAGCATCGCCATAATAATTCATATCACTCGGATATGGTCTGTATTGACCGTCCTGAATACGATTTTGAAAAGCATAATAAATAGAAGAAGCCACTTCGTGTCGTTCATAATCAGGAATGTTTATAATATCTTTTTGGGTTAAATATCTGCCTTGTTTTATGAGTTTATCAATACGCTTTTCAGCTTCGTTCCACTTGATATGAACTTCAGCAACAGGATTTCCAAGCTGACCTCTGCTGAAATGAATACCTTTTCCATCGTAATCCTCGTTTCGCTTCCCGTTATAGCTACCGCCCGTACCATATTCTTTTTTGAGAAATGCGATTCGTTCTTCTTTGTCGGGATGCTCCGCAAAGTAGTTATATACTCTGTATCTGCCGTCTTGCATATCCGTACCGCCACGAAAGATATTATCAATTTCGTCCTCTGTAATAAACCTTGCAGGTGGTACATACGAAAGTGATTGTGATGTGTATTGCTTGCGGACAATATATAAATCTTCAAGCATTTTGTTTGTTTCGTGGGGATTGATATACCAAAACCGAGTTACATCTTTGCCCTCATCACACATATCACAAATCTTTTGCACCGCTGTTTTGGTCATATCAAGTCCGGCAGAGGTTTTAAGAAATTCCTTCAGACGCTTTACATCTTCAGGGAAGCCGCCTTTTCTTTCAAAAGCTTTATCTGTAAACAGTTCCCGAAGTTCAGGATAATCGTCATAATTTAAATCTCTATACATATACCAAAAGTTTTCGGCAGTTTTGGTATAGATATATTCATCAATCTGAAGCAGAATATTAGACGGGGCGAATCTGCCAATATCCAAAAGCTCGTCAATTCGCCGTGCAACATCTTCCCAAGAAAGCTCTTGTGTAAAATTATCCCGTATGCTGCTTCCATAGCTGATTTTCATTCCGTCCTTATTCCACCAAGCAGTTACTTTTCTTCCATCAAATATAAAGCCTTTTCCGTCAATGCCGTAGTGGTCTTTCAGAAACTCAACCTTGTCCGCAAGCGGCTTGTTTTTAGAAAACTCTGCACTTATCATAAGCAGACTTTCTTTTTCGTTTGTTCCGTCACTTAATACCTTATCTATAATCTCCTGAGAAATAGAAAAAGCAGGGCGAAGATTGTTCAATCGCTCTGCTTCTCTTGCCATACTTACGGCAACATCTTCATCTTCAATAAGGTCAAACAGACTTAGCTGAGAACTAACTGTCTGAGGACTACTTCTTCTGCGGAATGTTTGAGGTTGTTCATCAAGCCTGTCCACCTCTGCGGATTCTCTGCTTTCAGCTTCTCCGTCACGCCCTCCGATTTCGCCATCTTCTGTACCATTTCCTCGACCTGTGCTTTCGCTGTTTGGTCTATTTCGTGAAGATGGTTCATCAATGTTCCTCGAATCATCATTGCTGAATAAAGGCTCCGTCTGTTCTGCTTGAGAAATTTCTTCCTCATCATTCCGTATTTGCCTATCGGCAGTCCGTTCTTCGGTGCTTCCAAGTTCGGTATCAGAATCCCGTTCTCGCTCCTGTAAGTTACCTCTGTCATTTATATCATTCCTTTCCGTATGAATTTGTGGTTGAGTTTCTTCTTTGACATTATTGTACTCCACATTTTTATTTTCTGCAAAAATTTTTGCTTGCTGTTGTTCTTTTTTTGCTTCTGCAACAATGGTAGAGGATATTTCTCTGAGTGCTTGTTCCGATATTTCGCTTACAGCGTTACCGAGAACAGACATTGTTTCAATAGTATTAAAGTCAATGATATGACGAAATTCCTCATTATCAAAGACCTCCTCCGGATGCAGTCCCATTCTTTGCATTATCATATATGCGACCGAAGCTTCAGCGGTTTGCTGAAATTCTACATCGACATTAAGCTCGTCCAAGTCAGCTAAAAAGCTATCACCCTTTGTATATCTAAGTTCAGATAAGTAATCAGCCTTGTTATCCTCAACCGCATTATGTGCAGCACAGATTATTGCATCCGTAAGTGTGGTTGTAATCTTGAGTTCTCCAAAGGTATTTTCAAGTGTTTCAATGATTGCATCGTCATACTTGTCATTATATTCCCAAAGCCTTATAACTGCATTTCTTGTGCGTGGTGTGGTATCCGATATATCAAACACGTGGTCAAGGAAGTATTCATTTCCTTGCTCACGCAGAAGGGCAATGCCTTTTGCACCTCGATTTATCCTGCGGTTTAGCTTGGTACTCCAAGTATCAAAGTCTGCACAGGCAGTTGCATCCGGGCGTTGAGCATAAATAAGAACTTGATCCTCAAATGGATATTTGTAGTGCCAAGCGGCAGAGCTTAAAAAGTCCGTCCATTTGCTTTGAGAAGATAACTCTTTAGTGCTGTCATAGGAAAGCTGAGTTATTCTTTGCAGTTTCGTTGCCATTTCTTATCACCTCCATAAGTCAATTTATCGGCTTGCATTTTTCTCAGCACGAATTTTATCGGCTTCTTTTATAGCTTGTGTAACAGACTTTATATTTCCGTTTTCAATCCTTTTTACAAAGTTTTCTCTGTTCTGCTCGTTCATACAGTATATGTGCCTGCACAGCCTTTGAACATTACCTAATGTATCACTTTTAGTGTTCACCAAGTTACAGACAAGCTCGCCAAGCTCATCATTGGGGGAAAGGTATATTTGCAGAGTTCTTGCATTATCAAGTCTTATCAGGCTTAGTGGAGTAAGTACGCCAATATTTTGTAGGTTTGTTTGCAAATCTGCGTTTCTGCAAGTCAAATCAGCTACAAGATTGTTCGTAAGAAATCGTACACTTGCTGTTACCATTTTCATCACGCACCTTTTTAGCATATTTTGTACGATTATCTCTCCGGATCTTTGGGCGGTTTTGTCTTTTCAACTCCTGCAAGCTTTTTCAAGCCTTTCATTGTTTTATCAGTGCAGCCTTCAAAATCTGCTTTTCTGTTTATGAAGCTCTTTGCATTTTCCATAAAAGTAGGCGTACCAACATCAACCAAGTATCCTCGTGCGGCACTTTCTATATAAGCAAAGAAATCGTCCTTTGTTTTACATTCCTTTGAAGCATTTTTAATATCTGTGTTTGAAATATCCAAATACACAAGTTGACCTCCGGCATTTGCATCAGGGTTATAATAAACCTCGGTTATGCCATTATCAGTTTTAAAAAACTTATCTCTGTCAATATCGTCATAGTTCTGCTCAACAAATTTTAAGTCTTTGTAGGTCTGAAGCAGTTGCTTATCGTAGCAGTAGATATATGCGTTATATGTGTTTTTCCTTGGATCGCAACGTATGTAATATACATTTTTCTCTGTTGTTACCTTGTATCCGCAAATATCCTTGTCGCTTGCAAACTTTTCGGCATTTAAGTCATACGATGCATTATGCATCGCTATCCGGCTTTTAAGTATCGGATTATCTGCTTGAAATCGGAAATAGTTTATTACATTATCACATTCACGGCTGAAATCAGTAGTATGATATTTATTATAAATCTCTTTATTTTCAACCATTGATGTTGTCTGTAAACGCTCGTTAATAGAATTATCAAAGTAACATCGGATATAGCAAACACACCCACGATTTAATGTATCATTCTTGTCCGAAGCAAACATATATTCAAATTCTGATTGTTCTATTTTTTCAAGTTCATACTTCGGTGTGTCTTTCGGGCGATATACACTACCGCCACGCTCCATAAGTTCTGCAAATTCACAGATGTGAAATACATTGTAACCTATTTTAGTATGATAATCATCAATGTATGTGCATTGCCGGTCTGACATAGAGCCGTCTGAAAATGTGACAGTTATACTTTCGTTGTCCTTGATGCGAAAAAGCTCATTGTAATGACTGTCAATAAATCTTATTTCTTTATTTTCCATTATCTCTCGACCTCCTTGCGTGACTTTTTCTTTTCCTTGCCGACTTCTTTGTATTTACCCGTGTATTTAAACAATTCGTGTTCGCCGGGCAAATATAGGTTTCTATTTTCAAGGCATTTGAAAACATCACACTTTGAATCGCCTGAAGCCTTATAAAAATCACTATACGAATAAATCTTATTGGCTTTGCCGTGAACACCCTCATAAGTTTCCGTCCACATTCTCATATCTTTATCACTATGTAAAAATTGTGATGTTTTGTAAATAGGTTCGTTTTTAGGAATATTGCCAACAGGTAAAAAGTGATATTCGCCATATTGAAATGTATTAGGGTTTTTCATAGCCTTTTCGCACTCTAAAATATCAGTAAGCCAAGCGGGATAGCAATCTTCTTTTAATATCCCAATGACGGAAGCTCGTCTGTATTTCATTTCTTCGCCCGTAAACATTTCCTTACAAAATACCGAAGTTCCAAGTCCATCAGCTTTTGCACCGTTACCACCCGTACACCTCATAATCTGATAATGTTCATTTCTATATTCGGGAGCTAATTTATCCGGTTTTAATACAATAATTTTACCGATAAAGCTTTCGTTGCCAATAGGTATGCAATCATCTTTCGTTAAAATATTCATACACAAATCACATCTGCCGACTTTTAATTTTTCTATTTCGGCTGAAATTCTTTGTGCGAATATGTCAGCTACCTCAACATAATCGACAGAATAATGAACATCCGTATATCTTTCAAATATTTCATTAAACTCATAATTTGCAACAAGATAATATTTTCCGTCTTTTGCTTGCATATTCTCTCCAAGCACAAATTCTTTTTCACCAATTTGCATTGATTGTATGATTGTATAATCGCCGGCTTTTCTGATTTCTTTTTCATCACTCATTATCTGCACCTCGCTTTCTATTGTTTTTATGCCTTATCTCATATAACTCCTTGTAATTGATAGGAGGATATTTTTTAAGACACTCTTGATGTTCTTTTTCTGTTTTATAAAAACTGCACTTGCCACAATTACATAACATTTCGGTTAAGGCAGCACAAAAATTACTGCCTCTGTAAAAATGGCAATCAGATTTCGGCATCTAAATCACCTTCGATTTCTTTCAACTCGATTGTACTGACGATTCTGTATCCATATTTATTTGCAACTGCTTTCAGTTCGGAAATAATTTTCTTGCGTTCCTCTCTTTTAACATTCTGTAATGCTAAATAGGCAGTACCATCAGCATATCCGCTTTCATTATACTTTTCATTAGGACTTCTGCTGTTCGCCATAAAATCACCTCTCAGGCTCAGGTGCTTTTTTCTTTTTGCTATGTTCATAGAACTCAGTTTTTCTCACACCTCGCTCACAAAAATCTTTTTGTGCTGAAATTAAATCAGAAAAATAATGTCCCCAAAAGTAATTATCCTTGTCGGTACACTCCCAAGTCACAAAAGCGTTAGGTCTTGTTTCGTGTACGCCGAGTACGATTTCCGAATCACCGATTGTGATTGAATTTGTTATAATGTAACCTGCGTTTTTTCTCCAATCCATTGCATTTACCTCCATAAAAAAAGCCGACATACTTTTTGTTAGCAGTCGGTATTGTCTGTATTAAGTTTTTCAAGTTTTCTATCCTCCTGACCTGCTACTATACAGCAGCATATTGTTCCAATACCGAAAATTGTTCCGGCAATAAAAGCTAATATAATCCATAACCAAGTCATATTTATCTCTCCATTTCTCTTTGTCTTTTCCTTTGCCAATCTTCAAGCAGTTTTATTATAGTATCTTCCATTTTCTGCTTTGAATAGCTTTTGGGAAAATATTTTTTCAGCTTGTCATCAGTAAGTGTAATTTTGATTTTTTCTTCTTTTTGCTCCTGCATAATAGAAAGAATAACATCAGGATTCAATCTGCCTTCATCAAAGAATTTGCGGATTTTTTTGGATTGCTCTATGGATGGGGCAGTATCCTCAATTTCTATTGCTTCTAACACCTCGCATTGTGCTTTAGCACTAAGATAAGACAACTCAACCGCAGCATTCATAGCAATATCTTTGTTGTCAACCATATCAAGAAGTTTATCAACAAGATTTGTAAGTCTAATATAACGCTGAATCTGAATAGGACTTTCGCCTATTTGCTTTGCAAGTTCATCTCGTGAAGTAAGACCATCTAACTTCTGTCCAATTTGGTCAGAAGTTAAATCAGTCCGTTTTCCTTGTCTATTCATAGCTTCAAGTTTCATTTGATAAGCCTTTGCTTTCTCACTCGGTAAGATATGTTCTCTCTGCAAGTTACTGTCAACAAGCAGTATAATTGCTGTATCATCGTCAAGGTCTTTAACCACAACCGGAATTTCTGTAATTCCGGCTATTTCACAAGCCTTTGCCCGTCTGTGTCCCGAAAGTATTTCATAACCACCTTCGGGGTGAGGTCTTGCAACTATGGGTGATAAAACTCCGCTTTGTTTAATGCTTTCAACAAGCTCTGTCATACTTTCATCTTCAAGAACCTTAAAGGGTTGCTCTGAAAACGGCTTCAACTCCGATAATTGCATCGGTATGATTTCTTCGGTTTTTCTGCCTTCATCCGTCTTAAAAAGGTCATCGTATGATTTCAGACCTATGTTTATTCCGTTGTTTGCCATTATCAAGCACCTCCTTAGAAAACTCCTTATACGCATCTGCCGCTTTACCATTTTTGTTGTAGGTATAAAGACTCTTACCGACAGCAGAAATTTCAGCAGCTTTTACAGAGTAGGGTATTTCTGTCTTATAAACTCTTAAATTATTTCCGTAATTCAATCTGATAACTCTTGAAACATCTTTTGAAAGATTTGTACGGTTATCGACCATTGTTAAAAGTATTCCGCCAATTTTTAAGTTGGGGTTAATTTGTCTTTTTACTTTGCTGACAGTTGTAAGTAATTGTTCCAAACCTTTTGCCGGAAGATACTGAGCTTGTACCGGAATAATAACCTCATCAGCGGCTACAAGTGAATTGATAGTCAGCATACCGAGCGAGGGGGTACAATCAATTAAGACATAATCATAATTATTTTTAACTGAATCAATGTACCCTTTTAGCACTCGTTCTCTGCTCATAGCATTAACAAGTGCGGTTTCCATACCCGAAAGCTCAATGTTTGCCGGAACTAAGTCAACACCCTCGTTGTGATGTAATATGCCTTCGCCTTTTGGTATCTCTTGGTCATTTAAAGACATAGCCATTAAGGTTGAAAGAGTTGTGGGAAGTTCATCAGGGTTTATAAAGCCTAAGCTTTCTGTTAAGCTGCCCTGTGCATCACAATCTATTAGCAACACCTTTTTCCCTTCATTGACGAGTCCTATACCCAAATTGGCAGTAGTGGTTGTTTTACCGACACCGCCTTTTTGATTTGCAATCGCTATTACTTTACTCACGATTCATCATCCTTTCTGCTCTTAATTTTTTTATAAGCTTTTCTCCGTCAATATCGGTGAGGACCATAAACCAATCAGAACGGAAGAAACGCTCTATTGCATATCTTGTTTGATTACAACAGCTCTTTCTGTAATCTTCTATTGCTAACAATATAATTGCTTCGGCAAGTTTTTCATAGTTCTCATAATAATCACACATTATCCATCGCTCCAATCCGTTTTGGGATTTGCCATATCATACTTAACCTTTGCATTAAACCAATTATCAGATGTTTCAAAAGAGCGATAAATTGTAGTAATTAAAAATGCCTGGATATTCCGGACATTTGATGTGTTATCTTTAAGCGACATATAGATATACTCAATATGAGATGAATCTATTTTCAAGAATCTACTCTTAACAACCTCTTGAGGATAGCTCTGTTTATTTATACGGATATACGGTTCTTTGCTACAAACAACATCAACCATAATTTCAACAATTTCATCAAGCCATTTCTTTTCATATTGTTCAAGTAAAATATCATACTCGATATTATTTTTAATGATTTCTTTGTATTCTTGTCTTTCTCTTATCCATCCTATCGTATCAATCGGTACAATATCAGAGGGAGGAGGTGGAATACTATCTTTACCATTACAATGATATGATAGGATATGATTATCATTAAAATCAGTATTATTTATTTTATTATTATTTATATTATTATAATTGGAAGGTGAATTTGGGTATTCTTGATTTGTTATAATCACTTTTCCTGAATCGTGATTTTCACTATTCTTGATTTGTGATTCTAAATTTTCTTGAATCGTGATTTTCACTTCTCTTGAATCGTGATTAAAATCATCCTGCATCCGTACAATAGTGGCGAAGTTTTTAACATATATGATATTTGGCTTTCCTAAACCTTGTCGCTTTCTTTCAATCAAGCCAACTCCTTTAACTGTATCAAGTTCAGATAACAGTTTTCCGGCTTTTTGATCAGCACAATTCAAATCCTCCATAATATCTGCTATTGTGTAGATTATATATACTCGGTTTTCTTCATCAAACCATCTGTTTTTAATTGACAATCCCATACGGTCAAGCATAAGACCATACAAAACCTTTGCTTCCGCAGAAACATCTTTGAATATTTTATCCTTGAACAGTATTTTTGGAATACGATAAAAGGTATATTGCTCCGCTTCACTTCCATAGAAATAATCAAATTGTATTGACATTGTTTTCACCTCCTAATCGCATTTAATTCTTTGTAAAACAAAAAGGACTACGGATTTTATTCCATAGTCCTTTAGCGATTTTAAAGCATTGCTTCTTTTCAATTTTTACTTACATAAATTCTTGCATATTTTGGTGTAGTAATGGTGTAGTATGGTGTAATAAAACCACCACAAACCGCATACCTACGCCATTTATTTCTCCAACGGCTTCATCGTGGGGAACAAGATTACGTCACGGATTGATGTATTGTCTGTCAAAAACATTACCAAGCGGTCAATACCGATACCTACACCGCCTGTAGGAGGCATACCGTAACGAAGTGCATTGATATGAGAAAACATGCATGTCCCAGCTTCACATATACTCTTTTGCTAAATGTCACCTATCTCATCTTTAAAAGGGTTTTATAACACAGATGCGGCGGTTCTATTGTGCGATATATCTTAACACAATAGAATCGTTCCGCTGATTTCCAGGTGGGGACATGCCAATTTTTAGCTTGACATTTACATTGGACTTTATCATCATACATTCGCCTCACACAGTAATTGTTTTATCGATTCTGCTAACCTCCGAATTACCGGGACAGAAACAGTATTTCCAACTTGCTTATAGGCATCATTGATAGTTATAGTTTTAGGAAAACAAAAGTCTTGAGGAAAGCCCTGAAAATCAAGACATTCCCGTAGTGTTATCTTACGGATCCCATAATCATCCCACACAACATGAACGCGGTCTTTATGAGTTCCCATATTAGCTGTCAATGTAGGACACATTCTGTTTTTTGTCCAACGTACCTGATCATCTGTTATACGGTATATAGCAAAACGGTCATTCATGTGCATAGATAGATACTGGTACATTTTGGGTTCTCTGTAATAATAAACATCATGTTGCTTCATATGGCGCTTAATAATATCACTAGACATTTGTGTCAGTTTAATTGGTTCTGGATATTTATACATCTTATCAGTTAAATTCTCTCTAATAGCAATAATATAGATGCGTTTTCTAATTTGCGGAAGGTTTCCATAATCATTTGATGCTAAAATGCGATAATAAACCGCATAACCTTGCTGTGCAAGTGAGTTAAAAATAACCAAAAATGTTTTTCCATTATCATGTTCTATGAGATTAGGAACATTTTCTAAAAATACGACTTTAGGTCTTTTGGCTTTAATGATGCGGATTATCTCAAAAAAATGATTTCCATCTCTATCCTCAAATCCCTTTTGTAGTCCCGCAATAGAAAATGGCTGACACGGAAAACCTGCAGTCAAAACATCAAAATTAGGTATATCGTTTGTTGATATACATTTAATATCACCCTCGACCAAACAATTATCTTTGAAATTGTGCCTGTATGTTTTGCATGCGGCAACATCAAGTTCATTTGCCCACACTACATCAAATCCTGCTTGAATAAAACCTAAGTCTATTCCGCCGATTCCACTGTAAAGACTACATATACTTGCCATAACAATTCATCACCCTGAAATTAAAAATCCAAAAGATAGGTTCCGTCTTCATATTTGCGGAAGGTAACACTAGTTTTTCCATAAAGTTGCAACATTTGTTTTGTCACATATCCACCATTTGGAGCTCCAATTCTTTTACGAATCCATTCACCCAATATTGCATTGCTTTCAACACTATGAAGAGCTTTGTTCCCTTGTTGTGCCATACGCATATGAAAAGAACCAAAATCCTTTGTAATGACTTTAAACATAGGGCAGTTTTCATCATCAGGGTTCTCTCTATCAGGGAAAAATCCATGCTTCTTATCTTGCCTATTGTACGGTATATACGCTTGGTTTGGATTTCGTTTTGTACCATTTTTGCGAATGCCCCAATTTATTCCTGAACCATAACCGGTATCAGTTCCATCTGCACGTAATAGCGAAACCGTTAGTGTATCAACCGGAGTCTCAGCGTCATATGTAAGATAGTCTTTTTCTGAATTATCTGGTTCAACAAAAGAGTCCGAAGTATTATTCATTACATTTCTAAGCCTTTCCGACACGTCAGAATCAAAGCAATCAATGGTATCCGGCAAAAGCTCTTTATAGTACATATAAGCACCTAAAGAATTACATATACTTACAGACTCTCTGCGTTTATAAAACGCATTCATTGTATAATTCAATGAACCACAAAATGCAATGTATGGAAATTCAGTGCAATGCTCATGGTGTTGTGACCAGATATATACTTTTGAATGAACTTCTGGTCCTTGACAAATATATCTACAGGAGATTTTAGGCATATCTTTAGCTTCATTTAAGAATCTTATCAATCTGCATATATCTTCATGCTTTTTCTGCGAAAGACTTGATTTCGTCATTCCAAGTATTATTTCTACGGATAATCCTTTTACTAAACGATTATTCTTCATACCTTCAGCAAGTTTAATCATATGAGTGGATATTCTTTCACAGTCAGTAAAAGCGGTAATAATTTTCAAAGAAAAACACGGGTTAACAAACTCGATTCTTGCAGGTGCGTATAATATCGGTTCATCAAAATCTGAGACAATAAAAGTTGGCAATCCTGTTATTGCATCATACTTTTGAATCATACACTATCCCTCCATATTTTGTTTTATTGATGGGTACTCTATACCAGCAAAACAATTAAGTATAGCGGAAATCACAATCTCTGAAAGTTTACAAGGGACAGCCATACCAATTTGCCTTCTAACGCTACTGTAGTTGCCTACAAATTCGTAATCATCTGGGAATGTTTGGATTCTTGCACGTTCGCGATTTGTGAGTTCACGATCGGTCCAGTGGTACATAAAAGTTCCTCCTCCACCAGCTGCCGTTACAGTATAGGCAGGTCTTTCTGGATCTAGTTTCCTGTAAATCTGACTTATTTTGGTTTTAGTACGGATCTTAAGTTCTTCTGGGAATTTATCTCCAAGACGTTCTTCAGCCTGCCATACATTTTCACCGGGACGAATATATGATAATCTTTTTTCAACATTTTTCGTGAGTTTTCTTATTTCATTATTCGGTGCATTTTCAGGAATGTTCATTAAAGCTGTAGCTGATGATATATCACAATTGGTATACATAACTGGATCAGGGACACGATATTCAACCGCTATATCATTTCGTATTCCAACAATTATGACCCTGTGTCTAGTTTGCGGAATGCCATATTGCTCAGCTTTATAAAGATGAACATTTAAATTGTAACCAGCTTCACGCATATCATCGAGAATAATTTCGAAATCACCTGAACCAGCTGAACGTATTCCAGATACATTTTCTGCAACAAACCACTTAGGTTTATGGTGTTTTAGAACTTCTATACCATACCAATACAACTGACCAAATTTTTCATTTTCAAATCCTTGATGTTTGCCAACATTTGAAAAACTGTTGCAAGGGAATCCATAACAAAATGCATCAATTGGTCCCAATGATTCTATATCCAATTTTCTTACATCTTCACAATAAACAGTTTCCGGGGAATCCGGACATATATTTTTTTTGTATGTTTCGCAGGTGTCAGCGTCGTAATCATTTGCCCATGCATGTGCAACTTTAAACTTTCCATCAGCACTTCGTGCATTCATGGCTCCACAAGCAATTCCACCAGCCCCACAAAATAATTCTCCTAATTTAAAAGTAGCCATTTAGCCAACCTCTCAATTTGATAAATTAGAATTCAAACTCTTTAGTCAGTAGTTCAGCCAAAAACTTTGCAGTTTCTTTATTAAACTGTATTGACTGACTTATTTTACCTGGCATATCTCGATCAGATTTTCCATACGTATCAATCTGAACATATTTATCACCGTATTGTTCGAAACATGTGTATGTTGTATATACCTTTTCATGAACTGTATTTCTTGCTTTTTCGAGTTTTTCAACATTATTTAAGTCTATCTGTGCCATGTTTTTCTCCTCATTTTACGAATTTTAAGCCTTAAAGGCTATATAACCTTCACAATAATGCTCAGAAAGCCATTTTGGACCATACATTTTGGTACTATTCCGCCCTTGTGATAACTTCGCATGAAATCCCTGTTATTCCTTGTAATTGCTTCACTGGGAAATGACTGCCGGAATTCTATCACTTTCAAGCTTTTTCATTTCTGAAATGCCTAATGAATTGCCAACCGCATGTTTTTTCTTGCTATCTGAAACCTTAAAGTCAATATTTCCTAGCTCTTTATTGTATTCTATGAAGTTGTCCTTATTAATCATATCAAACACATATTTAGTGTTTGTACGGAACGATCGTTAATGTACTCTCTATAACTACTGTAATCATATTTGTCTAAATATTCAACTTGAGTATATCAAATAAATCAATCATTTTCAAGAAAAAGATATCATAAATTGTATGTCCCAAAATGACCACACAATTTCATTTTACTGTTTCCCAACTATTAGCAAAATGACTAATTATAAATAAAACCTGCAACATTAGTATCAAACTATCATTGCAGGTTTTTATTTTGTCATATAGTTCGTTCTTTCAAAATGGGTAAAATGTGGGTAAATTCATTAAATCATTACCCGTAAACCCTTGAAAACAACGGTTTTTATTTCTCCAACGGCTTCATTGTGGGGAACAAAATTACGTCACGGATTGATGTATTGTCTGTCAAAAACATTACCAAGCGGTCAATACCGATACCTACACCGCCTGTAGGAGGCATACCGTAACGAAGTGCATTGATATAATCTTCGTCCATCATGCCTGCCTCTTCGTCCCCTGCCTCAAGTGCCTTAACCTGTTCTTCAAATCTTGCCTTCTGGTCGTCAGGGTCATTAAGTTCGCTGAATGCGTTTCCCAATTCCTTACCCATTACGAACACTTCAAAGCGTTCTGTAAATGCCTTATTCTTGGGGCATCTCTTTGCAAGAGGAGATACTTCAACGGGATATTCTGTAATAAAGATGGGACCTGTAAGATGTTCTTCTGCCTTTTCTTCAAATGCAAGAGCTATCATTTCACCGATTGACTTATCGCCTTCAACTTCGATACCTGCCGCCTTTAAAGCATCTCTTGCTTCTTCCTTTGTGTTGATTGTGTCAAAGTCAATGCCGGAATATTTTTTAACAGCTTCCTTCATTGTCATTCTTGCCCAAGGACCTGTCAGGTCAATTTCTGTGCCGTTATAGGTGAACTTCTTGCTTCCGTTTACCTTTTCGCAAACTGTAGACACAAGACCTTCCGTCAATTCCATCATGCCTTCAAAGTCTGTATAAGCCTGATAAATTTCAATACTTGTAAATTCAGGGTTATGAGTTAAGTCCATACCTTCGTTTCTGAACTGTCTGCCCATTTCGTAAACACGTTCAAGACCGCCTACGATAAGCCTTTTAAGGTTCAATTCTGTAGCAATACGAAGATACATATCAATATCAAGTGCATTGTGATGTGTTATAAAGGGACGAGCTGTAGCACCGCCTGAAATAGAGTTTAATACAGGTGTGTCAACCTCTAAGAAATCCCTTTCATCAAGATAATTTCTGATTTCACGTATAATTGCACTTCTCTTTTTAAATGTTTCACGCACAGAGGGGTTTGCAATTAAGTCCATATATCTCTGACGGTAACGGATATCGTGGTCGCTGACTTCGTTCTTTACATATTCGTTGCCCTTTACAGGGATGAAAAGATTCTTTGCAAGAAGAATGAAGCTTGTTACGTTAATGGAAATTTCGCCTGCGACTGTTTTAAACACAACGCCTTCTGCACCGATAACGTCCCATACATCAATTTCAAGCTTGAAACGGTTAAATTCTTCCTCGCCTATTTCGTCACGCTTTAAGTAGAACTGGATTTTTTCGTCACGGTCCATTACGTCCGCAAACATAAGTCCGCCTGCACGGCGTTTAGCCATAAGTCTGCCTGCCGCACGAACAGTTTTGCCTTCAAGCTCGTCAAAATGTTCCTTTATATATGTCATTGAGTGAGTCACGTCATATTTTGTAACTTCATAAGGGTCTCTGCCCGCTTGTCTTAATTCGTTCAGCTTTTCTTCACGTGTTTTCTGCTGATTGGGATTATTCTGCTGTGCCATATTATCATCCTTTCAGTATATTGCATTATGGTATTATATATCATAATCTGCCTTTTTTCAAGCTAAATTTTATTTCTGGAATCAACAATTATTGTAACAGGACCGTCATTTACCAAATTCACTTGCATATCTGCACCGAAAATACCCTTTTGGGTTTCTTTGCCAAGAGCCTCACTACACTTCTTGCAGTATTTTTCGTACATTTTTTGAGCCCGTGCAGGTTCCATTGCAAGCGTAAACCCCGGGCGGTTACCCTGCTTTATCTGTGCAAGGAGAGTGAACTGGCTTACCGCCAGAATTTCACCGTCAATATCCTTTACGGACAAATTCATTTTACCATTTTCGTCTGAAAAAATTCTAAGGTCTATTGTCTTTTTAATTACATATTCCAAATCTTCGTCTTTGTCGCCCTCTTCTGCACCGAAAAGGACCAAAAGCCCCTCGCCAATTTCACCTGTAATTTTTCCTTCAACCTGCACAGATGCACTTTTAACTCTTTGAACAACAGCTTTCATTAGTTTTCCTCCGAAAGGTATGTATCATCCTGATACATATCGCCTAAAATTTCACCGTTTTCACGGCTTTCGATGTAATATGACTGACTTTTTGCAAGGATGTTGTTAATTTCAAACTTAATATCACTGTCCACTGCCTTGTCCGCGTAATAGGCTATGCGGTTATACAATTCCTCAATCCTTACAGTATCGGAGGAATTTGCCATAACATCCATAATCTTTTGTGCATATTGGGGATAGAGATATTCATTATCGCAATTTGCAATAATGTATTCCCATGCTGTCAATGAACCTTCATAATTTCCTTCCCTTGTACATGCCTCAGCATGAAGTTTACTGTAATTGTAATTCTTTTTATTGAACTGCCAAGCTCTTTCAAGGTATTTCATCTGTGCGGAGGTATTTTTCACACCACTCTCACTTTGAGCCAATACACATTCATATGCTTTTTCCCAGCCTTCAGAGTCAAAAAGAGAAAGACGTGCCGAAAGGGTGAAATACTCCTCCCCCTTTTCAAAATTCCCTGTTTCATATGCATTTTCCCCCATTGAAAATGGTATTCTTGAAAATACCAAAAGGGCATAAAAGAAAGCTAACACAACAGGTATAAATCCCATAAATTTTTGTATTTTAACACCTTTTAAAGGTAAACTTGCACCGTAGTAAGCCAATAGCAAGGGCAAAATCACGAAAAACGTGTTCACATCTGACAAAAGAATTACAATAATTGTGAGAAAAGCAAAAAGGCTTGAAAAAGTCTTTTTGTTTTTCCAAAATACAAAGCCTGCAAATATTCCCACAATACAGATGATTATACCTATTATGCCAAAGGCTTCCGTCAAGTATAAAAAGGTGTTCGGCGTAAGAGTGGCAGAGCTGTCCAATACTGCCATAATGGCATCATATCCGCCGCTTCCCACACCGATTATTTTACCAATGCCTGTAATTGCACCTTTGTATTCCACATTGCCTGTTGCAAACCGTAAAATTGCATACGCAATATTTACAGCACCTAAAATTACGGAAAAGGTCAGAGCCATAAGTGCTTCCATCTTTTTGTGACGCATATTAAGGGATGTAACTAACAATAGTATTCCTGCCATGAGGTAGCACAGAAGGCTTCTTGACATAACAAAGCCGTACACCAAAAAAAGGGCGGAAACAAGAAAGGCTACACCGCGTCTGCCTTTTCTTGCCATATAAACCCACGCACATAACCCCGAAAGGAGGATTAAACCTGTTGCACTTTGAGCTCCTCCCCCTAAATTCAGCTTGCTTATAAATTTTGAATCAATGAAAATCTGCCAGAAGATTACACAAACAGAAAACACCGTTGCACCCTTATGTACAAGCTCTGCACCTGTATTTTTAAACTGCTCCTCTTTCATATCCCACTTTGTCAATGAGGATATCACGGTCATTATCGTGCATAAAAGGAAAAAGGAGCTTAAAGCAAACTGGCTTCCCTTATCGGTTACATAAAAAAGAGAAATAAATGAATAAATGCTTACAAGAAATAAAAGCAGAAAAGGCGTTGTTATAACAACAATGCCCTTTTTTACCGATTCATAGCCCAAAACCAACAAAGATGCAAAAAGAGAGGCAAACACAATAGCTTTCTTATCAAACCCGCACATTAAAACGGGGAAAAGAAAAACGAAAAGTGTCAGCATCAAAGCCGTAGGTGAAAACCCGTTTCGTTTAGCCATTATATTTCCTCCCTTGTTATTTAATCGTCATTTTCTTTATCGGGCAAACGCCTTACAATTGCCCTGACTATTCGCCTGTCCTTAATCTGAGTTACCTGAATATCAAGATTACATGTTTCCACCCTGATTGTTGCACCGTCGTCAGGTACATATTCGATACAACTTAAAACAAGACCCGAAAGGGTGTCAAATTCGTCTACGGGAAGTTCTGTCTTTGTAACTGCCTGAACATCCTCCAATAAAGACAAACCGTCCATATCCCAGACGTTTTCACCAAGTGGGATTATTTCTTCCCTTTCTTCTTCAGCATCCTCGTCATATTCTTCGTCTTTGATTTCACCCACGATACAGCCCAACAAATCATCCATCGTTACGATACCTGCAAAGCCGCCGTACTCATCGGCAACTATGGCAAAATGCGTTTTTTCCTTCTGCATATTTTCAAAAAGAAGATCCGCACTGATTTTTTCAGGCACCACATATGCCTGATGAATAATCTCTCCGATGTCGTCACCTTTATCGTAGAAAAACTCATAAAGTTCACGGGCATACACAACGCCCACAATGTCGTCTATATCTTCACCGCAGACAGGGAAACGTGAACATCCGCTTTCACGGATAGTTTCTTCCCATTCCTCGGGGCTTTCGTCCATCATAAGTACAGAAACGTCCTTACGGTGAGTCATAACATCATCGGCACACATATCGCCGAATTCAAATATATTTCTGATAAGCTCCTTTTCTTCAGGGGCGATAGTACCTTTTTCACTGCCTAAGTCAACCATCATTTTAACATCGTCTTCGGTGACCTTTTCTTCTTCACCGTCAGGGTCACTGCCCACTATTGCCACAAAAAGCTTTGCAACAAGGTTAAGCACAAATACAAAGGGTCTGAAAATGGTGGCACATAAAAGAATCCACCACGAAAGCTTCATTGCACATTCATCACTGTCAGATGCACATATTTTTCTGGGTATAAGCTCCCCAAAAATGGTGACAATGCATATATGTACAATAAGCACAATTAAAAGGGGGACAATCTCGCCCTCAAAATTTTCCGCCACCAAGGGAGTATAAAAATAAACGCCCAAAGAACATATCACGCTTATAAATGTAATGGTTGCCGTACGGAGCTGAGTCATTATTTTGACCTCATGGTCCATAATTTTCATAACTCTGGCGGCATTTTTATTGCCTTCCTTTGAGAGCTCCTCCATTTTGTAATCATTAACACGGCTCACTGCCGCTTTTCCGCCTGTACAAAAGGCCGCTAAGACCAAAAGTATAAACTGCATACAGGCGACGGGTAACGGGTCGTTTAACAAGAAAATTCATCCTTTCATTTTGTAATCTTTACCAGTATATCATATTTTCCGATATTTTACAAGTTCTTTAAACAACATAAAGCAAAATTGAGAAGAAGAAGCATATACTTCCCCCTAAAACAAATAAGTGCCAGATAGAATGCATATATTTAACCTTTAAAAGATAAAACACAATGCCTAAAATATAAACAGCACCTGCAATGCACATAAACACAAGTCCCCCCAAGGGCATAAGGGTAATAAGTGTTTTCAATTTAAGCAAAATGGCAATTCCCATAACCACATAAAAGACAAGGCTTACTGTTTTAAACCTGTCAAGTGCTATTGCATTTAAAATAATCCCCAAAATGGCACAAGACCATATTGCAATCAATATTCCAAGTCCCCCGTTGCCCCAAAGTGTACAAAGACAGTAGGGCGTGTATGTTCCTGCAATAAGAAGGAATATGGAGCAGTGGTCAAAAACTCGGAAGACACGCTTTGCCTTGGGATTTGTAATAGAGTGATAAAGTGTGCTCATGAGATAAAGAACAATCATTGTAGCACCATATATTGAACCGCCCACAACACCCATAGCGTTTCCATGAACTGCGGCTTTAACAATAACAAGAACTGTTGCAGCAATTGAAAGCAACGCCCCTACACCGTGAGTAACAGAGCTGAATATTTCTTCGCCTAAGCTGTAATGCTTTAATTTTTCTACCAAATTTAAACACTCCTTTCACCTTATGAGTATACCATTTTACAGTAAAATAGTAAACAATTTTTTTAATTTTAACAATTAGGTCATAAAGTTCTTTTATATGTTGACATTTCACATATATTCGTGATATAAAGAAGTTGTATTTTTCTTAAGGAGGCATTATATGAGAAAGAGAGATCATCAGAAGCTTTGCACCACACCGCCTATGGGCTGGAACAGCTGGGACTGCTACGGCAGTGCTGTCACCGAAGACGTTGTGCGTAAAAATGCTGAATACATGGCAAAAAACCTTAAACAGTATGGTTGGGAATATATTATAGTTGACATTCAGTGGTATGAACCAAATGCGAAAAACCACTTTTATAATGACTATGCTCCTCTTGTTCAAGATGAGTATTCCCGTCTTATGCCTGCTGTAAACCGTTTCCCCTCTGCAAAGGATAATTTGGGCTTCAAACCCCTTGCAGACTATGTTCATTCCTTGGGATTAAAGTTCGGTATACATATTCTCCGTGGCATCCCCCGTCAGGCAGTGAAGAACAACACCCCCATAAAAGGCACCGACAGAACAGCTCTTGACATTGCCCGTGTTGAGTCCACTTGTCCCTGGAACACCGATATGTACGGCGTTGACCCTTCCCGTGAAGGTGCACAGGAATACTATGATTCCCTTTTTGAGCTTTACTCATCATGGGAAATTGACTTTGTAAAAGTTGACGACATCGCCCGTCCCTACCACGCAGGTGAAGTTGAATTGATAAGAAACGCCATCGACAAAACAGGCAGAGATATTGTTCTTTCCCTTTCACCCGGTGCCGCTTCTTTAAGAAGTGCAGAGCATTTGTGTGACCATGCCAATATGTGGCGTATGACAGACGACTTCTGGGATAAATGGGAAGCGTTAAAGGATATGTTCGACCGTTGCCGTAACTGGCAGAACCTTCGTATTGAAGGTGCATGGCCCGACTGCGATATGCTTCCCTTGGGCAGAGTCCGTATATGTGACGGAAACGGTGGTGATATGACAAAGTTTACAAAGGACGAGCAGATGACCCTTATGGCACTTTGGTCTGTTTTCCGTTCGCCTTTCTTCTTCGGCGGCGATATGACATATAACGATGAGTGGACAGAAAGTTTAATGACAAATGAATATTTAATCGAGCTTATGAAGTATTCCACAAATAACCGTGAGCTTTACCGTGACGAAACAGGTGCCGTTATCTGGTACGCCGAAAGCACAAAGGACGATGCAAGGTATATTGCACAGTTTAACATTTCCGATAAAGATATGACTGTTGATACACCTCTTTCCCTTATCGGCATGGAGGAAGCAACAATTACCGATATTTACACAGGTAAAACAAAAAGTGTTTCCGAAAGGATTTATTCTGTTGTTCCCTTCCACGGTGTAAAGATATATAAAATTTACGAATAGCAAGCGTGTCGAAATATCGTCACGGGACCTCAAAGGCGGACTACGTCGTTGGGCACTTTGAGGTCTGTAATTTTAATGAACAAAGTGGCAATTTCTCGTGCAAGGGGGCTACGCCCCCTAAAATCGCCACTTTCGGCAGGGCAATACGGATTACCCTGCCTATTTTATTCGGGAAACCTTCTTTCCCGAACCCTTCGCGATTGAAAAATAAGTTTATCGACAGCCCGGGACTTTGGTTTAACCAAAGTCTTATTTTTTGCATAAAATTTCATCTTCGGGAAAAGCTACAACCGAGGTGAATTTTATTTATGGAATTATCAAAAAAGCAGTACGCAGATTTTGTAAAATCCCGTTCCGAACCTACATCCACAGCAATAAACACCGTAAAGGCATACATCATAGGCGGCGGAATATGTATGGCAGGGCAGTGGTTAAAAGGTTTTTATCTTTCCTTAGGATTGTCAGACTCCCTTTCCTCCACCGCAGTTTCCGTAACGCTTATTGCCTTGGCGGCATTTTTGACCGCTATTCACGTTTTTGACGATATTGCCCGCTTTGCCGGTGCCGGTACATTAGTTCCCATAACAGGCTTTGCCAACAGCGTTGTTTCTCCTGCAATTGAATACAAAACCGAAGGTTATATTACAGGCCTTGCCGAAAAAATGTTTGTCATTGCAGGACCTGTTATAGTGTACGGCGTTGCCTCGGCATTTGTATCGGGTATTATTTATTATCTTTTTCTTATGTAGGAGGGCTTATGACAGCGTTTACAAAAATAGGTGCATCCACATATAAATTTAATAATTGTCCTTCTGTTTTGTCTTTTGCCTCGGTGGTAGGCAAAAAGGAGGGTGACGGACCATACGGGAAGAATTTTGACCGTGTTGAAAAGGATGAATATTTCGGAGAAAAAACATGGGAAAGTGCCGAAAGTGCACTTTTTAAAGAAACGGTTATCACCGCTATGGAAAAGGGCAAGTTTAAGAGCGAAGATATTGACATTTTAGTTTCCGGGGACCTTCTTAACCAATGCACCGCCACAGGCTACGCCGCAAGACAATTGGCAATTCCCTATTTAGGTCTGTACGGCGCTTGTTCAACCATGGCGGAAAGCCTTTTTGTGGCATCAATATTAATATCGGGAGGTGCCAACCGTGCAATAGCCGCCACCTCAAGTCACTTTTGCGGCAGTGAAAAGCAGTTTCGCTTTCCCCTGGAATACGGTGCCCAACGTCCTCCCTCCTCCCAGTGGACCGTTACAGGCTCCGGTGCGGTTGTACTTGGAAAAGAAGAAAAGGGGCCCTTCATAACACATGCCACAGCAGGACGGGTTATTGACATAGGTATGACAGATGCAAACAATATGGGGCCTGCTATGGCACCGGCATTTTGTGACACTTTAACCAGGCACATTAAATCGGTGGGTGCGAAAGTAACAGATTACGATATGATATTTTCCGGGGACTTAGGTCACTTGGGCAAAAAAATTGCAAAGGATTTACTTTTTGAAGACGGTATAATTCTTCGTGATAATTACGAGGACTGCGGATGCATGATATTTGACAAGGAAAAACAGGATGTCCACTCAGGCGGTTCGGGGTGCGGTTGCAGTGCATCAATGCTGTGCGGTTATATCCTTCCCCAGATGGAAAAGCTTAATTTGCACAGAGTTTTATTTATTGCAACAGGGGCACTGATGAGTCCCACAATAACGCTCCAAGGGGAAAGTATTCCCTCCGTTGCTCACGCTATAGAATTTAATACAATGAAATGATGAAAAAAGTGCGAGTCATCGCACTTTTTTCATCATTTCATATTTCTTTTTTGTAGCCATACCACCACGTATGTGTCTTTCCTCCTTGTTGTGTTCAAGGACTTTTTTTACCTCCCGTGCAAGAGAAGGATTTATTTTTTCCAACCGATATGTGACATCTTTATGTACACTTGATTTTGAAAGGGCGAATTTCTTTGCAGTTTCCCTTACTGTAGACTGATTTTCTATTATGTAATAAGCCAGGCTTTTTGCCCGTTCTTCAATATAGTCTTTCATAGTTTTGCCTCCTTTGTTTCATTTATATGGCAAAACCCAAAAAAAATAACTGCCTTTGGGCAGTTATTTTTTTCACACGCTCTTTATTCCAATTCAAAGGCACCTGTATACAATCTGTAATATGTGCCCTTTTCTTCAATAAGCTTTTCGTGACTTCCACGTTCAATAATTTCTCCTTTGTCAAGAACCATAATAACATCGCTGTTTTTAACGGTGGACAGTCTGTGGGCAATAACAAATACAGTTCTGCCCTCCATAAGTTTATCCATACCTTGTTGTACAATAGCCTCTGTTCTTGTATCAATACTGCTTGTGGCTTCGTCAAGAATCATGGCAGGGGGATTTGCAACGGCACAACGGGCAATTGCAATAAGCTGTCGTTGACCTTGTGAAAGGTTGGAACCGTTATTTGCAAGCAACGTGTTATACCCCTCGGGCAGACGGGTAATAAAATCGTCTGCCCCGGCAAGGCGTGCCGCCTCAATACATTCCTCATCTGTTGCATCAAGATTGCCGTAACGGATATTGTCCATAACAGTACCTGTGAAAAGGTTTGTTTCCTGTAAAACAAGACCTAAGGAACGGCGTAAATCGGATTTCTTAATCTTATTTATGTTAATGCCGTCGTAACGAATTTTACCGTCCTCAATATCATAGAAACGGTTAATAAGATTTGTGATTGTTGTCTTGCCTGCACCTGTAGCACCTACAAATGCAACCTTCTGACCGGGCTCGGCGTAAACAGTTACGCCTTTAAGTACCGTCTTTCCTTCTTCGTAGCTAAAGTCAACATCTGTTAAACGGATGTCACCCTTAAGGGGTGTATACGTAATCGTACCGTCACCGTGGGGATGTTTCCAAGCCCACTTGCCTGTATATTTTTTGCTTTCAACCACATTTCCGTCTTTATCTTCAGTGCAGTTGACAAGCGTTACGTATCCGTCATCAGCTTCTGCTTCACCGTACATAAGTTCAAAAATACGTTCAGCACCTGCAATACCCATTACGATAGAGTTTATCTGCTGGCTTACCTGGTTAACGTTGCCTGTAAACTGCTTTGTCATGTTAAGGAAGGGAATCATAATATCAATAGTCAAGACTCCTACGCTTCCTGAAATCAATGCACCTATGCTTAAATTGGGAACATGGGACAGAAGAAGTATACCACCTACAGTTGCAATTATAACATAAAGGATATTACCGATATTCTGAATAATGGGTCCTAAGCAGTTGGCAAAGGCATGGGCACGGTAGCTGTCCTGAAAAAGGGCATCGTTTATTTCATTAAAATCCTTTTTGCATGCCTTTTCATGGTTAAATACCTTTACAACCCTCTGACCGTTCATCATTTCCTGAACAAAGCCTTCTGTTTTGCCGATGGCTTTCTGCTGGCGTACAAAGTACTTGGCACTGCCGCCGCCTATTTTCTTTGAAACAAGCACCATGAAAACCACACCTATAAGGACTACCAAAGTCATCCAAAAGCTGTAGTAAAGCATAATGCACAGAACGCTTACAACAATAATCGATGCCTGCAAAAGCGTTGGTATTGCCTGGGAAACAAGCTGACGGAGGGTATCGATATCGTTTGTGTAATAGCTCATTATATCCCCGTGCTTTTTAGTGTCAAAATATTTTATGGGCAAATTCTGCATGCAGTTGAACATTGCACAACGCATTTTGTTCAAAAATCCCTGGGTTATATAAGCCATAAGCTGTGTGTACACCGTTACGGATATAATTGATATTACGTAAAAGCCTATAAGGAGAAATATCTTAGGCAGAATAACCTCTGCGGCACCTTGCCAGTCACCTGTGCTCATCCATATTTCAATATCAGCTATTATCTTTTGCTGGAATATGGCAGGGATAGCCGCCGTTATGGATGAAAAGATTATACAAACTGCCGTAAGGGGAAGAAGTACGGGATAAAAGCCAATAAGCATTTTTAAAATTTTGCCCAAGGTTCCCATTTTTGATTTTTTGTTCATTACTCCTCCCCTCCTTTTATCTGCTGATTGTAGATTTCCCTATAAATATCACTGCTATTAATAAGCTCATCATGTGTACCTGTGGATGCAATTTTGCCGTTGTCCATAACGATAATCATGTCTGCATCCTTCACGGAATCAATTCTCTGAGCAATAATAATCTTTGTTGTTTCGGGGATAAATTCCTTAAAGCCTTTTCTTATGAGTGCATCTGTTTTTGTGTCAACAGCACTGGTGGAGTCGTCCAAAATAAGGATTTTCGGTTTTTTTAACAGTGCACGTGCTATACAAAGACGCTGTTTCTGTCCACCTGAAACATTTGAACCTCCCTGTTCGATATATGTGTTGTAGCCATCGGGGAAGGAGGACACAAATTCATGTGCCTGTGCTAATTTGCAAGCATTGACAAGTTCTTCATCTGTGGCATTTTCATTTCCCCAACGGAGATTTTCGGCAATTGTGCCTGAGAACAGTAAGTTTTTCTGAAGTACCATGGCAACAGAATCACGAAGCTTGGTCAAATCATAGTCACGAACATCAACGCCGCCAACCTTTACGACGCCCTCCGTGGCATCATAAAGACGGGGTATAAGCTGTACCAAGGATGATTTGGAGGAACCGGTAGTTCCGATAATACCAACAGTCTGTCCCGATTTTATATGCAAGTTAACACAGGAAAGGGCATTTTTCTTTGCCTTTTTGGAATATTTGAAGGAAACATCCTCAAAATCGATGTTTCCGTCTTTAACAGTTTTAACAGCCTTTTCACCGCTCGTAAGGTTTGGCACTTCGTCTAAAACTTCACAAATTCGCTTCATGGATTCGCCACTCATGGTAAGCATTACATAAACCATGGCAAGCATCATAAGGCTCATAAGTATCTGCATACCGTACGTAAGCATTGCAGAAATCTGTCCCACGTCAATACTTTGACCTGTACTTGTAATTACAAGGCGTGAACCAACCCAAAGGATAAACACCATGTTAAAGTAAAGACAAATCTGCATAAGGGGTTGGTTAAGTGCTACTATTCTTTCCGCCTTTGTAAAATCGGCACAAATATCTTCTGCGGCTTTGTTGAACTTTTCCTTTTCGTATTCTTCACGGGCAAAGCCCTTTACAACACGCATACCACGGACATTTTCTTCAATGGACTCGTTAAGTCTGTCGTACTTTTTAAACACCCTTCTGAAGGCAGGCATTGCTTTACGGCTTACTATTAACAAGCCCAAAACAAGAACCGGGATAACCACAATAAATGTTGCAGCTAAGCTTCCGCCCATTACAAATGCCATAACCGTTGCAAATATAAGCATTAAGGGACTTCTGATGGCAGTACGTATAACCATCATATAACTCATCTGCACATTGGTCACATCTGTTGTAAGTCTTGTGACAAGTGATGATGATGAAAACCTGTCTATGTTTGAAAAGGAATATGCCTGTATCTTTTCAAACATATCATGGCGAAGGTTTTTGGCAAAGCCTGCAGATGCCTTCGAACAGGTTACCCCTGCAATAGCACCGCAACAAAGGGACATTACCGCCATTAAAGCAAGGAGCAACCCTGTTTTTATAAGGGATTCGATTTCCACGCCTGACTTTACTGAATTAACTAAGTTTGCAGTAATAAAGGGGATAAGACATTCTATTACCACCTCGCCCACGATAAAGATAAATGTGAGTATTGTGGGCAATTTATACTCACGTACACATCCAAGTAATTTCTTGAACATATAAAACTCATCTCCCAAAAAACAAACGCACTATTGTGCGTTTGTTTTAATTTCTCCGTTTTCGGCTGTAAATTCCACCAAGTTTGGTCTTTCACCACGTATAACTATTTCAGCTAATCTATCTTCGATTTCCCTACTTACAAGCCTTCTTAATGGTCTTGCACCCATAGCAGGGTCAAAGCCCTTTTCACAAAGAATGTCCTTAACCTCATCGGATACCTTTATGGTCATACCTCGTTCATTTGCCATGGAAGCAATTTCTCCAATCATAAGGTCAACAATCTTAATAAGCTCATTTTTGGTTAAGGGGTCAAAGGTGATAACTTCATCCACACGGTTTAAAAATTCGGGGCGAAGGAATTTTTTAAGAGCATCCATAGCCCTTGTTTTGCTTGCTTCTCCCACTGTTTTGCCAAAGCCCAAAGCTGAGGATGAATAACCGCTTCCTGCATTACTTGTCATTACAATAACAGTATTTTCAAAACTTACTACCTTGCCGTGACTGTCTGTAACTCTGCCATCGTCAAGAATTTGCAGAAGTATATTCATAACATCGGGATGTGCCTTTTCGATTTCGTCAAAAAGGATTACGCTGTAGGGCTTTCTTCTTACCTTTTCCGTAAGCTGACCTGCATCGTCATAGCCCACATATCCGGGAGGGGAGCCTATAAGCCTTGAAACGGCATGTTTTTCCATGTATTCTGTCATATCAACACGGATTAATGATTCTTCGCTTTCAAAAAGCTCTGCGGCAAGTGCCTTTACAGTTTCCGTTTTACCTACACCTGTGGGACCTACGAAAATAAAGCTTGCGGGTCGCTTTTTCTTTGAAAGTGCCGCACGCTTACGGCGGATTGTTCTTGAAACTGCACTGACCGCTTCGTTCTGCCCGATAATCCTTTTATGAAGATTATCTTCAAGCTCAAGAAGCCTCTTTGTTTCTTCCTCGGTAATTTTCTTAACGGGGATTTTTGTCTGCAATTCAATCACGTTTGCAATATCTTCTACAGTAAGATAAACATCCTCCATGTTTTCGGTAATATTGTCAATTGACTGCATGATGGAACATTCCTGCATCTTAAGGTCTGCCGCCTTCTGGTAGTTTTCGATGGAATCTCCGTTTGCCGCCTCGTCCTTTTCCTGCCTTATTAATTCAAGCTGTTTCTTAAGCTCAAATATGGTGGCAAGGGCTTTATTTTTAAGGTTTGCCCTACTTCCCGCCTCATCAATCAAGTCAATAGCCTTATCGGGTAAAAAGCGGTCTGTAATATACCTTTCTGACAGTATTGCCGCCTTTTCAATAACCTCATCTGTTATTTTCACCTGATGGTAATTTTCGTAATAGGGGCGTATGCCCTTTAAAATCTCAATTGTTTGTGCAACTGACGGTTCTTCTATTATAATAGGCTGGAATCTTCTCTCTAAGGCACTGTCCTTTTCTATATACTTGCGGTACTCGGCAAGGGTTGTTGCACCGATAACCTGAATATCGCCACGTGCCAGGGCAGGCTTTAATATGTTAGCCGCACTCATAGCACCCTCTGCATCACCTGCACCCACAATATTGTGAAGCTCATCTATAACCAAGATAATATTGCCCAGCTTTTTAACCTCGTCCACAATGCTTTTAAGCCTTGCTTCAAACTGACCTCGGTACTGTGTACCTGCCACAATAGATGTAAAGTCCAACAAATAAACTTCCTTATCACGAAGTTTCACAGGCACCTGATTTGAAACAATCCTTTCAGCCAAACCTTCAGCCACCGCTGTTTTACCAACACCCGGTTCACCGATTAAGGCAGGGTTATTCTTTGTGCGGCGGTTTAAAATTTGAATCATTCTGTCAATTTCAACTTCTCTGCCGATAACCTTATCAAGTTTATTTGCCTTGGCCTTTTTTGTAAGATTTTCGCCAAAAGAATCAATAATCCTTTTTTCTTCCTTTTTCTTATTGTCCTTAGGCTTTGTATTACTGCCCTGTTTTGGACCGCCACCGTTTGAAAAAATGTTATTTATTATGCTCATAACACTTCCGCCCAAGTCCTCGGGGAGAGGGATTTCCTCCCCATTTACGACCTCCATCATCTGGTTTTCCAAGTTTGCCATAGTCTCAGGGTCAATATCGCCCATGAGTTTATCAAGATTGCCCACACCAAGCTCCTTGGCACAGGGCATACAAAGGCTTTCGTTTACCGCCTTTCCGTTTTCCATTCTTGAAATGAACATTACGGCTATATTCTTTTTACATCTTGAACAAAGCATATCATAGCCTCGCTTTCATTCTGCGTGTTTTTTACGCATTCGATTTATGTGGTTAGTATATCATATTTATAATATTTGTCAAATGAACTTTTCATTAATTTTTTGTTGAAGTTTCTTTCTCAATATGATAATATGATATATATAATATATATCATTCTTTTACGGAGGTTTTATAATGAAAAAACGAATTACTGCATTGGCACTTTCAGCCGCAATGATTATATCTTCAACTTCTGCTTTTGCGGCATCAAGCTTTTCCGACCTTAACGAATTTCACGCCTGGGCAGAACCTCAGATTGAGGAAATGACCACCTTAGGCATTATAAAAGGTTATACAGACGGCACCTTCCGTCCTGACAAGGCTATTACAAAAACCGAGGCTCTTGTTTTAATTTCACGTGTTGCAGGCTTTGTAACTGCCGATTACTCCACCTTTACAAATGCGGCATATGAAGCCTATAAGGATATTATTACCCCTTACGGCACACCTTACCCCAACGAAGTGGCATACCTTATGTACAAGGGCATTTTAACAAAAGAGGAGCTTCCTGCATTTATCTCTAATGACAGAGCCTCCTCCCCCCTTCTCCGCTATGAAATGGCTGAACTTTTGGTAAAGCTTATGCGTGCTGAGGACTCTCTTGCCGCACATGAGGATATTTCGCTTATTTATTCCGACTCAGGTGAAATTCCCATTTCTGCCGAAAGCTATGTTGACTTTGTTACAAAAGCTTCGCTTATGAACGGTGTTTATAACCCCGAATTTCCCAATAACATTTATTTTGAGCCCTATTCTTCCGTAACAAGGGCACAGGTTGCCGTTCTTTTGCACAGGGTTCTGGATAAAGCGCCCACTTCTGCAAGCTATGTGACCTTGGTTGGCAAAAACAACATTGCAAAAACCATCACATATACAACAGGGGAGGGTGCTCCCACTATTTTCAAGATTGAAGATAACGTTAACATTCTTATTGACGGCATTTTAACAGATAACCTTGACCATGCCTCTGCCGGTGCATCCGTGGCATTTTTCTACATTAACAATGTTCTTTCCGATGTTGAAATTGTAAATACAGAGCAAAACCGTTGGGACGGCACTGAAACTGTAGCGGAAACTGTGCAGGTTGACCCTGTAGAGGGCACTATAACAGGTATTGTGCTTGGAAGTTCAAACAGTGTTATTATCGATTCTGTTCAGTATGAAATTTCCCCTTCTGCACAGATATATGTAAATGATGCCGCTTCCACAGTTTACGACTTAAGGGTTGGCTACAGTGCAACAGCAGAATTTACAGAAGGAAAGGTCACACATCTTAAAGTGACTGCACCTACAACAGTATCCGTTGTAACCGTTACTGCCGAAGGGCCTATTTCAAAGGTAAACATTACAAACCGCAGTCTTTACGTTAAGGTTACAAACCAGAACACAGGTGCCGTATCGGAAAAGGAAATTTTCATTGCCACAGGTGCTGTTATTACAAACGCAATTTCAGGTGCTGCTGTTGACTTCCTTTCCTTAAATATTGACGATTATATCGTAGCATCCGGTACATTGAAGGACGGTAAGTTCTACGCTTCCAAGATTGTTATAATGTAAGGCGGTGTTAACGTGAAGTTTTCACGTTAAGCCTCCGATGGAATTTATGCACTGCCTTAGTTTCGCACATATAGTGCGAAACGGCAATGTGCGTAATAATCTCTTACATTCCTTGCCTTGCGGATAAGAGATTAATTTAATTACTATTTGTGCCGACGCAAGGCGGCGGAATGGAGATTATTATGAATAGACGTGATAAGGTTAACTACTACCTTGACATTGCTACATCTGTTTTGGAAAGAGGCACATGCTTAAGACGAAATTACGGAGCTATTATTGTAAAAAACGATGAAATTATTTCCACAGGCTATACAGGTGCACCAAGGGGAAGAAAGAACTGTATCGACCTTGGCTTCTGCCGCCGTATTGCAATGAATATTCCCCGTGGACAGCGGTACGAATTGTGCCGCAGTGTCCATGCCGAAGAAAATGCAATTATTTCCGCATCACGCCGTGATATGTTAGGTGCAACCTTGTACCTTGTAGGCAAAGATGTGGAAACAGGCGAATTTGTTGAAGGTGCCTCAAGCTGTGCAATGTGCAAGCGTGCAATTATTAATGCAGGCATTGAAAAAGTCATTATCCGTAACAGTCTCGACAAGTACACAACTGTTGACGTAAACACATGGATTGAAAATGACGATTCTTTAGGCGAAACATTAGGCTACTAACCATTTTACCACTGGGGACAGGTTCATTTTGGTAAAAAATTTACCAAAATGAACCTGTCCCCAGTGGTAAATTTATAAGGAGATGGGAGTATGGAAAGAAAAACAATATTTTTAAATTCGGGCTGGAAATTTCATAAAGGTGACGAACCCATGGGCTTTTACAAAGGTTTTGATGACTCCTCTTGGCTTTCCGTCACCGTACCCCACGACATGAGCGTTACAGAGCAGTTTGACAAATCCAATTCCTCCGGTACAGGCTACCTTCCCGGCGGAAAATGCTTTTACCGAAACCGCTTCACAATTCCAAAGGGCAACTTTAAAGTGTACATCACCTTTGAAGGGGTTTATAACAATTCAAAAGTGTGGTTTAATTCAAACTACCTTGGCAAACGTCCCTACGGTTACTCCACCTTTACATATGATGTAACGGAATTTGCAGATGAGGAAAACGTTGTAAGCGTTATGGTAAATCGTGAAGAAACTGCCGATTCTCGCTGGTACACAGGCACAGGCATTACAAGAAGGGTTTATATAACAATCTGTGATAAGGCTTCTGTAGTCCCCGACACACTTTTTATTACAACACCCGAAATTTCAAAGGATGAAGCCAAAGTTTGTGTTGAATGTGAAACAACTGTGCATGCAGATGTAAAAAACACTGTTTTGGACAATAAAGGCAGTATTGTTTCATCAGGCTCCGATACCTTAACCGTATCCTTCCCCCGTCTTTGGTCGCCTGAAAGCCCCTATCTTTACACCCTTAAAACAGAGGTTTTGGTAGATGGTGAAATAACCGATACTTTGTATACACCATTTGGCATAAGGTATTTTAAATTTGACCCCGACAAAGGCTTTTTCTTAAACGGTGAAAACATAAAGCTTAAGGGCGTATGCGTTCACCATGATGCAGGTTGCCTTGGTGCGGCTGTGCCTGCGTCCGTGTGGCGTGACAGGCTTTTAAAATTGAAGGAATGTGGCACAAACGCCCTTCGTACAAGCCACAATCCTCCTGACCCAACACTTTTGGACCTTTGCGATGAACTGGGCTTTATCACCATGGACGAAGCCTTTGACGAATGGGAAGGTCCCAAAAACAAATGGTGGCAAGGGCATAATGTTTATCCCTCCAAACGCTTTGGTTATTTTGAAGATTTCCCCCAGTGGGGAGAAAAGGACATAAAGGCAATGGTTCTTCGTGACAGAAACCACCCCTCTGTTGTAATGTGGTCCATCGGCAACGAGATTGATTATCCAAATGACCCATATTGCCACCCTACATTTTCTTCCATGACAGGCAACAACGACCACAACAAGCCTGAAATTGAAAGAATGTATGACCCCAACAAGCCAAACGCAGAACGCCTTGCGGTTATCGCAAAAAAACTTGTGCAATGGGTTAAAGAGTGCGACAATACACGCCCTGTTACAGCGGCGTTAGCATTTCCTGAATTGTCCACAAATACAGGATATTTTCAAGCACTGGACATTGCAGGCTATAACTACAAGGAGCATTTGTATGAAACAGACCACAAGCGTTTCCCAAATAGCGTAATTTACGGAAGCGAAAACTCCCACAGCTACAAGGCTTGGACTGCGGTAAGGGACAACGACTATATTGCAGGGCAGTTTTTGTGGACAGGTATTGACTATTTAGGTGAGGCACACGGTTGGCCCATACACGCATCTATGCCCGGGCTTTTGGATATGGGCGGTTTTAAAAAGCCCTCCTGGCATTTTAGAAAAACACTTTGGTGCAATGAACCTTATATTTATATTTTCGCCCGTGAAAAGTCTGACGAAAACGCCCCCCATCACAAAAAACGCCCCCAATGGTTCTGTGAACATTGGAATTTTGAAAGCGGTACAAATTGCGAAATTGTGGCTTACACAAATATGAAAGAGGCTGAGCTGTTCTTAAATGGCAAATCCTTGGGCGTTAAAGCCGCAGATGACATTGAGCACGGCAATACAATTATATGGGACGTTCCCTTTGAAGAGGGTGAATTAAAGGCTAAGGCAGAAGGCTGTGAATATGTTTTAAAAACAACCCTTGAACCCGCTCGATTGTCCCTTACAACCGAAAGGCTTACTTTAAAAAATGACAGCTACGATACAATCCGCGTCGAAGTAATGGCTTTAGACAGAAATGGCATCAAGGTTAACTGGAAAGACATTGTAATCACCGCACAGCTTTCCTCACTTTCATGCAAAATTGCAGGCATTGAAAACGGCTCGGGCTTTGATGTTACACCATATAGTGCAAACTACCGCAAATTACATAACGGCAACGCCGTTATCTATGTTAAATCAACCTCTGTTCCCGGCGAGGCTGTTTTAACAGTTTCCGCCCCGGGGTTAGAAAGCGCCTCCGTCACAATAAAAACCGTCAGCGACTAATCATATTTACCACCGGGGACGATGCCCTCATCGTCCCGTGAAATTTGTTTTAATATATCAAAAGAAGCTCCCTTGTGGGAGCTTTTTTACATTATAGGAAATTCCTCATTTCCTATAATGTAAAAAAAATTTGATTTTATTGCCGTGCGAGAATTTCCTCGCAAACGAGGAAAACGCACATGGCGTAACAAAGTGTTTTCTCCTCTGTGTGCTTCAGAGGCAACTATTGCCAAAAGCGAGGAGACACTTTGTTCAGGGAGAAGCCAATTTTGTGCTTCTCCCTTAAATGATTTTTATTTTCCAAATAAGTCTGAATGTGTCCCTGTTCGTGTAAGAGTTAAAACAAGAACATCTTTCTTGATTAAATAAATCAATAACCAATCCGGCTCAATGTGGCATTCTCGGTATCCTTTCCATTGTCCTGTCAATGGATGGTCATAGTATTTATCATCAAGATTTTCGCCGTTAGCCAATTTTGTAATTACCTTTTGTAAATGCTCAATATCACAATTACGCTTAATTGCAGCTTTATAATCTTTTTTAAACTGTGAGGTGGTTTTTACCTCATATTTTGTTTTGTTCATCGGGCAAGGTCGGCAAACATCTTATCCATATCTGTATATCCTTTAACAGATGTGTCGGTTGCTATCCTCTCTGCCTCCATCATAGCTGCTATTGTTTCTGCGTTAGGCTGATTAAGTGATATTTCAAATGGTATTTTACCTTCTCTGAGCGATTGGCGTACAAAAATGTTAAAAGCTGTTGTTAAATTCATACCCAATTCGGCGAAAAGTGCGTCAGCTTTTGCTTTTGTTTCGGTATCCATACGAATACTTATATTAGTTGAAGTTGCCATATAATCATCTCCTTTTCTTGGCTTCACTATTATTATATTTAATTTGCACGAAAAAATCAACAGTTTGCACGAATTTTTTTATTTTTTCGTAAGCATTCTAAAAATACACAGGATATGTTGCAAAATCAATACATCTGCAACTAATCGTATTTTTAGCATTAAAATGCCCTGCAACCGAAAAGTTGCAGGGCAGAGTTTTATAAAAAGATGTATAAATTTAGTGTATACTGTACCTTGTCGGAGCAATCCGATGTTAAAGATAAGACTGAAAACAGTGTAAAAGCCGGGCGGTTATTCCATCCTCTCATTTTCGATAGAAGGGGGAGGATACTTATGGGAAATGAATACATAATTTATTTTATGATTGTTCTTTTACTTTTAGTAATCACCATAAAAAAGTAACGCCAGCCCCTGACAAAAGTTAGCGTTACTCTTTTATAAAACGTTTTCTTTTGGCATAACCGTTTGAGGTCTTGCCTTTTTCCGCATTCATTGTACATCTAAAATAGTGCTTTGTCAACGGATTTTAGAAATTTGTTTAATAGTACAAAAGAAGCTCCCGATTTGGGAGCTTCTTTTGTGTTTGATTATTCAGCAGAAGCTGCTGCTTTGTCTACACTATATTTACCGTACTTAAATGTAAGTGTATATGTATTGTTGCCGTTGTCTGCGAGTTCTACATATCCGGCAATTGCTTTATTGTTGTTGTTAATTCTTACATATTCGTTCCAGTAATTTGTATTGATCTTTGCACTGCCTACAGGTGTAAGTACACATGTATATGTTGTATTACCTTCTTCATCAGTTCCTGTAGTTGCACCGCTTACTTCAAAGAATGCGTCGCCTGTGTAGCTACCTGAGCCTGTTGTACGTGCTGTAAGTGTGCTGTCTGCAAGTGTAAGACGGATACCTGTCTGGTTTACATATGCGTTAAGAACCTTTACAAGTACTTCGGGCATTTCACCTGTATGGTCTTCGGGGTCACTTCCTGTACCGTTATCTGTTGTGTAACCGTTTGCAAGGAGACCTGCGGCTACCTGATAGATACTTCTTGTAGTTTCAGTAGAACCGAGAACCACTACTTCATCGCCTGTTGCTGTATCAGTATACTTAACATAAGGAGTAGCTGTGAATTTACGGTTGTAGTTTGTTACTTCAAGGTTTGTGAGAGCAGATGTGAATACCGAGTGGTCTTCTGTCTGCCAGTCTGTTGTAACAATATCTTTGTATGCACTGTTGCCTTCAGCCGTAATACGAACACCTATTTCTGTAATATTTGTAAGACCGGCAATTGTATCGACTGCGTTAACCGTTGTGATAAATCTGAGACCGCTGCCTGTGGAAATCTTGCCGTCTTTATCAACACCGTCGCCAATACGTACCTGTGCACCGTTAACAACGTTTGCACCTAAAGTATTATATCCGTTAAATGTCATATCACCGGTTACAGTTACATTGCTTTCGGGTGCATAAAGTTTATTATCTCCATCTTCATAAACTTTAGCCGTGCCAAGTGTGTATGTGCCGCCGGGTTTAACAACTGTTGTAGTTGTAGCACCTTCTGTTGTGCTTTCAACAACGTAGCAAGAAACAATACTTATATCGTTCTTTAAGCCGTAAAGACCGTTTACGCTGTCACCTAAAATTACAACGTCACCGCTTGCTGCAATTGCAGAAATTTTATCTGTGTCAAGTATAATTTCAGCTGTACCTACACTTGTATCGCCGCAGTTGCCGTGGCTTATGGTAGCAACAAGGTTAGCATCTGTCATATAGGAGATAACTTCGCTTGCATTATAAAGGTCAAGTGAACGGTATGTTGCAGCCGGGATTGCATAGAACTTTGTTGCACCGGCAGAGGTGTTAAAGTACTTTCTTACCTCTGTTGCGGAAAGCATATATGCACTTCTGCCTGTTTCTGCACTGAGAACCGCTACACCTATTCTGTCTGCAGGAGTAGTGCCCCAGTTGAAGGCAGCAAAGCTGTCCTTACCTGTGTAGGCACCGTCATCTGTAAGCTTATCTGCGTAAAGCTTACCGCCTCGTGATGAGTAAACATTGCCGAGCTTTGTAACGTCAACTTCTACTGCACTGCCCTTTACAACCTTTGTAACTGTGCCTGCGGAAGGAGCTGTGTAGAAGGTTTCGGAAACGTAGTATTCGCCGTCTGTGCCTGCCATAAGCTTGTAGACAGGTTCATCATAGAAGCCGTCGTTTGTGTAAAGTGTGCCGACAAGTGCAGCATTGGGAACTGATTTAACCACTGTTCCGTTATAAACATAGTTAACTGTTTCTGTGGGCACATTACATTCTTTAAGAAGTGTAACGATATTGTCTGTGTTTGTACCCACAGTGTTAACCATTACAACAGGAAGTGCTGTAAGCCAAGAGGGATTAGCAACAATACCGTTGTAAAGGCTTGTGTTATCGCTTGCACCCTGAGTAACAAGGTTGCTTCCTTCGCTCTGACCCTGCATTATTCTGAACATCCAGTAAATAATGTTGTCGCCGGTTGAGTCGCCTGTTACAGACTGATACTGGTCCATATGGTCAACCTGAGCCTGGATATAGGCTGCACTGTAGCTTGAACCTATACTTGTTCCGCTCTTGTCATAGTTTGAATATGCCTTACCTTCAAATGCGTTGTTAAGTGTACCGCGAAGGATGAACTTGCCGACACTTGAGTTTGTTGCTGTTGCACGACCGAACAGAACTATGCCTGCCTTTGTGCCGTTTGAGGTAAGATCGCCGTATGTAACATTTTTAAGGGACTGATTGCCGATTGTTACATAGTTATTAACACCTGTCTGTGTAAGGAGGGTATCAAGATCTCTCCATGACTGTGCCGTAGAGTTTCCGTCATATCCGGAATTGTAATCATAAAATTCCTGGAAGTCAAGAACAATAATTTCGCCGGGGTGAGTTTCTGCCCACTGAGCGATTGTATAAAGAATGGGTCTTAACTCGCCGCCAAGGAGCGCGTGTGTTGTGTACATTACGCCGTTTGTATGCTTTGCCGATACACCTAAATATGAGCTGTTTGATTCGGAACGGGAAACACGAATATCAAAGTAACGGGCACCTGCACGGAGCATTTCAAGCGTATCTTTGTCCTGTGCCTTACTTCTGGGGAGCGCCGTATTGGGAGCTAATGCACCGCCGTAAGCACCGCCCATTGAATTTTCCTGCTTAAGTGCAGCAGCATCTGACTTGTCTGTCATTTCGCTGGTGAAAGCGTTATGTGCACCGAGCATATTAAGAGATATGAACCTTGTGTTCATATTTGTAATATTGTCAAAGAAGTAGTCGTCCTGTGTATCTTGGGCATATTTAAGCGTTACCGTAGTGCCGGATACGCTCTTGCTCTTGAAGATATAACCGTCGATTGTGGGGATTTCCAATTCGGGGTAAATCAATTCACTGTTATATCCGTAAAAGCTTGTATGATACTGAGTACCTGTCTGAAGAAGCGTACTGTTTGTGTCTACACAGTTAACCGTAACGGCTGTTGCTGTAATTTCGCCCATTGTAATATTGGAAAGGAAAGGTGCTCTTTCGCCCTGGTTTGCACCCCAATACACACCCATCTGGCTATTTGCCGCAAGCCTTAATGTAAGGCCTTCGGAGGTGTCAACATAGTCAGAGAATGTAAGGGGAACTTCTATTACAGCGTCCTGTGCTTCGCCGGAGTATGAGCCGGAGTATGAACCTACCTTTACGCCTGCAGCTGAATCGGGAGCTGCTGCCACCTTGGGTGATTTTGATTTGGGCATTGCATACACATCAAAACCGACAGAATCACCCTGCTGACCACCGAGACGAAGGGTAAGCGTTGCGGAAGCAAGCTGCTGGCCGCTTGTTATGGGAACATTAAAGTTAATAATACCCTGTCTTGTGTTGCCCCAGTTAATTGTCATAAGAGTGTCGGAAAGACCGGAGATATTACCCTTTGTAAGCGTAGATGAAATATCTGCCCCTGTGGTGTAGTTCCATGTATAACTTTCAACAGAAGCATATTTACTTGCGTCAGCTGTTGCAAAAATTGTATATGTAGCATCTTCTGTTACATTTTCGTATGTCTTCTCTTCGGTAGTGTAGAATATACCGTTAGATGCAAAGCTCTGTGCCTCAAATGTAACACTTCCGCCTGATATACACCTCTCCTCAAGTGTTTTAACGGTGTTACCATCCACGTCTAAGATATTTAAAGTAACAGTCTTTGACAAATCGGTAACATTGTAAAGCTCAACATCTGCAATCTTTAATCCTGCATCAAGCCAGCTGTATACAAATGTAAGGAAGTTTGCGCCTTCGGAAGCTGTAAATACTGTCTGTATTTCTGTCCATACATTGGCAGTGGTTGTAATACCTGTACTTGCTGTACCTGAAACATAGTCTAAAGCTACTTCATCATTATAAGCACCGGCTGTTGTATATACCTTATTGTATGTGTTTCCGGCGCCGTTGCCTAAAGCAGTACCGCCATAGTAGAAACGAACAAGGTAGCTGTTACCTGCCGTAATACCTATGGATGTTCTTGCGTTAGTACCGCCAACACCTCCCAGTGCAGGGAATGTGTAATATGTTACACCGTTTTCGGTAGTTGTTGTCAATCCATCTACACCAACGCTGCCGTCTGTTGTCTGACGGTGATACCAGCTGATGCTTGATGTATCAACCTTGTCGCCGATTTTATAGTACCCATACATACTATCTTTTGCATAAGATGCAGGGAACACGGTTACTTTTTTTGCTGAGCCTGTAACGGTTGCCTCTTCAAATGTTGCAGAAGGTGTAAGTGTAACTTCTGTAAGTGCCGCGGGAGCTGTTACAACACCTGTGTTTGAAATAACACTTGTATTGGAAGATGTCCATGTAACGTCCACAGTTGTACCCATAGAGTCTGTTGCCGTAGCAGGAAGTGTTATATCCACGCCCTTTGTAAGAGCAGGAACAGAAAGAGCGCTAAGAGCTGCCGCAATAGTTGAAGCATCAGAAGTTGCAGGATAGTCGCCTGCATAAACAAGGGGAGTCTTCATGGAAATACGCTCCCAAGAATTACCTGAACCACGGCTCATGCCGATTTTGCCAAGGCCGTTAAAGTTACCGAGACCTGTGTATGTACCTACGCAGACAGATGTACCGTTAACAAAGAATGTAGCTGTGTAGTATTCGTCGCCGCTTGAAGCTGTTCCGTCGGGATCGTAGTTTCGAAGAAGAATATCAATCAAAGAAGAACCGCTTGTAAGGTTAGCTACAACACCTTCTGCGGAAAGTGTATAGTTAGAAAAGCTGTAGGGTGTACCCCAACCTGAATGACCCCAGGAAGGAGCAAAGCAGTTAGAGTCGCCTGTACCGTAACGAACCGCTGTAAGGATATTGCCGTCAATATCATAAAGAGCAAGGTCGCCCCATGCACATGTGTACTCGGCAGTAAATCTGAGAAGCACCCAGTCGTTGCCGGAGCCGTAGCCGGAGCCCAAGTTTACAAAGTTCGCAGCCTGACCGCCGTTTGTATACGAGCCGATGTAGCACTGAATTCTGGGGCCCGCATTGACATTAAGGTAACCGTTATTAATAGTTCCCGACCAGCCGGATTCGGGCCAAGCGGTTGCAATTGCAGTATCACTTACCGCGGTGGGAGCGGGGTTTGTGGCGTCAAACAAAGCCGTTGTGCTGCTTGTAGCATAGGCAAGAAGGGCGGCATCTGTTATATCCGCCGCGCTTGCTGTTAAGCTAAACGCCGGCACAATAGAAAGTACCATTGCAAGGGAAATTACAATGGCTAAAAATCTTTTAAGTTTCATTACTAATTTCCTCCATTATTTTTTATATTTTTTATTTGCGGCAACGCCGCACAGAAATGGAAAATCAATCGCCTTTCCTGTCGACCTCAGGAATTTGTGACGCTTTCATTTCCAAATTAAATTTATATAAAAAAATTAAATGCTTTTTTTAGTACGGTTAAATCCGTACCTATTTATATATTAATTTAATCTGCCAACAAAAACACGCGGTCAAAGGGGAGCAGCTAATGTGGTAAGCGCTCCTCCCCATGCGTGTACAACTTCATTGGAGGAAATTGTAGTAATTTTGTTGGCAAAAAATATGCATATGGATGAAACAATAATTATTGGTGTAATCTGTATTCATCAGCATATTTATCGCTATTTTTTATTTTGCTATTATTTAATTTTAAAGTCAAGGCAGTAAAACGACATCTTTTTTTTAAAAAGGTCGGAAAAAACACGGCATCTTTTTTTTAAAAGTGCCGTGTTTCTGTTTTTCCCTTTAAAATGGCACGAAATGCGTTTTTTGTACGGTTAAATCCGTACCTGTTTATATATTAACATACCAACGAAACCACGCAGTCGAAGGGGAGCAGCTAATGTGGTAAACGCTCCTCCCCATGCGTGTACAATTTCATTGGAGGAAATTGTCTGTAAAAAAGCCTCACAGGCTTCCCCTTGAGGGGAAGCTGTCGCCGCAGGGCGGCTGATGAGGTGGTCAATACCACATAATCTACATTATGTGGTATTAAAGCTGTCTCACTAAAGCCCACCACACGGGACACCCCCGACCCAAAGCCAAGTGCTGTTCTAATTTTTCACCAAAGCACCCCAAATGAATGACCGGGAGTGTCCCTGTACCTTAAAAAACGTTGCAATTACCTGATAAAACTTAATTGAGTGCACAAAAAACGCAACACAAAAGGACCAATGCTTCCATTGGTCTTTTTGCCATATGCAAAATTAGTAAAAAACTCTTGACAATGGGTAAATTAACTGCTATAATTAACTTCAAAGGCTATATGTAATTTTGGTTCACCACATAATGTAGATTATGTGGTATTTTTATTTTCTTTATAATTTCCTATAAAACAAACAAGCCCCAGTTTTTCTATCTGTTTTAAGTGAATGTCGCCTGTTTCCATGGTGTAAATGCGTGTTGTATTTATGCTTGAATGACCTAAAATATCTGCCAGACGGACAATGTCTTTTTGGATTGAATAAAAGGCACGGGCAAACAGATGCCTTAAATTGTGGGGGAACACTTTTCTGCTATCCACCCCTGCCTGTGTGCAAAGGTTTTTCATATCGTGCCATATATTGCTCCTATCCAATGGCTTTCCGTTTTTTGTTACAAAAACGGGGCCTTTTTTAATTTTTTCTTCCTTTATATATTGTTTTAACATTTTTATAAGACTGCCGGGCAGTAAAATACAGCGTATTTTGCCTTTCAGGTTTATTTGCACTTCTCCCGATTTAACAGCCCCCACCGTTACAAACCTTAGTTCGGAAACCCGTATACCTGTGGAACATATAGTTTGCATAAGGTAAAAGAGGCGTTTGTTTTTCTTTTCTTTTGCGGTGCGGACAAGCCTTTCGTACTCCTTTTTTGAAAGCTCCTTTTCTTTGCTCATAAATATTTTCCGCTGGATTTTTACAGACTTTAATTTCAAATTGGGGCATTGCACAAAATCGAAAAAGGCGTTTAGGGATGATATTGCTCCATTGACGCTGGAGGGGGCATAGCTTTTGCACAGAGCTGTTTTATATTCTAAAAGTTTAGCTTTTGTGATTTCTTCATCTCCTATCTTTTGTGCAAATTTATTTACATCTCGGACATACTTGTCCACTGTTGAAAAGGACTTCTCCTCTTCCATAAGGTAATTTTTAAATTCGGCTATTATGCCGCAGTTTATAGTCATACAACCACTCCTTTTTAATATTTTACCACATGGGCTGTAAAGTATTAAAAAAACAAAGTGTCTCCTCGCTTTTGACAATAGCTTAGCTAAGTCAGACAGAATAAGAAATGAGGAATTTCCTATAACGTAAAAAAGGAGTACACCTTTGAATTAGTAAGGTGTACTCCTCATTTATTTTCATATATTGCATTTATTCCATGCAGGATTTAACAGTAAACGGTTATAAATATTTTTAATGCTTTCTGTTGCCAGTGTAAAATCAATTTTATCACAATCCCTCATTACATATTGACTTTGCATGATTTCATAAGCTTTTCGGACAGCGACATTTCCCTCAGCATTCGTAAAAAATATAAAATCTTTCGGTAAAAGATTTGGAACACCGTCCAATCGATTTTGTTCTTCTTTAATACGTATTTCAAGCAATCTTTCTAACTGTTCCTCGTCTTGCAGTAAAGAAATAATTTGAGGATGTTTCTCCAAAACCGATAAGTCATAAATATGCTTTGCCGCTTCAAAAGCACGGTTTGCCTTATCCGAGGTTCTTATATATGACTCTGCGGCAAATAATTTATCCACAAAAATCCTTTCAAGAGTAATAGTCATCACTGAAAAAGGCTTTACATCATAGACTGATTCAAGTATTTCCTTTTCTTCATCTGTTGCCAAATTGTATATCATGGCAGATACTTTCAACGAAGAAACGGGCTCGCTTATAGTAAAGGAAGTAGCTTCTATTTTCAATTTGCCAAACCTCTGTAAGCTATCGTTAGCATCGTAGACGGTCACAGGCTCGTACTTATATACAGATATAATTTCTGAGCGATTGGTTCTGCCTTCATCACAGACTCTTTGTAATACAGTGTACCTTTTTGTTGCTTTTTCAAGTCTTTTATCATTTTGACTGCGTGTGCAATTGCGAGTGTCAACAGACAAATCAATGTCCTCGGAAAATCTATTTGTTGTTTTCAGGGCTTTATATAGTGCAGTTCCGCCCTTGAAATAAGCCGGCAATCCGTTCTTTTGGAATTCCGACAGTTCCTTTAACACCAATACGACATAATAATCTTTTTCCAGTACATCTGTTCTGTAACCGGTTCTTTCATGTATTGTATTTAAAATTACGGCAAAGGCATTTCTGTCAAAATGCAGTTTCATTATGCACACCTCCGGCACTTGCTGTATTTGCAAGATTTAATATTGTCTTTTTATTATAATAGTTATTTGCAAAGGCAAGTAATTCACCGTATTGCAGATTTCTTTTTTCTATTTGATTCGCTATAGTTATATATGTCTGCCGGTCGTCAACAGGTGCTTTATCAATCAGCTCCAACACATCAAGTATCTGCAAATAATCTTTGTTTTTCTTTGTAATTTTCACCTTGGGCGGCTTAATTATCACCCCAAGCTTTTTATCGGCTCTTGCACAATCCTTTGCAGCATTTGTTGCTATTGTTCTCTCTTTTGGAATTTGCGTTGTTAAACCCATTTGATGCATAAGTGAAAGACCTGTTTCGTAGCCCCTATCGGGGAGTATATATTTATCTGCTATAAGCTGCTCTTTATTTATTTTTGTTTCTCCAAACGGTGTAGCGGTCACTTTGTAATAAATTCCTTTTTGATAATATCTTAATTGAGGTACTATATTAGTATCTATAATCCTTTTAAAAGCAACAGATGTTGCAAGAGCAGCGTCTTTTTCTTGCATGCAATAATTATCTGCCATTTTTTTTGCTATATCTTTTGTATAAATAGGTTTCCCAATATTTATATTTTCGATTGCATCACATACAAATTTTATATATGTCAAAATAAACGCTCCTTCCTTGATATATTATTTCCAATAAATTAATTATATTTACGTTATTATTATATCATTATTTTTTGATTTGTCAACAAAAATCCCTGCTGCAACAAAATACAGCAGGGATTTATCATATATCATCTTCCGGGAAACGTGCCGTGCCGTACCAAAGGGGCATAAAATTTTCCTCGTCAACTATTTCCACAGGAGGTTTTTGCTCCTTCGGTGTTAAAAACGGCAGTCCCATCTCCTTTAGTTTTTCAATCTTTACCGGATACATTATATATACAAAATCTTCGTTCAAAAAAATCGCCTCCTTGGCAATTTGTATGCACAAGGAGGCAAATTTAGAATTTCATATTCCGTCTGTAATAAAATAAGTACTGCTGTGCAAAACCGCTTAAGTTCCCGAATATCCTCTCTCCGTCTTCTTTTGCCGTTTTGTCACTGCTTCCGAAGCTTTCGCACATAACCCTTTTAATCCACACATCGCTTGGAAACAAGTCATATTTAGCAAGGGAAAAGAGCATTACACAGTCACACACCTTGTCACCTACACCGTAAAGGCTTAAAACCTTTTCACGGGCAGAAGGGGTGTCCATCTGTAAAAGGCTGTTTTCGTCAATTTCACCTGTCAAAACCATCTGTACGCACCGCGTTAGATAAGGTGCCCTGTAGCCTACGCCAATGGCACGGAAATCCTCCTCGGTAGCATCTTTAAGTTTTTCAGGGGTAGGAAAAGTATAATACACATTACTGTCTATATGTATCTCATCCCCCCATTTTTCACAGATTTTTTTGATACAGCTTTTAATTTTGGGGATTGAGGAACGCTGGGATATAATAAAACTCATAAGCGTTTCAAAAAATTCCTGCTTTAAAATGCGTATACCGCTTCCGTATTTAACGGCTTCTTCCATCAAGGGGTTTATTGCAACACGAGTTTTTATATCCGAATAGTCCCTTTCCATGTCAAGGTATTTTATCCAAAAGCTTTCGTCAGGGCTTGTTGTCACAAGTTCTATCCCCTTTTCTGTCGGCGTAAATTTGCCCCAGTATCCCCCTGCAACGCCAACAAAGCTACCGCCATCCTCCTCCCACCTAAAGCACTGGCCGCAGTCAAAGGTATGGCTTAAGTTAAAGTCTTTATCCGAAAAAATAAATGTATTCATTCTTATCACCAAATCTATGTTATCACAAATATTTCAAATGGTCAATGCATATAAATTTACTATTATGTTGCAGGGGTGTTCCAAATGAAAAAAATTATACTGTTACCCTTATACTATGTTATATCGGCTACTTTACTGCCCTTTGTTATTTCACTTTTCATGTCGCCCAAACCGCCCACAAGCGTGGGGGAGGAGGCAGTTTCCGAGAAAACTGTCAGCGTTTTTAACCATATAACACAAACGGACAGCATTATGGACGAAGATGAATACTTAACAGGCGTTGTGGCGGCGGAGATGCCTGCCTCCTTTGAAATTGAGGCATTGAAGGCACAGGCAGTTGCCGCACGGACATATACTATTTACAAGTCGCAATCAACAGACCATGTGCAGGATGTATGTACAGACCCGAACCACTGTCAGGCATATTTCACGAAAGAAGATATGATGGCAAACTGGGGAGCAGATTACGATTTTTACCTTGAAAGAATAACAACTGCCGTAAAGGAAACAACGGGCGAGCATCTTACATATAATGACGAGCCTATTATGGCTGTTTTCCACTCCATGGGCGGAGGACGGACAGAAAATTCCGCCGATGTATGGGGCGGCGATGTTCCGTACCTTGTAAGCGTTGAAAGTCCGGGGGAAGAAGAGGGAACAAATTACTACTCCACAAAATCAGTGACCTTTGAGGAATTTAAAAACACAATTTTGTCAAATTATCCAACAAGTGTAATTTCCTCCTTTTCCGACATATCGGAGCCTGTTTTAACACAGGGCGGTCATGTAAAAAGCATGATAATAGGCGGCGTTTCCGTTACGGGAACAAAAATACGTTCAATGTTTGACTTAAGAAGCACAAAATTTGACATTTCTTTTTCCGAACCCAACGTAATTTTTACCGTAACAGGCTACGGTCACGGTGTTGGCATGAGCCAGTACGGTGCCAATGCCATGGCAAAAGAGGGAAAAAATTACAAGGAAATTCTGTCCCACTACTACCAAGGTACAACCCTTATTGAATAAAAAATAAATATCAGGCAATCCTTACTAAAAAGGAGGATTGCACATGAATAAAAAACCGCATATGATTTACGCATTACTTTCAATATGCACTGTAATTTTATACGGCACGTTTTTAATACGAAATGCCATAACCGACACAAACAGCCAAAAGGAGGATTTACCTTATACTCCCCCTGTTAATATACGGGAACAAGCTATTGAGGAGCCTACTCAAACAGCCATAAATGTAATGGAAAAGGCTGAAAATGTCAAACACCAAGAAACGCCCTCAGAGGCACCCATAACAGAAAAAGAGGAACCCACAGAGAAAATAACAGAAGCACCAACAGAGGCACTTAGAGGCTTTTCGCCCATGCTTCCCGTGGAAGGGGAGATTATAGAAAACTTTTCCCTCACACATATATATAATGAAAGCACACATGACTGGCGGGCACATACGGGCATCGACATTAAAGCGGAAGCAACAGCACGTGTTCTTTCATGCGAAGACGGCACTGTAACAGCCTGCTACACAGACCCACTGTGGGGCAATGTAATTGAAATCAGCCATGGGGAATACACAAGTGTGTACAAAAATCTGTCAACCCTTATAATGGTTAAGGAAGGTGACTTTGTACACCGTGGGGAAGCCATTTCAGGGGTTGGACAAAGCGGTGCCGCCGAAGGTGTGTTGTCAGACCATTTGCATTTTGAACTTCTTCACTATTCCGACTATGTGGACCCTATGAGTTTTATTTCCGTTTCTTGACAAAGGGGAATTGCTATATTAAAATATAGCAAAAGGAGTTGTTATTCATGATAGATGTTGCAATTATAGGTGGCGGTCCTGCCGCATTGGGCAGTGCACTTTACTGTGCAAGAAGTGGTATGGATTGTACAATATTTGAAAAAAAGTTCGTGGGCGGACAAGCAGCCACCACATTTGAAATTGATAATTATTTGGGGTTTAACAACTCACCTTCGGGAAGCTCTCTTGCACAAAAAATGGCAGACCATGTTTCTTCCTTTAATGTAAGTTTTAAATACAGCGATGTAAAAGAGCTTCAGTTAACTACGCCTGTTAAAAAAATAATTACAGCCAAAAAGGAGTTTGAGGCAAAAAGCGTCATTTTAGCCATGGGTGCTACGCCTGCCCGTTTAAATATTCCCGGGGAAGCGGAATTTTCAGGCAAGGGCGTAAGCTACTGTGCAACATGTGACGGTATGTTTTTTAAGGGCAAAACCGTATGTGTTGCAGGGGGCGGTAACACAGCGGTGGAGGATGCACTCTATTTGTCAGCCATTGCAAAAAAGGTGTATATAATCCACCGAAGGGATGAGTTCCGTGCATCGCCTGTTTTAACGGAAAGGCTTTCAAATGTTGGCAATGTGGAATTTGTAATGAATTCCAAAGTGACAAAGGTTTTGGGGAAAGATTGTGTTCAGGGCATAGCAGTTGTAAACCAAAATAGTGAAGAGAGGATTATCGAAACAGATGCACTTTTTGTTGCCGTGGGTATCACGCCGTCAACAGAGCTTGTACGCACTGTTGTCAATTTGGACGATTACGGCTTTATTATAACGGACGAAGCCATGAGAACCAATATAAGCGGTGTTTTTGCCGCAGGGGATATACGGAAAAAGCCCTTAAGACAAGTTATAACAGCAGTCAGTGATGGTGCTGTTGCAGGGGAAGAAGCGGCAAAATATGTAAATATGAATGAGCGTGTCGAAATGTCGACATGCGACCTCAAAGGCAGGCAATGTCCTTCAGAACTTTGAGGTCTGTATTTTTTCTAATGAACAAAGTGGCAATTTCTCGTGCAAGGGGTCTTTGACCCCCTAAAATCGCCACTTTCGGCAGGGCAATACGATTACCCTGCCTATTTTATTCGGGAAACCTTCTTTCCCGAACCCTTTGCGATTGAATAAAAATAAGTTTATCGACAGTCTAAAACGCCTAAAAGGCGTTTTTTGTTTTGTGAAATTTAAATGTTCTCTATTGATTAATAAATAAAAAAATGGTAGTATAAAAGTATAAATATACTAGGAGTTGGTAGGATGAAAAAGTTTTTATGTTTATTCATTGTGGCAGTTATGATGCTTTCTTTAGTGCCTGTAATGGCACAGGAAGAAATTGGAGTAACCGTAAACGGTGAAAATGCTGATTTTGCCCTCCCCCTTTTTAAAGAGGGTGACACACTTTATGTTCCCGTAAAGTGTGTGTCTGATGCATTACAGCTAGAAGCACGCTGGGACAACGATGAAAGATGTGTTTTGGCAGTGGGCAGTACGCTTAATGTAACTGTTCCCATAGGAAAGAAATGGGTTAAACAGGACAATATGAAAAAGTCCATATCTACGGAAAACATAATAAGAAATGACTATTCATATATGCCCGTTGATGCACTTTCAATTTTCAATGTGACATACACATGGGAAGAAGACACCAATACCCTTAATCTTTCGGTACCGCTTCTTCACGGTAAATACTATGTTATACGCCATAAGAAAACAGGTCTTGTTATGATGCCCGAGGGCGGTGCTACAACAGACGGTCCTGTGATTGTTCTTACAGAATATGAAGAAGGCAACCTTTCTCAAATCTGGCAGTTTTCAACACGTGGCGATAACCTTTACCGTCCCGTTAACCAAAAAAGCCTCAGAAGTATGGATATGCCCAACTGGAGAAGCGATGAAGGGTTAGAGCTTATTCAGTATGGAAACACAGAAGGTACAAACCAGTGGATTCACCCTATTGACAACGGTGACGGTACATACCATCTTCTTATGCATCACTCTATGATGTATTTGGGTGCAAACGAAAGAAATGTAGTTGCACAGTATAATGAATATGACAAAGAACGTGACGATTTTGAGCTTTGCGAAATCGTTATGAATTCAGAATCGGAAGATGAAAAAGTTGAAATTGAAAAGGCTGACATGTTAAACGGCAAGTTCTTTGCAATAGCAAACGTTGCAACAGGCAGATACTGGAGCGTGGAAGGCTCCAAGGAAGAAAACGCTAAGGTGATATTGGCTGAAAATGCCGAAACTGACAGCCAGGCTTGGTGCCTTTCATCAGTTGGTGATAAGGAATACATAATCACAGGCAAGGATTCTTCCCTTTCTCTTACAGGGTTAGGTGCAGGTGCTGTAATAAAGCAGACTGAATCAGTTGGAAGTAGCGTACAGATTTTCGCTTTTGAAGAAGCTGAAAACGGCAATTACTACATCCGTTGTAAGGGAACGGACTGTTATCTTACAGAAATAAACGGCAAATTAACAGAAACAATTTACCGTGGCGATACATCACAGCAGTTTTCTTTATCCGATGCACCTTGCAGTGTGAAAACCTACGCCATAGATACATTCGGCGGAAGATATTACGAAATCAAGCATAAATCTTCAGGCAAGGTAATCGGCGTTCCGAAAGATGCAATCAATACAAACGCCCTTCTTCGTCCCCTTGAAGATACAGACGAAGATACAAATGTGTGGGCATTCGTGTCCTTAGGTGACAGCAAGTATTCAATTGCGAACATGGTTTCCCTTCAGTGCTTTGACGTGCCTAACGGCAGAAAAGACGAAGGTTTGGAAATTATTCAGTATTCGGCAAACTACGGTACAAATCAGGTGTTCCGCCTTATTGACTTAGGTGACGGCACATATAAAATAAAGTGCGTTGTTTCAGATTTGTACCTTACTCTTACAGAAAACGACACTTTTGCACAGTACACTGAACGTGACGATGACAGCCAGATTTTCACATTGGAGGACAAGGGCGAAAGTGACAAGAAGATGATTGGTGCAGTCTCTCAGCTTTTCCTTATCCGAGGCGAGGACAACGTTACAAGTGCCAAAGTTCAGTGGACGGTTGTTTCCGGTGCAACACATTACGACATTTACCGCAGTATGGATGGTGGCGAATTTGAATTTTTAACCTCCTCCAAAGGTCAGACTGTGGACGATTATGACTTAAAGTTAGGTGCAGAATACCGTTATGCCGTATATGCAATCGAAAATGATACAATGATTGACTATGCAATTACAGATGCGGTAGTTCCCTATGAGCTTCCTGCGGACCTTTCTGAAAGCACAAACCTTGACGTTTCGGATGTAAAAAGACCAAATACCCTCCGTGATAACGACGGCACATACTACCATTTCCAACAGTGGGGCATTGACGGTGTATCAGGCTTTGGCAGAGTTATGATGCAGACCTCCACCGATGATGTTACATACACAGAATGGAAAGAGGTTCTTCGTTATGACGAAATTCTTGCACATGAAACATGCCAAAACTTCACACAGTGCCGATTTGAAAGTGTGAACTTTGTATATAACTCCAAGGCTGACAAATTTGCTTTTATAGCTCATTTTGAAGCTGACGGCGGCTACGGCACGGCGATGATTTCCCTTGCAACCATGAGCCCCGATGATGAAAGAATGGTGTTCCACGGTGCATACCGTCCCGAAGGTGACGACTGCCGTGACCTTAATGTGTTCGTTGACGAGGATTCCTCCGGCTATATTATTGCCGCTGCCAACAACAATGCAAACCTTGCAATATATAAGCTTAGCGAGGACTGGTCCGAAATTGAAGGCAGACTTTGCTATGTGAGCCAGTATAAATGGCGTGAGCTTCCCAGCGTTCTTAAGAAGGACGGTGTGTATTACCTGTTCTCCTCCGGTACAGCAGGTTGGTATCCCACTCAGGGTATGTTCAGCACCGCAAAGGATATGGGAGGACCATGGTCAGAGCTTAAGTATGTTGGCAACACCACAACATTCTCTGCTCAGTCAGGTACAATGTTTACCCTTCATGAAGGTGGCGATAACCACATTATGAGTACATACCGCTGGATGTTCGGTTGGCAGGATGCCACAACGAAGCAGACTACAAACCGTCGCTATCCTGTATCTGTTTCCAACGGATATGCATTTTACGATTTCTTTGACGCACTTTTATACAACTGGGAAAATGATGTTCTCGTACCTGTCCAGACAGGCAGAATTCTTTCTCAGGATGTTCCTGTAAAGACAGAAGATACCATAGGCTACGCCATAGGCAACAAGGCTAATGACGGTGGTTACCGCACAAGCTGGTATAAGGAAGAAAACACATGGCCCTATACATGGGAAGCTGACCTTGGCAAGGTCTCTGCACTTACACAGCTTCAGATTTCATGGCTTATCTGGAACGGAAGCGAGCCTTACTACAGCTATAAACTTGAAGCAAGCCTTGACGGCGAAAACTATGTGACAGTTCTTGACAGGACAGAAGGTTACACAGATTACGGCTTTACGGTTGACAATCTTTCAGGCTACGGAAGATATGTCCGCCTTACAGTTACAAATGCAAAACCCAGAAGCAGCGAAACTAACTTCTATCCTGCACAGTTACAGGAGGTTAAAATCTTAGGTAAGTAAACATAGCCCCTCCCCTAAATTTATGGGGAGGGGAATTTTAAAAAAAGACCATTTCGGGACTGTCCCAACAAAACCGTTAGAGGTTTCTTTGGCAAATTGTCTCCCAATTTGCCATAATGGGGACTGTCCCAAATGGTCTAACTTATTTCTTTAGAGACTTTTTTACAGCCGCATAAATTTTTTGTAAACTTATCAAAATATACTTTACAAAGCAAAATTTTATAATTAAAATATACATGGTGATTGAAATGAAATTAGGATTAGTTCTTGAGGGCGGTGCAAGCCGTGCTATTTTCTCGGCCGGTGTGATGGACTGTTTTTTAGACAATAATATTGAAGCTGATGTGGTTGTAGGCGTAAGTGCGGGCATATCCAACGCTATGAGTTATCTGTCAAAGCAAAAGGGCAGAGCTGTTGAAATTGCGGAAAAGTATACCTCCGATAAGCGTTATATGGGCATTAAGCACCTTTTTGACCCAAAAAACAAAAGCTATTATAACATAGACTTCGTTTTCAGCGAAATTCCACAAACTCACTACCCTTATGATTGTGATACTTATGCATCAGGCAAGGGCAAGGCTTTTGCCGGGGTAACAAATATAGAAACGGGCGAAATTGAATTTATGTTGGTCCCCGCCAATGACAAGACCTGGAAAACACTTGTAGCCTCCTGTGCCTTGCCGATTTTGTTTCAGCCTGTGGAAATTGAAGGTAAGAAGTACCTTGACGGCGGCATAGCCGACTCCGTTCCTGTTGATAAAGCAATGGACGAAGGGTGCGACAAAATTATAGTTATAACCACCCGTGAAAAAAGCTATGTCAAAGAGGGCGACAAAGGTGCAGCAATTTCCGCTAAGATATACAAAAAATACCCCAAATTATCCTATCTTCTTAAAAACCGTGCTAAGCTTTATAATAAGGTGCATCAAAATCTCATCAATCTTGAAAAAGAGGGTAAAATTTTCTGGATTGCACCCTGTGATACATCTTCTTGGGGAAGAACCGATAAAAGCCCCGAAAAAATCCGTGCAATGTATACGGAAGGGTACGAAACCGCAGAAAAATTACTGCCTGAATTATATAAATATTTAAGCTGACTAAAAAAGTGAACTGCGTACTTTTTTAGTCAGTTAATAATGAAGAATGAATGATGAATAATTATTTATTTTGCTATATCAATCCTTGCGACTTTAAAATTTAGTTTATTGCCAATCTGAAAAGAGCTGTTGCATTAATTTGCAACAGCCCCTTTTGTTTTTTTAGTCGTTTTCCAAAAGTTCCTTATAGAAATTAGAGTAGTCCTTTCTGTCACTTGAAGAAAAGGCAATGGCTTCTCTGGGGTGACGGTTAAGTAAGCCTGTGAACATATATGAAAGGTCGTAACCCCACTTAACGCCTGATTCCCTAAGTGCATACATATACTTTTCGATAAATACAAGAATGTGGTAAAGGTTGTACTTAGGATTTTTCAAAAATCCGATTAAAAGTTCGCTTGCACAGTTACCTGCACCTCTGCCCATACCCTGAACAGTTACGTCAAGGTAGCTGAAACCGTATGAAAGTGTTTCTATTGTGTTTGCAAAAGCAAGATTTTGGTTGTTATGTGCGTGGAAGCCAACCTTCTTACCTGCCTTTTCTGCAATTTCGTAGTAAATCTTTGCAAGCTCTCCCGCATTTTCAGGATAAAGTGAACCGAAAGAATCCACAAGGTAAATAACATCAACCTGACTTGTGTTAAGTGTTTCCAAAGCCTGAATAACCTGTTCTGTGGAAACCTGGGAAATAGCCATAATATTACATGTTGTTTCGTAGCCTAATTCATGGAAATATTCAATCATTTCAATTGCCGCAGGAATCTGATGAATATAGCAGGCAACTCTGACCATATCGATTACGCTTTCGCTCTTGGGCAAAAAGTCTGTCTTAAAATCACATCTGCCCACATCTGCCATAACAGCAATCTTCATGTCGGAATTATTTTCGCCCACAATGGCACGAATATCTTCCTCCTTACAGAATTTCCACTTGCCGAATTCCGATTCGTTAAACATGTTCTTGCTTGCCTTGTAACCAAATTCCATATAGTCAACGCCCGCTTTTACGTTTGCCTTATAAAGCTCACGGACGAACTCGTCTGTAAATTCAAAATTGTTACATAAACCGCCGTCACGTATTGTTGCATCCAAAACCTTAATATCGTCACGGACGCTCATCAAATTACCTTTTCTTTTACCCATTATAATCACCTTCTGCTAAGAATTAAACTAATTGGGATTATTATAACACAACCTGATGTTATTTGTCAAAAAATTTATGCTGTATGTTGTAAATATTTTTGTTGCAAAGATTACTAATACGGCAAAAAGGCACAGCAAATTCTGTATAATTGCTTGGTATAATTCCATAATATCACCTCAAATATAATTTATAGGTCAATTTGACCCTATTTTAAATAGGTCAATTTGACATAATTATATTGGTGATGAAGATGAATTTATGTGAAAGATTAAAAAACCTTAGAAAAGAAAAAGGATTTACGCAGATTAAGATGCAACATTTAACAGGTATTGACCAAAGCGACTACTCCAAACTTGAAAATGGCAAAAGATATTACACCTTTGAGCAGTGCAAGCGCATAGCCATTGCTCTCGGTACCAGTATGGATTATCTTGCCGGATTAACCGACGAAAAGGAACCCTATCAAAAAAAGCCGTAAATCGCCCTTTATCTGCAAACTGTCGTTATTATAGAACCATATTTCCCTGCAACACAAAAGCAAGTGCGCTAAGACAGGTGCACTTGCTCTTTGTGTTCTTTTTATAAATCCTGTAAATCCGCCTTTGGAAGGTTATTTTCAAGGTTATCTTCCGCAAGGGAAGTATCAAACACGGAATATGGGTTCTCCTTTTCCTTTGGCTTACTGTGATAAACCTTCTGATTTGATGAATCAGTACCTGCAATTATAGGCTTTGCCTTTTCTTTTCCCGATTTTGCTTTACCTTGTATTTCGGGAACGGGTGGCAGTTCGTTTTTCGGCTTTGTATGGGTTACCGATGGTCTTTTCATACCCTGTTTAGCCACATTTATCACCTCAAAAGTAGTATTTACATAAAGAGGAGTATTATGCGTGGACAACCCGATAAAAAAACACTTTATCACAGCTTTTTTTCAAGTATCCTACTTTATCAAATTATTCAATTTGAGCAATGATTTTTCTAAGTGCATTTTTTAAATGTACATCAATTCCATGTGCCGCCTGAATAGTTGCAATCATCAAGAAATCTGTATCTGCATTTGAAAAATCCAATTCATAACCGGCGTTTAGTGCAAGTTGTGACAGAAAGACTCTCTGAGTTCTTCCGTTGCCTTCTCTGAAGGGATGCAAGGCGTTTGTCACGCAATAAAAATCTGTTAAATTGTCAACAAAATCATCAATACCAAGATTTTTAAAATAGTTTTGTTTTTTTAGCCGTTCAAAGCAAGCTGTTGCTATTTCGTCTATGTTTTCTGCATTCACAAACGAAGTACCTTTCTTGGAAATGTCAACTGTTCGGGGAACTCCTGCCCAATCATACAAATCTTCAAATATAAATTTATGAATTGCTTTGTAATGCTCAAAATCAAAATTTCCCATAATGGGATTTTGCTGAAGTATTGAAATTTTGGCAAGTGTAATATGTGATTCCATAACCGCCAACTGTTTTTCATCACGAATATCAAGTTTGTTTACAAGGCATGTTGTACCCTCATAACAATTATCCATAACTGAATCTACACTGTAACTCATTGAACAATCACACCTGATTTTTGTTTTACAAGGGCAATATACTCTTCCATACTTATTTCTTTTTCCATAAGTTTTTTACACCATCCAACACATTCGCCATCAATCTGATAGCCTTCCATCTTTACAGAAGCAATTGCATTTTCAATAGCCTTATCTGTTGACATAAGTCTCACCCTCTCAAACTTTTCGTATTTACAGTATATCATAAAATCAAGTGATTTACAATACAAAAAGCACCTCAAATGAAGTGCTTCTCTATTTTTATGTTTGGAATATCTCACCTTGCTTGATATGAAATAAATCCACGTGCCGTAAGGCACATTTCACGTTGCACAGCAACATTTCACACGGGAAGCGTATTTCACAAATCCGATAGGATTTATATCGTTGAAAAAAGCAGTTCATTGCGAACTGCTTTTTTCTTGGCAGGGGCAGTAGGACACAGTCTTGCTTTGCAAGCCCTGCCTGCTTATCAGCCCTCGGCTTGGCACCGAGCTGCTGATTACGCACCACTCACCTACAAAACAGTCCACCGGACTGTTTTGCTTAACGGCTCGTGCCCTCTTAGGGTTCAAGTCCACTGCCTAAAACCTACACACAAACAAAAAACACGCTCTTTTGAGCGTGCTTTTGTTTGTGGCAGGGGCAGTAGGACTTGAACCCACGACCTGCGGTTTTGGAGACCGTTATTCTACCAACTGAACTATACCCCTGTGTTTATTCTGTTTTCCACTTGGATTAGTATACACTATAAAAAGGCAAATGTCAATCTTTTTTTAGAAAATTTACCATAGAAAATTAATAATTTTTTGCACAACGAATATTCCTCACAACTCAAAAAGGACGAGCAAATGCTCGTCCTTTTAAGTACGGAAAAGTTAAATTACTTAATTTCAACCTTTGCGCCAACAGCTTCAAGGTCAGCCTTAATCTTTTCAGCGTCGTCCTTAGAGATGCCTTCCTTAAGAGTTGTAGGAGCACCGTCAACAGCTGCCTTAGCTTCCTTAAGACCAAGACCTGTAAGGTCCTTAACAACCTTAACAACCTTAATCTTTTCAGCACCTGCATCAGCAAGTACAACGTCAAATTCTGTCTTTTCAGCAGCAGCTGCACCAGCGTCAGCACCTGCAACAGCTACAGCTACGGGAGCAGCAGCACTTACGCCAAATTCTTCTTCCATTGCCTTTACAAGTTCAGCAACTTCCAATAACTTTAATTCTTTAATTGCATTTAAAATTTCCTGAATTGTCATTTTAATTTACCTCCATTTAATGGTTTTATTAATTTCAATTATTCAGCAGCAGGAGCTTCTGTAGCTTCTTCTGCGGGAGCAGCTTCCACATTTTCGGGAGCTTCTTCCTTTTCAACCTTGATGTCAGCGGGTTCAACACCGTTGTCAACAAGAGCCTGTAATGTTCTTGCAAGAGCAGAAATGGGAGAGTTCATGCTACCCATCAACTTAGCAATAAGAACTTCACGGCTGGGTGTGTCAGCAAGCTTCTTAACTTCGTCTACGGAAACAACCTTACCTTCAAGGAAGCCGGACTTAATTTCGAGAGCTTCATTTTCCTTTGCGAAATCAGCAAGTACCTTAGCTGCAATAACTTCATCAGTTTCGCTGATAGCGAGAGCTGTGGGACCGTTAAGAATTTCGTCAAGACCTTCAAGACCAACTTCCTGGGCTGCAAATCTTGTAAGAGTGTTCTTAACAACCTTGTACTCTACGTTAGCTTCTCTGAGCTTGTTACGGAGCTTAGTATCCTGTTCAACTGTAAGACCGCAGTAGTCAACGAAAACGCCTGCAACAGCCTTTGTGAGGGTTGCCTTAATTTCTTCAACTGCCTGCTTCTTAGCTTCGAGAATCTTTGCGCTTGGCATTATATCACCTCTCCATACCAAATATTGAAAAAAAGGTTTTTTGCCCATAGACGCAAAAAACCTTTAAAAACCTTAAATAGGTTCCTCGGCGGGGCTTATCTTTATGCCCGCTGTCTATGGAAACGGAATGAAGTTTTAAAAACTTCTTGTATATCTTAACACCTCAAAAGAGGTTTGTCAAGAACTTTTTCAATTACTGTTCAATCTTGTTTGTAGCAACCTTTACGCCGGGGCCCATTGTGCTTGCAACAGTAACGCTCTTAAGGTACTGACCCTTAGCAGCTGCGGGCTTAGCCTTAATAACAGCACCAAGAAGTGTGTTGAAGTTTTCCTGGAGTTTTTCAACGCCGAAAGACTTCTTACCGATGGGGCAGTGGATGATGTTTGTCTTATCAAGACGGTATTCAATCTTACCTGCCTTAAGCTCAGCAATTGCCTTAGCAACATCCATAGTAACAGTGCCTGCCTTGGGGTTGGGCATAAGACCCTTAGGACCAAGTACACGGGCAATCTTACCAACAACGCCCATCATGTCAGGAGTAGCAACAGCTACGTCAAAGTCGAGCCAGCCTTCCTGAATCTTTGTGATGTATTCTTCACCTACGTAATCTGCACCTGCTGCTTCAGCTTCATCAGCCTTTGCACCCTTTGCGAATACAAGAACTCTAACCTTCTTACCTGTACCGTTAGGAAGAACAACAGCGCCTCTTACCTGCTGGTCAGCGTGACGGGAGTCAACACCAAGCTTGATATGAGCTTCGATTGTTTCATCGAACTTAGCACCTGCTGTCTTTACGGCAAGATCAAGAGCTTCTGCGGGAGAGTACTGCGCACCTTTTTCGATGAGCTTTACACTCTCATTATATTTCTTACCATGTTTCATACGAATTTACCTCCTTGTGGTTAACGGAACAATATTCCTCCCACTTAATAAGTTTCTCTTATTCTTCAATCAAAACGCCCATGCTTCTTGCTGTACCAGCAATCATGCTCATAGCCGCTTCAACGCTTGCAGCGTTAAGGTCGGGCATTTTCTGTTCAGCAATAGCCTTAAGGTCTGCCTTGGAAAGTGTAGCTACCTTGTTCTTGTTGGGAACGCCACTACCGCTTTCAATCTTACAAGCCTTCTTAATAAGAACTGCAGCCGGGGGAGTCTTTGTAATGAAAGAGAAAGATCTGTCGGCATACACTGTGATAACAACAGGGATAACAAGACCTGCATCTTTAGCTGTTCTTTCGTTGAATTCCTTTGTAAACTGAACAATGTTTACACCGTGCTGACCGAGAGCCGGACCAACAGGGGGAGCAGGAGTCGCCTTTCCTGCAGGAATCTGCAATTTTATATAACCGGTAATTTTCTGTGCCATGGTTGTGCACCTCCTTAGATAAAATGTGGTAATTGGCGGATGAGAACCATCCTCCCACTCGGGCAAAGCCCGATTTTAAATCAACAGACAAAGTCTGTCAAAAGCAATTTTACAGAGCTTCCACCTGATTCAAATCAACTTCGAGCTCCATTTCTCTGCCACCGAACATAGTTACCATAACGGTAATCTTAAGTCTTTCCTTATCGATAGCACGAATTTCACCCATGAAGCCTTCCATGCTGCCCTCTGAAATACGGACAGAATCGCCCACTTCAAAGTCAATGTTAACCTCTACCTTTTCAACTCCAAGTGAATAAACTTCGCTTTCCGTCAAAGGAACAGGCTTGGATTCAGGGCCGACAAAGCCTGTACAGCCGCGAGTATTTCTCACCACGTACCAGCTGTCGTTTGTCATAATCATTTTCACAAAGACATATCCGGGGAAAACTTTCCTTGAAACAACTTTCTTTTCACCGGAGTCTTTAACCTCAACTACATCCTCCATAGGGATGCAGACATCGGCAATCAAATCATGAAGGTTACGATTTTCAACGGTTTTTTCGATATTGTCTTTTACTTTGTTCTCATATCCTGCATAGGTATGAGCGACATACCACTTAAATTCACCCGCACTGCTCATAACCGAACCTCCTCCTGTAAAATTTTACTACAGCATGAATTATTCAGCAATATCTGATGAATATTCAACGTCTACCATGTCGTCTAAAACGTAGTCTGTAGCATCTTCATAAATATCTGTGCTAATTTCTATAGGTTCCGCATCAGACACAAGCTTCTTGTTGTTCAAGAAGTTGAAACCAAAACCGAAAACAGAGTCAAGTATAAAAATCATAACACCTACTATGCAGATACATACGATAACGATAGCAGTATTATTTACAAGTTGCTTACGTGTAGGCCAGCTTATCTTCTTGACTTCTGACTTTGTAGCTTTTGCATAAGTTGCAATAGCCTTTGCGGCTCTCTTAAAGAAATTATCCTTTTTCTGATTATCAGCCATCTCAGTCACCTATCCCTTTTCGATTTACTTTGTTTCCTTATGCATTGTGTGCTTGCGACAGAAACGGCAGTACTTGTTCATTTCAAGTCTTTCGGGGTCATTCTTCTTATTCTTCATTGTGTCGTAATTTCTCTGCTTGCACTCGGAGCATTCCATTGTAATCTTTACTCTCACGGCGTCGCACCTCCCAGTTTAATTTTATCGACTCCCTCTTTGCCGGGTACAGGCCCTATTTTTTCGCACATAAAAAAAACCTGCCCATGCGAGGTACAGTAAATATATCATCATTTTAAGGTCAAGTCAAGACCTTTTTTGAAATTTTTTCGCATTTTATTGAATTTTTTACTTATTTTCACTTTTCGGTACAATTATATAGGAAAAAAGCGGATTTTTCAAGAACTTTTCACAATCCTTCAAAATTCCGCTTTTTAAATTTACTTACACTGCAAGAGTGCCTGTTTCCGATTCTATAAGAATGAGTATTTTTTCCTCTGCACCGCTTTGGGTGTTCACATATATAAGGCAACGCCTTTGCCCGCTCTTGCCTTCAATCTGCCAGCAAAACTCCTCGGTACCGTCCTCAAGGGGGATAAGTGCAAGGCTTACGGAGCTTACCGTAACGTTTGGGTTAATTTTTGCCTTCGCTTCTTCGGGGGTTATTTTTACATTTGGGATTTCACGGTGTGTGTGGCTCATTATATACCCTCTTGATTCGCACCCTATCACTTCCCCTGTATCAAGGGCAACTTTAACCTTTACCAAATCGGGATAAAGTGTGTATCCGTCCTGTTTTGGTGCAAAATTTATAACTGCCACATTCCCCGTTATTTCGTAATAGTTTTCGACCATGTTTTCAAAGCCCTGTGCTTTCAGAAATTCAGAGGCGTTCATTTTGGCTGTTCCCATGTCGTATTTTATATCTCCGATTTCCCTGTCGTTTAGGAAGTACAGAAGGCATCCGCCCTGTTTTGTAAAGGCAAAACTGACCTCTCCCCCAGACAGATAATAGGTAGGTATTGTGCCCTTTTCTTCTATAATTTCAAAATTCATATCGCTTCCTACAACATTTTTTCCTCGGTTTATTGCCTCTTCGGGACTTATCTCTTCAGCTTCTTGGATAAAAATGGGCTTTTTGTCAGTAAGATGTGCGGAAAAAGGTCCGTCATATATAAGTGCGGGATAGTCGTGAAGCTGGTCGTTTACTTCCCCCAAAACATAGTCAACGCCCATGGCACTTGTGCTTTTCCCAACGTCCATTATCTGAAGTGTTCCGTTGTACAAGGCTTCCAAATCCTTGTCGAGAGACCGGGCAACAACAGAAGCATAGCGTGACAAATCGGTAAGGTTTTTGTATTCCTGTTCTGTTATCTCCTGGCCGTCAAGCATTTTCAAAGAGAGGGAGTATGCGTAGTTTCCTGCCTGAGAGAAAAACTCCGTAAGATGCTCCAAGGGTTCTGTTTTTAAAGGCAGAAGCCCCAGATTTGCCGTTGCCTCCGATGCCTGGCGATAAATTTCACCCGACAGACGAATCATTTGCTTGGGGTCGTTTACAAACTTGCTTTTTTCCAGACTAAGGTTTAAATCGTCCACATACTGTACCAGCTCCGTAAAACAGCGTTGATAGTCCATGCTTATCTGATGGGCGTAGTTTTCACTTTTTTCGTCCTTATATATTGCAAATGAAAAAGCGAAAATAACCATAAGTATAAGCACGGAATAAGAAATATAATGTTTTGTAGATGTATTTTTCAAAGACTCGTTCCCCTTTTGGTATGATACTGGTATTTTGTCTTTTTTGTAAACAATTTATACTAAACATTTACTTTTATATTTTTTTGATATAATATAACCGTACGGAGGTGTTATCATGAGCGAAAAATGGCTGAAAGCGGAGCTTATTGCCAAGAAATTAGTAATAACCACCATACTTATAGGCGGATGTATTTTGGGGTTTTATCTTATCCCCAAGGTTTTTGCACTTACCCTTCCATTTATAGTTGCCTATATTATCTATCTTGTGGCGTCCCCTGTCACAAGGCTTTTAAGAAAGGCACACATGCCTTCCATGCTAAGTGCAATTATTTCCATACTTCTTGTTGCAGGGGTACTTTTCGGTGTCACGGCGGCAATTGTGGGCAAGGTTGTGGACGAAATATACACCTTTTCACAGGCACTTCCCGAATTATACCAATCCGTAAGCGAAACACTATGGGCATTTCAGGGCAAAATGTCAAATATGTTTGAGCTGCTTCCCGTTGAGCTTTTCCCACATACACCTGATATTATTGATGCCATAGGAAAAGCCGTCACTTCACTTTCCTCCACGGTGGTGGAATTTATAACGGTTGCTACCATAAATACGGCAAAGCATATACCATCGGTGCTTGTTTCTGTGGTTTTTTCAATTCTGGCATCGTACTTTTTAATATGCGACAGCAAAAAAGTCAAAGCAGCCTTAAAAGGCATAGTGGGTGAAAACATATATTCAAAAGCATCCGAAATGAAACGTGATTTGTCAAATGCCGCATTTGCGTATATCAGGGCACAGGGCATTTTGATGTGCATTACCTTTGTTGAGGTATTTATCGGATTGTCGATTTTAGGTGTAAAATACAGTTTCCTTTTTGCAATTATAATTGCACTTGTTGATGCAATCCCCGTTTTCGGGACAGGCACAATAGTGATTCCATGGGCAATTTTGTCGCTTATCACGGGGAATTTCCAACTTGCGGTGGGCCTTGCAATTATATATGTTGTATGCCTTATCGTCCGCCAGTTTCTGGAACCGAAAATACTGTCGTCACAAATCGGCATACATCCTTTGCTTACAATTTTCTCCATGTATGTGGGCTTTCGAACAATAGGCATGTTCGGAATGATTTTAGGTCCCGTTATTGCAATTATTGCCAAAAACTTTCTGGAAAAATATCAGAATATAAAGTAGATTTGTATTGATTATTTCTCTTTTCTATGGTATTATTATCGTGTATAACTTTGTAGTTTATTAATCATACACATATGAGGTGAATATTTTGAAAAAGAAATTTGCATTACTCACATCGGTTTTTGTGCTGATAGGCTCAATGACAGCCTTTGCACAAGGCTTTTCCGATATGCCCCAAAAGGAGCATCCCGATTATCCGGCAGTTGAATATGCCATAAACAACAAAATTATTACAGGCACCGACGGGAAGCTTGCACTTGACAGCCCTGTAACGCTGGCAGAAACACTTACATTTATTTCCCGCGTTAAGCCCTTCGGCAGTGAAAATGCCGATTTGACAAAGGTTACAGACATTTCACAGTCAGACTGGTACTACGAAACTTTTTCCCAAGCTGTAGCATCAGGCTTTATAACTCCCGATGAAAATTCCTGTTTGAACCCCAAAAAGGTTCTTTCGGTGGAGGAGGCTATGGGTTATATAAGCCGTGCTTTAGGTACTGATTTAACAAAGGTTACCACTGTTGAGGGTGGCGAAAAGACAGCCACAAGGCAGAACGTTGTTACATATATTTACAATTACGCATCTGAGAGCAGTACAACGCCTACAGAAAGTGCAACAGAACCTTATACAGAAGGTGCAACGGAATCTGCTACAGAATTTACAGACCTTAAGGCTAAAGCCGCACAGGAAGCAATGCAGCTTGCTTTAGGTATTCTTCCCGACGGCACAAGCTACACAAAGGTTACTGCATATCAGGACAGGAACTCCACCGACTGGGCAACAGGTAAGGTATCCTCCTCTACTTCACGCCCCTCAGGCGGTGGTGGCAATAATAACAACAAAGACGACGAGGACAATGAGGAGCCAACCGAGGCACCCACAGAAGAACCTACAGAGGCTCCTACTTACGAGCCTACAGAACCTCCGACTTCCGAGCCTACAGAGCCCGATTACGGCGACTATGACGGACCTATTGACAACGATAAGGATAACGTTATTGATGACCCCTTTGACGACGGATGGAGACCCGACGGCGGCAACAGCGGAGGTGAAGGCGGCGGTTATGACGGTGAAGATGAAGACTTTATCGTAGATGACGGAGATGACCCGGCATACGCTCCCACTGACAAAGAAACAGACTCTACAGAAGAGGAAACACAGGCTCCTACTGATAGCGAGACAGACTCTACCGAAGAAGAAACAGAGGCTCCTACTGATAGCGAAACAGACTCTACAGAGGAAGGAACACAATATCCTACTGATAGTGAAACAGATTCTACAGATGAAGAACCCCAGGCTCCTTCCGACAGTGAAACTGATGTTACAGATGAAGAAACAACACTTCCCAAGGAAGATGATGAAGCCTCCTCTGATGATGGTTCAGGTGAAAAGGGCGATAGCGAAACAGAGGCTGGCACTGCACTGTCATTGTCCAAGGATTGGTGGTTGTAGTGAGGATAAAAGTAGCGGGTTACGTTTTTGACATAAAGAACAAATACCCCTATTCAGAGCAGTTTATGACCGACTACCTGACAGATGAAGAAGCGGATGAATATTTTGAAATAACAGACAGCATATTAGATGATGCGGCAAAAAAATATCCCAAATCACCTGTTTATTATCTGGAATATCTGGAAATGTACCGCCTTATTTGTAACTTCATATCAGACCGTGACGGCATTTTGATGCACGGTGCGGTAATTGAATTTCAGGGCTCTGCGTACATGTTTACCGCAACAAGCGGAACAGGCAAAACCACACATATAAGACAGTGGAAAGAGCTTTTTGGTGATAGTGTAACAATTATAAACGGGGATAAGCCTATAATAAGATTGGTTGACGGTAAGTTTATCGCATACGGTACCCCTTGGTGCGGAAAAGAGCATTATAATAAAAACACCCACGCACCATTAAAGGGCATTGTTCTTTTAACCCGTGGTGAGCAGAATGTTATTGAAAAGCTTCCGGCGGACAAATTTAACAAAGCACTTTTTAAACAGGTTTATATTCCCAAATCACCAAAAACCATGATTAAGGTGACAGAATTTGTAGATAAACTTTTTAGTGAGGTTCCGCTGTATTTATTAAAATGCAACATAAGCGTCCAGGCGGCACAGACAGCATGCGACGCTATAACAAAAGAGAATGGCTGACAGGTCTTTATTGCGGATGTGAAATCCAAGGTACTGTAGCGAAGTAACAGTTCAAAAAAGATAAGAGAAGTTCCCGAGATTGGGAGCTTCTTTTTGTATAAACAAAAATTCCTAAACAAACACTGATAATAATCTTCAAGTAAAAACAGGGTTGTAGTCAACCCGATTAAAAAATCGTTTTGCTACAGCCCCGTTTATTTGCACTGTTTAATGCTGATAAAGCTCAGATGTAATTTCTTTAATTTCGTCTTCTATTTCCTCAATTTCTTTTTTAATAGCCGCAATTTTAACATTATATTCACCCACAACGCCTTGCAGGGTAGTTAGCTGTTCCTTTTTCTTGTCGTAAAGCTCGCTTACAGTACACACTTCCATATCGGGACAGTTTGCCTCAAAATATGATAACATGCGTTTGTATTTTACCGTAGTACAGTCATAATTACTCTCTTCCGCTTCCACTTTGTTCTGAATACGTCGCGTGGACACACTGAATGTCAATTGTTTTTCGTAACCTGCCACAACCAAATCCTCCAGCTTTGTGGCACCTGCACAATACCATCCGGAACCTACATAATAAAAGCCGTCGTCATTGATAGCACTTGCATAAGTCTCACCTGTTTCACCGAAATGACGAATTACTTTAAAGCCGTATTCACCTATCACAGATTCAAACCTTTTGCTATATCTGCCATCATCGAAACAGAAGGTTAAGGGTATTTCAATATCCGCTTCTTCCAATTTTGTTATGTATTCATCCAGATATTTTCCCAAAAGCTCGGGGGCATCGTCTTTCGCCATGTTAATATCATCATTGCAGCCTATTGCAGTGTCCCATCCCTTATCTAAAAGCATATTAAAGTGGTCAACCGATATGGCATCAGCTTCACCGGGGATAAGTGAGTTTTTCATAACAATAGTACCTTTAAGCCCGTAGCTGTCCAGAAGCGGATATATATCCGTATAAAGATTTTCTGTTAAATCGTCAAAGAACAAAACCATATAACTTCCTATTCGAAGCTCATCCTCAAGCTCTTTGTTTAGCTGAGCCATTTCCTTTTCAGCCTTGTTCTTTTTGATATTAAGCTGAACAATGCGGTTGCTTATCTCTTCAAGTTTCTGCGACTGTGCCTTGCGGTCTGCGTAAGTGCTATATATCATGACCCCGGAAACAACCAAAAGTGCTGACACAACCAGTGCAATAATCTTTTTCAAGTATAACCCCTCCTTGAGGAAAAATAGATATAACTGTCTAATATAACTTCATAACCAGTATATCATAAATATAAATTTTCGTAAAGGGAAAACTGCTGTTTTTTCTTCGATTTTCTCATTTGACTGTTAAATGAAAACAATAATTTTTCCCAGAATAGTGAATGAGTAAAAAATTTACACACTAATCGTGTACGGATTTTTTTGGAAAGCAGAAATATAATGATATTTTTGTTTAGTGAAATATCAAGCTAAGCTTGATGTGAAATAATTTACTCCGTAAATTGTGAAATAAAAAGTTTGCACTTTCTGTGAAATGAAATAAATCCACACGCCGCAAGGCGTATTTCACATTGCATAGCAATATTTCACGCCCGAAGGGTATTTCACAAACCCGATAGGATTTATTTCGTTGAAAAAACGACTTGTTTCGACAAGTCGTTTTTTCTGGCGCGCTTGATAGGAATCGAACCTACGACAACCCGGCGTCGGAGGCCGGTGCTCTATCCACTGAGCTACAAGCGCATGTATACATTGCCATTATATCAAACATTGTGTGAAAAATCAATCGGTTTTTTTGTCATAGTATAAACTCATTTCTGCGGTCGAAAACAAAGAACCCGTTTTTACCAAAAGGGAGCTGTCCCCATGTGGTCTTACATTATAGAAAATGAGGAATTTCCTATAATGTAAAAAACAAACCCAACCTTACGGTCGGGTTTGTTTTATAATCAAAACTTATTCAGTTAATGATTTAATTACTTGTTTTCTACGAAAATTACAACGTCTGTAACTTCGTCTTCAGCGTCGATAGTTGTCTTAACGAATGCTGTTCTCAAGTACTTTTCTGTAGAAGCCTGTACAGAAGCAAGCTTACCAGCGGAAATTGTTACGTCTCTACCTGTGTAGTCAACAACTGTTACGTTGCAGTCATCAGCGTAGTAGAATCTAACTATTCCTTCTTCACTGGATTCGTCAACCATTGTGAAGGACTTAGATGCCTTCTCATCGATTTCGCCATAGTGAACTGTAACTGCCTTATCAGAGTATCCTGTTTCAATCTTACCAAGTTCACTACCGATGCCACCAACACCATCTTCGTCAGATGTGAAGAGAACCTTAAGGTCTGTAGCATAACCAGCGTTTGTAGCGTAAAGGATTACGTTACCAACTTCAACATCTACATCGCCATCTTCTTCGGGATCAACGATTACGGATACTGTAGAACCAGCTACGATACCTGTAAGCTTTGTTGTCTTTTCGTCATCAGATGTTACTGTAGAAATCTTTGTAACTACCATTACAGGAGCTTCATCATCAATAGAAGCCTTAGCGTCTGTAGCTACGAGAACAACGGGATCGCCGTCCTTCTTTTCTGTATAAGCTGTGAAGCTGTAGGAAGAACCGTCTACGAAGAGACCGCCTACTGTAGATACTGTGATAGCATCTTCGAGGTCATCTTCCTTAGTATCCTTGTTGAATACGAGAACGTCGGAAGCAAGGTCAAATACACCGTATGTGCCACGAGCTTCGTTGTAAGACTTGCTTTCAGCTTCACCGTCTGTAGCGTACTTATCATCAGCCTTGAATTCTTCAAAATCGGGGTAGTAGATAGCGGAAAGTTCACCGGCTGCTGTAAGGTCAACCTTAGCAAGACCTTCGCCCTTAGCTTCAATTAAGTCAAATGCGTCTTCAGCCTTGAGGCCTGTTTCGTCGTCAACTGTAACCTTCTTGGACTTAAGTGTGTAAACCTTAACTGCACCCTTAGCGTCAACAACCTTTACAAGGTAAGAATCGTCACCAAAGTCACCGTTAGATACGCTTGTGTCGATTACGTATACATAGTCAGCGTCAGCGATTGTGCTAACTGCATCGATGTAAGCAATCTTACCGGAAGAGTTGATGTAGAACATACCTTCGTCACCGGCAGAAGGAGCATCAGGAGCTGCGATAGCAGAGAGCTTGTATTCCTTACCAGCGATTGTGTAAACATCATCGTCGATTTCGTCTACTGTACCTTCAACAACTGTGGAGGATACGTATACTGTTACGATAGCTGTAGAATCATCAAGAACTGTTACAACGTCGCCTTCAACGATAGCGGAAGCATCAACGATTACGCCGTCCTTAACAACTGTATAGAGCTTATCTGTATCTTCATAGTCGATTTCGATGCTATCAGAAGCATTTTCACCTGTGATGTAGTAACATTCGTCTTCGGAATCAACTTCTTCAACTACGAATTCCAAAGCGTTGCCTTCATCAAGAGCGGGAACTGTAGCAAAGATGAATTCAAAGTTACCATCGTTATCGTTGTCAAGAAGTGTGATGTCATCAAGAGTTGTGTAAACAGTAAAGATATCAGCAGCACCTGTATATACGTTGAAACCGTTGATTACAACGTAGTAATCATCTGTAGGATATTCTTCACCCTTGTTGATTACGAACTTATCGATAGTAGCTTCTGTTGTCTTCTTGGAGCTCTTGTAGTATACGATAGAATTTGCATCAAATGCTTCGATGTCTTCAACATCGATAACTACAGCAGAGTTCTTACCGGACTTTGCTGTTGCTGCGAAGATTTCGAGTTCGTCATCATCGTTTTCACCAACGTAAGCAACTACAGAGTAACCGAGAAGTGTAGCAGCACTTGTAGCGTCAGCGATAGCTGTGATTTCTTCGCCTACAACGTAATCAGAATCGTCCTGAACCTTTGTAGCAACAAGTGTTACCTGGTTAGCATCTTCGCTGTAACCATCAACGTCGGAAAGGTATGTCTTTACGATAACGCCTTCAACCTTTTCAAGTTCAAGGTATTCTGTAAGGATTGTCTTACCTTCCATTACTTCGTATGTGGAACCGTTAAGACCTGTAGAGAAGGACTTCTGGTCCATAAGGTCAACTTCAAGTGCGTTGTAGATAAGCTGTGCAACTGTAGCTCTGGAAGCTGCAGCATCAGCTGTACCGGAAACACCCTTTGTGAAACCAGCCTTGGAACCTGCGAGGATGTAACCGCCGCCGTTCCAGCCGCCGTTTGCAAGTGCAACGGGTTCATAACCGAGAGCACAAACGATCATCTTAACGATCTGACCGTATGTTACTTCACCGTTAGGAGCGAATGTACCATCGCCCATACCGTTAACGATACCGTTAGCTACTGCTACGTTTACATAACCGGAAGCCCAGTTATCAGCAGCAACGTCTGTAAACATTGTTTCGCCCTGTTCAACGTCGTCAGCAAGACCAAGAACGCGTACAATCATTGTAGCAGCTTCTGCTCTTGTTACAGTGTCTGTGGGTCTGAAATTACCGTTCTCATCACCCTTGATGATACCAAGGTTAGAGAGAAGGTTAACTGCTTCTGCATAAGAAGCGTTTGCAGCTACATCGCCGAAAGAAGCAGCAGAAGCAACAATGCCCATGCTTGCGATCATAGCAACAGCAACAACTAATGCAAGAACTTTTTTGAGATTTCTCATGTCTCAAATCCTCCTTAAAAAATTTTTTTGAAAGCAAATCTTGTTTGGCACTTAAGCTCCCGCTTTCAAAGAAGCTTCGCGCTTCGACAGGATTCGCATCCTGACTCTACTGGGATTATAGCACCGTTAAATTCTCCCGTCAACAGATAATTGCCATCTGTAATAAAACTGTAAAATTACGATAACATACTGTAACAGAAGGGTTTGGTACTATCATCAATTTCATTGTACTCAGTAAAATAGTTAAAGTCAATAGCTGAAACCGTTCTGTAATAATAGCTTAAACATTCCATAATAAAAGGGGGCAGAATGTAATCTGCGATTAATAATTAATAATGAAAAATGAATAATTTCGGAAAATTTTCGCTTTCAACGCGTAAATTCACATCAATTATTCATCATTCATTATTCACTATTCATTTGAAGTTGTGTTTTCAGTGTTTTGTTTTATAAATTGTACTGCCATGTCATAAAGGGTTGTCACCGATGTTTCCATATATGGAATCACATATAAAAACAGAAGTCCCAAAGTGAACATGGAAAGGATAAACCAGCCAATAAAGGACAGAGATAATACCAAAACATTTACAAACATTTTTCCGTCGGTTATTTTCCAGCTTAATTTTACGGCTTCTATAAAGTTTTTACAGTCGTTGTCTGCCAGGGCATTGTTTACGAACATAAGTTTATAAGATAAGAAGTAAACCACACATTGGCACATAAGTATAAGAAGTGCCACTATTGAATCGTTTACCTTAACATTTTCCATGAAGGACTGTATAAAAGTGACACCATAGCCTAAGATGATTGTCAAAAGGGGGAAAAGAGAGGCAATGTACCATCTGCCGTAGAAGGAGAATACTTGTTTACAAGATACCTCCCTGCCCCTTACCGCATTAAGCACAACTTTGAACCTGCCCACTGTTACGAAGGCAAAGGGCACGCTGACCAAAGAAATAACATTAAAAAAAAGGTTTAAAGCATTAGCCTGATAGTAAACCTGGTCCTCAAGGGAGTCAAATGTTCCCACAGTCATTAACCTGAAGCGTTCAAAGCCACCGGGCATAAAAGCTATGATAATTGCACTGACCCCAAGAATAATTGCAAGTTCAATAAGGCAGGACGCTAAAATAGTTCCGAATTTTCCCTTCATGCTTCGCTTTGCATGAAGTTTTACAAAAGCGGTAGGAATATATTTATTCAAGTCTTAAGACCACCTTTTCAAAATCTGTTTAACTCATTATATAATAGTAATAAAAAAAATGCAATATGTTTATTTCACTACCCTATTGTGACAGCATTTTTATTTTTCATTTGTTATAATGAAAAAAACACAGGAAAGGCAAGTGATGAAACATGGATAATAGGGATATAAAGCCCATAGTTATTCTGGAAAAAACAAAAAAGGCACTAAACAATATTAATAGGAAAAAACCCATGATAAAAATTACTGTATTTGAAGGATTTTTCTTTCTTATTTCACTTTTGTGCGGAAGGGCAACCTTGTTTTCTTCTCTCCACCCTTTCGGCGGTGCATTTTTTGCGGCGGCATTTTCAGATAAGTACGGGCTTATATATTTGCTGGGGGCAATATTAGGTCAGCTATCCTCAAAAGCACCACTTGTTGACTTAGGTAAATATATGTTTGCAATGACATCTTTTGCATTAATTACCGATAAATTACCTAAAGCGTCAAAGGACAATTCCCTTATACGAGGGGGGATTTTTGCCTTTTCCTTAGCATTGTCGGGCTTTTGCTTTCTCGTTACACAGTCCACCCTGACGCTTCTTTACGACAGCTTTAATCTTATTGTGGAATGTGCGGCGGCATTTTGTGCTGTGGTGGCATTTCACAAGGCAATACCAATCATAAGGCAGATGAAACTTTCTTACACCTTTTCATCAATTGAGGAAATAAGCCTTGTGTCCCTTTTAGGCTGTGCCTTGTGGGGAATGAAAGACATTTCACAGATTGGCATAATTAACCTATCCGACATAATCTGTATACTTATAGTATTGATTTTTTCCGTAAGACTGGGCAGTGCAAGAGGTGCGGTAGCGGGACTTACAATGGGTCTTGTGTCTGCACTGGGAAAAGGCATTGTTGACACAAGCTGTGTGTCCTACGCCTTTTCGGGACTTGCCGCCGGTTTGGCAGGCGGTTACGGCGCCATACCCGGTTGTAGTGCGTTCATTTTTTCAAATGCGCTGATTACCGCCTTTGCCAACGGCTCTACCGAGGTACTTATAAATATTTACGACATTTTTTCCGCATGCATTATATACAGCCTTATTCCCGAAAGGCTTCTTTTAAGGCTTACAAGCTTCGGGGCAAGGGATGAAAAGCTCCGCTGTGCAGAGGATGAACGCTGTTACAGTAACTTTGTACTTTTAAATGCACAAAAGGTTACATCAAGCCTTTCTTTAAGAATGGACAAGCTGGAGGCAAAACGGACAAAGGAGGGCGAGGCAGAGCTTAAGTTTTACGAAAGAGTTGCCCGTCGTGCATGTATGGGTTGCGGTATGAAAAGGCTTTGTTGGGGCAGAGATTTGAGTAAAACTTGCCATTCGTTAAATAATGCTTTAACAGAATACAACAAAACAGGGATTTTTCAAAGCGAGCTTTTACCAGAAAACTGTCTGAGACCCCGTGAGCTTAAGGATGCATTTATGCACCTTACCGACATTTACCGTTCCGATGTTATATGGGCAAACAAAATACAGGAGGTACGGGAAGCATCAAAAAACCAGATGGCGGCTTTTTCCGAAATACTTACAGGCGCTGTCCGTGCCTTATCCGAAAGCCGAAGCTTTGACCGTGCTTTAGCCGATGACATAACAAGGAAGCTTGAAAAGGAAAACATAAAATGCTCCAATGTGGTTGTTATGCGTGATGAAGAGTCAGACCCTACGGTAATGCTGCACCTTTCAGGTTGCGGTGGTTTTGCCCTTTGCGAAAACGGTGTCTGCGATATTATTTCCGCCTCCTGCGGGCGGACTATGATACGTTCAGGCAAGCGTGACTGTAAAAACTGTAACATAAAATACGTTGTGTCACCTCCTGTTAAAATGAATTTTGCCGTTTCCAAGAAAAGCAGAGACAAAAAGAAGCTGTCGGGTGATTGTGCCGAATACCGCATTATAAACAAGAACATTACAGCCGCTGTTCTTTGTGACGGCATGGGCTACGGTGAAAAGGCGGCAATGGAGGCAAAGGGTGCTTCGGAAATGCTTCTTGATTTAATAGAAGCAGGAATTAGTGGCGAGGATGCGGTAAAAATAGTGAACTCTTTACTTATCCCCACAGGTGAAGTTACATTTTCCGCTACAGACTTATGTATTTATAATTCACGTGACATGACCGCCAAAATAATAAAGTGCGGTTCTGCCGCTTCCTTTACAAAAAGCGGTGACAGGGTGGATGCACTTTACTCCAAAACAATGCCCTTAGGCTCATGTATCCCCTCGGGTACAGAAACATTTACACTTTCAGCCCGTGAGGGTGATATGATAATAATGATATCGGACGGTGTTTTGGAAAGTGCGGCAGAAGGAGCGTTAAAAGATGCGTGGCTTATCAGGGAGCTTGAACAATTCCACGGAAGCGACATTGCACGCCTGTCGGACCTTATTGTGGAAAAGGCTATGGAAAAATGCGGTAAAAATCCACGGGACGACATTACAGTTCTCACTGCGGTAATTGAATAATGTATAAAATCCCTGCCTTTGGAAAAGCTTTTAAAGGGAGGGATTTTTTATGAACAACACCAAAAAGGTAATCATATTGGAAAATTTGGATTCGTCTTTGATTGCACAGGCAATATTTATTTTAAAGGATGAAATGGTAAACGAGTTTTCAGCATTGGAGGAAGCTGAAAGGATTGTCCGTGAATATACATTTTTTAAAGCCAAAAAGCACAGTAAAATTCCCTATGTTTTATGTGCAGTGGCAGTTTTGCTTATATTCACAAGCCTATATATTGCTTTTTTGTAAATTTTCAAATTTTTCTCTTCTCAAAACCCTGTTCTTCATGTATAATGTATTGCATAGAAAGGGTTATTGATATGAAAATTGAGAAAATTCACCTTAACAAAATAAAAGTTACATTCACATATGAGGACTTGATTGAGCACAATATAACACCTGAGGCTGTGAAAAATAACGCACCTCAGATGCAGAAGGTTCTAATGAACGTTGTCAGAAAAGCTGAGGAGGAAACGGGCTTTTCCGCTTCTGACTGCCGCTTGATGGTTGAGGCTATGCCCGGTGAAAATGACTCTCTTGTGATGTATATTACAAAGCTTGATGATATGGAGGATTTAAGAGAAGCTGTCCATGCCGTTAAAAGGCGTATTAAGCTTAAGGTCCGTCCCACAGAAAATGCGGGGAAATATGCATGCATTAAATTTTCGGATTTTGAAGATGCAGTTAATATGGCAAAGTTTTTTAGCGAAGAGGAAGGGGGCTGTCTGTATTTTTACCAAAACAGCTACTACATGGTAATTGAAAACACAGACCCTCTGTTTTCGGAATTCGGCATAGTTTCAGACTGCGACAGTGTGGCGGACAGTGTTTCGGAGCACGGAAAGCTGATAAGCGAAAACGCACTTTACGAACTGCGAACATATTTTTAAAAGGTTTAAGGAAATTTCCTTAAACCTTTTTTTGCACTGTGCATATAATTTATTGAGGTGTTAAATTATGACCGACAGAATTTTAATCATAGGCGGAGGCGTTCGTATGGATGAAGCCGCCAAAGCATTTGTGAATAAAGGGTACAACGTAACGGTTTTTGACGGTTCCACTCCTTTAAAAAGTGCAATTGAGCAAAGCAAGATAATCCTTTTGGGAATACCTGCCAGTACGGATGACATCCATGTAAACACGGAAAACACCCTTGACATTTCCCTTCGTGATGTCGCAATGCTTGCAGGGAAAAACAAAATAGTTTTAGGCGGCAGACTATCTGAAAGAGTTAAAGCTCTTTTTGATGTGTACTATGTAAAGTGGGCAGATTATGCCGACAACGAGGAGTTTGAAATTTTAAACGCTGTCCCCACTGCCGAAGGTGCCATCCAGATTGCCATGGAAGAATTTCCTTTTACAATTCATTCCTCCCGTGTGATTGTAACAGGGTTCGGCAAAGTGGCAAAAGCACTTTGCCAAAGACTTAAGGCATTAGGTGCCAGTGTTTGTGTTTGTGCCAGAAAAAAGGAAGATCGGGCGGAAGCCGAAACTTTAGGCTACAGTTCCATCTCCTTTACCCTTCTTCCCAAATATGTATCCGACTGTGATATTTTGTTCAACACCGTCCCGGCAAAGGTCATTGAAAAAAACGTGTTGTCAAATATGACCCAATCTCAGGGCATAATTGACCTGGCATCAAAACCTGGCGGCATAGCTTTGGATTATGCCAGATCTGTAGGTCTGAACGTAATATGGGCTTTAGGTCTCCCCGGGAAGGTCGCGCCCGTCAGTGCCGGTGAAATAATACAAAAGACAGTATGCAATATAGTCGAAGATATAAGACTGTAATACAGAAAGGACGATATATTCCCCCATGGCAAACTCTGACACAAGAATAGGTTTTGCATTTACGGGGTCTTTCTGCACCTTTGACAAGGTAATTAATGAACTTGTTAAACTTTCGGAGATATACACCGATATCACACCGATAATGAGCATAAACGCCGCCACAACCAATACCAGATTTGGCAGTGCAGGGTATTTCAAGGAGAAAATTTCCTCAGTCTGTAAAAAAGATGTGATTACAACAGTTTCTCAAGCAGAACCTATTGGTCCCGGCAAGCTATTGGATATTCTTATAATTGCACCCTGTACGGGAAACACACTCTCTAAGCTGGCACAAGGCTTGACCGACACCTCGGTAACCATGGCGGCAAAGGCACATTTAAGAAACGAACGACCTCTTTTAATTGCGCCTTCCACCAATGACGGACTTGGTGCCAACGCAAAAAACTTGGGTATGCTTTTAAACACAAAAAACATTTACTTTGTACCCTTCGGGCAGGATGATCCCTTTAAAAAGCACAGATCCTTAGTTTCCGATTTTTCGCTTATTCCCAAAGCTATTGAAGAAGCCCTTGAAAACAGACAAATTCAACCCATTTTAGTATGAAAATGACCTCAAAGGAGAACCTTTGAGGTCATTTATTTACATTATACTTATCCGCCGTAAACTTCAATTTCAGAAACACTGTTCCAGCCTGAAACGGTATTCCCTTTTACTTCGACTTTTACATAGCGTGCTGTTTTGTTTGTGATAAAGCTCATATAGTCACCGCTTTCAGGTACGCTGTTCCCAAGGCAAACAGTTTCCCATGTAACATTATTCTCCGATACATAAATAACAAAGGGAATAGTGCGGTCGTCGTCATATTTGGAAAAGGCAAGTTTAATCTGATTTAATGTAAATACCTCTCCCAAATCAAGTACAATATTATTTACGCCCTGACTTGTCCATTTTGTGTTAAGATTGCCGTCAACTGCGTTTTTTGCACCGTTATTACTTTCAGGCTCGGAGCTTGCCGTAACAGTTACAGGTGCAAGTTTTTTTATTGCAAAGGTGCTTTTGCCATTTAAGCCTACAGGGACAAGAGAATTCGTCCTTTCCCATATAAACAGGCCCACTTTATATCCGTCAACAGATTTAGTAAACGTAAAGTCACCGTACTCGGGCAAGGCTGTAAGATTTATATTCTTGCTTTCTGCAAAAACAAGAGCTCCCTTATCATCATATGCGGCACCTATAATCACACCTTCGCCCTCACACTTGTCATAGGCGAGATATTTTACGTTTTTGCCTTCCACCAAAACAATCTGCACTGCCGCATCCGCCTTTTCTGTTGTGAGGGAATATGTAAGATTACTAAGGGAGGGTCCTACGGAAATGCCTCCTTCACCTGTGACAGATACCCAGTATTTTAAGGTCTTAAAGCTTCTGCCCTCAAGGTCAAAGACCTTTGTGTACTTTTTCAGGCCGTCGCTGCCTGCAATTGTGGCAGTACACTTATCTGTATCGTAATCAAATTCCATTGTTACAAACCATGTAGTAGAACTGCGGTTCATGGGCTCCTCACCCTCACCCGAAACGCTCCATGAGGACTGAATACCCACAAAGTCACCGTCAATAATTTTTGCCGTCGTAGGTTCTGCCGAGGAATAATACCATTGTGCAATGTTGATTATGTTATTCCCGTAGGTGTCTAAAAATTCAAGTCCAAATCCGTATTCATGTCCGTCCCAGTTCCAGTTTGTGCCGTCAATCTTTCTGCCGCCTGTATTAAACTTAAAGGAAACGGTTGCCTTATTCTGATAATAGGGCGTAAATTCACGTAAAAAGTATGCACCGGTGCTGCTGTCCGTAAGGTTAAGGGATGCACTGTCAATGCCACCTGCAAAGGAGTCGTGGTTTGACGTAAATACGTTATCCCCCAGTGTGTCAAGGGCTTCAACACCCACGACACGAACTTTACAATAAGCCTTAAAGCCGCCGTCACGTGTTGTTGCGGTGATTTCACACACACCTTCGCCTGTGGCGGTTACCTTTCCACCCGAAACCATAGCCACAGCTTCATTGTCGCTTTCCCATATAATGCCTTTCTTTGTGGCATTTTCAGGTTCAAGGCGAGCTGTGATGCTATAAGTCTGCCCCTCTTTTAAGGTGATTTCATCTGTAGATAAGCTGACACCTTCAACCGCTGTACCTGTTACGTAATAGGGAACGGTGTATGCAGTTTTCGGTGCAAGGTAGTTTTGTATTACACCGCTCCGGTTTACAGCCAACGCCGCCGAGCCGATATAGTAACTTGTGTGGGGCGGTTGGTTGTATGCAACATTCTGCCATGCAATAGCCAATCGGTACTGGCAGTCGTGCATAAGGGTTGTAAGGCGATACGTTGTGGGAAGGACGGAAGTCATAATGCGAAGGTACGGTGTTTCCCCTTCGCCCTTTCCTATGGGCATTATGATTTCCTCACGCCAATCGCCCCATATATCTGCAACAAGTGAAGGTGTTTGTTTTGAATAGTTGTTGCTTGTAGCGGGAAGATAGCCTGCACCGTCATTATAAAATCTTACCGTGTAGCCTGTGTCTGCATAAAATTTTGCAAGCTGGTTGTCGTCTAAAATTTCACGGGACAAGTCGCCGTCCCAGTAAACTAAAAAGTTTGTCATTGCACGGGAGTTTGTCTTTGGTCTTACGCTTACTGTATTTCCTTTTAAGTCGTGGGTTTCGTCAAAT
>JBJDXJ010000048.1:0-30492 GCA_051866635.1 Clostridia bacterium | reverse complement strand
AAAGTCAACACTGATATAACAAAAAGACCATTTCGGGACTGTCCCAACAAAACCTTTAGAGGTTTCTTTGGCAAATTGTCTCCCAATTTGCCATAAGGGGGACTGTCCCAAATGGTCTTAACTTATTTATCAGAGACTTTTTTTACAGTCTCTCTAATTGTTTATTAATATGCTTTACCCCAGAACACAAGTGATTTTGCTTTTTTACCACAGCAAACGCAAGTGTCGGCGATAGGTTCATGGTCAAAAGGCATACAACGGCTTGTTACACCTACAATATCCTTCATCTTCATTTCACATTCCAAATCACCGCACCACATCGCACGGATAAATCCGGGGTTATTGTCTGCGATATTCTTTGCTTCATCCATTGTTTTAGCATCGTAAATTCTGGAATAAAGGCTTTCTTTAGCCTTATTATAAAGAGATGACTGAATATCGGAAAGAATTTCGGGAATTTTTGTTTCCAGTTCATCAAGAGAAACAAAATACTTTTCACGTGTATCACGGCGAACAAGAACACACTTGTTATTCTCAATATCCTTAGGACCAAGCTCCAGACGGAGGGGAATACCCTTCATTTCACATTCTGAGAACTTCCAGCCGGGAGTCTTGTCAGATGCGTCAATCTTAGCACGGCAGAAATTCTGTACATGTTCAAGAATTTCATAAGCCTTGTCAAGAACGCCTTCCTTATGCTGCATAACGGGAATAACCATAAGCTGAGTGGGAGCAATCATAGGAGGAAGAACAAGACCGTTGTCATCACCGTGAACCATGATTAATCCACCGATAATTCTTGTGGAAATACCCCAACTTGTTTCGTGGGGAGTCTTAAGAGTATTGTCCTTATCCGTAAATTCAACACCGAAGGCTTTTGCAAAGCCGTCACCGAAGTAGTGGCTTGTAGCACTCTGGAGTGCTTTACCGTCATGCATCATAGCTTCCATAGTGTATGTAGCTTCCGCACCTGCAAACTTTTCCTTATCCGTTTTTTTACCACGTATTACGGGGATGGCAAGATATTCTTCTGCAAATGAAGAATAGATGTTAAGCATCTGAATAGTTTCGTCAATAGCTTCCTGGGCTGTAGCGTGCATTGTGTGACCTTCCTGCCACAAAAATTCGGCTGTGCGAAGGAAGGGACGTGTTGTTTTTTCCCAACGCATAACACTGCACCACTGGTTATAAAGTTTGGGCAGGTCACGGTAGGAATGAATAATATCCTTATAATGGTCACAGAAAACCGTTTCGGAAGTGGGGCGTACGCAAAGTCTTTCCGTAAGCTTTTCATTGCCGCCGTGCGTTACCCATGCAACCTCAGGTGCAAAGCCTTCAACATGGTCCTTTTCCTTCTGAAGCAAGCTTTCGGGAATAAGCATAGGCATGTACACATTTTCGTGACCTGTTTCTTTAAAACGTCTGTCAAGTTCTTTCTGGATATTTTCCCAGATTGCATAGCCGTAGGGACGCACAATCATACAACCGCGGACAGAAGAATAGTCAGCAAGCTCTGCCTTACGAACAATATCGGTATACCACTGGGCAAAATCCACATCACGGGAGGTAATATCCTCAACCATTTTCTTGTTATTATCTGCCATATCTATCATAGCCTTTCATATTGAATGTATTATGTACTATTCTACAAAAAAAATAGGTATTTGTCAACCGAAAGTAGTAAAAGACCTAAAGCTCTTAAAAAATGTTTTAAAGATTTTACTCAACATATTGACATTTATCTATATGTATAATATAATAGCGTCAAATAGAAAAGTATCAATGTGAGGTAATTTAGATGAATGATAAGAAAACTGCTACTGTATTCAAGGCATTTTGCGATGAAAACAGAATTATTATACTTGAAATGTTGAAAACAGGTGAAAAATGTGCTTGCAAATTATTGGAAGAACTTAATGTTACCCAGCCAACACTGTCTCACCATATGAAGATACTTTGTGATTCAGGTATTGTAGTAGGAAGAAAAGAAGGAAAATGGACTCATTATTCCATATCTTCTGAAGGCGTTGAGTATGCAAAAGATTATCTGAATAATTTATCAGCAAGTAATTCAGATGACAATTCGTGTTGTAAATAGCAAGAAATTGCAACACGACTTACTTTAAAACCAATATATAGATACATTTTTATTTAAGGAGGGTTTTCTATGGAAATATTACAAACAGTATGGAACTTTTTCCAGAACGAAATTATAGGTATGAAATGGCTTAATATTCATATTGGTAATTTACTGAACAGTTTGGGAATAGATACCACAGGAAGAATTGGTGGTAGTATTCAATTCTTCCTGTACGACATAATCAAAATTATGGTTTTATTAGGTGTTCTGATTCTTATTATATCTTATATTCAAAGTTTTTTACCGCCGGAAAGAACCAGAAAAATAATTGGTAGATTTCATGGTATAGGTGCAAACTGTATTGCGGCATTACTTGGAACAGTAACTCCGTTTTGTTCCTGCTCTTCGATACCGCTGTTTATAGGATTTACAAGTGCAGGATTACCACTTGGAGTAACTTTCTCTTTCCTTATATCATCACCAATGGTTGATTTAGGCTCACTTGTGCTTTTAATGAGTGTTTTCGGATGGAAAGTGGCGGTTATCTATGTTATTGTAGGACTTGTAATTGCAATCGCAGGCGGCACATTGATTGAAAAACTCCATCTTGACAATCAGGTGGAGGAATATATCAGAAACGGCAAATCCCTTGATATTCCACAAGATGAACTGCATTTCAAAGACCGCATCAAGTACTCTTGGGAACAGGTGATTTCTACTGCAAAAAAGGTATTTTATTATGTTTTGATTGGTGTAGGCATTGGTGCTGTCATTCATAATTGGATTCCCGAAGAATTTATTGTAAAAATTCTCGGTGATAATAATCCTTGTGGTGTTATTCTTGCGACAACATTAGGTATCCCTATGTATGCCGATATATTTGGAACAATCCCTATTGCCGAAGCCTTACTTTCAAAAGGTGCATTGCTTGGAGTGGTACTTTCGTTTATGATGGCAGTTACAACACTATCTCTGCCGTCAATGATAATGCTCCGTAAGGCAGTAAAACCGAAACTGCTTGGAATGTTCATTGTAATCTGCACATTAGGAATTATCCTTGTAGGATATTTCTTCAATACAATTCAAAATCTTATAATATAAAATTTGGAGGTATTTATTATGGCATTTTTTAAATTTGGAAAGAAAAAGGAAGAAACAAAGAAACCCGATTGTGCTTGTAATGGTAATTGCCCTACAACTAAGGTAACAGAACTTACAAACGATTGCTGCAAAAAAGCAAAGGACGGTATCTGCTGTATAAAGGTTTTGGGAGCAGGTTGTAAATCTTGCCACGAACAATATGAGAACACCAAAGAAGCGGTGAAAAATATGGGAATTGACACCCCTGTTGAATACATAACCGATATGCAAAAGGTTATGGAATACGGTGTTATGAGCATGCCGGCTCTTGTAGTGAATGATAAAGTTGTATCTATGGGTAAAGTGCTTAAAACATCAGAGGTTGAAAAGCTGTTTCATAAATTAGGATTTTAAGGTGATGGGATGAAAAAGAAAATTGCTTTTATCTGCATACACAACTCTTGCAGAAGTCAAATTGCAGAAGCACTTGGAAAACACTTTTTAGGTGATAAATTTGATTTTTATTCAGCAGGAACAGAAACTAAACCACAAATTAATCAGGATGCAGTAAGGCTTATAAAACAGATTTATTGTATTGATATGGAACAAGAACAATACTCAAAAACAATAGGTAAAATCCCAAATCCTGATATTGCTATCTCTATGGGCTGTGATGTTGATTGTCCATATATCGGTAAAAGAATTGACTATAATTGGGGACTGCAAGACCCTACAGGACAACCTGATGAAGTATTTATTGATATTATCAAACAAATAGAAGAAAAAATCAAAGAACTTCCTAATCAAATATCTTAAATGCAAAGATAGAGGATTGACACATAAAGTCATCCTCTGTTTTTGTGGACATTTGATATTGCAATTTAAGAAAAGAAGAATGTCGAGAAAAACATCTTGACAATATACATGTTAAAAGTGTAAAATATAAGGAAGATTATTGGTAAAAAGGAAGGAATGTATATGCTGACAAAGGCTCCAAGAGGAACTAACGACATTTTGCCAAATGATGCGGCAAAGTGGCAATACATTGAAGAAAAAGTTAAAAGAATTTGCAAAAGCTACGGGTTTGGTGAAATCAGAACACCTGTTTTTGAACATACAGAATTATTTGAAAGAGGCGTAGGCGATACAACAGACGTTGTGCAAAAGGAAATGTACACTTTCCTTGACAAAGGTGAAAGAAGTATTACCCTTCGTCCCGAGGGTACGGCAGGTGCTGCAAGAGCTTTTTTGGAACATAATTTGTATGCCGGTGCACTTCCCAGTAAGCTCTACTACAACATAACCTGTTACCGATATGAAAAACCCCAGGCAGGCAGACTTCGTGAATTTCACCAGTTCGGCTGTGAATGTTATGGTGCAAAGGGTCCGGCGATTGACGCGGAAATTATCCAGCTTGCTTTTTCAGTGCTTGAAGAATTGGGCATCCCCGGAATTAAACTTAATATTAATTCCATCGGTTGTCCCGAGTGCAGAAAGAAGTATAACGAAGTGCTGAGGGAATATTTTAAAGAACACCTTGATACACTTTGTGCAACGTGTAACTCCCGTTATGAGAAAAACCCCTTGAGAATATTGGACTGCAAAAGCCCTGTATGTAAGGAAATTGGCGAAAAGGCACCTATGCTTTTGGATTATATCTGCCCTGAATGTAGTGAGCATTTTGAAACACTTAAAAAATATCTTGACGCATCAGGCATTGAATATACTGTTGACCCCACAATTGTTCGCGGTCTTGACTATTATACAAAGACTGTGTTTGAATTTAAGACCATGTTAGAAGGCACACAGGGAACAGTTTGCGGCGGCGGACGTTATGACGGCTTGATTGAAGAATTGGGCGGTTCACCTATCCCCGGCATTGGCTTTGCCATGGGTATTGAGAGAATAATTTTAGCTATGGAACAGGCAGGTGTAATGCCTCAGTTTGACGAAAAGCCTGACTTGTTTGTGGCTACAATCGGTGAAAAGGCTGATGTGTATTCCATGGGTCTTATTAAAAAAATAAGAAAATACGGCATTGATGTTATCCGTGATTACCTTGGAAGAAGCCTGAAGGCACAGATGAAGTACGCTGACAAAATGGGTGCAAAATATACAGTTGTATTGGGCGACAGCGAAATTGATGAAAATCGTGTGAGCCTTAAAAATATGGAATCGGGCGAAGAAAAAGAAGTTTGCCTTGACGATTTGGCAGAAGCAATACGCTGTAAATAATGAATGGAAACAGGGGAAACGAAAAGTTTCCCTTTTGTTTACATTTTAGTAATACAACTGTGATTTAATAGATGATGGGAGGGATTACGGTGATTGAAGTTAATAATTTGTCAAAATCATACGGGGACAAAAAAGCGGTTAAATCTGTTTCCTTTACTGTTGAAAACGGTGAAGTTCTGGGCTTGTTGGGTCCTAACGGTGCGGGGAAGACCACAACCATGAATATGATTACAGGATATATTTCAATAAGTGGCGGCTGGATAAAGGTAAACGGGTGTGATGTTTTGGAACAGCCTGAAAAAACAAAGAAAATGATAGGCTATCTTCCCGAACAGCCACCGTTGTATACAGATATGACCGTATGGGAATATTTAAGCTTTGTTTATGACTTGAAAAAGGTGAAAATGAACCTTACAAAAAAGGACCACATAAACGATGTTATGAATACCGTATCCATAAGTGATGTAAAAAACAGAAAAATAAAGAACCTGTCAAAGGGATACAGGCAAAGGGTTGGCTTTGCACAGGCACTTATAGGCAAGCCCGAGGTCCTTATCTTGGACGAGCCTACGGTAGGCTTGGACCCAAATCAGATTATAGAAATCAGAGATGTTATTAAAAGACTGAAAAAGGACCACACAATTATTTTCAGCACCCACATTTTGTCAGAAGCCGCAGAAATATGTGACAGAGTTGCAATTATTGATAAGGGTAAAATTGTGGCATACGGCAATTTAGAAGAGCTTTATAATAACATGCAGACAGGTGTTGAAATAAGCCTTGGCGTTAATGAAAGTATAAATTCATTTAAAGACGAGCTTGGTAAAATTTCCTCTGTTCGTTCTGTAGAGGCCATAAACGACACAACATTTCTTATTGTTGCGGAAAAAAATGTTACAGAGGAAATATCAAACCTTTGTTATAAAAGCGGTGTTTATGTTACTGAACTTAAGGTTTCAACACCTACGCTGGAAAAAATGTTTGTAAAGCTTACCAAGGACGGAGGGGATAGTAATGAAGGCAATATTTAAAAGAGAAATGCACTCATACTTTACATCGCCCATAGGTTATGTGTTCTTAGGGGTTTTCATGATACTGTCGGGAATATTTTTCGGAAGATCAATGTTTGTTAACCGCATCGGAAGTGCAGGAGATGTTTTGCCTGTTTGTATGGTTATTCTTATGCTTTTGGTGCCTATTATTACAATGCGTCTTTTTGCGGAAGAAAAGGCAAATAAAACAGACCAGCTTTTACTTACTGCACCAATAAAGGTTTCGGAAATAGTTTTAGGGAAATTTTTTGCGGCTCTCACTGTGTTTGCAATATCTGTTTTAACAACCTTTCCTTACATAATAGTATGTGCCATATGGGGCGATGTTGCCATAGGTGAAACAGTTTCAGCTTATACAGGCTATTTGTTATTTGCATCTCTTTTAATTTCAATGGGTCTTTTTCTGTCCTGTCTTACGGAAAACCAGATTGTGGCGGCAGTTCTGACATACGGTGTCACCCTTATGCTTTTCTTTTCTTCTCTGTTAAATACCAATATTGCATTTATAGATAGTATTCTTAAGTATTTCGATATTTCCGGATGGAATGAAAGCTTTTCCCGTGGTGTAATAACACCTTCGGGTGTGGTTTATTATTTATCATTTACGGTTTTGTTTTTAATCCTTTCTTCAAGGCAGATTGAAAGCCGTCGTTGGAAGTAAGGAGGGGTGAAAATTATGAATTTTAAAAGGCTGAAATTTAAAGTTAATAACAGTGTTGTTGTGGCTTTTTCTGTGGTATTTGTGATTTTAATAAACATTCTTGTGGTACTTTTGGAATCAAAGGTTCCTATGTTAAAGCTTGATTTAACAGAAAATGCCATAACTAAAATAAGCAATGAAACAAAATCGGTTCTTGACAGCATTGACGAAGGTGACGAAAAATTTGAAATTATATACCTTCGTGGCAGTAGTGATGTAAACGGCAAAGTAAACGATGTTTTAGAGCAGTATGATGCATATTGTGAAAATATAACCTACAGGGTTGAAAATTATCACAAAAATCCCCTTCTTTTGTCAAATTACGGCATTGACTCATCAAAAGATGTGGATGGAAGCGTGATTGTAACAAGTGAGGATAGAACCAAAATCCGTATTGTTGAAAGAGATAATATGGAAATCAGCTATAACAGCAGTAGTGTGTTTTTGCTTGAAAATCTTCTTACAAATGCCTTAGGTGTTGTGTCAAGCAGTGACCAAATGAGCGTATGCTTTGTGACAGGTCATGAGGAAAATTCCTCCGATATGCTTATAAGTTTACTCAATAATCAGAACATAAATGTAACGCAGATTGACTTATCTACCGCCTCTGTTCCGGAAGATGTGGATTTACTTATGATTATGGCACCGCAAAAGGATTACACAATGGCTGAAATTGACGCTATTGACGATTATCTGCTTAAGGGCGGTAATGCTTCCGTTTCCCTGCCATTCGGGATTGTTCTTGACCGCCTTGAAACATACCTTAAATCATGGGGTATAAGTGCAAATAACGATATTCTTCTTGAGCAGTCACCTGATTATAATTACCAAGGCTCCGGTATGTATTTCTACGCCCATGTATCAGACCATGAAGCAGTTACTAATTTGGGAAACAGAATACTTAATTCCTATGCCAGAAGTATTGAGTTTACAAAAACAGGAGATATCGAGGGCGAACTTCTTCTTGAAACAAGCAGTGAAGGCTATAGCGTGCCATTAGTAAACGGTGAACTTGATAAGGAAAATATGAAACAGGGTACATACCATCTTGCATATATTTTAGAAAAACCCTTAAACGGAAGCTATGAAACAACAAGCAAGATGATTGTCACATCATCAACGGCTCCCTGGGGTGTGGCAGATAACATTGTAACGGATTATGACTACCACGTTTATTACTCACTGGCAGAGGATAGCTTTGGTAATTCCGATTTTGTAATGAATATGCTTTCCAATGTTTACGGCAAGAATATTGAAAATATTTACATTCCCTTGAAATCAAGAAAGGTTTCAATATTAAGCATATCAGACAGCACGGCAAAAGTATTGCAGAGAGTATTATGTGTTGTGCTTCCCATACTTGTTCTTTGTGCAGGAGTTGTGGTATGGCTTAAGAGGAGAAATAAGTAATGAGTGTAAAAAGCATAATTTTGAAAATTGTGGCATCTGTGACAGTAATTGGTGTGCTTTTAGGTGCAATTGTACTTTTATCACGTGAAGAAGAAAGTGCAGAGAAGGAAAGTGTTACCGTTTATGCTTCAAATGAAGAAGATATTATCCGTGTGGAAGTTGACAGCACAGAAAAATATGCTCTTTTAAAAGAAAACGACAGTTGGATAATGGAAGGCATGGAGGGCATAGGCGTAAACAATGCTTATGCGAAAACACTTGTAAAAAGTATGGCAAACATTAATTCACCGATGATAGTAGCGGAAGATTGTGAGAACCTTTCAGATTACGGATTTGATAATCCCAAGGTTTCTGTAAAGCTTTTTTACAGCGATGGGGAGGAAACAATAAGGGTAGGCAATCAAAGCGGTGAATATTATTACATTAATGTATTATCCTCTCCTGATGTATACCTTATGGCTGAAAATGATTTGTATATGTTGTTTTTAGACAAAATAAAGTATATTGACAGTACTGTTGTTTCAATTGACGAGTCTGAAGTTTCGGAAATATCCTTTGGTGATATTAGTCTTGTCAGAGACGGTGACAACTGGATTATGACAAATCCTTACAACATAACAGCTGACAGCGATGCTGTTAAAAACAGTGTGCTAAAAAATATCAATTTGATAAGTGCCGATGAAATTTTAAAAGCTGACAGATTTACAGGGGAAAGAGTGGAAATCCTTTTAAATGATGGTGAAAAAGTAAATCTTACAGTTTCCCGGGAAAGTGACGGATACAGATATATCTTAAAGGAAAACTCCGATTATGTGTATAAAGTTAAAAGTGATTATTTAAGCTTTCTTGAGGTTCCTGCCTACAGTCTTATATTGAAATATGTGGCACCTGTGCCAATTACGGAGGTTGTAAAGATAGATTTTGTTTCGTCAAAAAAGCGGACAACTATTGAAATCGAGGCACCCTCCACAGAGGCACCTGTTTTCTATAAGGATGGTAAAGAGGTTGAACAATCTGTATTCAGACAATTTTACCAGACCCTTATGGGGCTTAACTTCTCAGGTGAGGGAAGCGTGACTGCACCTTCGGAATATGCCATTATATTTACAAAAGAAACGGGCGAAATACTTGATTTGAGATTTATACCTTTAAACGACAGCGAGTATGTGGTGGACATTAACGGAAAAACACATTTCAAGGTCTTAAAAAAGTCGGTAACGGATATTTTTAAAGCAGTAGATGAATTAGAGACAATATAGAAAAAAACGGGTGATCTCACCCGTTTTTTTTGCAGACTGCAGAAAAACTGAATTTCTATAAACTCTCAAGGTGTTTGGGGAGCAAGACTCCCCAAAATAAAATCGGTACCGGAAGTGGGATTTCAGAGAAACGTAGACCCCTTGCACGAAAAATTTGACAGCTTTTACTTGACGCTAACGTTTAAGACTGTTGATTTTAATTCTGTATATGATATAATAATGTATATTTGTATGCTTATGTAAAACTTAGACGGGGGTGGAGAAAATGAGTATAATAAAAAAATTGGTTTTATCCGTAGCTGTGGCGGCGATTATATGCTCGGTGAATGTGTATGCATATTCGGAAGATATGTTTAATGAAATTGAAATTAAGCCTGCGGATGGTTTTTACACCGTAATAACCGATACGGAGGGCGAGGAGCACACGCTTGACGGAATAATTAATACAAAATTGTTGGAACAAAGCTATGAAGTCGAAAAAATTGCTTCCTACACAATATACAGCGGTGATGAAGAAATAATAAGCGTTAAACTAAATGACATAATTTCAGAGGGAAGCACAATTCTTGCCGAGGTGGGCAAACCTTTAGTAAACGGCTATTACAGCGTAAAATTCACACTTTCGGAGACAGACAATACCGAGGCGTTTTTAACAGGCTTGACCGATGCTAACCTTGATATGGTACAGGAAAAGCTTATTGCATCAAAGCTGGAGCACTCGGAATTTACTATGGAGTCCCTTGATTTTATTGACGCGGAAAAAACCGCTATGCCAAATGACGGAGACAACGAACTGTGCTGGGCTGCGGCAACGTCAAATATTATCCATTACACCGGCTGGGGACAGAAGGCAGGCTTTAACAGCACAGACGATATTTTCGACTTGTTTAGTGACAGTTTTACAGATGAGCCGGGCAATTTTAAATTCGGCTTAGAATGGTTCTTTAACGGAACATATATTCCGCAGACATGGGACGACTGGGCTAAAGTTAAGGACTACGGAAACAACGGAGAATTCCTTAACAGGTATGAAGTTAGCTGTGTCAGCGATTATATAGACATTCAGCGAAATTATAAGCAGATGGCGAAGGTAACAGAGGCTCTTGAATTGGGCAGCGGCATAGGTATTTCACTGGGCTGGGTGGATGAGTACGGAAACAGAAACGGCGGACACTCAATAACAATGTGGGGCTTTATCTGCGACAGAGATTTTTCAAAAGATGACAAGGATTATTATAAGGCAATTGTAGTTTCTGACTCCGATTCTGATATACAGGCTGAAGAAAACAGGCGCATGGCACCTAACAAGCTTCATGTTCTCAATATGATTCCCTGCGATAAGGGGATTCATAAGGCTTGGCAGTTCGACGGCTATTTTACAGGTGCTTTGGAGAATGCTATTATACTTGTGCCATACAGCGAAAACGTGGAATTTGAAACGGACGAACGTGCAAGCCTTGACAAAATTAGTGACGTAGATTTTACGATAAGTGACATATATGTATCAAATGACAGTGCGGATAAAAACTTCTTTTTAAACGCGTGCGCGGCGAATGAAAACATTTATGTTGTTCCGGAATTCTATAACACCGCGGAGACCGATTTTGAAGGAGCTGTTGATTATATAATAACGGAACGGATAAAAATGACGGAAGCGAAAAAAGAAGAATAAACTGTACATATACAGGCAGGATATCCGGGTACAATATTTCGGATGTTTCAAACACTGAAACAGTCGAAATCGAAGCTTTGCCGGCGGGAGAATATACCATTACTGTAGAGGTCAACCCCGAAAGAAGCTTTACGGAGGCGTACTATTATAATAACTTTGGTACATATGATTTTACCGTATCTGACAAAAGCTATGATTTGACAGAGGTAAGCTTTAAAGCACAGATAGGTGAATATGTTAACGGTGTGGCTGAGGCGGAGCTCACATTAGACGGCTATGATACCATTGATATACCGCCTGATGTGCAAAGCTGGCTTTTGGTTTCGTATTATGACAACGGAAAATGGAGTGCATGGAGCATAGCCGATAAACCGGGAAATAATGCTGTCGGAAGCATGTCACTTATGGGGGTGTCGATGCCTGATAGTTGCCTGATATACGCCCGCGGACAAAAGGCAAGATTGAGGCTTGCCATTGAACCGGCAGATACAAAAGAACCGCTTTTAAACATTTATTCAAACGAGATAGATTTGAGATATGTTAAAATCGGCATTTCCGCAGATGAAACAAACACCGGAGTATATACCGCACTTGACCGTGCTGCCTGCTGTCTTGCAGAGGGCGAGCTTATAGCATTTAAGCTGACAAATCTTTCAACATATGACTGCGGAGAAATAACCTCTAATGCTGTGGTGTATGCGGCAAATGGCAATGAAAAATTTGAGCTTTTCAGGCAGAACGGCATATCGCTCCCATACGGAGCAGAGCCTGAAACAATCGGCTTTGCAAAGTGGTCGGCAGATAATCTGTCGGGTACATATGAAATCATTGCCGTTGCCGAAAGTGAGTACGGAGGCGGCGAGGTGGTTTTGGGCAGCTTGTATGTTAAGGAGCAGATGTCGCTTACTGTTACAACAGGGGAAGATATAACAAATGAGTATGACGGTATTATTTCGTTAAGTGAGGCAGTTTCTTACGCAAATGAATTGGGTGGCGGAGAGATTACCTTTGCTGAAGGTGTGGATATTATATACCGGAAAAGCCCCATAACAATTGACAGTGATATAAAAATTAAAGGACATTACAGTGAATACATAAACACTTATACCACTATATACGGATTGAACGCAACGCAGATTTTTAATGTTACGGAAAATGGTAGCCTGGAGGGCGAAAAACTTAACCTTAATGCCGGATACAGTAAGAATTACGGCGGAGCTGTTGAAAATAACGGCGGCAGCGTCAGCTTAAATAACTGTGTTATACTATACAGCAAAAGTGGAATTTCAGGAGGCGGAATATATTCAAAGGGCGGCAGCGTTAAGCTTTCTAACTGCGCTTTTAAAGGAAATGAATCGGGCTACGGCGGAGCCATAGGTATAGACTATAATGCAAAGCTTGATATGATAAACTGCTCCGTTTTCCTGAACACCTCCAACAGCGGTGCGATATACAATAACGGCGGTGAAGCGGTGATAATAAATTCAACCTTTACCGATAACACAGCCTCCTCATCGGGCGGTGGTGCGATAACCTCCCCTTGCGGCAAGGTAAGCCTGCTGGGCTCAATAGCCGTGCTTAACGGCGAAACTGATATTGACGGAGCTGTGACTGTTTATGGCAGTTATATTACTGCCGCATCCGAAAAGGCAGAGCTTGACAGCCTGACACAGAAGGGCGACGGCATAAGGCTTTTTGCCTGCCGTGCAGACGGTTCTGTTATTTGGAACACGTTTTCCGACGGTACGCTGATGTCGTATAAGGCGTATGCATCAGATGTTATAGATAATGGCATATACCTGAAAAACAGCGACGGAAAAATAGCTTACAGTGTGGATAATTCACAGTGGATAATAACCGGTATCCCATCTGCATTTACTGATGATGAATATAAAACCGATATACTTGGAGAGGAGCGCGGACGTTGTATTGGTTCAATAGCCCAGGTGTGCGGCGACGCAATTATTATAGATGCAATAGGCGGCAAGGCGTACATATACGCACCACGAGAGGATAAAATGGTTTTGATTGAAAAGAGCGAAACTTATGACAATACAATGACAGACATAAGTTTGTATAGGGCTGATGTTGAGCCGGGAACAAATGTTATAGAGCTTAAAGATACCGCGGCAAACGGCGATGTGAAAACATATATGCTTTGGGACGGCGTGGACAATATGCGCCCTATGGCAAATGCTTTTGTAGGTTATTAATATAAAAATAAATAGGAGGAATTTAGTATGAGAATTATCAAAAAAATTTTGTCAGCTCTGCTTGTGGCATCTATGATGTTTTCCATGGGCATAACAGCGGCATTGGCGGATGACGGATATGCCACGAGAGGCGAGGTATGCCAAATGCTGCTCACAGCGGCAGACGACTACAATCCGACTGTGCAAAAGTCAGATATTTTAAAGGGCTATGAGGACGGAGAGCTTCACGAAGAGCGAAGCGTTACAAGAGCCGAAGCGCTTGTTATGCTGAAACGAGCCTTTGGAAACATTCCGCAAATTAGTGGTAAAAATAAGTATATTGCAATCCCGAAGGAAGATTTTAACGATATTCCCGACTGGGCGCAGGACGAGCTTGCAGACATTTTTGATGCAGGTATTGTCGCAGGTAAATCCGAGGGTATATTCGCACCGAACGATAATGTTACAGAGGAGGAAATGAAGCTGTTTATCAGCCGTATGTACCGTGTGTTCGGCACGAATGAAAAGGATGATTTCTATACGGCAATAAACAAGGAAGCATTTGACAGCACCGTAATTCCCGATGGAAATTCGGTAGTCGGCACACTTTACGACGATATTATATCAGATTTGCTGGAAGCTATGATGCAGGAAATATCCGTTTCAAATCCGGAAAAGAACTCAAAAAAATATAAGATAAAGACTTTATATAATAATTATCTTAATAAAGAGGAGCGCAACAAACAGGGATATACTCCTATACAAGCCGATCTTGAGGCAATAGATGCTGTAAAGAGTGTTTCGGAATTTTCAAGTACGCCCATAGATGGTAATTTGCTTATAAATGTTTTTATTCAATTCTGTGTCAGCGTTGATGCCAAAAATTCAAACAGGTATGTGAATGAGTTTTATACCACATCAATAAACTTCAAGGATATGTATGAGGGAAAGCTGGAGCCTCAGAAAAAAGCGTATCTCAAATACATAAAAACGCTGTTTATGCTCTGCGGCAGCACCGAGGAGGAAGCGGCAAAAGCGGCAGATATGGTATTTGATTATGAAACAAAGGTTGCAGAGGCAAGCTATTCGGTTGAGGAAATATATGATGCGGAGAAAACGTATAATATATACACACTTGAAGAGTTAAAGCAGCTGTTCAAAACGGTTGATATGGATGCGGTATTTAACGCAACGGGCTTAAAAAACAAAGACCGATTTATTGTGATGGACAAAACCGCTATGGAGGGGGTTGCGGAGCTTCTTACAGATGAAAATCTTGAAATGCTTAAAGCCTATGCAAAATATAAGCTGATAGACCAATATGCAGAATATATGAGCGATGATTTCTTTGAGGCAGTACAAGTCTATAAAACAGAATCAGAAGGAGTCATCGGAACACGAAGCGATGAGTACTACGCTACGCAAACTGTTTCGGAGCTTCTTGCGGAGTATGTCGGTGAAATTTACGCAGATAAATATGTTACCGAAAAAATGAAATCGAATGTTACCCAAATGGTTACCGACATTATAGATGTTTATAAGGAAAGAATAAAAAAACTTGATTGGATGAGCGAAACAACAAAAGAAAAGGCGATTAAAAAGCTTGATACAATGGGCATTAAGGTGCTTGCCCCCGATGAATGGAAAGAAATCGGACTCGACAGCGAAGAACTTAGAAGCTTTGAGGACGGCGGAAATCTTGTAGAAAATATACAGGCTATAAATAAAGCAAAGCTTAAGGATATGTATGCACTTGAGGGCAAAGAGGTTGACAGAACTGAATGGATTACATATCCTCATGTTGACAATGCTTTTTATAACCTTTATTATAATGACGTGAACTTCCCTGTGGCGTTTTTGCAGATACCGTCTGTTTACAGCGAGGATGCGTCATACGAGGAAAATCTGGCAGGTATAGGCTCTGTTATAGGGCACGAGCTGAGTCACGCTTTCGACTCCGATGGTGCACAGTATGATGAAAACGGAAATGCGATAAATTGGTGGACAGATGAGGATGCAGCGGCATTTGATATGCTTTGCGATAAGGTTAAAGCATATTATAAGGATCAAGAGGGCGCTCCGGGTATTGCAATCAATTCGGAGCAGACCATTACCGAAGATATTGCAGACCTGGGAGCCATGTCGGTTATCACGGAGCTTGCTTCAAAAAAAGAAAACTTTGATTACAAAAAAATGTTTGAAAGCTATGCAAGGCTATGGATGTCTGTTGAAACAAGGGGAAGAATGCAAAACTTAGCGGCGATTGATACACACAGCTTTTCGTCAATCCGCGTAAACAGAGTTTTACAGTCATGTGATAAGTTCTATGAGGTTTACGGCATAACCGAAAAGGACGGAATGTGGGTAGCCCCCGAAGACAGAGTAAGCATTTGGTAAACATGAATGTGTTATTTTAAAAACTTTTACGGGGTGAAAGAAATGAAAAAATTTATTGCAGTATTAACGGCAATAGCGCTTATGCCTGTATCGGCGGTGTTTGCATCGCCGCAGGTAAGCGAAGAAAAGGTAACGCTTATTGTTGAAGTAAGCGGAGATACTGTGCTTGAAGCAAAAAAATCCGCAGATGACAGCGCAAGAGTGTTTGCGGAAAGTGACGAAGCACAAAAACTTGAAAAAAGCATAAAATCAAGACAGATGCAGGTAATGAGCGAAATTGAGAAAAAAGTTGACTCATCAGCAGAGTTAGGCTTTACATATTCTTATGTTTTTAACGGATTTTCCCTTGAGGCATATGAGAGCGATATTGAAAAAATAAAGGCGCTGCCCAATGTTGAAAATGTATACATTGCTCAAAAGCACGAGTTGCATGAAAGCAGCGAAGAACAAAGCGGCGGTATGTATCTTGACTTTGCCTGTGAAATGATGAACACCGATTATTTGCACGACAGCGGCATAACAGGATCCGGCACGGTTATTGCAATTATCGATAACGGCTTTGACGTTGAGCATGAAATTTTTCAGGGGGAAATCAAAGGGGCTAAGCTTTCAAAGAACGATATAGACAATATTATACAAAACGAAAGCCTTTCTATCAACGCCTGTGGCGGCGACGCTACCGTAAACAGAGTGTACAGAAGTGAAAAAATTCCCTATGCGTATAATTACGACTATAAAAACGGCGACGTCTTCAATTCGGAAAATGCTCACGGCATGCATGTTGCCGGAATTGCTGCAGGCAACAACGGAACAGACCCTCTTGGCGGTAAATTTACAGGCACAGCTCCCGACGCACAGCTTCTTTTGATGGCTGCCCCAAATATTTCGGATGAAGTTATTATAGCTGCCATTGACGACGCTATAAAGCTGGGGGCAGATGTAATTAATGCCAGCTTCGGGGATTATTACCAAGAGGAGAATGAGCCAATAAGGATTGCGGTAATAAATGCGACAAATGCAGGGGTGATTTTTTCGTCAGCAGCGGGAAATGGATACAGAGGTTATAACTCTAATACGGTGATGGCTGAAAATATTGATTACGGTACAAGCGGAGTGCCGGACTCCTTTAGTGCTTCAACATCGGTTGCGTCTGCGAACAATACAAATGTTTGGCTGTCGTACTATATTATGACTGTCGGCTCTGACGAGATTAAATTTTCCGAGGAGAACCAAAATGCGAGCTTTGTGGAAGCTTTCAAAGACGGTGAGTATGAGTATGTATATGTGGGCACGGGGTTGGCAGAAGAATTTAACGGCGTAGATGCGGAGAACAAAATTGCACTAATTGAAAGAGGACAGGGGCTGTCTTTTGCGTTAAGAATAGCAAATGCTAAAGCGAATGGTGCTGTCGGAGCTGTTTTTATAAACAACGATGAAGCAATAAACATAGGTGTAAATCCGGCAAGCCTTCAGGATATTCCCACAGCGGCGGTTTTTCAGTCCGACGGTGAAAAAATGAAGGCTGCGGAAAACAAAAAGCTCAAAGCTGCTGAAGGCATACAAAGCGGAATTAACCACAAAAGTAAGACTGAAATGAGCGACTTTACAAGCTGGGGCGTAAACAGCACCCTTGAGCTTAAACCCGAGATAACAGCTCCCGGAGGATATGTATATTCTTCCGTAAATGATGATAAATATGAAAATATGAGCGGCACCTCCATGGCGGCACCCCATATGACAGGCGCAGTTGCACTTTTAAAACAGTATATAAGATCTAATCCCGAAAAATACGGTAATCCCTGCGGAGTGCAGCTAACTGTGCTGGTGGAAAACCTTTTAATGAGCTCAGCTGATGTTCTTATGGAAAACAGCGAAAGCCAAATTCCATATTCACCCAGAATGCAGGGTGCCGGTATGGTAAACCTGAAAAAAGCAGTCAATACACCTGTAACGCTTATAGGCGGCATATACGGCGATGGCGAAAATGTGTACAGTAAGTCAAAAATAAGCCTCGGTGAAATAAATTCAAGTGAGATAGAAATTACCTTTAAGGCTCGCAATCTGACAGATACTGACGCTGTGTATGACAATATAAAAATGACTGTCATAACTGACAGTGCAGATGAAAACGGATTTGTCAGCACTATGAGAAAGCTTACATTCAGTGCCGATTTGCCCGAATGTGTAACGGTGCCTGCAAACGAGGAAACGGAAATAAAAGTAAATGTGACACTTGACATTGCTGAGCTTGAAGAAAATATGGAAACCTTTACAAACGGTTTCTTTATTGACGGCTTTGTATTCTTAGGTACCAATGACGAAAGCCTGCCTGAAATAAGTATACCGTTTATGGGCTTTTACGGAGAATGGGACAGTGTGCCTGCTCTTGATAAGCCTGTTTTCGAGGAAGACTCTGTTCTTGGCTTAACGTATATGGCTTCCCGTTCTTTTAGAGAAACCGACGGTTCCTACACAGATGAAAAGTCAAGAAAGATGCTTGGAGCAAATCAGTTTATAAGTGAAGTCGACAGTGAATATTACGATTACTGCTCGGAAGAATTTGTCGGAATTTCGCCCAACGGAGACGGAGAATTTGATGCTTTGGTGGGAATAGTAACACCTTTAAGACAGCTTGGCAGGACTGATTTTTATATTTACGATAATGCCGGAAACTTAATTGCGGAAGAAATAGATATAAGCTCTGCTGCCGGGGAATACTATTATGCAAGAAAATTTGATCCATCATATCTTGAATTTGACGATAAAACAATAAACTCCCTTAAAGACGGAGACTATACCTTTAAGGTGAAGTCAGGATTTTTAGCACAGAAGGAATACAGTCAGAATGAAAGCATTGAAATGAAATTCTATGTAGACCGCACAAAGCCTGTTATAACAAAGCTTGAAATACGTGAGGACGGCGATAATGCGTATCTTGACGTTGCAGCAACGGATAACCGTCACCTTATGGGATTTGTTGTCAGCGGAACAAAGAATGACGTGCCTTTCAGAGAGGTGTATCCCATAAAGGGTACTGAGAGTGCGGAATATACCTTTGATATAACGGGTGTTGATTTAAAAACTTTGTCGGTTGAAGCCGTTGACTATGCACTTAATAGTGAAGTGATGTCGGCAGAAGGGCTCAATATTTACTATGCCGGTACTGTTGGAAACAGCTTTTTGTTCCAAATCGATAATACAAGCGGAGATGTGATTTGCACTGATGTTACGGTGGCGCTTTACAATAATGGTGAGCTTGTGGGAACAGACAGCAGAAATATTACTATACAGAAGGGAAAGTCGATAGAAAGCTTCAATATACCAAACGCAGGGTATGATACGATAAAGGTGTTCATATGGGAAAGCCTGAACAATATAAAACCCTTGTATAGCGTATTTGAATTTTAATTAAATTTATGTATATCAATCAGACCGGCACTGAAAGTGTCGGTCTGAAATTTTTTGAAAAGTATTCAGAAATTACAGTAACCCTCTTAATCTTTGCAGATTATCAGTCGGGGTAAATTGCTCGCCCGTTTTTTTGTTGCATTTTATAGTAAATGGTGGTATAATATAAATAAGTTATCATGAGGTAGTGTGCCATGAAGAAAAACGAAATTAAAGAGGTATATCCAAACTCCATAGCCGAAGAAATCGGATTGGAGCCGGGGGATGTAATTTTAAAAATAAATAACCATGACGTAACAGACATTTTAGATTACCGCTTTTTAATGAGCGATGAAGAAATTCTTCTTGAAGTTCTTACAAAGCAGGGCGAGAAGGTAGAAGTTGAAATTGAAAAGGAAGTATACGAGGATTTAGGTGTAGAATTTGAGTCGGGCCTTATTGACGGTGCGAAAAGATGTGCCAACAACTGTGTTTTCTGCTTTATTGACCAATTGCCAAAAGGTATGCGTGAAACATTATATTTTAAAGATGACGATACACGGCTTTCCTTTTTTCAGGGCAATTATGTGACTCTTACAAATGTACCTGAGAGCGAAATTGACAGGTTTATTTCCATGCGTGTAAGTCCTATAAATGTTTCTGTTCATACAACAAACCCACATCTTCGTGAAAAAATGCTGAAAAACAAAAATGCGGGCAACATATTCGAAAGGATGAAAAAGCTTTCGGATAACGGAATTTTGTTAAATGCACAGATTGTTCTTTGCCCCACTTTAAATGATGGGGACGAATTGGAAAGAACCTTTTCAGACCTTTTAAGTCTTGGTCATATCCGAAGTGTGAGCATTGTACCTATCGGTAAAACAAAGTTTAGGGAAGGTCTCTGCCATATACCTTCCGTTGATAAAAAAAAGGCAATAGAGGTTATTAAAACCGTTGAAAAGTGGCAGAAAATTGCTCTTGAAAAAATTGGGACAAGGCTTTTTTACGCCTCTGATGAGTTTTATCTGAAAGCGGATATTGATTTACCACGGGAGGAAGAATACGAAGGCTTTCCACAGATTGAAAACGGCGTAGGCTTAATTGCAAGTATGAAGGAAGAATTTTCTAATGCCATAAAAGAAGATTATACCCTTGAAAGGGAAAGATGCGTAAGTATAGCAACAGGGGAAGCGGCGTATAATTTTATTAAATCTATTGCAAAGACTGCGGAAAATAAGTATAATAAATTAAAGGCAAATGTTTACAAAATTACAAATAATTTTTTTGGTGAAGAAATAACCGTTGCGGGGCTCTTGTGCGGATGTGATATAAAAGCACAGCTTAAAGGCAAGGAACTGGGAGATGAACTTTTGATTTCAGAAAGCATGCTCCGTGACTCTACAGAAGTGCTGTTAGACAATGTTACAGTAAATGAAATCGAAGAAGAGCTTGGTGTTAAAATCCGTGTTGTAACAAATGACGGATATGAATTTTTGGAAGCTCTTTTAGGGAAATAGGAGGTGGTTTTATGGCAAAACCCGTTATCGCCATCGTGGGAAGACCTAACGTTGGCAAATCTACACTTTTTAACAAAATTGCAGGGAAGAGGATTTCAATTGTGGAAGATACCCCGGGTATTACACGTGACCGTGTATATGCGGACGGGGAGTGGTGCGGCAGGGAATTCACCATGATTGATACCGGAGGTATTGAGCCTTATTCAAAGGATATTATCCTATCCCAGATGAGGCGTCAGGCAAACCTTGCAATTGAAATGGCGGATGTTATCATTTTTATGGTAAACGTAAAGGATGGAATGACGGCGGCAGACCAAGAGGTTGCAACAATGCTTCAAAAGGCAAGTAAGCCCATTGTCTTGGTGTGCAACAAAGTAGACTCTCCCGGTGAACCACCTATGGAGCTTTATGAGTTTTATAACTTGGGTCTTGATGAGCCTATGGCTGTTTCTTCTGTTCACGGCAGAGGCGTTGGCGATGTTCTTGACAAGTGTATTTCTTATTTCCCGGAAAATACCGATGAAGGGGAAGAAGACGACACAATCAAGGTTGCGGTTGTGGGCAAGCCCAATGCCGGTAAGAGCAGTCTTATCAACCGCCTTTTAGGTGAAGAAAGGGTAATTGTTTCCGATATTGCCGGCACAACACGTGATGCCATCGATACACAGCTTGAAAAGAACGGTAAAAAGTACACCTTTATTGATACTGCAGGTATGCGTAAGAAAAACAAGGTGGACGATCTTGTTGAACGCTACAGCGTAATCCGTTCACTTAACGCTGTTGAACGATGCGATGTGTGCGTTGTTATGATTGACGGCGTAGAAGGTATAAGCGAGCAGGATGCGAAGATTGCAGGATATGCTCACGAACAGGGTAAAGGCACTGTAATTGTTGTAAATAAGTGGGATGCTGTTGAAAAGGACGACAAAACCATGGAGGCAATGCGTAAAAAGATTTACGACACCTTAGGTTTTATGCAGTATGCACCGGTTGTGTTTATTTCCGCACTTACGGGTCAAAGGGTTGACAATTTGTTTGGAAATATTGATTTTGTAGCAGATCAAAATGCAATAAGGCTCCAGACAGGTGCCCTTAACGATGTTTTGACAGATGCGGTTGCACGTGTTCAGCCTCCCAGTGATAAAGGTAAACGGCTTAAACTTTACTATATTACTCAGGCATCAACAAAGCCACCCACATTTGTTCTTTTTGTTAACGATGCTGAACTGGCACATTTTTCGTATATACGATATATCGAAAACAATATAAGAACAGCATTCGGTTTAACGGGAACACCTGTGAGATTTATTATAAGAGAAAGAAAAAATAACGATAAATAAAAAGGAGAAAAAATTATGCAATCAGTAATTACAGATTTAACAAGTATTAACGCAATTTATTTTTTATTAGCGGCAGTTTTGGGTTATCTTTTAGGTTCGGTGAACCTTTCTATTATCCTTTCCAAGGGCAAAGGCAAGGATATAAGAGAAATGGGTAGCGGAAATGCAGGCACTACAAACACTCTTCGTACCATGGGTAAGGGTGCGGCTGTTATGGTTTTGCTTTTTGATATTTTAAAGGGATGCCTTGTTCCCCTTATCCTTATTCTTACAGCATCTTCAAACCCTTGGATTTATGTTTCCACATGCAGGTCCATGGCGTACATATATGCTTTCTTTGCAGTAGTTGGTCATTGCTTCCCCCTTTATTACGGATTTAAGGGCGGTAAGGGTATTGCAACAGCGGCAGGTGCACTCTTTGTTATAAGCCCCTTGGCAACATGCCTTGCACTTTTGGTATTTGTCATTCTAATGGTGCTTTTCAGATATGTGTCACTGTCATCAATAGTTGCCGTTATTAACGTTGTTATATTTACAGCACTTCTTTACCCCGGCGAAGCACGTCTTTTAACTGTTACAATAGCTATTGCTATACTTACAATTTATAAGCACAAAACAAACATTGTAAGACTTCGTAACGGCGAAGAATCCACAATGTTTTATAAGAAAAAATAATTTATGAAAAAATACGATATTGTAATTGTAGGCGGCGGTGCGGCAGGTCTTGCCGCCGCCGTTTCTGCAAGATGGGAAAATAAAAATATAACAATAGCGGTTGTTGAACGCAATGACCGTGTTGCAAAAAAAATCCATGCAACAGGTAACGGACGGTGTAATTATACCAATACGGACATAAAGAGTGATTATTTTTACGGGGACAGAGGTTTTGTCACATCTGTCCTTGAAAAATTCAAAAGTGAAGATGCTTTGGAATTCTTTAAAAAGTTAGGTATTATGCACCGTGTGGAAAATGGGCGTGTTTACCCCGTTTCAAATCAGGCAAGCACTGTGGCAGACGGGTTAAGACTTTATCTTTTGGAAAATAATGTTGATTTTATTACAGATACCTTTGTATCGGATATAAATAAAACGAAAGACGGTTTTATGGTTGGGAATATTTTGTGCCGTAAGGTTATCGTGGCAACAGGCGGAAAAGCCTCACCTAATACGGGAAGTGACGGTTCAGGCTACAAACTTTTGACTAAGTTTAACCACACTGTTACAGATATACACCCGGCACTGGTAAGTCTAAAAACAGAAAACGATATTACAAAACCACTAAAGGGTGTAAAGGTTTTTGCCCGTGTTACACTTCTGGATAGTGGCAAGATGGTTGCAAGTGACCGAGGCGAAGTTTTGTTTACCGAATACGGTATGTCGGGTATCCCTGTTATGCAGATTTCCCGTTTTGCACAGAAGGGGATGAGCCTTGTGGTGGATATGCTTCCCGACTTAACGGAAAAGGAAGTCATACAGGAAATATACGACAGGATGCATCTTCTCCCAAAGCGTGAAGGCGGTGAGCTTTTTGCAGGTCTTGTTAATAAGAAGGTTGCAATACCACTTTTGAAGTACGGAAAAATTCCGAAAACAAGTGTAAAGGCTGAAAACTTTACAGAAGAAAATGTCCGTAAATGTGCGGAATTTTTAAAGAGGCTGGAACTTAAGGTTTTAGGCGATACAGGCTTTAATAATGCCCAGGTTTGTGCCGGAGGGGTAAGACTATCTGATTTTAACTGCGAAACAATGGAGTCAAAATTAGTTAAAAACCTATATGCAGCAGGTGAAATCCTTGACTGTGACGGAATATGCGGCGGATATAATCTTCACTGGGCTTGGGCAACAGGCTCTATTGCCGGAAAAAGTGCCGCAAAGCAGAGGGAGTTCTATGATAAGAGTAAATAATGTAAAATTAAAGCCCGGATATAAAAATGGCGATGTAGTTGAGGCGATTTCCTCCTTAATCGGGGCAAAAAGCAGTGATGTGGAGTCATTTACTGAGGTTAAGCTGTCAATAGATGCCCGTGATAAAAAGGATGTTTTTTATGTGGGGGTTTTTGATGTTTCGATAAAAGACGAAAAAAAGTATTACGGACGGCGTAATGTTTTAAAATGTGAACATTATGAGTACGAATATCCCACCCCTTGGCGTGAAAAACATCGCCCCATAGTTGTGGGTAGTGGACCTTCGGGGCTTTTTTGTGCATTAATACTGGCTTACCGTGGGGCAAATCCCATAGTGATTGAACGGGGAGAATGTGTAGAAAATCGTGTTAATACGGTAAACAACTTCTGGAAAACGGGGAGACTTAACACTGAAAGCAATGTGCAGTTCGGGGAGGGCGGTGCAGGCACCTTTTCCGACGGTAAATTAAATACCGGAACAAAGGACAAAAGGCAGCGGAAAGTATTGGAAGAAATGGTGGAGGCCGGTGCACCCCGTGAGATTTTGTATAAGGCCAAACCCCATGTGGGAACAGATGAGCTTCGTACAATGGTCAGTAATATAAGGAAAAAAATCATATCCATGGGCGGCGAATTTATATTTAACTGCCGTATGGATGATATTTTAATTAACAATAATGCAGTTGCAGGCATTAAAACAACCAAAGGTGATTTTGAAACAAAAACTCTTATTCTTGCAATTGGACACAGTGCAAGAGATACATTTGAAATGCTTAAAAAACTTAATATTCCTATGGAGAGGAAGCCATTTTCCGTAGGTGCCAGGATTGAGCATCTGCGTGAAGATATCGATTATGCACAGTACGGTGATTTTGCTCCACTGATGGGTGCGGCAGATTATAAATGTAACATAAAAGCTTCAAACGGAAGAGGAGTTTACACCTTCTGTATGTGTCCGGGAGGCTTTGTAGTACCTTCTGCCAGCGAGGAAGAGGGCGTTGTGACAAACGGGATGAGCAATTTTGCCCGTGACGGTGTGAACTCAAACAGTGCAATTTTAGTTTCTCTTTATCCTGAGGATTTTCAAAGTAGTGATGTGCTTTCAGGCATGTATTTTCAGCGTAAGGTGGAAAAAAGTGCTTTTTATCAGGCAGGAGGGGACTATAAGGCACCCTGCCAAATGGTGGGGGATTTCTTGAATAATAGGAAAAGCACCTCTTTCAAGAAAGTTTTACCTACCTATGAAATTGGGGTTACTTATTCGGATTTAAACCGCCTTTTTCCCGAATTTGTTTCAACAGGCTTAAAGGAGGCAATTTTGGGCTTTGGCAGAAAAATAAAAGGCTTTGACAATCCCCATGCCATACTAACGGGTGCTGAAACGAGAAGCAGCTGTCCTGTAAGAATTTTAAGAAATGAATTATTTTCTTCCTGTGTATCAGGCTTGTACCCCATAGGTGAAGGTGCAGGCTATGCAGGAGGAATAATGAGTGCCGCAGTTGACGGAATTAAGGTGGGAGAAGTGGCAAAATAAAGCATTGTTTTACTAATCTTTTGATGGAGAATAAAGTGATTTTGCGTTTTTGTACACAGGAGTTGTCGTTTTGTACAATTCAATCAAATTTTAACAAAAAAAACATATTTTTTTATTAAAAACATCTTGAAAAACTTAATTATTGTGTTATACTGTATGTATGTGAATAATGCCGAAGTGTAGTTTAGGAAGGTTGTTTTTGTAGCTGTACTAGAATAATTTCGGCAAGCACAAAAAATTTATTTTCCTGAAAGGAGACGAAAAAATGAAGAAATTAGGCAAAATTCTTCTCGTTATGGCAATGACACTTACAGTGTTCTTTGCTATGATGACAGTGGCTAATGCTGCTACTATCAGCAGTGTTAGTGCAGGCGTTGCAGCTGATGAGGGCAGAACTATTTCTGTTACTGTTGAATACGGTAGCCCCGAAGCAGCTCAGCAGTCCACGGTGCTTGTTGTGAAGCAGGGTACAGCTCTCGCAACTCTTGAGGATTCCGATATCAAGTATATCGACCAGGAAGCAGTTAGCGATACAGCAGTTACTTACACATTCAAGCTCCTTGAAGCTGACCGCACAGGTGCGTATGATGTATACGTAGGCGGTACAGGCGTAGATGCACCCGGCAGCACAAGCTTCAGTTTCGACACTAAGAAGATTGTCGGTACTATCAAGCTTGTTGATGGTGCAACAGAAGTAGCTTATGCAGGTGCAACAGCAGTTGCTACAGATGCAGCCGGCAATTCTGTAAACGGTAAAGTAGCTTCTGACGGTGCTTATGTAATCGAAGTTGGTCAGGGTACATACGACGTAGTTCTTGGTAAAGCGGGTTACCTTTACAAGACTTACGAAAACAAGGTTATCGATCAGACAGAAGTTGACCTTGGCACTATTACTCTTATTCCCGGTGATTACAATGGTGATAAACAAGTAACAGTTACAGATATTGCGGCAGCAAAGAATTTCTTTGACAAAGATGCGTCAACAGTAGAAGACTTTGCTTTGGATATCAATGGCGACGGTAAGGTGACAGTTATTGAAATTCAGGCTGCACTTGTTAACTTCGATACAAAAGGTTACGTAGACTAATTGTATTCAAAATTCAAAATTTAAAAGTGAGGTAATTAAGTATGAAAAGAATTCTTTCTTTAGTACTTGCGTTTGCGTTGGCTTGCACCCTTATTGCATTGCCCGTATCCGCAGAAGAAACACCCACAGCTAAAGTTGTAGCGTACACAGATGCTACCGCTCCTGCTGCAGGCGAAATGTTCCTTGTAACATTTGGCTTGGAAGATGTTAGTACTAATGCATTTAACGGCGGTCAGGTTGGTTGGACATGGCCTACAGAAGTGGCTTCTTTAGCTGATACATATTATGGAACAGCTATTACTAATGTTGATGATGTTATGAACGCTTACCATCTTGGAGAATTTATTAATCCTTTTAAAGATGGTAGACCTGCTACAGGTAAGTTTGAAACAACATCAAGTTCTTCCACAGACCTTGAAACAGGTTATACCGCTCTTGCACTTACAATGGCACAGAAGGCTCCTGATAAGGCTGCTGAAGTGACTGAAGATGGCACATTTGTACTCTTCACTGTTGGTTATGTCCTCAATGAAGGTTACACAATGGATGATTTCTATATTGAGCTTAAGGGTGAATCAACAGAACTTCTGCTTGATCCCGAAAAGCCTCTCTTGGCATCAAAAGGTGATGCTGTTACTCTTGAAAGCAGAATAGGAAAGAAAGAAGTAATTCTTTGGAAGAACTCCATCCATCAGCCTGGTGTAGGCAATGCTGATGCAAACGGCACAGATGGTATATACGAGCTTCCTACAGCTCTTGTAGCAGGCAGAACATATACTGTATCTTTCGCTGTTCAGACAAATGTTGGTAACGCTGATACTCTTATCGGTCTTAACAACGCTGCTGCAATGACAGCAAACAACTACTTCTCCGGTTCTACAATGATGATGCAGTTTAACGGTACAGACCTTAACGTTCGTCCCGCTGAAGGCATGAAGACAATCGGTCAGGCATCCAGTGCAAACACAACAATTGATGTTGTTGTAAATGCTGACTTGATTAACAATACATGGGATGTAACATTCTCTGAAGCAGGTGAGGTAAAGGCTTCTGCTACAGGTCTTTCTTTCAGAAATACAAATGGTATTCCTGTTGACTCCCTTGTACTTTGCGACAATAAGTATGGTTCTGATATCCTTATCGTTGATGCTTCCACAGTTAAGGTTGTAGACACAACTCCTGCTTCCGTTGGCGATGTTGTATTTAAGTATGTAGCAGCTGACGGTACAGTTCTTGAAGAAGTTAAGATGAGTGGAGAAACAGGTGCTACAGTATCTGTAGCAGCTAAGACACTTACAGTTGATGGTGTTAAGTATGAAGCTCCCGTAGCTTCCGGCGTAGTTGGTACAGATGATGTTGTAGAAGTTAAGTGTGCTAAGGTTGAAACAGTTACAATCAGCTACACAGTTAACGGTGAAGAAGTTGGTACAGCTACGGTAGAAGGCGTTGCAGGTGCAAAAGTTGATGTTGCTGAATACAACTATTACAACACAAAGGCAATCTATAAGGCAGAAGCAAGACAGATTGAAGTTGATGCTGAAAACCTTACAGTTGCAGTTGAGCTTGAAGTAGTTTACGAAGGTATCGTTGCTACACGTAAGCAGATCGAAGATGCTAAGAATGTACTTGATGAAGCTATCACAGGTAAGGCTAAAGTTTCTTATGATGTAGTTCTTATCAACCCCGGTGACGGTCTTGTAGCTTTCTCTGAAGGTGCTGACCTTTCAGATAACTGGTTCGCACAGTCCTCTGCATACCTTGCATTCAAGGGTGGCGAAGTATTCTACAGACAGTCCACAGACGCTGCTAACCAGAAGCTCGCTGACGTAACAGTTCCCGGTACTTACACAGTATCCGCTACTGTTGATGTAGAAGCTAAGACATGGACAGTATCTATCGCAGACGCTGAAGGTACAGTTCTTGGTACAGTTGAAAACGCAGGCTTCAGAAACACAGATGTTGAAGCTCTTGATACACTTCTCGTTCTTGATAACGGCGAAGTTGGCGGTACATTAGTAGTTCAGAACGTTAAGGTTGAAGCTGTAGACGAACCTACAGATCCTTCTGAAGAACCCACAGCTCCTTCCGAAGAGCCCACAGCTCCTTCTGAAGAACCTACAGCTCCTTCCGAAGAACCTACAGCTCCTTCCGAAGAACCCACAGCTCCTTCCGAAGAGCCCACAGCTCCTTCCGAAGAACCTACAGCTCCTTCCGAAGAACCCACAGCTCCTTCCGAAGAACCTACAGTTCCTTCCGAAGAACCCACAGCTCCTTCCGAAGAACCCACAGCTCCTTCCGAAGAACCTACAGTTCCTTCCGAAGAACCCACGGTTCCTTCCGAAGAACCCACAGCTCCTTCTGAAGTAGAACCTACAGAACCTTCCGAAGAACCCGGTGACGAAGAAGATCTTCCCTTCGTTGCAGAAGATGAAGATGTTGAAGTAACATCTACAGCTCTTGGTGTAAGAGTTTCCGGTACTTTTGAAGCTACTGAAGCTACAGGTTTAACAAAGGTAGTAGTTGTTGTTTCTTACCTTAGAAACGGTGCTCCTTACAGCGTAGGTGCAGTAGAAGCTGATGTAGTTGATGGCGTTGTTACTTTTGCTAACGGCTTGAACGTTGCAGATGGTGCTGAATACACAGTTGCAGGTGTATCACTTGTTACAGGCGTAAACGCACTTGAAGCTATCTTAGGTGGTAGCGTAAACTGCGTACCTGTTGGTGTATGGAAGCTTAAGTAATTAATCTTAAACCATAAATTAAAAAGACGTCCGATTTTCGGACGTCTTTTTTCTATAAAAAATAAGTTTGGTTCTATAATAAATGTTGTGGTGTCAACTAAATAGAATCGAAAAAAGTAGAGCATATTTAGCAAAAATCCGTTAAAATGGAATTGACAAAACAAATTCTAAGGAGATGCTAAATAGGCTCTACAATTATGTTCTACGTCAGTAGTTGGGACATTGCCCTGTTCATCAGATGAAATCTGTGGTTCTTTTTTAAAATTCCAATTTCAAATTACCAAATAAATGGTATCAATCTGTATCTTACTTTCTTTTTGTATTCTGCATAGCCCTCAAGTTCTGCTTCAAGGACTTGTTCTTCATTTCTAATTCGCTTTGTAATCAAAAGGGGATAAAAGAGAAAAACAACAAAAGAAATAAGGGACCCAAGAATTAATGGCATTGAAAGGAAAAGGAGCACCGTGGCAAAATACATTGGGTGGCGTACAATTCCATAAAGCCCTGTATCAATAACCTTTTGGTTTTCCTGTACTTCTACCGTTCTTGAAAGGTATGTATTCTCTCTTAAAACCTCGGTATAAAGAAAATACGCCAACAAAAACACACATGATGCTATATAGGGTACAGCTTTGGGGATGGGAAACCAACCGAAGCGATAATCAAGCCCTGCCAACACAAAGCTCAGAGCAAACATCAACACGCTGATTTTTATTACAAGTCTTTGCTCGCTTTGCCTCTCTTTTGTATTAAGCCGCTTTTTAAGAAGCTCGGGGTTTTTTATCATCAGTACAATACCTACAACAAGCATAGGTACAAACAAAATGAAAATAAATAACCAAGCATTGGGATAGTTAAAAGTCCCTGCCGATAAAAACAGGAGTAAGCCTAAAAAAATAAT
>JBJDXJ010000047.1:0-30573 GCA_051866635.1 Clostridia bacterium | reverse complement strand
CCTATGACCCTCTGCTTGTAAGGCAGATGCTCTCCCAGCTGAGCTAAACTCCCATACACCATTTTGACTTTGTTGTATCTCAACAACAATAGTTATTATAACAGGGGTTTTATAATTTGTCAACACTTTTTTTGAAAAAATTATACTTTTTTATCCCCTCAAATAAAATCCCTAATTTTAGGGATTTTATTTGAGTTAGGTAAGTTAATGCGAACAATTCTTTCCCAATTCTTCAAGTTCTTCTTTACTAAACAGGTACTTTTTATCGCAGAACTGACAGCACACTTCTGCCTGTCCGTCCTCCTCAATCATGCTTCTGATTTCGTCTTTTCCTATGCTGATAATAGCCTTCGCCATTCTGTCCTTTGAACAGTCACAGTAATACTCAGGCTCCATTTTATCAAAATATTCCACCTCATAGCCGTCAAGAAGCATTGAAATAATATCTTCAGGGGTTTTCCCTTCCTCGATAAGTTTAGGCACCTCGCCGATTTCTCCGATGGCTTTTTCAATGCGGTCAATATCTTCATCCATTGCACCGGGCAGAAGCTGAATTATAAATCCCCCTGCACTTTTCACGCTCAAATCTTTATCCACAATTACGCCTAATGCCACCGCAGAAGGAAGCTGTTCGCTTTTAGCATAGTAATATGTTAAATCTTCCGCAATTTCACCTGTTACAAGCTCAACCTGACCTACATATGGCTCCTTTAAGCCAAAGTCACGGATAACGCTTAAATATCCGTTTCTGCCAACAGCACCGCCAACGTCCAAGTGTCCGTTCTTTTTTAAGGGCAAGTCAACATATGGGTCCCCTGCATAGCTTTTCACCTTAGCTTTACTGTCGCTTACCGCAACAACACGCCCGATGGGACCGTCGCCTTTAAATTGCAATGTAAGGGTATCCTTTTCGCCCTTTAAAGTGCTGCCAATCATTGCCGCCGCTGTCAGACACCTTCCAACAGCCGCCGTTGCAGTAGGTGAAAAGCCGTGTATTGCACGTGCTTTTTCACAAATATTTGTTGTAGATGCGGCAATAACACGAATTGAACCGCAACTTGTAATAGCATTTACAATGTAATCCTTCATATCAAATTTCCGTTCCTATCATCTTAATCAAAAACTTAATCTCATTTTCCACATCGTCAGCATGGACAGTTTCCTGGGGAGAATGAATATATCTGCAAGGTATGCTTGTTGTAGCAGAAGGAACACCCTTACCCGTAAGCATAACAGCACCTGTATCAGTACCGCCGAAACTTGCCGCTTCAAGCTGATAGGGAATACCTATTTCATTTGCACACTTAATCATAAAGTCCCGTGCAACAGGGCTTATAATATATGACGCATCCTTTATTTTAACAGATGGTCCCTTGCCTAAAGTAAGGTCAATAATTTTGCTTTCAGGTGTATCTCCAACACTTGACACATCAACGGCAATCGCCATGTCAGGTTCAATTATCTGTGCGGCAACTTTTGCCCCTCTGAGACCTAATTCCTCCTGGGTTGTAAACACCGCATAAAAATCGTTGGGGCAGTTTTCAATTTTCTTAACAGCCTCAATAAGGGCATAGCAAGCCACTCTGTCGTCCATTGTTTTGCCTGTAATTTTTTTGCCCATCACGCTAAAACAGCTGTCAAATACGCCCATATCTCCGATTTGAACCTTGGTAGCCGCTTCACAATAGCTTTCGGCACCGATGTCAATATACATCTTGTCAAGGCTCCAATCCTTAGGGGCAGTTTTTCCTTCCCCTGAAATTACGCCAATAGTTCCGTTTTCAAACCTTACGGTACGGTTAATGCAGTTTGTGGGATAAACGCCACCTACCGAGCTAAAGCGTAAAAAGCCTTTTTCGTCAATATGCGTTACGATAACGCCTATTTCGTCCATATGTGCCGCCATCATCAGCTTTTTGCCCTTGCCCTTTTTGTGGCAGATAAGATTTCCCATATTGTCAACAATGATTTCATCAACAAAAGGCGTTATCTCATTTTTTATAACTTCCCTTACCTGGTCCTCTCTGCCTGAAGGTCCGTAGGCTTCTATTATTTTCTTCAATAATTCCATTTTAATCTTCCTTTCACATTGTCCCCAATTCTTTAATGACCGCTTTTCCCAATTCCACCTGTGCATTAAAGTCGTTTTTGTTCATAACGCAAACCGGGGAATGAATATAACGGCAAGGTGTGGAAATAACCAAGGTTTTTACGCCGCTTCCCGTTCTCTGTATGCTTCCTGCATCAGTGCCGCCCATTGTGGTGCGTTTCACCTGATAAGGTATATTATTTTCATCTGCAACTTTTTTTGCCAATTCAAGCATTTCTCTGTCAGATACTGCCGCACGGTCCATAGCCGTCAAAGCACAGCCGTTACCTAAAATTGTAACTGTCTTTTCTTTCGGGGTGGGGAACACATCAGAGCAGGTTGTGCCTTCAAAAACAATGGCGTAATCAGGCTTTACAAAGTTTGCCGCAATAATGCTTCCACGACAACCCACTTCCTCCTGTGTTGTAAAAGCACCGTACAAATCAACATCTGTTTCCATATTCAATATTTCTAAAACTGCCGCACAGCCAACCTTGTCATCCAAGCCTTTGCACTTTAAAAGGTTGTCACCAAATTCAACCGCTTCCGATGCAAATGTTCCGTAATCTCCCACCTTAACAAGGTTTTCCGCACTATTTTTATCTTTGGCACCGATATCGATAACAATATCGGAAACATTCAGCATATTATCTCTCTCACTACCTGACTGAAGATGTATCGCCTTAACACCCGTCACGCCGGGAACACGGTTTTTACCAATAAGCACCTTTTTCCCTGCTAAAACAGTTGTTTCAATTCCGCCAACATTTTTAAATTTTAACTCCCCGCTGTCGGTAATTTTTGACACGATAAAACCAACTTCGTCCATGTGTGCACTGACAAGAACTTTTTTCCCTTTTCCCGGTTTATGCACAATTACATTTCCCATGGTGTCAATAAAATGCTCCATATGGCGTACATTTTCAAGTATCAGCTCACGCATTTCATCTTCACAGCCGGAGGGTGAATTTGTTTTTAACATTTCCATCAATAACATAACTGATCCCCTCCTTTGTAATTAAGAGCAGTCTGTGCAATAAGTCTGCCGATACTTTCAATATCCTTTTCATCTATAACCTCATATGTTGAGTGCATATACCGAAGTGGGAAAGACAAAAGTGCTGTAGGCACACCAATTCCCGAAACTTGTATTGCCCATGCATTTGTACCGGTGTTTCCGTTTTCAACATCAACAGTAACATCAATTTTACTATCCTTTGCCACCTGTAATATTAAATCATTAAGCTTCGGGTGCAAATTAGGTCCCACCGACAAAATAACACCGCTTCCAAGGTCAAAGCCTTCCGAAGAATTTGCACTTGTGCCAAAGCCCGCATCGATGCATATTGCCGCATCGGGCTTTGCACTTTCGCATATAACCTTTGCCCCACGCATACCAAGCTCTTCCTGAACGGTTATACCGCAAACAATATCGCACTCAATTTTATAATCCTTCACGTATTCCAGGGTTTTTACCATAGCCGCAACGCCACCTCGGTCGTCAAAGGAGCGAGATGCAACCATTTTGTCAAGAGGAGTAAAAAGGCTGTTAAAGCTGATTAAATCACCGATTTTAACCCTCTTTAAAGTTTCTTCACGACAAAAGCCTATGTCAACACTCATATCCTGCATTTTTACGCATTTATTTCGCTCTGTTATAAGGTGCGGAGGTTTTGCCCCGATAATCCCGAAAATGTCACCCTTTTCCGTATGCACGGTAACACAGCTTCCCGGAAGAACTTTACCGTCAAAACCGCCTATGGGAACAAATAATAAACTGCCCTCATCGCTTATGCCTGACACCATCAGACCGATTTCATCCATATGTGCCTCTATCATCAGCCTTGGTGCGTTTTCTTTTCCGCATTTATATTCACCTATGATGTTACCCATAGGATCAGTTATAATATTTTCACAGCCATGTTCCTTTAAAAGCTCTTTTATAATACAGCCTATGTTGCCTTCACTTCCTGAAATAGCCACAGGATTGGTTAGTTTTTTCAAAAGCTCTTTCGTTTCCATAAATTCACCACCATAATTTGATACGTTTATTATACCTCTATTTAACACTATTTGCAATATGAAAAGGTGTATTAAGTCTTTTCTGCAAATAAAAAAAGCCCAATGGGCTTTTTTTATTCCTCTATTCCTGCCTCGCTTTTAGAACCAAGTTTTACTTCCAATTCGATTTCTTCGTACTCTCTGCCATTTACTCTCTTAACTTTAATCTTGGCAGTTTCCCCTGCTTCATAATAGGCAAGTCTGTTCTGTAAATCACTCATGTTACTTACGGAAGCATTGTCAATTGCGACTATAATGTCGCCTTCACAAATTCCGCCCTTTTGTGCGGGAGAATTTTCTGCAGCTTCCTGTACATATACGCCTACGGGCATACCGTATCTTTTTGAGTCACTGCTTGTTACATCAAAGCCGTAAATACCTAAGTAGCCACGGTTTTCTTCATCAACAACATCACGTGTCTTAAGGCTCATAAGATTATTTATCAAATCTTTAACATCGCTTATGGGAATAGCATAGCCCATGCCCTCAACACCTGTTGAGGAAATTTTAGCAGAGTTAATGCCAATAAGCTCGCCCTTCATATTCAAAAGTGCACCACCGCTGTTACCGGAGTTAATTGCAGCATCTGTCTGAATATATTCATTTGTAATCTTACCGCCACTTACGCCTTCCATTGTAACCTCACGGTCAATTGCACTTATAATACCGTGTGTAACGCTCTGTCCATAGCCTAAGGCATTACCGATTGCCACAACACCGCTACCAAGCTTTATGTTGTCGGAATCACCGATTGTTGCAATTCTTATCTTACTCATTGTTTCATCGGAAATTTCGCTGAGCTTTACAGCAATAACCGCAACGTCCTTGTCTGCATCGTAGCCTTTTATAAGAGCATGGTTCATATAAGTATCGTCACCCTTCTGAGCCAATGCTTCATCGTGGGAAAATACAACTGTCAGTTCCTTACTGTCTGCCACAACATGATAGTTTGTAACAATCAGAAGTTCGCTGTCGTTTTTGCCTATGATAATGCCCGAACCTGATGACTCCATCTCCATCTGGTAATTGCCGAAGAATGTCATAACTTCGCTTACGCCCTTGTTTGTAATTGAAACTACACTGGGAAGACATGCCTCTGCAATGCTTTCCACACTCATCACACCGTCAGAGGATGAAAATTCGGAAAAGCTTAAAAGTGCCGCTTCCACATCTTCGTCTTTATTCAAGGCTTCCTGTGTTGTTGTTATTCTCTTTGCGGCATTTGAGGCAATTTCTTCGGTAAATTCGGCTGTAAAGCTGAACACTGTACCTGCAACGCAAGCACAAAGTGCAGTTATGAGTATGGGTTTTAAAATACCCTTCTTTTTTTTCTCCTCTTTGGCGGCTTCTTCGTATGTGAATTCATTTGTAAAGCCGATATTCTTTGCATCTTCCTCATGGGAAACTGCTTCATTAACTGCTTCATTTACTGCTTCATTCAATGTGTTTTCTTCAACATTTTCCAATTCATTGTTTCTGTTTTCTTCATCGTTATACATATCTACCACCCTTTCTTTGCCTCAGTCTAATATACAATTGTTAACAAATTTATATCATCTTATTGCATCTTTTTAAACATTTGTAAAAAATCTTTCAACAACAGCACAAAGTCCGTCTTCGTCATTGCTCGGTGCAATGTAATCCGCCGCCTTTTTGCACTCGGGGACACCGTTACTCATACAAACGCCAACGCCTGCATATTTTATCATTGACAAATCGTTAAACCCGTCACCGCAGGCGATTATGTTTTCCCGTTCAATACTTAAAATTTGTCTTAAAACCTCCAGCGAATTTGCCTTGTCAACGCCCTTTGGCATAATTTCCACAAAGAAAGGTTCGGAGCGATAAACACTTAAGCTGTCCTTGTAGATTTGTGCCAAATGTTCACAATGTAATTTTGCTATATTATCCTCTGCCGTCAACAAACATTTATTCACGGGGAAATTGACATATTCCTTAAAGTTTTCAACCTCTCTTAATCCGATGGAATTAATCCTTGCTTCTAATTCCATATATTTGTCAATTCTTGTGCCAGTAATGGCATCATTTTCTTCATAGGTCATCATGCCCATGTCATTTTTAATTACATAGTCATAAATTTCGCCCACAAACTTATTTTCCAGAACCTTCTGGTATACAACGCTGTTGTCGGAAAGCTTTGTAATTTTTGCACCGTTGTAGCTTAACACATAGCCGTTATATCGGCTAAGATTTAATTCCACACACACTTTTTTTGTGCCGGGTGTAGGTCTTCCCGATGCAATTACAACTGCATGCCCCATTTTAAGAACCTTTGTTATAGCTTCCTTTGTGGCACTTGTTATTTCCTTTTTGGAATTTGTAAGTGTTCCGTCTATGTCTAAAACAAGCATTTTGTCTTTCATAATGCTTCCACCTTTCAATAGGATATAACGAAAAAAGCGATTTCCTTTATGATACACAGGTAAAAGTACTAACCTTCACTATACGTACCATAGGGGAAACCGCTTTTAAATTTTAAATTACTTTAAAAAGTTGGGAACTTCAATTGTATCTTCGTTCTTCATCAAAGAAGCAAAGAAATTGTCCTCTGCACTTTTACTTTCGCTCTTAACCGTGTTTGTGCCTTCGCCGTCAAGACCTGTTGCAATAACAGTAATTCTGATTTCATCATCAAGAGATTCATCAATAGAAGCACCGAAGATAACAGTAGCATCTTCGCTGACTCTGTCTTCAATAAGCTGAGCTGCGGCATTTGTTTCAAGAAGGTTAAGGTTAGCACCGCCTGTGATGTTAATAAGTACGCCTGTAGCACCATCGATAGTTGTTTCCAGAAGTGCACTTTCAACAGCGGCCTTAGCGGCAACTTCTGCACGGTCTTCACCCTTAGCAGAACCGATACCCATATGTGCATAGCCTGCACCCTTCATAACAGTTGTTACGTCGGCAAAGTCAACGTTGATAAGACCTGTATCAGTGATAAGGTCTGAAATACCCTGAACACCCTGACGTAAAACTTCGTCAGCTGTCTTGAAAGCGTCCATAAGGCTTGTCTTGCTGTTGGATATGTCCAAAAGTCTGTCATTGGGAATAACAATTAACGTATCAACATTCTTACGGAGTTCTTCAATACCCTGAAGAGCCTGTGTCATTCTCTTTTTACCTTCAAAAGCGAAGGGCTTTGTAACGATACCTACTGTAAGGATACCAAGCTCCTTTGCAATACCTGCTACAATTGGAGCCGCACCTGTACCTGTACCGCCACCCATACCTGCGGCAACGAATACCATGTCAGCATCCTTAATAGCCTGTTCAACTTCATTTCTTGTTTCTTCAGCGGCCTTTTTGCCTATTTCTGCCTTACCGCCGGCACCCTTGCCTCCTGTAAGCTTGTCCCCAAGCTGAATTTTCTGTTCAGCCTGACTGCGAAGAAGTGCCTGCTTGTCTGTGTTAACACAAACAAATTCAACACCCTTAATACCTGCTTCAATCATTCTGTTAACAGCATTGTTACCGCCGCCGCCAACGCCTACAACCTTTAACTTCTGTGCAAGATCCATTGTATCCGCATATTCCATTCTCATAAGGAAAGCCCCCTTAATTCATAAAAATACATTATTTTTCATTATATTTACTTTATTATAACACAATGTTTTTTCATATTCAAGCAAATATTTTATTTTTTTTGTTTTTTCACTCTATTGACTGTCTGTAGGATATATTATCGGTGTTTTTCATATTGATTAACCCCGACGGATTTTCGCCTAAATAATTAATAATTTCTACCAAATGTGAAAACTTATAGTCCACATCGCTCATATCCCCCAGCTCAACCTTAAGGTTTTCCCCATAACGGAAAGCAATATTGTTTGCGTTTGTAACATCAAGATGTGTAATATGCATAAGCATATCATTTTCACTAAACTCATTTAAAAGGGTCATTGCAACCTTATAGTTTTTCTTTTCATTTACAACAATCTCGCTTCCCAAAACGTCCTCCTTCACGCTCAAGCCGTATATAATGGGGACATTTCCTTCATAAGACGCCTTGTCAATAAAACAAAGCGTCTTTCCCTGAAGGCTTATTCCCACAAAGCTGTCTTCGCAATTTATATATCCTGCAACAACGCCCTCCGTAACGCGGATTTCAATTTTTCCCGGCAAAATCCTTTTCACCTTAACACTGTCAACATATTGAACGTTTCTTATGTTTTTTTCCGCAAGGGAGGTATTTGCCATAAAAATATTTTTTCCTTCAGTAATCTCCGACGCATCTATAAGAACCTCACTGCTTATTCTGGAATTTCCCTTAACCACAATCCTATCCACTTCAAAAAGCGGAGTTAAAAACAAAACAACTGCCGCCAGAACAAGCATCACAAAAGACAACAGGCACCCGGGGTTAACCCTACGTCTTTTTCTTCTTCTACGTTTCTTTTCATCCATTTTTTATTCCACCCTTATATCTGCTTTAAGCCCAAGTAAGTTCTCGGCAATCTTTTCGTATCCTCTCTCAATATGACCCGTATCCTCCACAATACTTTCCCCCTGTGCCGAAAGAGCCGCTAAAATAAGTGCGGCACCGCCACGAAGGTCAGGTGCATATACATGAGCACCTTTAAGCTTTCGTCCTCCACGTATTACAGCACTTCTGCCTTCTGTGACAATATCCGCACCCATAAGGCACAAATCGGAAACTATTTTAAACCTGTTTTCAAAAATGTTTTCTACAATTACGCTGGTTCCATCCGCCTTTATCAAATGGGGCATAAACACCGATTGAGCATCTGTGGGGAATCCGGGATAAGGCATTGTTTTTATAACAGAAGCACTTTTTATTTTCCTCGGTGCACGGATATATCCACGGTCACCGAAAAACTCAATGCGTGCTCCTTCTTCTCTCAATTCGTTTGTTATGGCGGTTAAGTGATTTGCCTTAACGTTTTCTATTTCTATTTCACCGCCAGATGCCATTGCCGCACACATAAAAGTTGCGGCACAAATTCTGTCAGGTATAATTCTGTAGCTTATACCCTTTAGGGATGGAACGCCATGTATATGTATGGTTCCCGACCCTTCACCTTCAATTTTCGCACCCATGGCGTTTAAGAAATTGACCAAATCTACAATTTCAGGCTCACGGGCGGCATTTGTTATTACGCTGTCGCCTTTTATTTTAACAGCCGCAAGTATGGTATTTTCAGTAGCACCTACACTTGGAAACGCCAGATGCACATTTGCGGCATGGGCACCGGAGGCATCTGTTTCAATAAATCCCGCATCCTCCGTAACTTTTATCCCAAGCTGTTTTAAAGCCTTAAGGTGCAAGTCTATAGGTCTTGCCCCCAAAAGGCATCCTCCGGGCATGGAAACCCTGGCTCTGCCCATTTTCATGGTCACAGCACCTAAAAAAACAATGGAGCTGCGTAAGCTGTGCATTAAATCCTCCGGGATTTCCCATGAAAATGCCATTGAGGAATCCACAACAACACAGTCATCCTCCCACAGGGCACTGCATCCTAAATTACGTAGAATTTCAAGCGTTATATCCACATCCTTAAGATGGGGACAATCGTAAATTTCGCATTTATCCGAGGATAAAATACTTGCCGCTAAAATCGGCAACACACTGTTTTTCGCCCCCTGTACACGGACAACGCCCTCCAAGGGTTTTCCTCCTCTGATAACGTATTTCAAATGCTACACCTCCTGCAAATATACACTACATACTATGCAGAAGGTCTCTTTCTTGTCATTTACCCTTCTTCAGTCAGCCTTAAAACAAGCTGATAAATTTTTTCGCAGGCATTCTTCTGTCCCATTTTTTCCGAATTTTCACACATTTTATTAAGTTCATCAGGGTCTGAAAGAAGGGAAGTTATGCTATTTAAAAGTGCATCCTCCGAAAGCTCGCTTTCCAAAAGTATCTTTGCCGCTCCACATTCTTCAAGATAACGGGCATTCTGCTCCTGATGATTGTGAGCAACATAGGGGCTTGGTATAAGGATAGATGCCTTACCCAAAGCGTTCAATTCACTTATTGTAATTGCACCTGCACGACACACTGCAAGGGAAGCATTTCCCAAAACAGAATTCATGTTGTAAATATAGGGCAAAAGTGCAAGGTTTTTCATATTGTCAATATCAACATTTTTTTCTTTAAGCCTGCCCTTTATGCCCTCGTAATGCTTTTCGCCTGTTGCCGCAATAAGGTTAAAGGAGTCAAACCCTTTTTCAATCATGCCTATAAGGGCATCGTTCATTCTCTCCGCACCTAAAGAACCTCCGAAGAAAAGCACAATAGGCTTGTCGTCAAAGCCGTACTCATTCAAAACTTCTTCCCTGTCAGTTTTTTCAAAAAGGTTCGGTCTTAAGGGGTTACCCGTAAGGGCACATGCTTTAGCTTCAAGTAATTTTTCCGTTTCGGGAAAACTTATGGCAGTAATATCCGCCTTTTTGCTGAGCATCTTTATGGCAAGACCGGGATATACATTCTGCTCGTGTATAATCACGGGAATATTTCTTTTCTTTGCCGCATAAACCGCAGGTGTGCACGCATACCCACCGGTGGCTATAACAATATCGGGCTTAAATCTGTCAACAATTTTGCCGGCTTCGATTTTACTTGTTACAAATTCCTTTAAAACCTTTAAGTTTTCAAGAGTAATTTTACGCCTTAATCCCATTACCTTTACAAACTCAATGGGAAAGCCCTCCTTTGGCACCAAAGTTTTTTCCAAACCACGCTCCGTGCCGATAAAAAGGAACTCACTTTCAGGCTCTTTATTCTGAATATATTTTGCTACGGCAACAGCAGGGTTAATATGCCCCGCAGTGCCTCCCCCTGTTAACAATACTCTCATTTAAACCCCTCCCTTGGAGTTTTTTATGTTTTCGCGTGATATAGATAGCAATATCCCGAATCCGCCCAGGACGGCTATAACACTGGAACCGCCCGAAGAAAACAGTGGCAACTGCATACCTGTAGAAGGAATAAGGTGCAACACAACACACATATTTATAAGTACCTGAAAACCTATAAGTACAGTAATTCCGAAAGCCGCATAAGTACCGAAAGCATCGCGGCAATTAAGTGCAATGCTTATGCCACGCCAGATTACAATGCAGAAAATAATAATAATTAAAAGTGCACCTATAAATCCCAACTCTTCGCAAACAATTGCAAAAATATAGTCGTTTTCCGCTTCGGGAAGGTAGGAGTACTTTTGCCTGCTGTTACCAAGTCCCAGACCGAATAATCCGCCGCTTCCTACAGCGTATAATGACTGTGTAGACTGCCAGTCTGCACCCTGAAGGTCGGCTCCTCGGTGGAAGTAACTTGTAATTCTGTCTGTACGGAAATCCGTTGTAAGGATAATGGCAACAAGTGCACCACAGCCTATCAATCCAACGGGTATAAGCTTTTTCCAGTCAACGCCTGCCGCCACAATCATTGCAACACCTACCAAAAGGTGGATGATTGCACCTGATGCGTGACGCTGAAGTACAATACATTCCATAACAACAAAGCCAACACCGCCAACGGTTATCAAAAACTCACGCCATGTGTTAAGCTTTGCCTTTGACATGGAGGAAAAACGCATTGCAAGCCATAAAATCATAAAATACTTGGAAAATTCCGAAGGCTGAATACTACCCAATGGTCCTAAGCTAATCTGTCTTACAGCACCGTGGGATGCAACACCCCAAATACCAACCATCAGCATTACGCCCAGTATAAAAAGATACATAAGTGTTGTAAAAGGCTTCAAATATCTGTAGTCAAGCCTTGAAACTATAAACATAAGTATAAGACCAACGAATGATAAAAGGGCCTGTTTTATAATGGGGTCGTATACATCTCCCGACATCATATTTGCGGCACTGGACGTGGAAAACACCATAGTCAGCCCCAACATAAGAAGCAAAAGAATACAAAACAAAAGGGTAAAGTCCACATCTATGCTTCCTTTTTCTTTTTTTGTCTTCAGTGCTACAACATTGTCCTGAACCTTTTTAGCCATCAGAAATTATCCTTTCACAATTAATCCCAAATAACAAACAGCACACAAAATGGCTGTTACAAGCGTAAATATGCCCACAATTTTTGTTTCCTTCCAACCACACATTTCAAAGTGGTGATGAAGCGGAGCCATTTTAAAAATTCTCTTTTTTGTCTTTTTATAATAACTAACCTGTATAATATCGCTCATTGTTTCACTGAGGAATACAAATCCTGCAATAATAAGGAAAAATTCCATTCCCAGTACAACTGCCGCACCGGACAATATACCGCCTAAGAACAGTGAACCTGTATCGCCCATAAATACCTTTGCCGGGAAAAAATTATATATCAAAAATCCAAGAAGTCCGCCTATTGTTGCTCCTAACACAACGCTTACCGCACCGTTCCCCAGCTTTACGGCAGCCGCCATAAAGAAAAGTGCACACACACAGCTTACGCTTGATGCCAAGCCGTCAATACCGTCTGTAAGATTGACACTGTTTACAGTTGCCAAAAATACAAATGCCGTAAAGGGAATAATAAGTACGCCGATATTAAATACACCCGAAACAAAGGGAATTCTTATTTCAGTTAAACCCTCCAAAAAGGCGAAAATCGCCAAGATAACAGCACAAAGTGTCTGGCAAAGGAATTTTGCTGCGGCGGAAAAGCCTTTATTTCTTTTCTTTACAACTTTAATATAGTCGTCAATAAATCCAACCGCACCGAAAAGCAAACCTGATACAACAACATAAAGTGCATACTTATCCCGTGATACAAGTAGTGTTGCGGCGGCAATTGCAAGGATGAACGCCAATCCACCCATAGTAGGTGTACCCTGCTTTTTTGAATGCCATATGGGTCCATCCTCTAAAATTGTCTGACCGAACTTTAGTTTTCTTAAAAAAGGAATGAGCAAAGGTGTAACAACGCTCGTTATAATAAAGGCTATTATAAGACTTATTCCCCAGTTCATTTCGTCACTTCCTTAAATCATTTGTTTGATAAAAACTCTTTAACTACTTCTCTTTCGTCAAAGTGTATTGTACCTTCTTTAAAAATCTGATATGTTTCATGTCCCTTACCGGCTAAGATAATAACGTCCCCATCTTTTGCAAAATCAAGGGCATAGCCTATGGCTTCTTTTCTGTTTTCAATTGTAATATAATTGTCCCTTTCAATACCCTTTACTATATCACGAATAATATATGCGGGTTCCTCCCCTCTGGGGTTGTCACTTGTGACAATCACATAATCGGACAATTCGCCGGCAATGCGGCCCATTATAGGTCTCTTTGTATTGTCACGGTCACCGCCGCAACCAAATAGCGTAATTACCCTTCTTTTTGCAAAGCCCCTTACTGCCTTTATAACGTTTTCCAGCCCGTCAGGTGTATGTGCATAGTCAATTATAACAGTATAAGGCGTTGTAGTGGGGACAACCTCAAGTCTGCCCTTCACACCACGTGCTAAAAGAAGCCCTTTTTCAATGTCCTCTAAGCTAAGACCCATTGACAGTGCCCCACCGCAAGCGGAAAGTGCATTATACACAGAAAATCTGCCGGGGATGCCAAGCCGCATCATTTTTGTTTCGCCATTATACTTTACATCAAAAATAACGCCTCGTTCACTCATTCTTATATTTTCAGCCTTTAACGAGGACTTACAATCCACAGAGTAAGTGATAACATCTTCTCTGTCACCTATCATTACTTTACTGTAAGGGTCGTCAACATTTATAACTGCATTTTTACTCATTGTAAAAAGCTTAGCCTTTGCTTTGGCATAGTTATCCATTGTTTCGTGGAAATCAAGATGGTCCTGTGTAAGGTTTGTAAATATTGCAGTTTCAAACTCTATCCCATAAACTCTGTCAAGATACAAGGAATGGCTTGAAACCTCCATTACCACATATTCTGCACCGCTTTTTTCCATTCTTCCGAAAAGCTCGTGCAATTCCCGTGATTCGGGGGTTGTTCTTTCAGACTCGATTGCTTCATCCCCCACCAAAATCTGATTTGTTCCGATAAGTCCGCACTTATATCCCTTAAGTTCAAGAATCTGCTTTATAAGGTAGCTTACGGTTGTCTTTCCGTTTGTGCCTGTAATGCCCACAATTTTCAGTCTGTCGGCACTGTTTCCGAAGAAGTTTTTGGAGCTTATTGCCAAAAACTTTCTTGAGTCAGGTACACGGATGTAGTTTTCCCAATCATATTCATCTTCACCTACAATAACCTTTGCACCCTTTTCGATGGCTTGTGCAATAAATTTGTGACCGTCGCTTTTATATCCCCTGACCGCCACAAATAATGACCCATTTGTCACCTTTCTGGAATCATAAACAACGTCACTTATTTCTAAGTTTGACATAATTTCATTTGCTACAGCCTGTGTTTTTTCAATTAATTTTCCAAGACGCACTGCCACCATTCCTTCCTTTATTCAATCATATCCTGACCTTCTACTATATTATCTGCAAAATGTACGGTTACCACACTTCCCACAACAACAACCTCACCTGCCGCTGTTCCCTGGTCTACGGCAACCATGTCGTCGGTAACAACTCCCGTTGCACCGCCGCCTGTTATAACAAGGCCCAAGCCGGCATCCTTTGCCGCCTTTTCAACCTCCGCTTTTGTCATGTACAAAAAGTTTGGCATTTCCACCTTTACATCCTCGGTTACATCTGTATAAAGAACAACAGGGCTTCCCTTTAATCTCTTTGTATTAGCCTTGGGAAGTTGATTTTTTATAACCTGACCGTTGCCGCTTATAGTAACCTCAAGACCAGCTTCCTTACAGAGCTTTGTTGCTTCCGATACGCTCTTGTCTATTACAGAGGGAACATATGTCAATTCCGCACCACTGTCAGACAGCTCAGGTTCATATCCTAAATATTTCAAAGAGTCTGTCAGAATTTTCGCCACCGCAGGTGCCGCAACAGCACTACCGCCTGTCTGCCCTGCACCGGGTTCATCAAGAAGCATCAGACACACAATCTGTGGGTCATCCGCAGGTGCAAAGCCTATGAAGGAGGCAACATACTTACCCTGACCACGTGGCAGTTTTTCACTTGTGCCTGTCTTACCGCCTATTCTGTAGCCCTCCACATAAGCAGTTTTACCCGTACCTGTGGCAACAACGCCCTCTAATGCCGCACGCATGACACTGCTTGTAGATTCGCTTATAACCTTTCTTACCAATTCAGGCTCTACATTTTCGATAATATTGCCTTCATTGTCGGTGTATGCCTTAATAAGCTGAGGCTTCATAAGGTTACCGCCGTTTACAACTGCCGAAAAGGCAGTAATCATCTGAAGTGGCGTAATTGAGAAGCCCTGACCGAAGCTACTTGTTGCAAGCTCCGCTTCGTTAAAATTATTGGGGCTGAAGAAAATACCCTTTGATTCACCCGGAAGGACAAAGCCTGTTTCGTCCATAAATCCAAAGGCTTCAAAATATTCACGGAATTTCTTATAGCCTAACCTTGCACCCATTTCCATAAAGGCAGGGTTACAGCTGTTTTCCAACGCCTGATAGAAGGTTTCTGCACCGTGACCTGAACGCTTATGGCATCTTATAGTATGAACAGAAACCCTTTTTGAACCTGTACATACAAATGTGTCCGTTGCAGGGTTTACAACGCCCGATTCAACTGCTGATGCCGCAACAATTGACTTAAAAGTACTGCCTGGTTCGTAAGTATCACAAACAGCCTTGTTTCTCCAAAGCTTTGTTAAAAATTCATAATCTGTGTACTCACTGCCGTCTTCCTTTGTACCGCCCATCACCAATTCTTTTAAATCAGCATCCACGTATCTGGGATTGTTAAGGTCAAAATTAGGTTCTACAGCCATCGCCAATATTTCCCCTGTTTTTGCATCCATCATAATAGCGGCGGCACCCTTCTGAACCTTGTGGAGTGTATATACCTCCTCAAGGTACTTTTCCACATAGTGTTGCAAAACTTCATCTATCGTAAGAACAACGCCCTTACCGTCCTCGGGGGCAATGTAATTTTCGTATTCATAAGGTGTATCGTTATTATGAACATCCTTTACAACCTGTATTCTGCCGGCTGTACCTGCCAGTGTGCTGTTAAGGGTTTTTTCCAAACCTTCAAGACCGTTTCCGTCATCGCCTGTAAAGCCTATTATATGTGATGCAAAGCTTGAATAAGGGTAGTAGCGTTTTGTGGATTCAACAAAGAACACACCTGGCAAATCCAAAGCACGAATGCTATTGACAACAGATTGGTCAACCTTTTTCTTAATACGCCTGCTGGCATAATCGGCTTCTATTTCTTCCCTGAGCCACTGTTCGTCAACTTCAAGTAGCTCTGTAAGGTTTTTAACTATTTTTTCAATTACATCCTCTTCTTTAAAGGCTTTGCCTTCGCTTTCTGCGGCTATTCTTCTTTTTTCCTGTGCTTTTGCGGTAGACTTTATTTGTCTTGGGTTAATCATAACATCTTCACAGGAGGCTGACTGGGCAAGGACTTTCATGTTTCTGTCGTAAATACTGCCTCTTTTTGCTTCGACCTTTTGGTCCTGAGTCTGCTGTTCGGCGGCTTTTTCCTTATACTCTTCGCCTTTAATCAGCTGATAATACACCAAAGCACCTACAACAATACACATCAGCAAAATGTAGGCTACAAACATTCTCACTATTCGATTTTTTGCCTTAACGGATACCCTCGCCATATTACCCTCCACTAAAATTAAATTGAGTGCTACCCTGAGCGAATATATCTTGCGCCCGGGAAGGCACTCAAAAGCACTTCCTTATGTAAATATATCGGTTCTTAATACAAATATTCCAACAGAGTTTTTGTTTTATTTATAAATGCGGTAAAGCCACTGTTCACGGTGGCATCCTCTGTAAGAATTTCGCCGCCGTCCTCTCGGGCTACATCAATTTCCAAAATTCGGTCAGGTTTCTTCATGCCCAATCTTGTTACTGCAATTTCTTCAATCATGTTCAAATCCATCTTGCCTGTAAGCTGCATTTCCTTTTCGGTTATAACTGCACTTACATTTTTTAAGGTGGCTTCCTTTGCTGAAATCTGTCCGCAAAGCTGGTCAATTTTTGCTTCCCTTGCCATAACAACCGTGAGCAAAAGTGCAATCACCACAAGGGATTTTAACGCACTTCTTTTCATTTCTTCCACTCTTTTATTCATCAAAGCCTTTCTTTTCTGTTCACGGCTTACTTTTACGCTACTACCCTCAAATGCCTTTGTTTCTTCTATATTTCTTGCTTCAGAACCGTAATTGTACATGGGTACAAGGCACCAACCTTTCAAAATCTTATATAATCTTTTCGCACACTCTTAATTTCGCACTTCTGCTTCTGGGATTAATGTCAATTTCCTCCTTTGTGGGAAGGATGGGCTTTCTTGTAATCACCCTGACACTGTTTTTATTATTACACACGCAAACGGGAAAGCTTTTTGGGCAAGTGCATGCGTTCTGCAACGAGTTAAAAGTTTCCTTCACAATTCTGTCTTCCAAAGAATGGAATGTAATTATTGCCATTCTTCCTCCGCACTTAAGTTTTTCAACACCGTCACGTATTGCATTTTCCAAAATTCTCAGTTCACCGTTAACTTCAATTCTTATTGCCTGAAAGGTTCTCTTTGCAGGATGGGGTCCGTCCTTTCTTGCAGATGCGGGAACGGCAGCCTTTATAATCTCAACAAGTTCACCTGTTGTTTCAATTTCTTTTTGTTCTCTGGCATCAGCTATAAATTTTGCAATTCGTACCGCCCATTTTTCTTCGCCGTACTTTGATATAATTTCGCAAAGCTTTTCTTCGCTGTAAGTGTTCACAACAACCTTTGCATCTATGGGATTTCTCCTGTCCATACGCATATCAAGCTGTGCGTCATGCATATAGGAAAATCCTCTTTCCGCTTCGTCCAATTGATAGGAAGAAACGCCCAAATCTGCAATTATACCGTCGAGCTTGTCCACACCTTTTAGATCAAGCTCATTTTTAATATTTTTAAAACTTGAATGTATGGGCTTAAATCTGTCACCCATATCACAAAATCGTCTCTTGCAAGCCTCTATTGCATCAATATCCTGGTCAAAGCCGTATAAGACTCCGCCTCTTTCAAGAATTAACGCACTGTGTCCGCCGCCGCCCATTGTCATATCGGCGTACAGACCGCCTTCTTTAACGTTTATGGCATCAACTGTTTCATTAAGTAAAACACTGACGTGGGAAAATTCCATGAACTTATCATCCTTCCCTATATTTTACAGAGACAATCCCTGTAACTGTAAAGCTTCCGCAGCATCTTCCAATGAAAGTGAATTTTCACCATACATATACTCGTTCCACAAATCGCTGTTCCATATTTCAGCGTGGTCGCCGTTACCTACAACTGTAACTTCCTTTTCAATTTTTGCCACTTCCCTAAGTCTTGGGGGAATAACAAATCTGCCCTGCTTGTCCGCTTCGCAAGGATGTGCACCTGTGATAATAATTCTCTGAAGCTGTCTTGCCTCTCTCATGTTACCGGGCAAAGTCTGAATTGCTTTTCCCAACTTTTCAAATTCTTCTGCGGAATAAATTGCAAGACATCCTTCAAAACCTCTTGTAACATAGAAGGAGTCACCGATTTCTTCACGAAGCTTACTGGGCAAAATTATTCTGCCTTTTGCATCAACGCTATGACTGTATTCACCTGATAACATAAGCTTCGCCTCCTTCTTTCAAATTTCCACAATTTCCATTGTGGAAAACTTTCATGTTCCCACTACTTTTCCACAAGGTTTTCCACAGCTTCCACCACTTTGTGCCACTAAGTCACCACTTTGTGCCACTGCATGCTCATTTTACTATAGAAAATTCAAAATTTCAATACTTTTTTAATAAATTTTTTCGATAATTTCAAGGAAATTTGAGGGATTTTGACGTCACGCCTATATATTGTGTCGGCAAATTTTAGTAACACAAAATGTATTTTTGGCACTATAACAAAACTTTAATACATATTTTATACACAAAGTAATAAAATTCTTTTTCTCCCTATGAAATGGGAAAAACATAATGTTTAAAACAGTATGGTGCTTTTTTGGTTTTTATGTGTTTACTTTTTTTTGCATTATGATATAATATTAAAAAAGGTATTTTTTCTTTGTTTGGAGGCACAGTATGAAGACATATTCACTCCTGCGGGAGGCTCATCCCACATTTTTTTATAAAAACTATGAAATTTTAAAAAACGGACCTGAATTAACCGTTACATACACCTTTGAAATTTCAAAACTTTCCACATTTTCCCCAAGCTGGGTTTTCCCTGTTCCTGAAGATTTTGACACAGAGGACGAAAATTTTAAGGCTATGGTATTCAATCTTGGCCTTGCCGAGCTTGTAAGCTATTGGAAAATAACATGTTCTCCCACCGTTATAATTGAGTGTGGCTCTCTTACCCCGTCACAGATTAGCTGGTGGAAAAAGCTTTATTTCCACGGACTTGGTGAATTTTTCTACCTTAACGGCATAACTGCCTGTGAAAACTTTATGCGGATTGAATGCGGAAACAGCGTTTCTGCTCCAAATAAATCCACACGCTTTTTAAAGGGTAACCTTATTCCCATCGGCGGCGGAAAAGACTCCTCTGTTTCGTTGGAGCTTTTAAAAGAATTTGAAGATGATAATTATCCTTACATTATAAATCCCCGAGGTGCCACAATTGACAGCGTTAAGGCAGGGGGATATGCAGGTCGTGAGCTTATTGCAAAACGCACATTGGATGGTGAAATGCTGAGATTAAATAAAGAGGGCTACCTTAACGGACACACCCCCTTTTCTGCTATCGTGGCATTTTCTTCAATTATTACCGCATATGCCAACAATTTAAAATATGTGGTTTTGTCAAATGAATCTTCTGCAAATGAATCAACTGTTGCCAACTCTACAGTTAACCACCAGTATTCAAAAAGCTTTGAATTTGAACGTGATTTCAATAACTACGAAAAGGAATATATAAAAAGCGGCGTTTACTATTTCAGTCTTCTCCGCCCCCTTTCGGAATATCAGATAGCATCATATTTTTCACGTCTTACTCCTTATCACAAGGTTTTCAAAAGCTGTAACCGCGGCAGTCACACAAATATCTGGTGCGGCGAGTGTTCAAAGTGTCTATTTGTTTACCTTATATTGTCCCCTTTCATGTCCTTTGAAAGCTTAAACGATATTTTCGGCAGAAATATGGCAGATGATGAAAACCTTATCCCCACATTAAATCAGCTTATCGGACACGAAAGTAACGAAAAGCCCTTTGAATGTGTTGGCAGTCGTGATGAAATCAACTTTGCCATCTGTGAAGCAATAAAAAAAGGCGGAGAACTTCCCGCACTTTATAAATACTATATGACTACACCCCTTTATAAAAAGTATTGTGAAATGACAAACCCCTACCCTACCTACTATGACAGACAAAACCTTTTGCCCTTGGGGTATCGTGATATAGTTGAAAGGGAGCTGAACTTATGCTGATAAATTACGTTTCAGATTTAATACGAGATAAAAATGTGTGCATTTTAGGCTTTGGCAGGGAAGGTAAAAGCACATACAACCTTTTTAAAAAGGCAGGGGTTTTTAAATCAATTACAATATGCGACTTAAATCCTGTCGGGCAAATTGACAATGTGAATATTATAACAGGGGAAAATTATCAGGCGTCACTTAATGATTTTGATATCATCATGAAAAGTCCCGGCATTGTCTTGGAAGACGGTGTCCTTGAGGATATGTTAAAGATTTATTCCCAGACCGAAATTTTTCTTTCCGTCTATGGTGACAGGACGGTGGGCGTAACAGGCACCAAAGGCAAAAGCACCACCTCCTCACTTATTTACCATGTGTTAAACGAGTGTGGAAAAAGTGCCGTTCTTTTGGGAAATATCGGCATACCGCCCTTTGACGGAGTGATAAACAGTTCCGATACAATTGTTTTTGAGCTTTCAAGCCATCAGTTGGAATATACAAACGTATCACCTTCAAAAGCTGTATTTTTAAATATTTTTCCCGAGCATCTTGACCATTACGGAACTTTTGAAAAGTATTACGATGCAAAGAAAAACATTTACCGCTACCAGAAGGAAGGGGACCTTTTAGTAGTAGGGGAAGGCGTTGACGCTCACACAAACGCCCATGTTTTATCCTTCGGAAGTATTGGTAATATAAAAATAATGCCCCACTCATTTATCTTTAAGGGTGATGAAATCACACTTGATTACACTTGTCCTCTTTTAGGCAGTCACAACGTAAATAACATTGCCGCCGCATATGCTGTCACAAACAGCTTTGGCGTTTCAAAGGATGATTTTTTACGTGCTTTAAAGACATTTAAAACGCTTCCTCACCGCCTTGAAAAAATCGGCGAAAAGGACGGAATAATCTTTTATGACGATTCCATATCAACAATTCCCCAGACAACAATACAGGCGGTTAATGCCCTTCCCCATGTGGGCACACTTTTAATCGGCGGTATGGACCGCGGAATTGACTATTCACCCCTTATTGACTTTTTAAAGGATGCACCTGTGGACAACGTAATATTCATGTATGATACCGGAAACCGCATTATTGAAGAATTTGGCACAAAATATCACAAGGCAGCATTTCATTTTGCCCGTGATTTAAAGGAAGCCGTTCTTTTGGCAAAGAGTGTTACTCCAAAGGGCACAATTTGTCTTTTGTCACCTGCCGCCGCAAGCTACGGCTTTTTTAAAAACTTTGAGGACCGTGGAGAAAAGTTCAAAGAATTTTCGCTAAATTAAAAAAAATGAGGCTGTAAAAAGTCAACACTGAGATAACAAAAAGACCATTTCGGGACTGTCCCAACAAAACCTTTAGAGGTTTCTTTGGCAAATTGTCTCCCAATTTGCCATAAGGGGGACTGTTCCAAATGGTCTTAAATTATTTAGAGACTTTTTTACAGTCTCTTTTTATTTTATAAGTTTTTTCCCAAAGCTCTCCTTTGATAAAAGCCTTACGTTCTTTATAACTCTTATGCCCAACTCCTCTGCCCTGTTCATAAAGCCCATGTCAGGTTCAAACTTTGACAAAACAAGTATCTTTTTTGCGTACTTTCCGCCGAAACGGTTAGAAACAATGCTAAGCTTGTACAATTCATCAGAATCCACCGTTCCGTTTTTGCAGGAAATAAAATAGCCTGTCAGACCTTTAGTTAAAACAACGTCTATCTCGTTTTCAATGTCACGTCTGCCCTTCCAGTCAATCACAACGCTTGACTGCCCGTCCTCAAAAAAGTCCGTGCTTTTTGCCGCAATAAAGGTAAACATTTCAAGGGCAGTGCCCTGTTTATTAATAAGGTATTTTACAATATCGCTTTTATACTTTACCGTGTTTCCTTCCTTGTACACAAGCCCTGCCGCCTTAAGCTTTGACCACACCATACTAAGAAGGTTCTTGTCTTGAACTTTGTAGCTTTTCATTGTGCCGATTGCCCTGTTCCATGCACCTACATCACTTTTACATACATTCCATGTCTTTTCAATAATATTTTCACTGTGCCTGTCCCTTGTCCATGTATAAGTTTCAGGGCGAGAAAAATCACGCTTCACTTTTCCGCCGTGGAGCATAATAAGCTCTTCAACTGTAAGAAAAGCATCGTCATAAACAGTATAGTCAAATTTACCGTTTATTGCCGTCACGGTATTCTTCATAGGGTTAACACCGTGCATGGGTAAATTGTATGCCTTTGCAACATTTCCCATGGCAACTAACATAATGTCATTTCCTCCTGAAATGTCAAAGTGACAGTCATCATACTTTTTTATACATTCTTCTATTTTAGAGCTTGCACTTTCAACACTTCTTATGTCAATGCTTTCCATAACAATAAGGGTTTCAATTTTTCTTCTTGCCAGTATTTTTTCCATGGCATTTACAAAAGCAATGTTTTTTTCACCGCTGTATAAAAACACCGTCCTGAAAGGTCTTAAAAGCAAAGTTCCAGCCACATTGTCAATAATTTCTTCATCAAAGAACTCAATTAAAGTCACGTCAATCTTCCTTTAAAATGGCGATACAGTTTCAACAATCTCTGCTACGTAAGAGTTTTCCAAAACCGGTGCAATGCTTTCATTGCCCACTGCAAATATGCCTAAGATATGTACAACAACGCTTAAAATCACAAAACTCAACACAAGGCCGCACAAAAATCCCACCAGAGAATTTGCCTGTTTTATAAGTGGTAGCCCCGTAAAAATGTCAAGCATTTTAAAGAGCATTGCAAGAATCAGCTTTGTTACAACAAGCACAAGTATAAAGGTTATTATGTTGACGATATTTTTTGTTACTATATCCGAAACTCTATCGCATGTGGTTTGTACATCTTCGGCTATTAAGTTTTCCATAGGTCCTGCTATGAAATCAGGCATAGCTGAAATGGTTGATGCCATTTCATTCACACTTTTGTCCATCAGGGACTCTGATATGATAGCACTTATGTTTTCGTCAACGGGAGTTTCGTACAAAAGAGTGGACAAATACGGATAAACGAAAAGTGCAATCACCACTGATAAAATAAGGCTTATAAGGCTTAAAAGTGCCTGTGCACCGCCTTTTTTCATCATTATAAATGAAAAAGCCAAAACAAAAACAAAAGCAAATATATCAAAATACATTCTAATCACCTATTTCACAATTGTAGTATTACCGCCCGAAAAAATAACAGCTGTTTCCCCATCGGCAAATGCCGCCGCACATTTTACAGGGGCAGTCATAGAAAAAGTCTTTTTAATTTTTCCGTTAGACTTTATTATGGTTGCTTCATCCCCGGTTGCCACACTGCAGTAAGCTCCATTGGCACATATATATTCAACACTGTCCGTAAAATTACACGTTCCTTTGAGATTTGCCTTCTTATCATAAATCTCAACTACAGAAACACCTGTTTCATTTTCATTTATTCCGTCAAAGGAAAGGTACAAAATATCATCGCTATTGAATTCGGCACCTGTCAGTGTTTTTCCGCCATACTCAATTTTGGCATACTTTTTACCGTCAGCACGGTAAAAATCGCTTCTTTCACTGCCTATGCAAACAAATGAGCCGTCTTTATTGCAATGCACTTTCACATAAAGGTTTGAAACCTCTGTAAAAACATTCTGTGCATCAGCACGGTTAAATTCAGCCACAACCACATTGCTTGCCACTACACCTGTAGAAAGGTTTGATTCCACAATAATAAGTCTGCGGTTATTTTCGCTTATTTCCATGTCAACAAAGTCGTTTTTGGCAATATTGTATCTGTAAATTGCCTCGCCGTTTTTTCTGTATACGGTAATTACGGCATCATAGCCAACACCTTCTGTTGCAATAGCAAAAAAGCCGTGGGAATTTGTTGCAACGGAAATAATCTTTTTTTCTGTTTCAACAACTGTTTCAATCTTTTCATTTTCGTAAAGCTTTGCCACAGTTCCGCCGTAGTCTGCCACTATACAAAATTCACCCTTGGCATGAAGGACAGGGTCGGAGAGCAAATTTTCCTCGTCGTTTTTCTCACGGGCATTTTTATCAATAACAGTAAACCGTCCCCCGGATACAAGACCCATATATTTGCCGATAGGCACAGGCTGACCCTTTAACGCCTGCCCGAAATTATCACTGGTGGAGCTGTTAACCCCCAGCACAATTCTTTCGCTTTCCATTTTTACTTCATTCATTTCATACAGCTGAAAAGTTGCTATTATAACAAAAAAAGCCAACGCCGCAATAAGTAAAAGCGTTTTCACTATTTCCAGAGTTTTTCGTTTCATCCTCATACCCCCTGTAATCAATACACAACTTCTTCTAACATAAGCCCTTGGGGCGGTGCTGTCACACCACCTAATCTGCGGTCCTTTTTCTCTAAAATTTCCCGAACGTCCATGGCTGTAAGCTTTCCGTTACCCACATAAACAAGCGTTCCCACAATAATCCTGACCATGTTGTACAAAAATCCGTTTGCCGTAGCGGTAATCGTGATTACATCACCTGTTTTTTCAACATCTACACGCTTTAAATTTCTGACGGTTGTTTTTGCACTGCTGCCTGATGCCATAAATGCGGTAAAGTCCTTTTCACCAACCATGTATCCTGACGCAACCTTCATTTTTTCCACATCAAGGGCTATGGGATAATGCCACACATATCTTGACAAAAATGGGTCGTTATGTTCGGCATTCAATATTCTGTAACGGTATGTTTTTTCCACAGTGTCATATCTTGCGTTAAAATTCTCATCTGCCATACTGCAATCAACTGCACGTATGTCAGGCGGTAAATACCTGTTTAAAACCAAAGGTATTTTACTTATGGGGATAGAGGTATTCATGTCAAAGCTTGAAACATGCATTGCCGCATGAACCCCTGCATCAGTTCTGGAGCAACCTGTTACAGTAACTTTTTCCCCTGAAAGACAGTATAAGGCATTTGTTAAAACCTCCTGTACCGTTACACCGTTGGGCTGTATCTGCCAACCGTGATAAGCTGTTCCATCGTATTTTATTGTAAGTTTAAGTTTCATACCATCACACCCACAATATGGCTTGCAATTAAAGCCAAAACGCAAAAAGCACAGGACAAAAACGCCACACAATCGCCCTTTTTATACTTTAACTGTCTGAAATTTGTTCTATTTACTCCGCCCTGATAACATCTTGCCTCCATAGCTGTTGCCAATTCATCGGCACGGCGGAAGGCACTTAAAAGAAGGGGGATTAATAAAGGCACCATCGCCTTTGCCCTCTGAATTATGTTACCGCTTTCAAAGTCATTCCCTCTTGATGCCTGAGCCTTCATTATTATTTCTGCCTCATCTGTCAATATGGGAATAAAGCGAAGGGCAATACTCATCATCATTGCAATTTCATGGGCAGGGAAATGTATTTTTTCCAAAGGCTTCATCAGCTTTTCCATTCCGCCCGTAAGTTCCATAGGCGATGTTGTAAGGGTAAGGAGGCTACTCATTGTTATTAAAAGCACAATCCTTACCATCATGGTTATTGCAACATATACAGATTCCTCTGTTACAGAAAAAATTTTCCATTTGAATATTATATTTTCACCGCCGCTTAAGAAGAGGTTTATTACGGCAGTAAATACAATCAGAAGCCATATGGGCTTCATACCTTTTAAAATATAGGAAAACGGCACCCTTGACAAAACAATGCACAAAAGTGTAATTATCCCCATTAATAAATACTCCAAAGGTGTGCTTAAAGTAAAAATCATAACCATAAACACTAAAAGCAAAATAAGCTTCGTCCTTGGGTCAAGGGAATGAACAGGGGAAGAAACATTATAATATTTTCCAATTGTAATATCTCTTAACACGCTTATCTCCCCTTTATAAGATTATATATCTCCTCCACCGCTTCGTCTACGGTAAGTATATCGTCCTTTATTTCATATCCCATGCTCTTAATATGTTTTACAAGCCTCGTAATCTGCGGCAAGTCAAGTCCTGCCTTATCAAGCTTTTCACTGTCTCGGAAAACCTCACGGACAGTGCCTTTTTTAAGTATCTCGCCCTTGTTCATCACAAGTACCTTATCACAGCACCTTGCCACATCTTCCATACTGTGGCTTACAAGAATAAGGCTTTTGCACAAACTGCCTTTTATTTCAAGAAGCATTTTCAGAAGATTTTCCCGCCCCACCGGGTCAAGTCCTGCTGTAGGCTCGTCTAAAATAAGGACCTTTGGTTCCATTGCAAGGATAGATGCAATGGCAACACGCCTTTTTTCACCGCCGGACAGCTCAAAAGGTGACAAATCTTCAAACCTTTCGCTAAGACCCACCAATTTCATAGCCTCTCTTGCCTTTTTTATACATTCATCTTCGGAAAAGCCAAGATTTTTCGGACCAAAGCAAATATCTTTTATTACGCTTTCTTCAAAAAGCTGATGTTCAGGGTACTGGAACACCATCCCCACCTTACCGTGAAGGTGTCTGACAACGTTTTTAACCTGACCTATATCCTCGCCGTCAATTAAAACCTGACCGCTTTTTGGCTTTATAAGACCGCACATAAGCTCTGTCAGGGTAGATTTTCCCGAGCCTGTATGCCCGATTATACCCCAAAATTCACCGTCTTCGATTTTAAGCGACACATTTTTTACCGCATCTACCATGTCAGGCGAATTTTCATCATATGAGTACCATACATTTTTTAACTCAATCAATTTTTCTTGCCTCACTTATCAATCTCTCTATTGCCGCTGCACATTCCTTTGTCCTTAAAATTCCGTCACCTAAGTTGACACCCTTTTCTTTTAGGCGGTGAACAAGCTGTACCACCTGCGGTACATCAAGACCGAGCTTCTCAATATCCCGGACAGAGGAAAAAATCTCCCTTGGGGTAGCATCCTTCACAATTTTACCCTTGTCCATAACAATTATTCTGTCAGCCTTCACCGCTTCCTCCATGTAATGGGTAATTAGAATAACAGTGATGTTTTGCTTTTTGTTCAGCTCTTTAATAGTTGCCATAACCTCTCTACGCCCTTTCGGGTCAAGCATGGCAGTAGGTTCATCCAAAACAATACATTCTGGCTCCATAGCAACCACAGAGGCAATTGCAACCCTTTGCTTCTGTCCTCCGCTTAAAAGGTGAGGCTCACTTTTCGCCTTGTCTGCCATGCCCACAATCTTTAGTGCATTACGTACCCTTACAACCATTTCTTCATAAGGCACACCTAAATTTTCAAGTCCGAAAGCAACATCTTCTTCCACTGTTGTGGCAACAATCTGGTTATCGGGGTTCTGAAAGACCATCCCCGCTTTTTGCCTTATTTTAAACACATTCTTCTCCTTGTTTGTGTCCATGCCCGACACGTATACCTTGCCGCCCGAGGGCAGAAGTATGGCGTTAAAATGCTTTGCCAAAGTGGATTTTCCCGAACCGTTTCTCCCTAAAATTGCCACAAAGCTACCTTTTTCTATTTCAACTGTTATATTATCAAGTATTAATTTTTTGCCCTGTTCTTCACTTTCATATTTAAAAGTGAGATTTTCACATTTTATCATAATTAATAAATCTTTCCCTTTAGAAAAATCATTTTATAGCTTAACACTTTTCCCAACGGGCAGTTGCACCGCAAGGAAGATAAATTCCCCCGCTTGTTACAGGAAGTCCTATTTCGTCAGCGGTAACCTTTCCCTTGGGAAGTGTCAGTTCAAGTATATTCTTCATTACAGCAGGCTGGAGTCCTGTAGTATAAGAATTTATCAGGAAAAATATTGGGTCGTCTGACAAAAGAATGGCACAGCGTTCTACAAAGTCCCACAGACACTCCTCCAATTTCCACACTTCACCGCCGGGTCCTCTTCCGTAAGAGGGAGGGTCCATAATAATGGCATCATACTTTTTACCACGTCTTATTTCTCTTTCCACAAACTTCATGCAGTCATCTACAATATATCTTATATAATTGTCCGTAAGATTGCAGGATTGTGCATTTTCCTTTGCCCATGCAACCATGCCCTTTGATGCGTCCACGTGACAAACATTTGCACCTGCCGCACTGCAAGCCATAGTTGCACCGCCTGTATATGCAAACAAATTCAGCACATTTGCACCTTTTCTGTCCTTCAGCTTTTCAGCCATATAATCCCAATTGACAGCCTGCTCGGGAAAAAGCCCCGTATGTTTAAAGCCCATTGTCTTTATGTTAAAGGTAAGGTGCTTATAGCTTATTGTCCATCTGTCGGGGATTTTCTTTCGCACATCCCAGCTTCCGCCACCTGAGGAGGAACGGTTATACACGGCACTTGCATCTTGCCACGCCTTTTCATTACATTTCTTTTTCCAGATGACCTGAGGGTCGGGGCGTGATAAAATCACATCTCCCCATCTTTCAAGCTTCATTCCGTCAAAAGTGTCTATACATTCATAGTCTTTCCACTCTTCTGTAGCCCACATAGTGTGTCCTCCTTAAGTCCACATTATATCTAGTGTATTTTATCACAGGAACATTTTCCTGTCAACAACTAAGGTATTTACAAAACTAAATTGCTGTTATATAATGATTATGTAAATACTTTACGGAGATTAAAGCTATGATTACTAATATAGATACAGAGAAGATTTTAACTGTTATTATGAACCTTGGCAAAGAAATGCTCATGTGCGGTGCTGAGGTAAACCGTGTGGAAGACACCATTTCCCGTATTTGTACCGCTTATGGACTTCATGATGCAGAAATTTTTTCAATTACAAGCCTTATTCTTGTAACCGTCAAAGATAAAGAGGACAAACGCTTTTCTCAATCAAGGCGTATAATAAGCTATGTGTTTAACTTTTACAGGTTAGAGGAGTTAAACGCTCTGTCACGCACAGTTTGTAAAAGCACCCCTTCAGCAGAGGATTTCCAGACTGCTTTGGACGAAATATTAAAACACAGCCATTTTTCAAAACGACTGAGGATGCTGGGCTTTATATTTACGTCAGGCGGCTTTTGTCTTATGTTCCGTGGTTCACTTTTGGATGCAACCTTTGCCGCATTGATTGCCGTGCCGATTTTCTTAATTGAACGCATTTTCACCCGCCTTTCAATTAACGGTATGTTCTATAATTTCATATCCTCCCTTTTTGCCGGGGTTGCGGCTTTCTATGCCTCCGCCTTGGGGATTGGTGCAAACTTAGACAAAATTATGATTGGTGACATTATGCTTCTTATACCCGGTCTTATGCTTACCAACGCAGTCAAGGATATGATGAACGGCGATACAATGGCAGGGTTCCTCCGTTTTTGTGAGGCACTTTTAACGGCTCTCGCCATTGCATTAGGCTTTTGGTTTGCAATGATTTTGACGGGGGTGTTATCATGGTAGAAAATATTATTCTTGTAATAGCCGCCGTTATGGGTACAATAGGCTTTTCCCTTATGTTAAGGCTTCGTTTTGACCGTATTCCCATAATCGCAGTGTCAACGGCACTTTGCTATACAGTTTATCTCATTTTTATCCATTTCGGTTTTGATGATTTTATTGCAAATCTTACTGCATCAATCTTTGCCGCTTTTGCTTCGGAATTTTTGGCAAAAACAATAAAAGCCCCTGTAACGGTTTTCCTTACACCAACAATTCTGCCCCTTGTTCCCGGCTCCTTCCTTTATTACACAATAAATGCTTTTTTCCGTGGCGAATTTAGAGATGCTCTTCGTTATTTTATCATTATGGGCAAAACAATCGGAGCAATACTTTTAGGCATTGTTATAGTAAACACAATAATGAAATGTGTACGAAATTATTCGGCACTAAAGAAAGCTAGCTGACGTAAAATCAGTTAGCTTTTTTGTTTGAAAGACATATGATTATACTGTTTTAAGCTGCTCCTTACCTTTTAAATGGTAAAACAATAAATATCCACCCGCAATAGCGGGTGGTATTTCATTTTCGGGTATAACCC